>JANXEE010000024.1 GCA_025058225.1 Candidatus Calditenuaceae archaeon | reverse complement strand
TTAGTGTTATCGTCGTTGTTGCGGTTGGTATACTCGTTGTACTCGTCAATATGATAGTTGTCGTCGTCCATGACGTGGCCCATGATGTTGACGTTGAAGTAGTATTCGTTGTGGTCGTTGTGGTTGAAACTACCCAAGTCGTTGAGGCGGTCACCACGCTGGTGGACGTCGTAGTTACCGTCGTCCTCGGAACCGTGGTGGTCCTGAAGCTGGTGAGTGTCTGTGTGGTAGTGGTGGTGACGTATCGCGTGGCTGTCGTCCAAACGATTACCGTGACGTCGCTGAAGGTCATCTCTACAACGCGTATCAGGGCCATCTGAACGGTTGGATTGAGATATCCCATAGATTGGGTGGCGACGTAGTTCGTCCCCCTCACCTCGAAGTCCAAGACGGTCTCTCCTCTCGCCACATGGTGCATGGTTTCGGTGCCGCAGTAAGCGTCCACGCGCACCGTCGCAGACGTGTCCTCGGTCGCGTAAGCTGACGCCAACAGACCTACAACTAAGTTGTTGAGGTTGTCTACGCTGAGGCGCATATAATCCGGCATAAGGACTTCGCTGTCGGTGTTGAACCTCCACAATTCCGGACGTATGTCTACAGTATCAGACGTGAATCGAATCGACACGGGATACCGCAGAACCGGGCCTCTTAGCTCGACCTCGTATTGCCTCGGATAGGGCGGAGATATTTGCACCGATCCGGTCATCTGGTTAGTGCCGTCGGTTACCACGATGTTGATCGTTGCGTCCAGATTGGGGTTGCTGGCCATAGTCACCCTGAACCTCAGCCTGTTAGTAATTACAGCCTGAATAGGACCTCCCTGCGTTCTAATCATCTCCTCCACAGGATCCACGAACTCGATGAAGATCCAGTTATTCGGTATCGGGCAGATGGGGGAAGCTAGTGCCTGAGGTACGATCGGCTTGAACTCAGCTACCTTGTAGAGCATCGTCCTGTAGAGCGGATCGATCGTGGTAGGGTCTGCCGGGTTTATCAGTGCGGTGGGAACGTAGTGAATCGTCACGAGTATCGGGTCACCGGCCCTGCAACCACGACATGTGAACCTGGTCTCCTCCGTTCTCTCTCCTTCAGACCTCACTCCGAGCGTTATGAACATCGAAGGATTGATTCCTGAATCGTAGGAGACAGATCCGTTTCTGTACACGATAAACCTGAATATCGTTATTGGCACGTCTCCAACGTTTCTCAACTTGATCACACCAATGCCTGAGCCCTCCCCATATCTCGGATCGGGGAACAGCGCGTAATCCGCAGCGAGCAACGATCTCAGCAAGAGTTGGTCTCTGTTCAGGTCCTCGACCGCTTCTTGTCGGCTGATCATAGCTCTGGAGTTGAGGAGGATGAGCAAGCTTATTCCTACTGCAACGACCAACGAGAGGGCGATGGCCGTTGAGACCACGTCCGAGTCCCCGTGAGTCCTCCTCCGGGTCATCTGAAGCGCACCTCCACTCTCGCCAGCTCGGTAACCTCAATTATCTCAGGGACGTCTATGAACACGGTGATCCACTCCTCCTCTCTTCCCGCTGAGATCGTGAAGGACAGGGTCGTTAGAAGATTGCCATTACAATCAGTTAAATACACTTTAACGATCAAACCATGCACGACCACACCGTATAATTTGCCCAGTGTCAGCTGAACGCTCGCTAGAATCGGAAACTCGCTCAGGTAGGTGCGGTACTGTGTTATCAGCCGGATGTCTGAGACGTGCAACACTCCGTCATCGGTTCTGTCGAAGTAAAACTCCCATGGAACCGGTTGATAGGAACCGCTGACGACTGCCATGAAGGGCGTTGATATGCCAGCTGCTCCACCGATGGCTTGCTCGTATGGCACATCTATCCTCAGGTCACCACTTATGACTACGACGTTATCGCGTCCCACTAGTTTAACTCCGAAGTGCACGGGGTTGTCTGTTGCTGGTGTCGGATGTGAGAAACCGAAGTAAACCTTGTCGTTGGGGCTGTCCATTATTCGACCGTTGTTATAGTTCGTGAGCGGGTCGATGGAGCTCAGGACTACATACCTGCTACCCAAATTTGCAGTGCACATTCCGACTCTCCTCGTTCCTGGGAAGACGATCACAGTCTCAGTGAAGCGCATCTCGTCCGCAGAGTTCGCAGGGTCGTTTTGATCGTAAAGTGATCTCGCGATGTACCAAACACTCAGCCTGATTCGATCTCCGGGGCTGCAGTCGATGCAAGGCGGTATGGTCCCCCTCGTTGCGCTGAGCTCGAGGCTCTGTTTGGACCTTATGGGATTCAGTCCAGTCGGGTCACACCTCGCCCACCTCACAGGGGGAGTAGGCCATACCCCAGCCAAGGTGCCGTTTTCGTGGATCAACTCAACTCTGGTCACGCATAACTCGACTTCGGAGACGTTCCTGACTATTGCACTACGATTAGCTGGGTTTGCTGCGTACCTAACGCTCTCGAAGACCAGCAACCCAGAAGTCCTGATCAACTGTATCTCGCGGTTGGCCTGTAAATTCAGATCGGTCGCGCTAACGCTGAACCAGCCGGTACTGAGCGTGATGAGTAAAATACCTAGGAAAAGGGTGACGCTAGCCAGAATCGCGGTCGCAACGGCTGGCGAGATCCCCAAATGACTTTTAACCGCGACACGAGTTCGATGACCGATAAACCCCATCGATGTTCTGGTCCTAGCCATCACCGCGTCACGTGAAAAAGGTATACCCAGTGGACATCTAAACACCCGCGTTCCCGATCTGCCTCGAGTTTCAGTTAATTGTTGCGTTCCATACGGCGTCGGCCGCTTCGCTCCGCGGCAGATCATACAGCTCCCTCGTGGTGAGGGACGGAAACGGGTTGCCAATCCGTTCTCAACGGTGCTCGGTTCATTTCATCTCCACCATCGCAGGGTTCAAGGGCCTGAAGTAAATCCTCTGTCCTTTCCGCTCCTTTGTAACGTACCCCATATAGACCAGCTGGTTGAGATAGACGCTCTCGAGAGGTCTCGTCCTTCCGGTCAGGGATGCGACCTCTTCGGCCGTTGCGCTTCCGACCTGGGAGAGTGCGTTCAGGGTCTTCCTCAACGCGGGTGATAGGCCAGTCCTAGTGAAAACTTTGGTCGGAGTGGTCACCTGTGGGATTGTCTCTACCTGACCTGACGCTTCGATCAGCTTGTTGACGGTCTTCTCGATACGCTCGGTCATGCTCTCCAGGACCCTCCTCATCTCATCCATTAACGAGGCGTGTATCACTAGTTTCCCTGTTATTTCTATCACGTTTGTCCTCTGGGTTCCTCGCTGGTCCATAAGCGCCGACTTGGCGATCAGATAGGCGAAGAGCGGGCGCAACCTAGCTGCCTCT
The DNA here is from genome assembly GCA_025058225.1 of Candidatus Calditenuaceae archaeon. Taxonomy (GTDB): domain Archaea; phylum Thermoproteota; class Nitrososphaeria_A; order Caldarchaeales; family Calditenuaceae; genus Calditenuis. The sequence continues at coordinate 22,379 of JANXEE010000024.1, read as the reverse complement.
TGGGGGAATAGGTTTCCGCATTTGCCGCAGTGCAACAGGAACTCGGGAGACTGGGATACTGTCCCGCAGTTAATGCAGACCACCTTACGGTCCTCAACCGTCAAGTTCAGGGACTTACAACTCGGACACGCCTCCCTTGCCTCCACATCGACGTGTCCGCATACCGGACATGCCCTTATGACATCTAAAAGGGTCCTCTTCAGTATGCCGGCCCTGTGCAGATTATCGAGCAATTCCTCGGTCTCGGCGCCCTTAGTGTTAAAAGCCATATCAGCGTCGGGATAGGATACTCCGGTCGGGGACTGCGAGTCGAACATGGGCTTGATGAGGGTCGTGCCCGAGAAGGCAAGCTCAGCCAGTGCGGCCAGAACGTTCGACTTTATCTCCTCAGAGGCCATCTGATAATACACCAATATCCAAAAGATTAAGCTCTCGGTCCTGTCCCCTAACAGTTTTTCATTTTTGTGATCAACAGTGCGTTTTTGAACGGTAATATGGAAAAGATCACCGCGCATCTGCCAAAGTAATCCGGCGACGGATTTGATAGAATACCGGGACCATGAACATCACCAGCAGCATGGTGAACCATATAGCGATTCGATAGCCGAGCGTATCCCACACGAGGCTGGCGCCATAAGTGGCGACTATTATAGACGCATTGTACAGCAATTGTTGTATCCCCCAGACTCCTCCCCTTATGGACCCGTTGACGATAGCAGAAGTTCTGGAGTCAACGAATGGCTGGATAAAGATGGCTAAACCGGATCCCAGAAGCAGCGCGAGTAAAACACCGAACCACGTGCTTATTGTTATGAGGACCAACACGCTCAACGAGCGCAGTACTATCTCCAACCAGATGAACAGGAACCACCTCTCACCCTCTACCAACTTGCCTCCGAGCGTGGAGAGGGACGCGAAGACGATCGATTCGATCGCGAACATCATGGTCAGGTCCGATTCGCTCAGTTGAGCCACGTCTCTGGCGACGAGCGGTATGACGATTCCGGTCAGAACCCATATCTGCGCAAGGTTCAGGCTCCTGAGCGTGATGAGAGCTGGCAGCGGTCCCTTAGATGTCGCTTTCACAGAGCTCTTCAGCAGGAGGCTGAGATCCATCGTTGTGTAGTCCTTTCGGGTACGGGTTTCCTTCAGCGCGATCCGCAGGGCCGCACTTAAGAGGAGCGTCAGTGCGGTGACTTGAAAGACGGCCTTATAACCGCTGACCTCGACGAGTGGTCCGGCAATCAGGTACCCCACGACGGTGGCCGCGTTGACGACACCGAAGTACAGGCCGTAAAATCGACCGTACTTCTCCGCGGACGAGAGGTCGGCTATGTAAGCGAAGACGGCCGGTCCCGTGAGCGCTACGGGGAGCATGATCAGCGTCAGCGGGATTATCGATGAGGGCCAGTCGGTCGACTCGGCCAATAGAAGATAAGCAACGCCCGCGACCAACGGTGATATTACCAGTACGGTCTTCCTCCCCCACAAGTCTGCTAGAACCCCGCCTATTGGTGAGAGTGCGAGGTACATCACCCTCGAGAGGGCAAGCACCAGACCGACCTGCTCAACGGTAGCACCGAGGCCTCTGATGAAATAGGGGAGGAGGGGTTGCAAGCCGGTCGATAGCGCGGTCGATAGCGCGATGCTGGACATGAAGATCGTCACGTCGGTGAGGCGGTTCGATGCGTTCAACACCCGGCCTACCCCGTGTCCATCGATCCAATAATTCGTCCTTTCGATTTGTCATTTATGAATATTCTTAAATAGACGTGATAAAATGGAGGTCGATAAGCCAATTCGTCTGTAAGTTTAAAACCGGACCGATGCCGACGTGTCCGGGCACCCTGTACGGGAGATGGCCCGTACCTCGTCCAAGGATGCTCTAACCAGAGTCTTATAAGACGCCTAAAGGGGCGCCTGGACCGGAATCAGGAGTTGAGGTTCTGAGGCAGAACCGAAATTAGACTAATGCACTAGTTGACACGTGCTAAACAAAAATATACGAGAATTGTCAGTACATAGCAGAGAAATGAGGAAGGTATCAGCGGGCGTTTTTAGAACTTTGATACCTCTTGTGGTCAACATAATTGTGGGATGTGTTGCAACGTCTATCGCCCTGGTGTTTTTCTCCTTTACGTCACAGTTCTTCCTTTTCATGCCTTCGATACTCGGCGGTGTGATCTTAGGTGTCGTCATGGCCTTCATGTGGCGCCTTTCCATGAACATACTCTCAGTAATCGGTGTGCTGCTGGGATGGCTCGCTGGAACTGTCGTTGCGGCTCTCATCACCCCTGAAGGGTTGGCCGCTGTCGGAAGACACGTCGTGTTCTCTGTCCCTCTTCCCGCGATAGGTCTGGGCGGTGCGTTAGTGCGTGTGCTTGCGTCGAGCACTCCTAAGAAGTCTGAGAAGGCTGTCGAGGTCCCCAAACAGCGTGAAGAGGGGCGCGTCCAGGTCCCGCCGCCCGAAACGGTGGCCCAGTCCCCCTCGCCGAAACTGAGCGAAGAGGTGTCCGCAGGACCGACCGTTCAACCTACCCGGGCTCCCGATCAGCCGCAAATCGTCACTAAGGTGCCGGAGTTCCAGGACGCACCACCTACGGTCATCACCCTCTCTCATACGGAGCTAACGCTGGTTGAGTGGCTAGTGGAGCACGGTAAGCCCCTCAAACCGTTGAAGGATCACTCAGCACCGTTAGGAGGCAGATACCGCGAGGTAGAGGAGTCGCTGGGTCTGGAGCCGCGGTCGGTATTAGAGCTGTTGATCTCGCTCTGGAGGAAAGGTGTGCTGGAGGGCGATTTCGCTTTCAAGACGCTGTCGTGTCCCAAGTGCTACAGCATCGATGCGTTTTACGAGCTCGCCTGTATGTACTGCAAATCCGAGGACATAGAACGCCAGGAGGTTATTCAGTGCACGAATTGCGGGTATCTGGGGCCCTTACTGTCATTCATGAAGCTCGCTTATTATGAGTGTCCGCAGTGCAGGATAAGAAGCGAGGAGGTCAGATCGTCCGTTTCTGACGCGGCGGGTGCAGTCGGCAAGTCGCAGAGCTCAACCTTCGTCCTCTATTCCACCCTCTTCAGATGTAACTCGTGTGGATCGGTCTCCGAGATACCTAGAACCGAGTTTACATGCAGGAGTTGTGGGAATCGCTACGACCCTCAGTACGGAAGGTATCAGCGCTTTTACAATTTCAGGCTCAAGCCGGAGTACAAGGAGTACCTCGAGAAGGAGAAGAGGCCGCTGGTGATGCTTTACAGTCTCCTGCAGGAGACTGGGCTGAGAGTAGAGGCGCCTTCCGTACTGCTGGACTCCATGGGAACACCTCACGTCGTGGATCTCCTAGTTAAGCGAGACGACGTACCGGTGGCGGCCTTCCTGTCCTACGGGGCCCCGTACAGGGGTGCGGGCGAGGTCCTCTCGGAGGCGGTCTGGCTCAGGCTGGAGAAGGAGGTCAAGGAGGTTCACGTGCTGGCAGTGGCGAAGTGGCCGTCGACCGTTGAGACCATCGCCAAGAGCTTCGGCATCAAACTCATCGACGTTTCATCGCCAAGTGACGTCGTTCTCAGACAGGTTTTAACGTCCGTGGTCTCCGGACTCTTGAGCGAGCTTTCGAGGTCTGAGTGATCCAATCAACCCACGGAGGGCAGCTGGAACAACTGTACGGCCATCACTCCGGATATCCAGATCGCCAACAGCGAGACGACCGACAGTATGGTGGCGTGCATGAAGCCCCCTGCGATTCTCGAGGTGGAGATCTTACCGGCGACGAGCCCGCTGATCGCGGCGATGAAGATCACCGGCGGGAGGAAGGAACCGATGAACTCGGCGGTCGAGATGGGCATTCTGGCGACCTTCAGGAGCTCCCTCATGAAGACTATCAGTATGACCACGACCACTACCAGTAGAATGGCCGTCAGGTACGGTATCATCATGAGCGGTCTGAGCGTTGCGCGCTTCTGCCTCTCTATCTCCTCCAGATCCTCGGAGAAGCTCGTGAGGACCTCGAGGGTCTCGGGAGCGCCACCGCCGACGTCGATCGCGTCGATCAGGATGAACATGCCGGCCTTCTCCAGCCAGCCGTAGGTCCGCTTGGTGAAGTCCTGATAGATCTTCTTCAGCGGTATTCCCCAGCTTATCTGTCTCGCGATCTCCTTCAGCCTCTTAGAGAAGGCACCGTAGGAGTTCCGGGAGAGGTCGATTATGCACTGCTCCGGGCTCAGTCCGGTCTTCCTGACCTCCGTGAGGTCTCTGAGGAAGAGGGTCATCCCGTGGATGACGGAGAAGTTCTCGGAGCTGTAGGTCCTGAAGGCCACCGCGCCCGGCAGGAAGAGGACGATGAAGGTGAGGCAGAGCGCAAGAGACGACTCGTAGCCGGGTTCGAGGCCCATCGCGGACCTTAACCCGACCATGAGGGAGGAGGTGAAGTTGAAGGGCTGTATCGTCCTCAGCTCGGCTAAGAAGAAGGGGAAGACGAAGAGGACCAGGAACGCCAGTCCAGCCGGTATCGTGAGGTAGAAGACCTTCATTGGCCGCGGGTCGGTCTGGGGGTATTTGGGCTGGCTGATGTCGGCGATGTAGACGAAGACGATCGAGAGGGTGGGCAGGATCACGTAGGCTATGATCACGAACTGCTCCTGGGGCATCACCATGAACTCCGACGGAAGGGCCCTCGAGATGATGTAGATCGTGAAGAGGACCAGCGAGAGCATCATCGTGATCGCGGCGAACCCCTCCATCAGCATGCCCATCCTCTCGCCGACGATCCTCATCGTCCCCATCCTGCCAGTGAAGATCTGCTCGGTCTTCCGGATCAGGTAGTGGACGACGTCGCCGCCGCTCCTGAGCGTGGACGCGTATCCCAGCAGCAGGTCCCTGTACTCCTTCGACGGTATGCCCTTGGCCATCTTCTCAATTGCCGTGACGGGGTCCTCGCCTGCGATCTTGACGTGTATCTGGGCCACCTGTGCCGATTTGGCGATGCTCGGGAGGAGATCGGTCTCGGCGAGGCGCTCGAGGCTCTTGAACGGCGGTATGCCGCCCGTGGACATGACTGCCAGATATGCGGCTGCGTAGGGGACCTCGCTCTCGTACATGGACGAGGTGTTGGCGGCGGAGAGGTACGGATAGGCTATGCCGAAGAGCAGCACCAGCACCGGTATGGGCACGAGAAGGACAACGTAGAGCGGGTTCAGCGTGACCAGGTATACAGCGGCCATAGCGGCCCCGGTGACCGCGAGCGAGATGAAGAAGGCCCCCATCACCATCGACGCGAAGACCTCCGGGTGGAGGCGCTTCCCGGTGGAGTCGAGCTTATCCGGTATGCCTGGAGCCAAGCGGAGGACGATCTTACTGCCTAAGGTCCTGAAGTAGGCGAAGGAGAAGGACGCGAAGGAGTCGGAGAATCCCATGCTGTTTCATCTACGTCTAGACTCGGTAAAAGCTTTTCGGGTCCACGTGTCGAGCGGGCGGACAAGAGCGCTCCAGAAATATACTGGACGTTCGTTCACTGTGCTGGATGGAGGTCTCGGTCGAGGCGGCGATCCTCATTGCCGTCACGGTGGTAGCCGCTGTAGCGGTCGCGTTCTGGGCCTCGGGGTTCGTCGCGCAGGTCACGCCCTTCGAGAGGCTGGAAATCACCGGGGCGAGGACCGTCGACGGCAGGACGATCGAGTTCACCGTTAGGAACCCGGGAGTGGCGGCCTCCTCGATCTCGGCGATCGAGCTGATGGGCAGAGTGTACCATCGGCTGCCTGTCGGTGTCGAGGTGGGTGCCGGAGCGGTGAAGACCTGCACCGTGCGCCTCAGCGGAAACCTACCGGTCGGTGCCTCGATCGAGCTGGTGGTGATCACCTCCACTGGGAAGAGGTTTCCCGCTGCGTTTATGGCCAATTATGGTGACTTCTCGGGGCCGTTCGTGATCGGTGTCGAGTCCGTTAACTGTGTCTAAACTGTTAATCACTGTCGTGTCTGACCGGCAAAATACCGCATATCTATTAATATTAGTTAGTGCCTTTTGGGTTCACTTCGTTAGTCAGTTAGTTCTCTCGGTTCATCAGACTCATACGTGTGAATATTTATCTTCTGGATAGAGCTCAAACAGGGTGAAATGAGAACGCGGGGAAAGAAGGCGATAAGCCCCGTAGTCGCGACGGTCATACTGGTTGCGGTAGCGATCGTGATCGCGATCGCGGTGGCGTTCTGGGCGTCGGGTCTGGTCGGGGTCTTCACGAGGTTCGAGAAGCTGGAGATCGTCTCGGCGGTTATGATCGACGATAACACGTTCAGGGTGAGGTTGAGGAACACCGGATCCGCAGACACCTCGATAATTCAGGTCGTCGTGCAGGGAAGGGCCATAGGCACTCTGACAACCCCGGTTGCGGTGGCTGTAGGTCAGACAGTGCAGTGTGACGTAGACGTAGCGTCCCCACCTCCCGGAGTTACGGTTGAGCTTGCGTTCTACAGCGCAGGCGGCAAGTCCTACCCGACTGCGGTGCTGGCCACTCTGGGAACTGGAAACGCCCCATGGGCACCGACAACTGCAACATTGTCCTGCACCACAGCGTGACATAGCCTCTCCATCTCGTTTTTTTAGTCTATTGACATTACGTTAATTGAGTTACTGTTTTTCGTGCAGCACGCATTCGTAACCCATCGCCTCTCCGTTCCTCCAACACGAGGGCCCGGTTTCGTTGATGACGTCTGGTTCGGAATCTCATGAGGGTTCCTGTTGAACCTGCCGGGGGTGGGATTCGAACCCACGACAACCGCGATTCATCCCTCACCGAGGGATTATGAGCGCGGCCCTCTGTCCGGCAAACGCCTCTAGCCAGCTGAGGTACCCCGGCCTGTCGTTACTCTCACGCGCCCCTAATTTAACTCTCATCGGCCGCTGAGGATCAACGCTCCACGACGAACGTCGCAACCAGCTCTACCTTCCACTTGGATTCCGTGGTGTCCCGCAGCATCACCTCCTTGACGAGTCGGTAGCATCCGGGCTCGATGTCTTCCGGGAGCTCAACCGTAAGCGTCATCGACTCCCCGGAGTTCAGCGAGTAGAGTATCATTATCCAGACTCGGTCCTTCATCCAGTCCACCGTGACCCATTTGCCGTCGGTGAACCTCTGGACGTCGTACGGCGCGCCGAAGTAGATCGGCTCGCTCCTCCTGTTCACGATCGTGTACTCGATCGACCTGACACCGCCTCCGACGAAGGCCGGCCTCAGAGTCAGTGTCACGCCGTTCCTCTCGTCGAACCCCAGCCTGTCTACGCAGGGCCCTCCGCCCGCCCCGCCCCTGTCGGGGTTCACGGCCATCAGCGTGACCAGCAGCATCACCGCGATGGCCCCCGCCAACCCCACCCAGGCCAGCCGCCTCACGACCCTACATTGACACGCAGTATACATCACCATTTGCCCGAGCTCTCGAGTCCCGGTCATCTACCTGCGCGCCCCCCATCGCTTCCTCTCCCCCGTCCCTCCTCTGGACTCCGACCATCGCCGTATCAGTTCAGGGGCCTGGGATAACCCTGAGAGGGCCTCTGCCCGTGGGGCCGTCCTCCACGCCCTGGTCGACCTAGTCCTTTCCGCAGGGTCAAGCCTTTATTCTGAAGTATAGCGGGCTATCCGAGGGTCATGCTGCCCTACGCGCCCTGGCTGGTCTGGCTGATACCGATCCTCGGGTCGACGCTGGTGCCCGCGTTCTTCAAACTCGGCAAGCGTGTCGGTGAGCTCTACTCGATCTCGCTGGTTGCGCTCTCAACGGCCTTCGCCGTCTCGATGGTCCCGGATGTCTACGGCAAGCCCTCTCAGGTCGTCGAGGCCTCGTGGCTCGTCCTCCCCGGCGGCACAGAGCTGAAGTTCGGCGTTCTCCTGGACCCCCTCTCGGTCCTCATGGCAGCCATCGCCAACGGCATCGGCCTCCTCATCCTGATCTACTCCGTGGGTTACATGTCCCACGAGGAGGGTCTACCGAGGTACTGGTTCTTCATGACCTTCTTCATCGGCGGCATGACGCTGCTGGTCGTCTCGGACAGCCTCGCAGGCCTCTACATCGGCTGGGAGATCGTGGGCATCTGCAGCTACGGGCTCATCAGCTTCTACTACCACAGGAAGGAGGCGAGGCTCGCCGGGATCAAGGCCTTCGTCACCACGAGGATAGGTGACGTCATGCTCTTCGCCTCAATAGCGCTCCTCTTCTCGAGGTTCGGGTCGCTCAGCGTCTCGGAGATCGCCCACGAGGTCCACGCCCGCGGCATCGACCCCGGCTTCATGGGGCTGGTCATGCTGCTGGCCTTCGGTGGAGCGATGGGTAAGTCCGCCCAGTTCCCGCTCCACGTCTGGCTCCCGGACGCGATGGAGGGCCCCACCCCTGTCAGCGCGCTCATCCACGCCGCAACGATGGTCAAGGCCGGAGTCTACCTGATGGCCAGATATTCCTGGACGCTGGTCCCGGTCGAGCACTTCGGCACAGCACAGCTCTCCGACTGGTACGCGCTGATGATCACCATCGGCAGCTTCACCTCTCTCTTCGCGGCCACCATGGGCCTCGTCATGAACGACATCAAGAGGGTGGTGGCGTACTCGACGATCAGCCAGCTGGCCCTGATGTTCGCGGCGATCGGCGCCGGCTCGGTCGCGGGCTGGGCCTCCGGGGTCTATCACCTGCTGAGCCACTCGGCCTTCAAGGCCCTCCTCTTCCTCGCGGCGGGCTCCGTGATTCACGCGGTCGCTACCAACGACATCGACCAGATGGGTGGTCTCAGGAAGTACATGCCGGTCACCTTCTACACGGCCCTCGTCGGGGCCCTCAGCCTCTCCGGCGTCCCGCCGCTCAGCGGCTTCTTCACGAAGGACCTGGTCATCAACTCGCTGATCAAGGGAGGTCACTGGATACCCTTGGCCCTCGTGGTGTCGGCGTCCGTCCTGACCGTGATCTACAGCATGAGGTGGGTGAGCAAGGTCTTCCTCGGTGAGTTCAGGGGCCATCTGCCGTCCCACGCCCACGCCGACGGCCACGGCGGCCTTCACGAGTCCCCCAAGGTCATGACGGTGCCCCTGATCGTCCTCGCTGCCCTAGCCGCAGTTCTGGGCCTTCCCCCACTGGAGGAGGAGTTCCTCCACTACCTCGGCGTCGAGCACATCAAAGTCGATCCGTTGGCCTACGTGGTCTCCGGTGTCGTGCTGGTCACCGGTTTCGGCGTCTCCTACCTGTTCTACTTCTCGGGTAAGAGTGATCCGTCGAAGGTGAGAGAGGGCGCACTCAAACCGGTACACACGCTGCTGGTGAACCGCTACTACATCGACCAGGCATTCGAGCTGGTGTTCGTGACGGGCTTCATCAAGCTCTCCTCCTGGATCAGGCGCAACATCGAGGAACGCGTCATCGACGGCCTCAACTACTCCTCCGCCAAGGCGTTCGTCTACTTCGTTCAGGCCTTCAGGTACATCCAGACCGGCAGCAGCAACGTCAACGTCGCCGGCATCGCCCTCGGCATCCTCGTTCTGGTGGTCTTCCTGCTGGGCAGGGCCCTGGGCATCTTCTGATGTCGCCTGTAGGTCAGGCTCAGTCCTTTTAATCAGCTTGATGACGTAGGGAGCGGTCGAGAGCTTGAGGTTCAGGGAGCTGTTCCTGGTCGCGTGGTCGAACGTCTCAGCCCACAAGTTCAGGTCCATACTCACCACCCTCGGTGTCATCTTCGGCGTCGCGACCGTCATCACCGTCGTCATGATGTCCTCCAGCGTCGAGACCTTCTTCATCTCCAGGTTCACGGACCTCTTCGCGCCCGACACGTTCTCCGTCACGGTCGGCGAGATCAGGTCTGGAGTCGGTGCCACCAGCTTCTTCATCCATCCCACCCCCATGATATCCGAGAGGGACATGACGACCCTCAGTAGGATCCCGGGCGTAAAGGACGTCTACGCCAGCGGCGACCTCCAGCCAGACATCAACGGCCCGATCAGGTTCAGAGGGAAACAGGTCTCCTCGGGTTTCGGAGGCTTCAGGATCATCGCGATAACTCCCAACGCCTTCACGCCCAATCAGCTCTACCTCGGCAGGACCTTCAGGAACGAGTTCGAGACCGTGGTGACCTATGACATCGCTCAGAGGATAGCCAAGGAGATCGGCGACGAGGAGAGACTGGACCTCGTGATCGGTAGGACCATCGAGCTCAACTTCGTCGAGGAGGGGGTCAAGAGGTCCGTTCAGGCGCGGATCGTCGGGATCATCAAGGAGATACCTTTCATCTTCCAGAACGCCGCGTACCTCAACCTCGAGCACTACTACGACGTCGAGCGGCCTATTCCGGGGGCGGGGGTCCAGAGGGTCTTCAGGGTCGTCGGGATCCGGGTCAACTCGGTGACGGAGCTCGAGCAGGTCCAGAACAAGGTCCTCGAGTACATGCGGACCAACTCCGACGCGGAGCGTCTCAGGAGGAGGGAGGTCCCGAACCTCCGGTTCATCACCATCTCCACGGGCGAGCTCGTCAGCTTCATCAGGGAACAGATCCAGCTCTTCGCGGGCTTCGTCCTGCAGATAGGCTCGTTCGCTCTGCTGGTCGGGTCCATCGGGATCGCGAACATCATGCTGGTCAACGTCACGGAACGCACGAAGGAGATAGGTGTCCTGAGGGCGATCGGTGCCAAGAGGCGCGACGTCCTCAACATGTTCCTCTTCGAGTCCTCGCTCGTGGGGTTGATAGGTTCGCTGGTGGCCGTTCCGCTGGGGATATTACTCGGCGCGCTCTTCCTGAACTCGGGGCCCTTCACCGCCGTGACGCTGCCGGTCGTCATCAGACCCGAGTGGATACCTCTGGCGATGGGCATCGGTGCGCTGGTCGGCATCGCGAGCGGTCTCTATCCTGCCTGGAGGGCCTCCAAGATAGACCCGGTGAGGGCTCTCAAATACGAGTAGGGTCGATGGTCCGGTGAAGGTCCTGAAGAGGCGTCTGGGCAAGACCTCCGAGCTCGTTACGGAGGTAGGTCTCGGGACGTGGAGGATGGGTGGAGGGCCCAGGCCCGATCTCAGCAGGGACAGGGAGTGCGTCGATGCGATCAGGTACGCGATCCAGCTGGGGATGACCCACATCGACACCGCGGAGATGTACGGTGGCGGCCATTCGGAGGAGCTCGTGGGAGAGGCGATCAGGGACCTCCCCAGGGACGAGGTCTTCGTGGCGACCAAGGTCTGGCCGACCAACCTCAGGTACGATCAGGTCCTGAGGTCGTGCGAGATGAGCCTGAGGAGGCTCGGGCTGAAGTACGTCGACCTCTACATGATACACTGGCCGTCGGATGAGGTGCCTCTGAGGGAGTCGATGAGGGCCCTCGAGAGGCTTTACAAGGACGGGAAGATAAGGCACATAGGCGTCAGCAACTTCTCGGTCGAGCTGCTGGAGGAGGCGAGGAGCTGCCTCTCGGTGACGGACGTCGTCGCGAACCAAGTCGAGTACAACCTCCTCAACAGGTCGATCGAGGTCGATCTGCTGCCCCACTGCATGAGGCAGGGGATCACGGTCACGGCCTACAGCCCGCTCGCTCAGGGGAGAGTCCTCCGCGAGGTCGAGAGGGGGTCCAAGCTCGGGAGGGAGCTGACGAGGGTCGCCGCGAAGTACGGCGTCACACCGGCTCAGGTGGCGCTGAACTGGGTCATCCACCACGAGAACGTCATCACGATACCGAAGGCCGTCTCGAGAAGGCACCTCGAGGAGAACGCCGGCGCCTCGGGATGGCAGCTGGACGAGCGCGACTACAGGGCTCTCTGCGACGCCTCAGCCCCCTAGTGTTCAGGGACGTTGAGGTACCTCAGGAAGATGTAGACGACGACCCCAAGAGCTAGGCTCACGGACCACGCGGCGTACGCTATCCTGCCGACCTTCGGGTGAGGTGTCTGCGAGATGTAAGCTATCGGAATAGTTCCACCCGTCAGGACGTTGAAGAAGACCAGAGGGACCGAGATTATGGAGAGGGCGAGGTGGATCGCGAGTACCGGGATGTAGACGAAGTTCCTCAGGACCTCCGGGCCCCTGTAGACCTCAACTCCTCCCAGAAACAGCCTCGAGACGTACATCACGAGGAACGCCGTTATGAGCAGGAAGCTCGCCAGCATGAAGAGCTTGTGGGACCTCACGTCTCCCCTCTTGATGGCCCTGTACCCAAGCTGTAACGAGATCAGCCCCGTGAGGTTCACCGCGGCTATCGCGTGGGGCAGCACCTCGACAGCCCAACCAACCTCAACCGACTCCCTCGGCGAGAGGAGCAGGTAGCTCAGGAGCGTGTAGGCCACCAGAGTCACGACAGCTGTCAGGGCGGTGTGCCTCCTGACGTTGACCATACAACCTCACGACTTTGGGAGCAAGTTATAACGGTGATACGACGTGTCTGCTTCGATGGCGCGGGACTTGGTCTGCGGCATGTACGTCGACGAGCGGAGCCCTGAGTTCAAGGTCGAGCGTGGAGGCGTGTCCTATTACTTCTGCAGCAGGTCCTGCATGCTCCAGTTCCTTGAGCCCGAAATCGAGCTGCGGAGGCTCAGGTACCTCGTCGGCTTCAGCCTCTCGGTCGGCTCCCTGATAGGTCTTCTGGAACTCCTCAAACCCGTTCAGAACCACCACCTGACAGCGTTAGTGCTGCTCGCTCTCGCTACTCCGGTGCAGTTCGTCGCGGGGCTAAGGTTCTACAGAGGTTTCCTCGACGCCTTGAAGGCCAGGCAGGCCAACATGGACAGTCTGATCGCCATAGGGACGACGACCGCCTGGGCCTACAGCGCGCTCGTTGTGATGCAGGACCTTGGGCTCCTCCCCCAGCTCGTTCAGCCACCACAGGGGGATCACAGGTACTACTTCCTCGAGTCTTCTCTTATCATCGGTTTCATACTACTCGGCAGAGCTCTCGAGCACCGGGTAAGGGTGAGGGCGGAGGAGGCGGTGAGGTCCCTCTACGAGCTCCACCCCGACAGGGCCGTCGTGGTCAGGGATGGTCAGGAGGTCTCCGTGCCGGCGGAGGAGGTTGAGGCTGGTGAGGTGGTCGTCGTCAGGCCCGGCGAGAGGATATCGGTCGACGGTGTGATCGTTGACGGTTACACGAGCGTCGATCAGTCCTCCATGACAGGCGAGAGCGTACCGGTCGAGAAGCGCGTCGGCGACGAGGTCATCGCCGGTACTGTTAACCTCACGGGGCTGATCAGGGTGAGGGCTCTGAGAACAGGCCAAGAGACCACGCTCTCGCAGATCATAAGGACCGTCCAAGAGGCGATACTCTCGAGGGTTCCGCTGCAGAGGCTCGCCGACAGGGTTGCCTCGGTCTTCGTCCCCGTGGTAGTGGTGGTTGCAGTTGCCTCCTCCCTCTACTGGTCGGTCGTGGCAGGGATGCCGTTCAACTTCTCCATGCTCGTGGCCGTCTCGGTGCTCATCGTCGCGTGTCCGTGTGCGCTGGGAATAGCAACGCCCGCCGCCATCATGATCAGCGCTGGGAGGGCCGCCAAGAGGGGGATGCTGATCAGGTCCGGTGAAGCCTTGGAGGTCCTCAGGAGGGTCGCAGTGGTGGTCTTCGACAAGACCGGAACCCTCACCTACGGCAACCCGAAGGTCTTCAGGGTCACGGCGCTTGAATGGCTGAGGGAGGAGGAGGTCCTGAAATACGCGGCATCTGCCGAGTTGTCCTCCAACCACCCGATAGCGCAGGCCATAGTCGAGCACGCCAGATCGAAGGGCATAGATTTCATCGAGCCGAGGGAGGGGAGCAGTCATCCCGGCAGGGGTGTGACCGCGCGGGTCAACGGCTCCACCGTGGTAGTGGGAAGTCTGAGGTTCCTCGAGTCAGAGGGTGTCGAGGTCCCCCACGCCCTCCTTGAGGAGGCCGAGGAGATGCAGGCCTCCGGACTGACGACCGTAGCTGTGGGGGTCAACGGTAGGGCCATCGGCGCGATAGGGTTGCTGGACCTGCCGAGGGAGGAGGCGAGGGAGGCGGTCGGGGAGCTGAAGGCCAGGGGCGTCAAGGTCCTGATGCTCACGGGCGACAACGAGGAGACCGCGAGGGCCGTTGCAGAGCAGATCGGCGTCAAAGAGTTCAAGGCATCGCTGCTTCCCCACCAGAAGGCCGAGTTCATCAGGGAGCTGAGGAGCGCCGGCGGTGTGGTGGTGATGGTCGGCGACGGCATCAACGACGCACCAGCGCTCGTCGAGGCCGACGTCGGGATCTCGATAGGCTCCGGTACGGACGTCGCGAAGCAGGCCGGCAGCCTCATACTCCTCCGCGACGACCTGATGGACGTCGTGAGGGCCATCGACATAAGCAAGTCCACCGTCAGGAAAATCAAACAGAACCTCTTCTGGGCGTTCGCGTACAACGTGGCCCTCATACCGGTCGCAGCCGGGGCTCTTTACCCGCTCGGTCTGCTCCTGAACCCGGTTTACGCAGCGGTCGCGATGGCGATGAGCTCGATCTCGGTCACGTTGAACTCGATGTCCCTCTACAGGGAACGGATCTGAATTCAGGTCTGTGAAGACTTCACCACCAGCAGGTCCGTGTACAGGGGTCCCTCGGGCCTCAGGACGCTCCTCTTGAGCTTGAACCGGTCGACGACGACCTCGCCGAGCTCGATCTTCGAGTGTCTCTCCATCACCTCCAGCACCTTCGGCCTGTTCCTGACGCCCTTCACCCTCAGTATGGTGATGTGAGGCGAGAACTCCTTGTCGGGCCTCAGCCCGAGCTTCGCGGTCCGCTCAGTCACCTCCCTCTGAAGGTTACGCATCTCGCCGCTGGGATCGTGAACTCCCACCCAGACGACGTTGATCCTCCCTCCCCCGGGGAAGTACCCCAACCCCGAAAGCCTGACCGTGAAGGGCCTGAACTTGATGTTCGAGAGCTCTTCCTTCAACCTCTCGACGACCTCCTTCGGCTGCTCCCCGAGGAACTGAAGCGTGACGTGCAACGACTCCGGGTCGACCTGCTTGGCCAACAGTCCCGACTCGGTCAGCTCCCTTCCGATGGACGCAATAGTTCTCGTGATCTCCGGTGCGAAGACGTCCACCGCCACAAAGCACCTTATCGGTTCCTCGAGCGGGTGCTGCATCGATTCGAGTCTCAACCGCCCAGAGATAAACGACTCGTAGCCCTCAGAGGGGCCCTGCCATCCTGATCCTGTGGAGCATGGCCCTGCTGACCATCTCGGCAACGCTCTCCCAGTCCATCTCTCCGGTTGACGGTGCGTTAACGTTCAGCGTGACGTTCAGCGTTATCGAACGCGACGGCCCTGAGCCTGCTGCGTCGAGCGACGAGAGGAGCCTCCCCATCGTCTCCAAGGTCTCACCGTATCCCCATTCGGTCCAACGCACGACCTCCTTCCAGAGCTCTGGGACGATGGAGTGGCCTACCAGCTGATCGTGAAGCCACGCGAACGCTGACCGTATTCCCGAGACCACCGAGTTGATGAGGTCCAGCACCGGTTTGAGGAGGGACTCAGCGGCCCTGTGAATCGCTGAGAACGTGTTACGAGCTGCTTCGGAGAGCCAGCCCAGAGCCTGACCGAAGGCCCTCAAAGCCGCAACGGCCTGCTCGGCGACGAACTGAGCTAGGGGCACCAGCGCGTTGTTCCAAACCCACTCGGCTGTCTCGCCGAGTTCGCTGAGGACCCCAGTGGCCCCTTCAACTAATCCAGAAGTAATCAGGAACGAGTTGACTAGCTGGCCGACGAGGAACCCTGCCAGGGGTTCGAGCACGTTCTTCCAGAGCCACGTCAGCCCCATTGAGAGGGCCTCAGCGATCATCGAGAAGGTGTGCAGCTGACCGGTGACCCATTCGAGGGCCGTCGCCAGCATCGATGTCAGGAACGTGGCTATCGGTGAGAGGACGTTGTTCAGCAGCCACTCTAGCGCCGGACCCAGCGCCGACCCAACTGTTGACGCTACGCCCTCGAACACCGGTGCGACCTTCTCCCAGTTCGCGACGAGCAACGCAGCCGCTGTGCCTATGCCCATCAGTACCAACCCCACGGGGCCCATGGAGGCGTAGAGCGCCGTGAACGCTCCCCTCACCAGACTCAGCGCGGAGCTCAGCGCCGGTGACATCGAAACGACAGCCGAGAGACCGTTAACGACAGACATGAACTTCGGGACCAGCTCGATCGAGCTCAGTCCCACGGCGACCAGCTGGGCCTGGAAGTTCCTCAACGACGACTCGACGTCGCTGCTGGCCTTCTGCAGCTGCTTCTGCACCTCCTCAACGCCCTTCAAAGCCGTCTTGACCCGCTCCGCAACGGGTCCGCTCGCCTCACCTGTCTCCAGCATCCTCCTCAGGGCCTGTCCGGCCTCCTCGACCGATGACGCCTGTAGCCCGAACTGGGCGTTGAGCTCCCTGAGGAGAGCAGTCTGCCTCTCTTGAGCCGACGCGAGGACCAACTGGGCCGTGTGGAGCCTGGTCATCGAGGCGTCGAGGGACGTAATGATCCTGGAGAGCGACGAGCCGAGCCCCGAGACCTCGTTGAGCTGCCTCGCCACGAACTGCGCCCTCTCCCCGAAGACCTGCGACTCCTCCTGAACAGCCCTCAGGACCGTCTTCTGCTCCTTTGACTGCCTGACCACCTCCTTCGCCCTCGAGACCAGCTCCTCGTTTGCCTCTCCGAGCCTCCTGAGCCCCTCAGAGACCGATGCGATCTCATCCGTTGCGTCGTCCCTTCCAACGAACTCTATTCCTATCCTATACGACTCGCTCACGAAGCAACGACCTCGCCAGCTTTCCCAACTCGCGCAGGGACTCGCTGGCCGCCCTCCTCAGGAATCGATGAGGCCTTATCCCGGGGTGGACATGGACGTGTCTGAAACCTACGTCCTGGATGTAGACCCGTGAGTTCAGCTCGAACGGCCTCACTCCGAACTCCAAGTAGGGCCAGTAGCTCACACCCGGTGTGACGGAGAACCTCATTCCGCTCAACCTTCTGACCGAGATGCTGGCCGCGAGCTTTCCGGTCCTCTTCGGCGAGTAGGACGACGCCCTCGAGGCCGACAATTTGGCCAGAGATTCCACCAGCAGGCCCTCCGATCTCGACAGAGCTTCAGCGCTCAGGGCCCTCAGCGCCTCCTTGAGGCCGTGGACCCTTACCTCCTGAACGACCTCCACCTCCTCGCCTCCTCATGGGCCAGCTCCCTCGCGACCAACACGTCCAGTATCAGGTCCTCCATCCTCCCCCTCAGCATCTCCGATGGCCTCCTCCCGAACCGCTCAGCCACCCTTCCCAGTGCCAGCATCTCCCTCCTCCCGAAAGCTCGCGGCCGCCTCCCTCATCAGCGAGGCGTAGAGGGCCATCAACTTCGCCAGCACCACGTCCTCATCGCCCTCCGGGTAGGGTTCCACGCAGAGTTCGAGGACCCTCCTCTCTGCTAGGTCAATCCTGTCGTCGCTGGGAGGCGTCTCGGTCAGCGCCCTCGCAAGGGTCTGGAGGTGGGGCCATGCCCTCGCCCTCAACCTCACCGTGTAGGGCCTGCCGTTCACCTCGATCCTGTGGGTCATCGCCTCACCCCGGTAACTGCTCCTCTGTCTGGACTCTGAACCTGACCGGGGGGTCGCCGGCCGAGGTCGCCAGGGCCCTGAACTCCACCTCCTGCACCGACCTCTCGGAGGGTACCACCTCGCAGCTCCAAGTCGAGTAGTAGACTCTCGGAAGCTCGACGACCACTTCTCTGTCGATGCCCGCAGCGACGGTGCCGCTCCTCATCCTTATCGAGAGAGAAGTTTCCTGGCCGTTCAGGAACCTGTCCAGGTGGGACCTGCTCCTGAACCTCGCGGAGAAGGTCCCAGCGACGCTGAACTCCCCCAGTTCGTGTCGGGGTAACGTCCTCGAGCCTATCGTGTAATGGTCCGTTGAAAGGTCGTTCTCGAGCTTCAGCGTCAGCTCGTCCAACTCTACAGCTTGTCCACCGATCAGGCAGACCACGTCCTCGGGCCTCACCGGATGAACTCTGGAGAATGTCGGAGTCCTAGGAGTGCCCTGAAGCTCGTTCAGTGCCAGAAACGACAACGACGCGGAGACCGGTTCGTCCGGCCTCAGGTTCAGCTCCATCGAGTCACCGAAGGCCCCAACGATTACCCTGGCTATTCCCTCGTCGCACAGTTCAACGGTGTACGTGTTCGGCACCTCTCCTATCTCCAGCGGGCTGAAGTTGTGGACGCTGTAACCCTCCGAGGCTGTCGACTGAACCTTCCCCAAGACCATACTGAGCACCAGCATCGAGAACGAGTCCGGCCCGAAGAGCCCCTCTATCTCTCCCTCCACCCTCACTCCCCCGAGGTGCTTCAGCTTCGGGAACCTGCTCGACAGCGTGTTTATCACCTGATCCTCGACTATGGGGCTGGCTTCTACCCTCCTTGGATCCATATAGGACTGCGGCGATACCGGATTTCCCTGTGACGACTCCCTCCCCACTCCGACGTACCTCATCGCATATGATTGCACAACAGGGGAAATTTCTGTTCGCTGTTACAATTATCATAATACATTTTTTCTATAGGGTGTAAACCTCGTTTGACTCCTCTGCGATCCCCCCTTGTCATCCTCTAACACGTTCATACCCAATTTTATCAGCTTGACGATGAACCTGCTCCTCGGAACTTCTCCCCTCGCCTCCTCTATCCTTCTGAGAAGTTCCTCCTCGACGTAGATCGTAACGTGATATCCCGGCATGTTTCGTGAACGTAATCTAATCATGATATCGTTGTACTTCGATAACCGTCGTTGCATTCAAGGAATATTATCTGTGTCACACGCGAGTAATAGTTCCCGTTGTCTCAGATTTGCTAAATTTGTTAGTTTTAACAGAAAAATGAAGTTCCGCCGATCACAGGAACCGGCATGCTGAGGCAAGCGATGAGGGCGCTGGCGAGAGCGGCTCAACGGAAAGAGGAGCCGAGCAACGTCCCTTATCAGCCCAGTGTTTTGGGCTCAGCTGACTATCACCATCGTGAGTACTCGGACCCGGACTTCGACCTGCTGGTCGAGTGGTACAGAAGGGACAGCTACGTCAAGTTCGCTGTGGACTCGATCGTGGCCAGGATAGGGGCCAGATACTACCTCGTCGGCGAGGACAGGGAGCTGCTCAGGGTTGTGGACTCCTTCCTCAGGCGGAACAGGTTCGCGGACCTGCACGTGAAGGTCGCGAGGGACGTCGTCCTCAGCGGCAACGCGTTCATCAACCTCGTTCCGAAGGGAAGGGTCAACACGCTTCACTACGTTCCCCTTTCGAGCATCAGGGCGGTCATCAGGGCCCCCGATGGCAGAGCGATGAGGTACGTTCAGAGCTGGCACGGCAGGGTCGTCGAGTTGGATGCGGAGGAGGTCTGGCATCTCCGCTTCAACCCGATCAACGAGGGTGCCTTCGGTGAGGGGCTGATCAACCACCTGGTCAGGCCCGGCGTAGGGTACCCGGTCAGGGGCAAGACCGTAAGGAGGCCATCCCTTCTGGAGGTGAAGGAGAGGATCGACAACGCAGCCCGCATCCTCGTCGAGAAGTACCCGCAGAGGAGCGTCTTCATCGTTCCGAGGGCCGCGAGGGACTCGTTCAAGGAAGCATACGAGCAGGCTGTGGTCGGACAGGACCTCGTCGTGGACTTCGACCTGAAGCAACTTGAGGTGAAGGTCGATTCGAAGACTAGGTTCTACGAGCTGATAGAGCATCTCGACAGGCAGGTCGTCACCGGTCTCAGGAATCCCCTGATACGTCTGATAACTTACACCGGGTTCACCTACGCCAGCGCTCAGGCTGCCATCGAGACTTTGGAGCCGGAGGTGGCTCTGCTCAGGGATTTCCTGAGCTCGCAGTACGAGGAGATCATCGGGTTGGTCCTAGGGCAGCACGGAATTGACTCCGGACAGTCGAGCGTGAGGGTGATGTTCGGGGAGCCGCAGTCGCCGTCGTGGGACGTGAAGGACGTGCTCGCGGCCGCAAGGGGAGATGAGCGCAACCCTCCCATCATATCGATCGAGGAGGCGAGGGAGATGCTGAGGCTCGCGGGGTGGAGGCTTCAGGACGACTCGGGCGGTTCTTCGACGCGGACCTACTGCCTCTCCGGAGGGGTGTTGAGGGAGCAGAGGTGGTAGCATGACGCCCCGCGATGTCGGCGTCGTGAGGAGGGAGCTCCTGAAGCTTATCGCATCGAAGGGATACGAGAACGCTGAGACCAGGTCCAGAGCGAGGGAGCTGGCTGAGCTGATAAGGTCCTCCGAAACGGGCCACGCCCATGTGGTCTCCCACTCCTTCAGCTGGGTTCCAGCGGGCGCTCTCCGCGAGAGGGTACTGAAGGTCGTAGCTGTCAGGGCTGGTAGGAGCAGAGGCGACCCCTCCTACCTCATCTCGGGGGAGGAGCTGATCAGGGCCGCGAGGACTCTGGCCCTCAAGCCCATCGACATCGACCACCTGCTCTTCCCCACACCCATCGCGCTCCTCTTCCCGGAGGTGGCTGAGGCCTACATCGAGAAGTGGGGCATAGACGTCACCAGATGGGCCGGCACGGTGCTCGACGCTGAGGCTGAGGACGATCGGCTTGAGGCCATCGCTGTCCTCGATGACCCCAGGGTTCACGGGCTGGCACTGTCAGGGGCCTTCAGGGGTGCAAGCGTCGTCGAGTGGGCGAGGAGCGAGTCCTGCTCTGCGACCGACGCTGAGAGAGTCTGTGAGAGAAGGGGAGTCCACTTCGCGGCGCTGTCGCTCTGCCTGGAGCTTGAACCTGCCTTCGAGGGGACGGGGGTAGAGCGGATCTCCACCTCCCAGCTGCTCCGGCACGACAGCCTCGCGGGACTAGTCTCGCCCTCGCTGACCTGGTTGGCGGGCCTTCATCCTCCATCGGCCACGATCGCGTCTCAGACCAGCTCCCGTGAACACTGCGATCACTCAAACTTCCTCAGCAGCCTCGAGACTGAGGTGCCGACCCACGTCCCCACCTACGTACTGAGAGACATGATGAGGAGACTGGAGCGAGAGGTGAGGTCGTGCCAACACTCCTACCTCGTCGGGCTGATCGCGTCACCGGAGGCACCGAGAGTTCACAGGGCTTACTTCCTGAACGTGGTCAGGCTCCTCAGGGAGCACCTCTCGAAATGCCCGGGGCTGAAGACCTCGGGCGCGAAGGAGGTGGTATGTGGTGCCTGCACCTGAGGGTATAGGCAGGGCCGGAACCCTGCTCTGGAGAGCCGGTGAGGTGGCGAGCTACGACGTCCACAACGTCTCGAGCGTGGTACTGAGAGGTGGCGAGCCGCTGGTGGTGAGTGAAGAGGACACGGTCCTGAGGCCGTCGACGACCGTCGGGAAGAGGGCTGTGGCGATCTTCGCAGAGGGTCAGGAGCTCGAGCCAGGAGCTAGGGGGACGCGCGCTGTGGTCTTCGTCGGCAACGTTGTGAGGGTGAAGGCGGCGTCATCGGTTCAGAGGGGGAGCCTCGTCGCAGCGGGAGCAGGAGGGTTCGTGCAGGTCAATGCGCCCTCCCATCCGCAGAACTACTCGGCCTCAGCCTCAGACGCGGTGGCTCTGGAGACCCGGAGCGTCTCGGGAATAGCGCTCGACGAGGCCTCTTCCTCTGGTGAGGAGATCAGGGTGGTGCTGCTTTGATGGAGGAGCTCAAGTCCAGGCTTGTCGAGCTGGCGTCGATCTACCCGGGGCTGTTGAGCAGGAAGTGCTACTCGATGCTCGATGTCGACTCCCAGATCCTCAGCCACATCCCGAAGAAGGCGACGGGCAACAAGTTCGTTCAGTACTGGGCGAAGCATACGTTGACCAGCAGCGACGCTGGGGCGGTCGCGGAGGTCGTCAGGCAGGTGATCGATGCAGCGTACCCGAAGCAGGTCTGGCGGGCGATGGGAACGTGGTACGAGGTGAGGGAGGCGAAGGCGAAGGTTCCGCTGGTGCCGAGGATTCAGGCCCTCTTCGACGCCAAGGGCGCGGTCACCCCGGACGTCTCCACGCCGCCCCGGTACATCGAGATAGACACCGACCTCGATGCCGATGGACGCAGGATAAGGGCTAGAGTCCTGTGGGACGTGAGCTTCCTCAACTCGGCCAACTGGCAAGTTATCGAGGCCTACACGAGGAGCGTCGGCGAAGCGATCATGGTCAAGGCCACCGAGTACGTCTACGGTCTCTACGACTCGCTCGGATCGGCGGAGGTCGCGGAGGACATGACGGTGAGCGGGCCCCTTAGGCTGGATCACCTTCTGGACCTTCGAGCTTCGATAGACGGCCGGGACCTGACGCCTTCGTACACCAGTTACAGGTGCTTCCTCCACCCGGCGAGGTACAACGACCTCCTGAAGGACCAGAAGTTCATCGACAGCATGATGTTCGGGGAGTCGCTGGACAAGACGACCGGCATGCAGTCGAAGTCCACCGTGGGAATAGAC
>JANXEE010000008.1 GCA_025058225.1 Candidatus Calditenuaceae archaeon | reverse complement strand
CTGTTGGAGAGGACAGGCTGACGATATGAAACTGTTGTCTTTTTCAGTGGCAGAAGTCGTTAAGGTGGGTCTCCTGACGGACAAGGGCGTGCTCGACCTCCCTGCCTGCTACAAGACGTTTTACGACGATGAAGTTCCCGTTTGGCTGTATTCGATGAGGAGCTTTCTGGCAGCTGGCGAAGATGCCTTCAACCTCGCGCTGAAGCTCGAGAGGAAGGCAAGTGGTTACGGCGCGAACGAGCCGCTGTTTCATAGACTGTCGGAGGTAACCTTTAAGGCACCTGTTCCAGACGCCAAGAAGATCCTGTGCGTGGCGGCGAACTACGTGGCCCACGGACGCGAGATGAACATCAAAATTCCGGAGAGACCGTACTTCTTCGGGAAATATCCGAACAGCTTGGCGGGCCACGAGGAGAACGTCTTAATCCCCAAAACATCAACCAAGGTCGACCACGAAGTCGAACTCGGTGTAGTTATCGGGAAGAGAGGCAAATACATTACGAAGGACAAAGCATACGAATACATCGCGGGCTACACGGTTTTCAACGACGTTAGCTTCAGGGATAAGCAGTTTCCAGATGGGTGGCCCCATCAGCTTAACCCTTACGGACAGAACTGGATCCTCGGGAAAAGCCTCGACACAGCAGCACCATGCGGACCCTATCTGGTCACGAAGGACGAGGTCGGTTCACCTTACCCCCTTCGGCTCCTCCTTAGGGTAAACGGTGAAGTGAGACAGGAAGGTTCGACCGACGAAATGTACTACAAAATCGGGGATTTAATAGAGTACATCTCCGACGGACTGACATTGGAACCCGGCGACATAATAGCTACCGGAACGCCTGCAGGTGTCGCTGCCGCGGGCAGACCGTTCCTAAAGGAGAACGACGTCATGGAGGCGGAGATTGAGAAGATAGGACTTCTCCGAAACAGGCTTGTCAAGGAGACTTAAGTGAATCGCCTGTTGTGGGGGAGTAAGGTCATCTTTTCGGATGTCCGAAGGACGCCGACGACCAGCCATCGTGAAGTTCGTTTACGGAATTCGACTCGACGTGGCCGGTGAACAGGACAGGAGTCGGTAAATAGAAGGAGGAGTGGCGGTTGTCGGTACTTGAGAGCGTCAATAGTTCTGTCCAGGAGTGACCACTCTTCGATGATGGTGAGGGAATACCTGGTGGAGGTGCTGGGGTTCGAGGCCCTGAAGGGAGGAGAGGTTGAGGTCTTGGCTAAAGGCGGATTGACGGCGGTTGTCCTGAGAGGGCTGCACCTCTACACCTCCGCAGATGAGCTGACATCGCTTCAGTCGGACCTACTCGTGGTCGCCTCTACGCACCGCTCGGAGCACGGCGTCAAGGCCCTGACTGTGCACTCAACTGGGAACTGGACCTCCGAGGCGACACACGGAGGCATTCCAAGGAGGGTCTCAGCGACACACGCAGGCGCGATGAGGGTGGCCTTCGACGCGCTACTGGAGGAGGCCCAGTCGAACAGAGAGCTCAACGGATGGTGGGTCGGACTGGAGGTGACGCATCACGGCCCCTACTCGCCGGTGCCCCTGATCTACGTGGAGTTCGGGGGACCGGAGGACGCTAGGAGGGACCCCGCGGCTGCTGAGGCCGTCGCCGAGTCGTGCCTTCGGGTACTCAAGTCCTGCGAGCCGTCGAGCAAGGGATCGATCGGCGTCGGAGGAGGACACTACGCACCGACCTTCACGAAGGTGATGGGGCAGCGCCTTTACGACGTCTCACACGTCCTTCCGAAGTACTCCATGCCAGAGGGTCTGGAGCTTTTAAAGGATGCCGTGGCGAGCGTCCATGACGGCTGTAAGTACCTGCTGGTCGACTGGAAGGGCACGCCGGGACAGCACAGGGCCACCGTGGCCGGGATCGCCGAGGAGCTCAACATAGAACTGATCAGGCTGTGATAGGGTGATCATGCGTTGACCCGACACTAAAATATACGGGTATAACACCGTTAAGTGAGGAAAATCATGCTGCTACCGAGCGAGATAGAGGCAAGGTGGCTCCTGCCCACGCTGAGGGCCCTAGTCGTGAGGAGGCTGGTGATGGAATACGGTCTGACCCAGGAGAAGACCGCGTACCTGCTCGGGATAACACAGGCCTCGGTCAGCAACTACCTCAGGGCGGTCAGAGGAAAATGCTGTTACGCTGGTCTCAAGTTGCCGGCTTTGGAGCGGCACGCCGATGCGATCGCGACTGTCGCCTATGACAGCCAAGACCCCCACAAAGTCGTTAAGGCGATTCAGGAGGCGATAGGCCGCATCAGGCAGGACAGGACGCTCTGCGAGATCCACAAGTACCTCGAGCCAGAGCTGGACGTAGAGAACTGCGACATCTGCGGCACTTTTCACTGAATCAGGGACAGTTGCCTCCGTAATTGCGCTCAGTTACCCCATGGCCGATCATCGGCTCACTGGAGAGTCCTTCATCATCGCATCACAGAGCTGGCACTCCGTTGAAATAAACATGAAATCGATCGACACAGCTAAAAATAACTCCGGAACCACGGAGAAAGGGATGAGGGCCGGAGCAGGAACGACTAGGAGGTTCGGGGCGAGGTACGGCGCGAGGCTGAGGAAGAGGCTCGAGGAGCTGGAGAAGACGCAGTACGCCACCTATCGATGCGAACGGTGCGGAAGGGTCTCCGTCAGGAGGGTCGCCATCGGGATATGGGAGTGCGGCAAGTGCGGCCACAGGTTCGCTGGAGGAGCCTGGGCCCCTAGCCCCACCTGAGCGATGCACCGCTGTAAGCTCTCGGTACTGCTCAAGAGCCCGGAGGCGCCGTTCATCTGTGCCGCCCTCCTGCCTGAGACTGGCGTCCTTCCCGGAAGCAGGTCGGTGGCCTCGGTCGAGTGTTCGGACAGCAGCGTGAGGTTGATGATCGGGGCCGAGGACACCGTCGCGATGAGGGCCGCTGCGAACTCGTTCCTGAGGTGGATCTCCGCGGTGGAGAGGTCTCTGGGCGAGATCGATGCGGCTACGCGAAGGGTGTGAGCGCTTCAACCCGTGCGACGCGTTCGGGACCGCTATTGCATCCTCAGGTTTTCCAGACCATGGCCAGCACCCCGCCCATGATGCCGAGGACCGCGCCGATCACGAAGCCTCCCATGCCCAAGAGGCTGACAGCGGAGAAGACCAGAATGACCGTTCCCCAGCTTTGGGCCTGCTCTGGACGGCTGTACATCAGGAGGGCGGCAGCGAGGACCACCGCGCCCGACACGAGGCCTAACGAGGAGAAGACCAGCCACAGCGACCCCATCATCCCCCACATCGGCGTCATCCAGCCCCACATGGGCATCCAGCGCCACCACGTCCACGCAGCGAGCCCCATTACGCCTCCAGCGACCATGAGGGCTCCAGCAACGAGGGATACGGCGAAGGCCGCGACGGGCTTCTGGACCGACGTCACGCCCGCACCACACCTCTCCCGGAGAGGGTAAAGAAAAAGGACTTCCTGAAACGCGTTGAAACGGTGCTCAGGAGACCGCGAAGGGCGGGCCGACATCGAGTATGATGCGCCTCATGTCCACCAGCTCTATCTCTCTGGGGTTGCCGTCGTAGGGCTGGCCGTCAACGAGAGCGCGAATTCTCAGCCCGGTGGCCCCCAGATCGACATCGAGCAACCTCTCCTCGTTCAGAGGCTGACCCCAAACGTCGAAGAACTGCCCCAAGGTGGCTCTGATCTTCCTGGGTGCCTCAACGTGTATCAGCCCTGTAGGGTCATGGGTGTGTAGCCAGTACATGCACCGGTTAGGAATGACTCCGATGTTGGCCGGCACAACCCTTCTCTCACCCCTCACGTAGATCTCCAGGACAACGTGGGCGTGGTAGGCCGTCTGCTCTCCCGACCAGCACTCTATACCAGACACCGGTGCGCCGACCGCGTGAGGAGGTGGTTGCCTGCTGAGTATCAGATAGCCTCCAACGAGTACGATGGCCGTGATCGCCGAGATGTACGCGACCTTTGGGGCGTAGTAAGTATGGGGATGCTTTGCCCTCGCGTGGGCCTTTAGGGCAGTCTCGGATCCGAACGTTGCCTCGTACCTCCTGCAGCGGTACCTCATCGGACGGACGCCGCCCTCAGACCGCACATAAGGTTTCACTGTAACGAAGCCGGAAACGGACGTAAGAGCGATTTGAGTCCTTCGGGCCGAGGGGCCGTTTCAACCCGTTTCGTCAACGACCTAATACTCAGTCGAGAGCGGCAGGTGGTGGAGCGCATGAAGGGAGCAGTCCTCTCGGTCCTCGCGGTGACGGTAGCGCTCGGCGTCACGACGGCCTTCGTTGTCGCGGTCAACCTTCCAACGATTCCGCAGCAGACCGCTCCGCAGGTCCCGAACCAGAGGATGGGGCCATCGTCTTGGGGGTGGATGGGCCGCATGATGGGTGTCTGTCCGTGCGCGGGATGGATGTGGGGAGCTCCGCAACGACCTCAACCACAGCAACAGGCACCTACGTCGGAGCCCGACGTGGAGTTCGTGGTCTTCGCGGGTGACTTCGGTTTCGGCAGGAGCAGGGACTCGATCACCTCACCAGGACCTGAAATCAGGGTGAAGAGGGGATCTCTGGTCAAGCTGACCTTAGTGAACGTCGGCAACGCGGTCCACGTCCTCACGGTCGTCGGGGTTTTGAGGGAAGACTCAGGGGCCTCACCGGTATTCCCCGGCGCACAGGCCGGGACGCCCTCGAACCCACTCGCCCCCGGACAGAGCCTCACGGTCTACTTCGTGGCCGACAGACCTGGAACACATTACTACGTCTGCAACGTCCCCGGTCACGTGACGCTCGGGATGTGGGGGAGGTTCGTGGTAGAGTGATCAGCCTGCAACGAGACTGACCGACCAGTCGTAGAGCCTCCTCCAGAGGGTCCTGTTGAGCGCCACTATGAAGAGCGTCATGACACAGACATACACCGTGAGGGCGAACACATCACCTGAAAGTGCTGCACCTGTTATCTCTTTCCCCAACCCCGGCAGCGCGGTCTCATAGAGGACGCCTCCGACCTCAACCGCTTCTGCGACGACGGTGGCGTTCCAAGCACCTCCTGCCGTCGTGATGGCACCGGTGATCAGGGAAGGGAGAGCGTGGGGCAGGTAGATGGCTGCGAGGGAGTACCCGAACCCGAGCCCGTAAAGGCCGGAGAGCTCACTGTATGCTCGATCGACTCTCATGAAACCTTGGAGAACAGAGTAGAAGACGTAATACTGAGAACCGATCAGCATCATGAGGATCGCAGCGCTCTCCAGCCCCGCCGGTCCGGCGGACGCCAGCGCTGGCGTCAGCACCGGGAACAGGAGAGGAGCTGGGAAGGAGGCCACCACTTGAACAACCGGTAGAAGGGCCCTTCGCAGGTTCTCCTTCACGCTGAAGTAATACGCCACAGGTATCGACCAGCAGGCAGCGATCGCCAGTACCGCGAGGACCCGCATCGTGGAGAAGACAAGGGCCGCAGACACCTCAACCCAGTCGATTTCCGTGAGTCTCGATAAGCCGATGACTAAGGACTCGTAAAAGTCACCGCCGTACTCGTCGATCAGCGAAACCGCGACCGCAGCCAAGATGATCACCGTCACTGCCGTGATCCCCGGTGCGAGCCAGTGCCTCGACTGAACCATGTGGATGATCTGCAGAGGCACCCTTATCTGCCTCACCCTCGCTATCCTTCCGAGGCCGGCGTCTCCGAAGGTCCTGAAGCCCGACGCTATCGCCGATATCCCGTTCACGATGACCCTCGGCGGTGTGAGTCTCGACTCGTGGTCGGAGACGCCCTCGATGGCCCTAGAGACGAGCGGTGCGTAGATCACGAACTGCACCAACCCTATCGTGAGGAGGGTTAGCGAGAGCAGCAGGGCCAGCGATGCGAGGTCCCCCTGTGCAGCGAACTTCTCGACGAGATAACCGACGCCGTGAACCCGGAGCTCCTCCCTTCCCAGGACCATGACCTCACTGGCGGAGAGGAAGAACCATGCGTTCGCGGTTGAAGGCTGAAGGTTCGACAGGATCCTGGGCATGGACGCGGGGACGTAGACCTTGGTGAGCCTCTCACCCAAAGGCACGTTCCACAACTTCAGGCCCTCCCTCAGCTCCACCGGGATGCTCCTCACGGACTCGTAGACACCGAACGCGAAGTTCCAGAAGGTGCAGGTGAAGATCAGGAAGACCGACGCGAGCTCCGGCCCCAGGACCGGAGAGATCCTCGCCAGGGAGACGACCGCGATCGGGAAGAAGCCGAGAATGGGGACGCTCTGAAGGACGTCTAAGATCGGCACCATGAACCACTCGAACCTCCGGTTGAGAGCCGAACCGATTCCTATCGGGATCGCAGCTGCTATGGAGAGGGCCAGCGCAATCAGGATCCTGAGCCACGAAGCACCGACTGCCGTGAGGATCTCGAGGGCGTCCAAGGTCCCACCTCAATGGGGGCAGACTTCACCAGCCTTACCCGATTCGACGTCGTAGCACCGGTCGCAGAGGAACCTGCCCCTGAGAACGTTGATCCTCTTGAGGTCAGAGCCGCAGGACTCGCAGCGAGGAGGCATCGACACCGCCCTCCTTCAGCATCTCCCTCACGCAATAACGCGGGAATGACCTGAGAAGTACCTTTCTGTCGTTGTTCAGGGGCAAAGAGTCCACCAATTGATCGATCTCAGAGAGCTTCGATTCGAGCAGCGACGTGAAGAAGCTTATGTCCTCACCTCTGACCTTAGCTATGCTCAGAAGCGCCCTCAACGACCTGGTCCTCCACGCGAGGGCGAACTTGACGAACGCGTCCTCTAACCTCGTTAGGGCGAGCATCACACCCAGGCGAAGCGGCCTCCTCTTCAGCTCCACTATGTCGTCTGCTATCTGGTACACGGTCCCCACCAGCAGTCCGTATTGTCTGACGGCGTCCCTAAGCGATCGATCGACTTCTGCACAAACGGCCGCGGACTCGGCGGCTGCAGCGAACAGACTGCCGGTCTTGTGCTCTACGATCCTCTGGTAGAAGATCTCGGAAGGAGGCTTCGTTGCTGCGACCTCCTCGAGGACCCCCAACGAGGCCTTGTCCCAGGCGTCCACGAAAATCCTAGCGACCTCCAGCCCCTTCTCGAGGGTAGTTGAGAAGGCTACGTTGATGATCCTGTGGCCCTCCACTACCGCCCTGCCGATGCCTATCCTCCTCCAGAGCGACGGCCTGCCCCTCCTCGTGAAGTCCATGTCGATGATGTCGTCGTGGACGAGTGAGGCGTTGTGGGCGAGCTCGAGCGCGTACGCGACATCGAGGGCCATCTCCCTCTTCTCACCGCCCAAACACTCGAAGACCAACAGCAGGAACGACGGCCTCAACCTCTTCCCTCCCTCAACGACCTCAGAGATCAAGGGGCCGCTGGGAGAGGAGCTGAGTTTCCTGCGGAGGTGATCCTCGAACTCCGACCTCAACCTCTCGATGACCGACTCGACCCCTTCAGTCCTAGCCTCCATCCGTTCCGTGGCTGAAACTCCAGCGGTGTTGATAAGCCCATCGCACTCTCACCACGCAGGTGGCTAAGTTAAATGGAGGGGGACACCATCAGCGACAGATGGCCGCTAAGAGGGTGATCCCGTGTCTTGACGTGGACAAGGGCAGGGTCGTGAAGGGGGTGTCCTTCAGGGGTTTGAGGGACGCGGGGGACCCGGTCGAGCTGGCGGCGAGGTACGTCCATGAGGGTGCGGACGAGCTCGTCTTCCTTGATGTCTCCGCATCGGTCGAGGGGAGGAGGGCGACAGTTGACGTGGTCAGAAGGGTCGCTGAGGAGATCGACATACCGTTTACAGTCGGAGGCGGCGTGAGGGCCCTCGAGGACGCCGAGGCGCTCCTCAGGAACGGTGCTGATAAGGTCTCGGTGAACACGATGGCCGTCGAAAGGCCCGAGCTCATAAGTTGGCTCGCGAGGAGGTACGGAGATCAGTGCGTCGTGGTGGCGATTGACGCGGCAAGGGAGGTCTCCAACGGCGACCCCATCTATCGGGTCTACACGCACTCCGGCACTAGACCGACCGAGCTGAAAGCAGAGGATTGGGCTAAGAGGGCCGCGGAATTGGGGGCTGGGGAGCTGCTGGTGACCTCGATCGACCGCGATGGCAGGCAGCAAGGCTACGACGTTGAGCTGCTGAGCCGCATCACTCGATCGGTGAGCGTACCCGTTATCGCGAGCGGTGGTGCCGGTACTCTCGAGGACTTTCACACAGCCATATCAGTTGGAGGTGCGGACGCTGTGCTCGCCGCTTCAGTCTTCCACTATCGAACCTTTTACATAAGACAGGTGAAAGAGTACCTCTGGTCACGCGGTATAGAGGTGAGACTGTGAGCGGTGTCGCGATAGACGGGGTCGACTTCTCAAAGATGAACGGACTGGTTACGGTGGTCGTGCAGGACTCGGAGACCAGGGAAGTCCTCATGGTGGCGTTCGCTAACAGAGAAGCCCTCGAGACCACTCTTAAGGAGAGAAGGGCCTACTTCTGGAGCAGGTCCAGGAACAAGCTCTGGATGAAGGGGGAGGAGTCGGGGAACGTGATGGAGGTGATCGAGGCGCGAGTGGACTGCGACGGTGACGCGGTCCTTTACCTCGTGAAACCGCGAGGACCGGCATGCCACACCGGTAACAGGACCTGCTTCTTCAGGGCCCTCACTCGATAGGGTCTCAAGTTTTTACCAGACCTACCTCGGTCACGTACGTGATAACAGTATCTGAAGTTCAGAGGAGGATGAGAGAGCTCTACGGCCACAGGGACAGCAGACGAGGTCCGGAGAGGACGCTCCTGTGGTTGATCTCGGAGGTGGGTGAGGTGGCCGACGCGGTGGTAAAGAACAGGAGCGGAGGGATCGAGGAAGAGATGGCGGACGTGCTCGCATGGCTCGCGAGCCTCGCCAACGTATTGGACATCGACCTTGAGAGGGCCTTCAGCTCCAAGTACGGCGATGGTTGCCCCCGATGTGCTTCGAAGCCCTGCAACTGCCCTGAAGGTTGAGCTTACGAAATCGAGGGCACGACGTCCCTGATGAACTCGCTCATCTTCGCCAGGAGATCGTCCGGCTTCAGGTCGCCCAAGTAAACTACCGGGTAACGGAGCCCTATTCGGATGAACTTGGAGAGCTCATCGGCCACCGAGCTGGCTGTACCTCCGATGACGTACCTCCGCTCCCCTGACCCGGCCCTCAACTCCTCCGACCTGAACATCGGGCCGAGCCTAACGTTCATCCTCCCCGAGACCACGAAACCTTCCCTCGCGCGGGCCCTGACCAGATTCATTCTGTCCACGAACAAGTCGGCCGGCAAGCCGGTGAAGTGCCAACCGTCAGCGAGCTCCAGTGCCCTTCGCACAGCCCTCTCGGAGTTCCCTCCTACCCACACAGGCGGCCCTCCCGGCGTGTATGGAGCAGGGCTGAAAAGTACCCCCACGACCTTGTGGAACTCGCCAACGAAGTCTGGAGCTTTGCCTGACCAGAGGGCCTTGATCAGCTTGAGCTGCTCGTCGAGGAGTCTCCCGCGCACCCTGAAGTCGGAGCCCATCGCCATAAACTCCGTGGGTTCCCAACCTGCACCGAAGCCGACGACCAGCCGGCCCTCGGTCAGGACGTCAAGTGTGGCCAGCTGCTTCGCGACCAGCACGGCGTTCCTCAGAGGTGCGACGATCACCGATGTCCCGAGCTTGATCGACTCGGTCTTCCCGGCCAAATAGGAGAGGGTCGTAATGGCCTCGTAAGTCCTACCATACGGGTAGGGATGGGAAGCCCCTATGGCGATGTGGTCCGTGACCCAGATCGAGTCGTACCCCAGACGATCTGCCTCGACCGCAGCTGACACTACGCTCTCCTTGCTGAGATTGCTGCCGAAGTTCGGAACACAGAGCCCCACCCTCACGCCCTTGCCGGTCACGAGGCTGTGTAAAAGCGTCACTCGATGAGCGTAGCTCCCTCTCCAACACCTGACACCAGCGTGAAGTAGCCGGCGCGGCTAAGCTCCTCGGTCACCTCGTCGACGTGCTCCGGAAGCGTGTTGACGTAGACGGTCGGACCTGTCTGCATCGAGTAGTAAGCCGGGACGCCCCTTCTCCTCAGGGATTTCACAACTCCAATGACCCTGAGGGAGTCGGGCGATGCGAGTATGAGGCCAGAGTCTCCGGTCATCGTGACCGCGTGGAGCTCGTTCGTGTCCCTCTCCACCAGCTTGCCGAAGGACTCGAAGTCACCGTCCCTGATCGCCCTCTCCAACTCATCACACCGCTCGTTGGCTGTCTTCACCCGCTGAGAGAAGAAGGGGGAGGACTCGGCTTCCCGGTGTGCGTCCTCCGTAGTTATATCCGCTGCTAGGGGAACCAGTACGAACCTCAGGTCAAGGTCGCGTTCGTCACCGATCCTGTCGGCATAGCTGTCCTCGTCGGACGAGCCCGAGTACCACCTGGCGTATTTCCCTGCCGCCGACCTGCAGGCAGAGCCTGCCAGTAACCTTGCGACCCTGGAAAGGTAGCGGGTGTCCTCTGCCAGCTCCCCCAGTCCTGCGGCGTGAAGCGCCGCCTTGGCTATAGAGGCACCTGCCGCGGCTGAGTATCCCATGCCCTTCGCGCGGACCTTTGGGTGGTTCTCGGTGACCACCCGCACCTTATGGTCGATCCCGGCTACAGCCCTAACCCTGTCTATCACCCTTATCACCCTCTCAAGGGACCTCCCGGAGGCGATCTGACCGTTCATGACGACCACGTCCGACTCAAAGTCGCCGAACTCGACCGTCGCATCGACGTAGGCGACGTCCGTGTTCACAGAGATGCTGTCGTGATACGGTATCCTGAGATCCCAATCCCTCATACCGTGATACTTGACGAGCGCCTGCATCGTGAAGGCCCTTGCCCTGCACCTC
>JANXEE010000025.1 GCA_025058225.1 Candidatus Calditenuaceae archaeon | reverse complement strand
GAACGCAGCTCCCACCACGTTCCTCGCGAGGAAGCTGGTCTCGTCGAGCCTGCCGTAGACTTCAGCGATGCCGTGCTGACTGAGTTCGTCGATGAGGGCTTCGTTGAAGTAGCCCCTGAGGAAGTCCTGAAGCTGCTGCGTCCCATAAGCCCCCTGCGATCCCACGACCTCCTGAACGAAGAGGTTTGGTTCCTCGACCCTGAACCAGAAGCTCCCGAAGAACTTCAGGGGCGCGAGCTCCTTCGTCTGACCTTGGGCACCGAACTTCCCCGTGAACTGCTTCAGCGAGACGAAGATGACCGTCGCCTTGAAGGGCACTCTGTCGAAGCCTGCGACCCTCGAGAGCAGTTTCGTGAGCAGCGGGAGGTTCGCGGTCGTTATCACGTGTCTCCCTGCCCTGAAGACGTCGTACGCCTTACCGTCCCTGAGGAAGACCGCGGCCTGGGCCTCCTCGACGATCAGGTTGCTGCCCCACTCGATCTCGTCGATCGGATACCTCCAGACGATGTCGCCCTCGCGGGCGCCGACCCACTGAATCACCTTAGGCAACCCTTCCACCTCCTGAGCTCCTTCTCGGTATCCATGGCCTCTGGCCGGCTATAACGGTACCAGTCGAGCCCGATACGACCACCATGAACTCCCGACCTGACATCCCGTACTTCACGAACCACCAGGGGTCGTAGACGAGCTCCGGGTCGCCTGCTTCGTAAGCGCTCACGTTGAACCTCTTCAGCGTCGTGTATCGGGCCCTGACCGTCTCCAGGGCGACCCCTTTCGCGGCCTCGACAGCCTCCGCTGCGCCGATCTCCGCGTTCAGGACGTCGTCGCCGGTCCTCCTGAAGGGCATCTTCCTCTCAAGCGGCACCCTGAAGGCCTCTGGGTCGGGTTGATAGGAGGCTGACCTCCTCGCGACCAGCGGCACGTTGATCGTCTCATCGACCGACTCCTTTCTCTCCCTGTCCGCGAGCGTCTTACCCGTTCGTCCTCCCAGCGCCGCACCTAAGAGCTCCAGCCCCAACTCTTGGGCCATCCTCTTGGTCTCGCTTTTGGTCTTGAACAGCGCTCTCTCGCCCACCACGTCACCGTAAACCCTCACCGGCACCACCCATATCGGGACGTATGCAGTCCATATCTCGCCCCAGACGGCCTTCTCCACCATCCCCTTCGTCACGAGTATGCCCTTAGCGGCGTAATCCTTGGCGATCGTCAGCGCCTGAGAGCCGCTGAGCGTCGCGGGGACCATCGACATCCTCGGGGGTGCTTCGCCGGTGGGGTTGTTGGCGTAACCGCAGTACTCGCAGATCACGAGGACCTCCTCGGGGTTGTAGGTGAGCGGGGCACCGCAGTGAAGACAAGCCTCGAGCTTGGGGCGCTGCGCGGGACGGGGTTGCTGGTGGACCGTTGCTTGTTGAGGAGCGGGTTGTGGCGCGGTCGTCGGGGGCACCGGAATGCCGAGCATCTTCCCGAACGGTGTCGATGAGAGGGCCTGCAGAGACTCCTGGGCCTCCAGCTGCCGCCATCCGATGATGGCGCTCGGGTTGGAACTCGACTCCGCGAGCGCGTGGTCAAGAAGGTCCTTCAGCTCGTCCGGGCCCGTCACCTCGACCCTGACCTCATCCGGAGTACCTCCGACCTTTACCGTTCCCTTTCGCAGCATGCCCCTGCTCACCTCAAAGAGGAAGCTCCTCTGACCTGGGATGTGCTTGTTCACCTTCCATCCTGATCTCTGAAGCAGCTCCGCAAGGTTACGCTGAAGCGCCTCTAAGTCCACGCCCGCGTTCCTGTAGGCAGGCATCAGCCTCCCACCTCCGACAGGCCTTTGAGGATCCTGGACCGCTCGTCGATGAGACCGTCGAACTCGGCCACTGCCTGCCTCAGCTGTGCCAGCTTCCCTCTCCAATCCTCCGTGCCCAGCT
This sequence comes from Candidatus Calditenuaceae archaeon, assembly GCA_025058225.1. Lineage (GTDB taxonomy): Archaea > Thermoproteota > Nitrososphaeria_A > Caldarchaeales > Calditenuaceae > Calditenuis. The sequence goes on along the minus strand of JANXEE010000025.1, from coordinate 85,492 downwards.
CCTTCGTCAAGAGGTCCGCGATCGAGGTCCTTATCGACTCGGCCTTCTCTATCAGGGATAGGTCGTGACGGAGCACCGCGTCCAGCTTGTCCTCCCGGACCTTCACCGCATCGAAGAGCCCTGCGTACCCGGCAACCGCCTTGTCCATCCTCTGCGTGATCCTGTCGAGCTCGGCCCTGAGGTTCTCGAAGAAGAACTTTGAGTCCTGATCATAGGCGAGCCTCCTCGCGGTCGACGGGGGGAGAGGAGAGTTGAGAAGGGCCCTGGCCTCCGAGAGAACGGAGCTGACCTTTCTCCTGACGAGGATGTCCGTCTCCCTCCTGAGCTCCTTCTCCTTGTAACCCCTGTAACCAGGAACGTACGTGAGAATTCTCTCGAAGAGGCCCATCTCCTTCTTTACGCGCTCTACGTCCATGCGATCCTCCACAATCGGTCCTTGATATATGAGTTGCTCACCCAACGAACACGTCGAGGGTTCTGCTCAAGGTGAACGTGGTATTCGAGCGATCCTCTGCAACCACCTTTCCCTGCTTTCGTCTTCCGTAACCGATTCCCGTGCCTTCGTCGGGCTCAGGCCCTTGAACGCGTAGACGGCAGACGCTGAGGCCATCCCTATCGCGACCGTCGCAGCCCCCAGCCAGCTGGCGCCCCATATGAGTGAGGCCATCCCGAAACCTGCGATCAGGTGTGCGACTGAGGCCCCGATATAGGCAGCCCTCTCGACCGGGTCGGACGGGTAGGTCGCGAAAATCACTCTTGAGGACGACGCGTCGATGAGCGCGAAGTAGCTCTTCCCCTTGAACCCGTATGTGACGTACCAGACCGGAACGTATACCAGTGAGAACTCACCGACCGATATTCGGTCGTTCCTCGAGGTGACCCTCACCACCTCCCTCGAGATCAACTTTGTCAGCTCATCGGTGGCTATTCCCTCCGCGGTCCTCACGGCCTCCTCCCTGCGGAGCGTCGCACCGTGCAGCACTCCTCCGTGCCTGCTGACGTAATCGTGGCTGAAGTAGACCCTAGCCCTTGAGACCGAGATCATCTCGCCCTTAAGTGGAATTTCGTCGTGGGCTGGAATTGCAACCTTGATCAGACGCTCGAAGCTCCCCGATTCCTCCCTGAGAACGGTCCTGATCTCTCTGAAGCCTCCCGAGTGAGGACTGGAATACTCCGCGTCCTCACCGAGGCCGGTGAAGGTGGTGGAGGCGTGCACGGTCGCAACCCAGAAGGGGTAGAAGTGCAGCTTCACTTCCTTGAGGGAGATCTCCATCGGCAACGTCTCCTCGTATCCGAGCTGCTTCTTCGCCCAGAGCAGGAAGTTCTCGATGGCCCTGCTGCTGTCGTAATAAACGGGCACTATGAATCGTCTTTCGTCCTCGTATGTCCTGAACGTCACACCGCAGTAACCGCACTTGATGGAGACGTCGCCCTCCCTGACCTCGTGGAGTGACCCGCAGTTGGGACACTGATAGTTCCTCAGGCTCACGCCCCACCACCCAAGACCCTGAAGTCCACCTCCTTGAGGGCCCTCTCCACCCTCTGGATGGCAGTCGCCCATGTGGCACCGAAGAGGCCGCCTATTGCTGCTGTAACGGTCGGCGCTGCTATGACGACCAACTGCAACTCCCAGTCTAAGTCTGACCCGACCAGCGGCTGAAGGTAGATCGCTGCGACCGCAGATGCCAGAACAACTGTTATGCCGGCGGCGGCCCTACTCAGCCTCATCGAAAAGGTCATGGGCAGCTCGGCCTTGAGGACCCGCGTGTCGCCTTCGACGCCGTCGACGCACATCCTGTAGGACTTCCCTCCAGACTCGTAGCGCACCTCGACAACAGGGTACAGAACCAGCTTCAGGGAGATCGGTTCCGTCTCGGTGTAGCAGTCGAAGAGCTTGGTGGTCATCGACTCGACCCTCTTCCTGTGCTCGTCCGATATCGTCGTCCTCGCGGCCTCGAGGGCCTCACGCTCGCTTAGCTCGGAGCTTATCACTTCCCAACCTCTGAGCGCAGCCGCATCGACCTCACTCCCCGCGTCGTACCTCATGAGAAGGCTCGACTTCACCGCGTTCAACCCGAATATCGTCTCGAACTTCCTCCCGTACGCTGCTACAGCAACCCTCTCGTCGATCGTTCCCCGTACCGGTACGTAGACTTTGTAGGTCTGCACGGATGACCTGCGACCTGACCCTACCCTCCTCGTCCTAGTCTCGACCCTGTAACCGTTGTACCTGGTCCTCGCCCTCAGCTCCGACACCCACATCGGCACGATCAGGAACTTCAGGTCTCTGATGACCGCGTTGTGCCCCGCTTTCCTCCTCGCGTAGCGCTCTATGAAGGCTCGAATTGTTGATTCCTTCTCGGGTCGCAATAGGATCGGAGCGACACCTGGACCCTCCTGTGAAGTGACGTGACCGCAGTACGCGCATACCGCGATCACGGCATCTGGTGACAGGTCGATCGGGGCACCGCAGTTGGCGCACACGTGCGCAGCTCCCAGAGACATTCTGGTGTGAACGCCCGCCTGACTTTAATTACGGTTTCGGGGAGCTCAGACGACGTTGACCCCGAACTCCCTTCGGACGAACTCGATCGACTCCTCCTTCGTCGGTCTGTGAGAGACCGGGATCTTTGACCTCTTTATCCTTCTGCTCTGAACACGTAGACCGGGTCGAGTGACGTGAACCACGACATCGAAACCGATCATCCCGAGCTCCGGGTCATATCTGGTCCCCGGCATGTCCAAATGCTCCTTCACCCCGAAGGAGAAGTTACCGTAAGTGTCGAAGCTTTCAGACCTCAAGGTGTTCTTCACCGCTTCCAGCGCAGTCTTCAAGAAGTCGACGGCCTTCTCGTGTCGTAGCGTCACCATCACAGCGATAGGTTCACCCTTGTGTATGCCGAAGCCCTTTATAGTCTTCTTAGCCTTGCGGACCAAAGGCTTCTGGCCTGTCAGCGACTCGAGGATCTTTGAGGCCCTCTCTAACCTGACGCCCGACTCGCCGACGCTGCAGTTAACCACGACCTTCTCTACCCTCAGCCTCCTCATGGGGTTCAGGGCCTTCGATGACTCGGGGGCGGTCAGGGTAGCTTCAGCCATGGCTCCTCCTCACCCACCACCATGACGTATCCGACTATCGTTGAAATGGTTCCTTCGGGAGTCTGAACCGTGACAAGCTGTTTGGCCGGATAGCGTCTGACCTCCTCATAGTTGAGGATCGGACCGTGTAGACCCATCCTCGAACCCCTGAAGATCAGGCTGTACTTTCCGGCCGAAAACGGTATATGGGCCCTGACCTTCCCCGAAGGGAGTTCGATCTTGAAGACGTCGTGTGTCGAGATCGCCCTGTCCCTCTCCGTGGGGTCCTTGATGAGGACGTTGCGGCCGTCGTGGAGCGTGAACTGCAGTGCCCCTCCCTTGACGTGCTGCTTCCTGACGATCAGCCCCAACTTGAACCCCGCCTCGGAGTCGTTGATCATCAGAAGGCCCAATCCCCTCCTGTAGAAGGGCAGGACCCTGTAGGTCTCCCCTGTCTCCGGCACATTGAGGACGTCCATCAACCCCACGGGGAACCTCGGCTCTTTGATCGGTCTTCCGTCGACGTGGATCTTACCCGATTTGATGATCCTCGCGGCCTCGGCGCCGGTCGACGCGCGCTTGAGCCAGTCCCTCACAATTACCACCAAGGGGACACTGTACTTCTTCGGATGGGGGCCAGGTCTCGGGACAGGGGCCCACTTCTTCTCCTTCACCGGTATCCTGAACGCGACAGGTGCCGCGTATCGGCGTAGGTGCGTCAGCCTCCCTCACCCTTCCAGACCCTCAACGAGGATCGCCCCTCCTCTAGAAGTTTTTTGCGATACTCATCGGTCAAATCGAGACTGATTATCATCAAATTCGAGGCGTGGATCGGAACGTTGACGTTGGTCCCGTCAGCCTTCTTCTTGGTAACGTTCTCGAGGTAGACGAACTGCCTCCGCCTGTTCACTCTCAGGACCTTCGCCGTGATGCCCTTGTATTCTCCCCGCAGCACCTTTACAGTGTCGCCGCTCCTGATCGGGAAAGACCGTCTGCCGTACTTCTGCCGGAGCTCTTTCGAGAGATGAACAGCCATCAACTTACTCGGCTGCGTCGAGGCGAGAACCGCCCTGAATTTGCGCTGCTTTTCAGGTTTCGAGGAGAGCAACCTCCTCACCTCGATCACCTACACAATCATCGAAGCGAGGTTCGCTATCTTGGGCCACCTCTCCGCGGCCTCCTTCGCAACAGGCCCCCTGATCTCGGTGGCCTTCACATCGCCTTCAGGTGTCACTATCACGCCCGCGGTGTCCTCAAAGGATATCCAAGTCCCGTCCGACCTCCTGTAGGGCTTCCTCTGCCTCACGACGACCGCGTAGAGGACCTTCTTCCGGAGCTCGACGTCACCCTTCTTCACCGTGACGGCCACCAGGTCCCCGACACATGCGGCGGGCTGTCTCCTGAGCCTCGGCTTCACGCCCATTACGTTCACGACCCGTAGGATCTGAGCGCCTGAGTTGTCAGTGCAGTTGATGTAGGAACCGATGTTGATGGTTCTCGGTATGTTCGGCTTGACCAAAAGTAGTCCTACTTCAGCGACGGCCCTCGACCTACGTGCCAACTCCGCCCCTCCTCCTGCTGATGTTCTCTATCACCACGAAGCTTTTGGTCTTCGAGATCGGCCTGCACTCTGCGAACTTCACCGTGTCCCCTACCTCCGCCTCGATGCAGGAGGGCAAGTGCACTGATGTCCTCTTCCTCTTCTTCATGTACCTCTTGTACTTCCGGACGTATAGGACTATGTCACGCTCCACTACCACTGTCCTCCTCATGTACCTCTTGAAGACCCTGCCCTCTAGTATGATGCCCCTCACCTTCAGGCGGCCGTGGAAGGGGCAAGCCTCGTCGTCGCACTCCCTCTGCGGCGGTGTGACCTCTATTCCTATGCTCCTCGGCATCTCTACTCCGAACCCATGGGCTAGAGCCGCTTTAATAACTGTGAGCACGCGCTCCTGTAAGACTGAGGATGAAGAATTTAGGCCAATTAAAGGGAATGATGGCTCCGGATCGGTAGAGGCATGCTCCATGACGTGAAGTACGCCAGAACCAACGCTCTGTGGTTCCAGATTCATGGACGACGTTGACGTTGAGGAGCGTAGATGTGGAAGTGGGTCTCACGCGCTTGCACCGATGTACACAGATTGGGTGCTGCACACCGTCGCTACGGACATATCCCAGCTCCTAGATCATAGGGACTGAAGGTGTCTGAGAATGAAGGAACAAGCTGTTCAGGAGGTTCCCTGGGATGGCGAGGGGCCTTATTTTGAGGACTTCAAACCGGGCATGATAATCAGGTCCTGGCCGGGAAGGACCTTCACAGAGAACGACAACTTCTGTTGGCTCTCACTCACAGGAGACTGCACGCCTCTCTACATCGACAGAGAGTACGCTAGAGTTGCTGAGTTCGGTGACATCATCATCCACCCCTTGATAGTTTTGAACGCGGTGCTGGCAATGAGCGTCAGAGACAGCAGCGTGAACAGCCTGGCCTTCTTGAAGGCCGATTACATGAGGCTGCACGGAACCCTGCGTCCGGGCGATACCCTTTATGTGGAAACCGAGGTCGTGGAGGTCCGCGAATCGAGGTCGCGCCCCGAGGTGGGCCTAGTGACGTGGATACACCGCGGTTACAATCAGAGGGGCGAGCTGGTTTGCGAGATCAAGAGGACGAACCTCGTCTTCAAGAGGGACAGCTCACCGTGGAGGCGATACCTGTCGGAGGCTAAGGTGGGTGGTGCGTGAGCCGGTTTCTGGGTTATCAGGGGTTCTTCTTCGAGGACCTGAAGAGGGGACAGGTGATAGTTCATCGGCGGGGAAGGACTGTGACTTTCCAAGAAAACCTAGTCTTCTCGCAAATGCTCCTCAATACCTCACCCCTGCATTTCGACAGAGAATACATGGAGTTCACGGAGTTCAAGCAACCGTTACTCGTGACGACCTTGGTGCTCGGGATCACGTTCGGAATAGCGTCTGAAGACTTCAAGAACGTTGCGAGGGAGGTTGAGGTCAGGAACTTGCAGATGCGTGCTCCAGTGTTTGACGGCGACACACTGCACGTCACCACCGAGGTAATGGAAACTCACGAGGTGGCAGACAATCGAGAGGTCGGCGCAGTCGTTGCGAGACATAGGACTTACAAAAGCGGTTACTCGACACTGGTGATGCAGGTAGATCGAGAGCTGCTTCTTTACAGGAGGGAGCACCATCCCCGGTGGAGGCTCAACCCTCCACCCTCTTATCCCGAGAGTCACGAGAGCGGGTGATAAGCTAACCACAAATTCTGCTTGAAAACCCATGAGAGACGGCATCGGCCTCGTGCGAAGGTTCGGGACGAAGTTCTACCTCGAGATCGCAGGCGTACATCCCCTAATCTTTCGGAGGCCTCTCCCAACCGTGTTTTTGTCGCTTCAACCTCTCCGCAGGCCTGCCGAGCAGTTTAGAGCCGGTCGTGGCAAACTTAGTACCATTATCCAGCTCTAGAACCAATTTCTCACATTCTGACTTGATGACGCGCCTGATGCTACCGTCATCGGTTCTCAGAGTTATGAGGTTCGCAGAGTCATCGACGATTAACCCCCTGACAGTCCGATTGCGTACCAGTGCGACTGCCCTGTAACCGAGCAGCGTCACCGGGAACCTAACGGTCTTTACCTCTTTCCGAGCCTTCCGACTCAACCCTCCTCTCTCGAAGGACAGTGAGGACTCTCGCGAGCCTCCTTCTGAGGTTCCTGAGTCTCATGGGATTCTCCACACGACCTCCTGCGTCTATCTTGGTTTTGAGCGACCTGATCTCTGTTTTGATCTCGGTCACCTCATCGAGAAGTTCGGCATCGCTCTTCTTCCTCAACTCCTCCAACTCACGCACCAACCCTCTCCTCACCTGCGACCTTCACCTGCTCCACCAATGGCTCCGTCGGTGGGTAGATGATCACCTGAACGCCGAAGATCCCGGCTGGGAGCTGCACGTGCGCCACGCCCTTTCTCACCTTGGTCGCGTAGTGTCCGGACTTCGGAATCAGTCCAGCCGTATACTTCTCTGATCGAGCCCTAGCAGAAGTGAGCTTGCCGCTGATAACGATCTCCGCACCCCTCGCACCGGCCTCCATTATCCTCCTGAGAGCCCAGAACGCGATCCTCCTCCACCTGATTCCAGCGGACATCGCCTGAGCTATCCTCCTGGCCATGATGTTGGGGTCGAGCTCCGGTGCTTCCACCTCCGAGACCACTATCTGGAGGTTCTCGAGCTTGAACTTCTGCTCGAGTTCGGACTGCAGCGCCTTAATCCTTTTCCCCCTCGGACCTATGACGAGGCCAGGCCTCATCGTGTAAATGGTTACGGTCGTCCAGATCGGCGTCATCACGATGTCGACCTTCCCGATGAACGCGTCCTTCAGGTAGTTCCTGACGAACTCCTCTATCTCCGCCTTAATCCGCGACCTGCTCAGCAGCCTCTTCGTGGTGGCGTCCAACCCTGCGATCCCCCGGGCTCCGTAGTTATAAAGATGAACGGTCGTAGGCGTGAGGTGAGCTCAACACCGTGCAGCGTGCCCAATCGAGGCATGCGCCACGCGACCTGAGTGTGGCATTCACCCCCACGAGGACCGACAGAATCTGATCGGCTGGGAGAAGTCGAGACGGGTTGAGTTGGGGACGAACTAACCGGCCCTCTGCACAGGCCCTGGGACCTCACCTGCGCGTTCCGTGGCACGCTCGATCGACGTGCGCAGCGTCGCTGCGGCCTCCTGTAACTCCACCAGCCCCTTCAGGAGCACCTTCTGGGCGTCTTGGCCTGGCTTGACCCTGAGGACGAACCGAATGGTCGGGTATAACGGATGGAGAAGGGAGGTGCCCGCATATTCGACCTCATTCATTCTGTTAAGGACCTCCTGTAACGAGTCTAGGACACTGAAGTCTACCCCCTCCACCTCCAGAACTAAGCTGGCGGCCGATCTCTCGACGGACCTCACGCGCACTCCCACGACCTAAGGCACCTGCGTTAAAGTTGCCGCGGGGAACATAAAAAGCAATTTGCCGAAGTTGCGGTAATACGTTGAGACCTTCTTCCTGTAGGTCCTCCTGCAGAGGTTGCAGTGCAGTAGGTTCACCCTGTCTACGAGGGTCTTCCCGCAGACGTCACAGAACCCCAAAACCAAGCCCAGCTCCTTCCCTTCGACCGAGAGTGTGAACGTCCCGAAAGTGTCGTCGACGACCCTTGCGATCACCAGGTCCCCCACGTTGTAGTCGAGCAGCTTCGACGTCCTCAAAATAGCTCCACTGTAACGCAGCACCTTCTTGAGGCCCGCAACTCCGAGGATGTCACACCACATCACCCTGTCCTGAAGCTCCCTGACCGCTGCGAGCACCGTATCGCCGGGGCTTGGTCTCGCGTCCCTCTTCAGAGGTTTAAGCATCACCTCGTGCCTTCTCAGTTCGTATCCCACAAAGCCGGCCCTTTTAGCCACTATCTCGCCGTTCCTGTTCGCCCAAAAGCCCTCCTTATGGACGAACTCTTCGATGACGCCCACCCTATCGCCGGGCAGCACCAGTCTCTTCTCACCGACCATCCACCGTGATGCAGCAAATCACAGCTATTATGTATTATTTAGGTCAGAGATGCTCGGATAAAGGATTCAGCTGAACCGTTGAGCGCCCCGATGCGTTTGTGATCTTCAAGGGGTATTTGTACCCGACGGAGGTGTAAATACGTGTATATACCCTTCGAGCTTTTGGGTGCTGAATATGCGGACCGATTAAATCTCTCGAGCACCGCCGTCTGAAGGCATGAGCGGTGTGGGTGAACAGGGCAGAAGGGGCGAGATCGAGCAGGTTCGGGTACGGCCGATCGTCGTTCCTGTGATCGACGGCGTAGACGCGAGGAAGGCTGTCGAGGCTGCGGCGCATGAAGCAGCCGACTCAGGTCGGGAAGTCCTGCTTCTGGCGGTCGTGGAGATGCCCAAGTCAATGCCGAAGGGGTTCGCGGAGTACGCCAGGACCGAGTGGCGGGGTGAGGAGCCGAGGTGGCTGTACGTTAGGCTCGCCGGCGAGCAGTTGCTGAAGCCTCACATCGAATACCTCAAGGAGAGGGGGATGAAGTGCGAGTACCTGGTCGAGACACCTGAGAGCGTGGGGCACGCCCTCACATACCTTCCTGTCGAGCCGGCAAAGGTGATCGTGCAGCTGGTCACGAACAAGAAGGCAAAGAAGGCCGTCGGTAGGCTGATCGGGGCACTTGGTGCGCTGAAGGTCCCGATCCTCATCACGCCGTGAACTCTCAGGATGCGTTAATCTCGTGGGTCCCAGACCGGTTAGATCGGGTGACCTTTGAGTAAGGCGAGGTGGCTTTCTGAGCGGCGCGACGACCCCTGGCACAGGAGGGCTAAGGCGGAGGGCTATCCATCGAGGGCGGCCTACAAGCTCCTCTACCTCCAAGAGAGGTATCGGGTTTTACGGAGGGGTGACCGCGTGGTGGACATCGGGTCATGGCCTGGGGGGATGCTCAAGGTCGAGTCGGAGATCGTCGGACCGGAGGGCCTCGTGGTGGCTGTGGACATCAGGGAGCCCCTCTACAGGGCACCGAACGTGAAGTTCCTCATGCTCGACATAGAGGATCCGAGAGCGCCCGATGCGATACTCGATGCACTGAACGGTGAACGCTGCGACGCTCTGATCTCCGACGCCTCTCCCAAACTCACGGGGTCTAGGGACGTCGACGTTCTCAACCAGCTCATCCTGACCGTAAGGGCACTGGAGGTCTCGGACCTTGTCCTGTCGCAGGGCGGCAACGCGGTGCTCAAGGCCTTCGAGTGTGAGGAGCTCGGAGACGTCGAGAGGAGGCTCCGGAAGTCCTTCAGGGCCTACAAACGCACCGTTACACCGCCGACGCTCAGAAAGAGGTCCACAGAGGTTTATCTGGTCTGTTTGGGCAAACTCCACGAGGGCATCAGCGAAAACCTCAGAGATCTAATCACCTGAGAGGCCGTGCACCGTATTTCGGTCAGGAGGTCCGGGCCAGAGATATTTTAGGAGAACTTCAGCTGAGTCGATGGGTTGCGAGAGCTCACCGCCTACCTGGTGAAGACGGGGCTCGGTGCCGTCACAGGAGCTGCATCGGCCTATGTCTCGGTCGTTGCACATTGGGCCCTCACGATCCCCTTCGCGGCGGCGGTGTATCTAGCGATCACCTATGCTATGATGGGGGCGGTGCAGAGGGATAACCCGCATCTCTCTGGGAGGAGGAGGTGGACACTGGCCGTAGGAGCGTATTCCACCATCTGGCTGATGTGTTGGCTCCTAGTCTACAACCTGATCGCATAGACACACCGTCGTTCCCGTCGAGGGCCTCAGTCTGAACCCTCAGCCTTTCTACCGTACCTATCGGGCTTAGGTAGCCTTTCGAAGTTCTTCAGCAACACCTCCCAGACCTCGATGATCGTTGAGGCCCCACCGAGGCCGCCGTTGGCCTCCCTCATTGACCTCACGTATTCCGCCAGCTCCGACTTAGGGTCGCCGGATGAGTAGGTCTTATGGACGATGGATGCGGCGTCGTCTGTCGTGTAGGAGAGGTACAGCCCCCTGAGGGCCCGGGCGACCTTCAGCTCGTCGTCCGACTTTGCACGCTTCTCCAGGTTTTCCGCGATCCTCTCAGCGTCCGAGTATCTCCCCGAGAAGAGGGTCTGTACGAACTTCAAAACTGCCCTCTCCAGCTTCTCGTCCACGGCCTCATCTCCTCCTGAGCTCCTCCCTCTCAGACTCCTCGACGTCCTCGATGCCGTTCTGCGTTATCTTGATCAAAACCTCCCCCTCAGGCAGATAGGGGCTTGAAACTAACCTGATGATCCTCAAGTTCTTCCCTGCGGTTTTCCTGATGAAGAGCCTCGTGTGGCTCGTGTGTCCTACTATGTGTCCGCCAACCGGGGAGACCACCATGGGTGAGAAGAACTCGTCGGGCCTTGCCATGACCTGATTCGTCACCACCGCTGCTGCGTTGAAGGCCCTCGCGAGCCTGAGTAGCTTGTGCATGTGCTTGTTCAACTTCTGCTGCCTCTCCGCGAGCATCTCCCTGCCGATGTACTCGCTCCTGAAATGGGCGGTCAATGAGTCCACTATTATCAGCTTCACGCCGTTCTCTTTGATGACCTTGTCGGCCTTCTCGAGCAGCAGCATCTGATGGTCGCTGTTGTAAGCCTCCGCGTACACGATCCTGTCCAGTACAGCGTCGGTCTCGAGACCCAAGTGCTTAGCCATCGCCTCTATCCTCTCGACCCGGAAGGTGTTCTCGGTGTCGATGTAGAGGGCAGCGCCGTTCAGCCCTCCCCTCTCCTCCGGGAGTTGGACGTTGACCGCGAGTTGGTGGCAGAGCTGCGACTTCCCGGACCCGAACTCTCCGAAGAACTCCGTTATCGACTGAGTCTCTATTCCTCCTCCTATCATCGCGTCTAGGGCCTTGCTGCCGCTCGACAGCCTTCCGATGGAGCTCCGGTACTTGATCAGATCCTTCGCCGTCACCCAAGAGACCTCGATGGTCTCCCTCGCGAGCTCTATCAGTTCCTGTGCCTTCTTCTCCCCGATTCCAGCGGCCTCTAATTCGCTTATGGTCGCCGTCGCGAGGGCCTCCACCGTTGAGTACCCGATCTCCCTCAGCTTCTCGGTGGTTGCGGGCCCCACGCCGGGAAGCTCAGAGATGTCCGTGAACGCCGGAACCTTCTCCTTCTGCTGCTTCGCCTTCTCCCTTTGTGGCATATCCTGTGATCAGGCCGCCCTCCTCAAATATAAACAACGAGAGGGGGGCCGGCGGTTCTCCCGGTATGAACTGGGAAAGGGTCGCGGTGCAGGGCCCGGGCCTTCAGTACGGCGACGCAGGTCACGGTCCTATAACCCCTCTCGTCTCCTCAAGTCTCACTTACGTGTCAACGGACCCCATTTTATTAAAAACGACGAGTTATAACATATCGGGATGGCGTCAACGTCGATCGACGATGCCTTCATCGAGGGCCACTTGAAGAGGTTAAGGGACAATGTCCCGGTAAGAAAGGCGTCGCTGGAGGAGCTGATCGACTCGGACAACCCGAGCGTGGAGACGCTCGGCGGTGGACGCCACAGGTTCCGACCGGAGGACCTGCGTGCAGCTTCAAAGCTCCTCACCGGTGAGTTGAGGAGGGCACCTGCCCTACCCATCACCTTCTCCTCCGGCGAGGATTACGGGAAGGGCGTCGTTATACTGAGGAACAGGGTCGAGGCCGCCGTTTACAGGGCCCTCATGGGCTTAGAATTCGTCCCCGAGACACCGGAGGGGTACGCGTACACCTACAAGCCGATGGTCGCGGAGTTCGTGAGAAGATATCCCTCCTTAGGGATACTCTCCGTTTGACCGGGGCCGTCAACGTTTTAGTCATACCGAGGGACCTGAACTCTGAGCGGGTGTGGGATCATTCGAGGAGCTCGCGAGGGAGAGGGAAAGGGCGAAGGAGCTGACGGTGAGGTTGGTGGAGCTCCTCGCGACGAGGGAGAGGGTTGTGGCCGAGATCGCGCGGCTGAAGTCTGAGCTCGGGGTCCCGGAGTTCGTCCCTGAGGTCGAGAGGGAGCTGAGGGCGGTTGCGCTGAAGAGGGCGGTCGAGCTGGGAATCGATCGAGACTTGGTCAGGAGGGTGTTGACGTTGGTGCTGAAGAGCTCAGTGAGGGCTCAGGAGGGCCCTTCTAACTCTAACAGGCTCACCCACATGGACCTGATGAGGTTGGCGAAGAGGATGGAGCGCAACGGCAGGGAGGTGGTCCACATGGAGGTCGGTGAGCCGACACTAGGTGCACCTGCTGCCGTGGCGAGGGAGCTCAGCGAGGCTGCGCTCAAGGGTTACGCGTTCTACGGTGAGGCCGCCGGACTGCCGGAGCTTCGGGCAGCGATAGCGGGCGACCTGATGGAGAGGTTCGGCGTGGACGTGAGGCCTGAGAACGTCGTCGTGACTCAAGGAGGCCGCTTCGGAGTTTACCTCGCTATGGCTTCGATACTCTCGACCGGGGACGAGGCCGTGGTGATAGACCCCTCCTGGCCCCACTACAAGCAGATGGCCGATTACCTGGGGTGCAGGGCGGTCGCCCTCAAGACGACGCTCGAGGACGCGTGGGCCCCGGACCCTGCGGAGTTGGAGGGGCTCCTCACCGACTCGACGAGGCTCCTCGTGATCAACTACCCCAACAACCCAACGGGCGCGGTGATAAACCAGAAGCTGATGGACGAGGTCGTCGATCTCGCGGAGAGGTCCGGAGCTTACCTTCTGAGCGACGAAGTCTACATGGATTACTCCTTCGACGAGCACGTCACCGCCCTAACAACCAACTCTGACAGGGTGCTAATGCTCATGTCTTTCTCCAAGAGTTGGGGCATGACCGGTTACAGGATAGGTTACCTGGTCGCACCGAGCGAGGTTGCAGAACGCGCCACCCGCATTCAGGGGTCGCTGCTTACATGCGTGCCGGAGTTCGTTCAGGTGGCAGCCCTGAAGGCGCTCTCCGACAGGGAGACGCCGAGGAAGTACAGGGAGCACATGAAGAGAGGTGCAGAGATCATCTGCTCCTACCTCGATCGATTGAAAGCGCGGTACGTAGCACCCGGTGGTGGAATGTACGTCTTCCCGGAGCTCCAGCTGGAAGACGCGACCGAGTTCGCGCTGAAGCTGCTCGAGAGAAGGGGTGTTGCCATAGCTCCGGGGTCTGTCTTCGGCGACTATCAGCGGAACGTCAGGCTTAGCATCAGCGACTCCCTTGATAAAGTCGAGAAGGGTATGAGGGCCCTGGTGGAGGAGCTTCGGGGCGCTTAGCCTGCTGGGGATGAGGGATTCCCAGCGTATTGGGCACAGATTGTCCCGCTGATTCGTCACCCCACCCGTAAGCTTCAACATTTATATCATATGAATATGGCTGGTGGTAGAAAAGTGGTGCCAGATGGCCGTGCTGGGAAGGGTGGTATGCCCACACTGCGGTAAGCTGACCATCAAGGGGAAGTTCTGCATGAACTGTGGGAAGGAGCTCGATGTGCAGGTCTCACAGCAGGTCGTCCAGCCCCGAGCTGGACCTCAACAGCCCGCTCCGCCTCCGACCCCATCAACCGAGCAGGTGCCGGTCGCGGCAGAGCAACCGGCTCAGCCCGAGCAACCTAAAGACGTTCAACTGGAGGAGCTTGCCGAGGAACGGAAGCTCGTCGAGCAGCTCTCAAAGCTCTACAACTGGCAGCTCAGGCTGGTCGACCTCTTCATGGACGGAGAGGCGACGTTCGATGCCTTCTCTGAGATCTACACCGATTACGAGTCCAGAATAACTACCCTTAACCAGAAGAGGTTGGAAATGATCAACAGGTTTGAGGAGAGGATAAAGGAGCTGACTCAGAGGCTCGACAACCTCAAGCTCAGGCACGAGGTTAGCGAGGTCACGGATAGGGAGTACATCCGACAGAAGATCGAGATCGATCGAGAGATCTCAAAACTCAGACCCAAGTTGACCATCCTTCAGAACCCGATAGAGATCAAGATCGGTGAGATCCCGAAGTTCAGGAGCGAGGTCCTCGAGAGGATCGAGAGGGTGAAGAAGCAGGCCAAGGAGCTCAACTTACCCGTCGAGTGGGCAGAAAAGGTGGTCAACAACTTGAACGTCCTGCTGGACGCCATCGGCGAGCTGGTAAAGCAGTACGACCGCATAAAGGCTGAGATGGTCAAGTTAGAGCTGAGGTACAAGGTGGGTGAGCTGAAGCACGACGAGTACATGACACAGCGTCAGCGCTTAGAGCGGCAGCTGGAGTTGACGTTCTGAAGGTCAAGCCGTTAGACAGGCAGACCACCCGCAGGTCAGACAGGTAGCACACCCCTCCTGGTGTGCTATGCGCTTTCCGCCACAGACCGGGCAGGCCTCGCCCTGCTGTCCTCCACCAGCCGCCTCCTCTTCGACTACCTCCGCGGGAACCGCCATCTTGAGGAAAAGCTTAGGTGAGCCCTCAACCGCTGCACTCGTGGCCTTCTCGACGTCAACCTTTATGCCCATGGCGCTCATCATCTGGAGCGTGTTGTTCCTGACCGGCGAGACGTACTGATTGGTCCTCTGGCTCGGAGTAACGAGGACCTGTGCGCCCTTCGACTGGTCCCTGTAGATCGTTATCCCCTTAAGCCCCAGTTTGTACGCGAAGAGATAGGCGTTCTTGACGTCCTCCGTCGTGACCCAATTCGGCATATTGATGGTCTTGCTCACCGCAGCGTCCACCCAGAGACCGACGTGGTACTGGGCCCTGACGTGATCCCACCACGGTATGTCGTATGCCACCACGAAGACCTTCCTCGCCCCCTCGTCGAACATCTCATCGAGCCCCTGTATTGAACCACCGTTATCGGCTATCGCCTTGAGGACGTCGTCCCTCTTCATGCCCCTCTCCTCCAGGTATCTCTCGAACTCGGGGTCGATGTAGTAGAACGTGCCCACGGTCACCCTCTTTTCGTAGACCAGCGCGAACACCGGCTCGATCCCGGAGCTCGTGTCGACGAGCATGGAGATGCTTCCGGTTGGGGCTATGGAGAGTACAAAGCTGTTCCTGATGCCGTGTCTTCTGATGAAGCTCGCGAGGGAGTCCCAGTCCATCGTCCAGAGCTCCCTGTGGTAATAGCCTTCGAGTGGTAGCTCTCCCCTCGTGTAACTGCTCTGCCAGTACAACGGGAACCGTCCCCTCTCGCTCGCCCTCTTGGCGCTCTCGAGGTACGCGTGCCACGCAACGAATTCGGCGACCCTCTGCATCAGCGCGAAGCCCTCTTCGCTGTTGTAGGGGATTCTGAGGGCGTACAGCATGTCGGCGAGGCCCATGAAACCGAGTCCGATCCTCCTCGTCTTGTGGGCCATCTCGTCTATCTCCTTTAGCGGGTAGTTGTTCACGTCTATCACGTTGTCCAGGAACCTGTACGCAGTTCTAACCGTCTCTGCCAGACCCTCCCAGTCTATCACGGCCTTCCCGTCAACGCTCTTCACGAACGCGTGAAGGTTGATCGAGCCGAGGTTACAGACCTCGTAATCGTACAGAGGCTCCTCGCCGCACGGGTTCGTCGTCCTTATGTCCCCCAATACTTCCCTCAACGGGTTCCTCCTGTTGATGTGATCGAGGAAGAGCACTCCGGGGTCGGCCGTCTTCCACGCTACCTCTGCGATCATGTTGAAGAGCTGGCGCGGGTTCGCGGTCTCCCACACCCTCCCGTCCCTCGGGTTGATCAGAGGGTACGGCTCGTTCCGCTCGTAGTACTCCCAGAAGTTCGGCTTTATCATCACGCTGATGTTGAAGTTCTCCAGAACCCCCGGCTTCTCCTTAGCCCTGATGAACTTCTCGATGTCCGGATGGTCCACCTCCAGTATTCCCATGTTCGCACCTCTCCTCTTCCCCCCCTGCTTGACGACGTCAGTCACGGTGTCGATGATGCGCATGAACGTGACCGGGCCCGATGCCACACCGGAGGTCGAGGCGACTATGTCACCCTCTGGTCTCAGCCTCGAGTAGTTGATCCCGATGCCGCCGCCGCTCTTGAAAATCATGGCAGCGTCCGATGCGGACTTCATGATCGATTCCATGTTGTCATCGATGGGGAGGACGAAGCACGCCGAGAGCTGTCCGAGCCTCGCCCCTGCGTTGAACAGCGTGGGGCTGTTCGGCATGAACTTCTTCTCCGCCATGAGTCCGTAATACGCGAGGTAGTCCTTGGCGTGAACATCGAACTCACCTCTCTCGAGCATCTCGACTATCTCTGAGAACCTGAACCTCATCGCACCCTCCGAGTTCAAACGGTCATACAGGGCCTTCATCCGCTCAAGATGCCAACGGTTCCAAGTGAAGAGGAGGTTACCCTCTGCGTTCCTCAGCCCGATCTTGCCGGCCCAGAGAGAGGGATCGAAGGCCTCCGCTGGTTTTACCTGTTGGGACCTCTCGACATCGAAGACCCTTGGGTCGTAGAGGACGTTAGGAATTACCACCAGCGCTGCGACCCTCTGAAACATCTGCTTCGGCCCCTCAACCAACCTGCCGGTCTCCGGATCCCTCAGGAGGTATCTGGCTGCCATTAGCCTCAACGAGTTGACGGAGAAGGCCTTGTCGACTTCGTCTAGGTAGTCCCTCTCCAGTATCCGCATCTTCTCCTTCCTTATCCGCTCCCTCTCCTTCCTGTACAGGATGTAGGCCTTCGCCACCTCGTACAGGTCGAACTTGACCAGCGACAGCTCGACTAGGTCCTGGACGTCCTCCACGTGCGGAACCTTGGTCTCACCGAACTTCTCCGCCACGAGTTTCAGGACGTTCTCGGTGACCTTGTCCAACAGCTCCTCGTCTAGCCTGTTGGTCGCTATCATCGCCTTCCTGATCGCGTTCCTTATCCTCTCGGGGTCGAAGTCCACGACACGGCCGTCGCGTTTCACGATGCGTTTCACCGGAAAACCGCTGACCTGAATCATCGGACCTCACTCCTCATCATAACGCTCTGATAACCTCTTGCGTCCACAGATCCACTCAAATCATCCACTCAATCATAAAAGTTTGATCCACCTCATATCCATTCGGATATGAATCGTCCGATGAGAGACCCACTCGTTGGCCATCAACCGGCACGGACGTCCCACATCACGTTTTTAAACAGGTATTACGAATTCTATCATTTAGCGCGAGAACATGTTTTATCTCGTTACGGTTGAGGACGTGATAGGCATCGAACCCAAGGAGTTCGGCGAGCCGCTCGACAGGATCGCGATGGAGAAGCTCATCTCGATGTACGAGGGTGTGGTCGACGAGGAGCTGGGATACGTGATCACGGTGCTGAACGTCGAGGTCGAAGACATCGGCTACTTGCTACCGCGCGACCCCGCTGCGTATCACCGCGTCCGTTGCACGCTGTTGACGTACTTGCCGTTGCTCCAAGAGGTCGTCGAGGGAGAGGTCGTGGACGTGACGGAGTTCGGGGCCTTCGTCAGGGTGGTCACGATCGACGCGTTGCTTCACCTCTCACAGATCATGGACGACTACGTCTCACTGGACAAGAAGAACATGACGCTCGTCGGCAACAAGACTGGTCTCAAGCTCGGAGTCGGCGACAAGGTCAGAGCGAGGGTTGTGGCAGTCTCGATTGGTGGAG
Source organism: Candidatus Calditenuaceae archaeon (assembly GCA_025058225.1). Taxonomy (GTDB): domain Archaea; phylum Thermoproteota; class Nitrososphaeria_A; order Caldarchaeales; family Calditenuaceae; genus Calditenuis. Next base: position 67,283 of record JANXEE010000025.1, on the reverse strand, counting down.
GAAAGGTCGGCCTCACGACGCGTCAGCCCTACCTAGGCAACCTCGAGTGGATCGCTCAACAGGTCGCCCCGAAGGCTGCTGCGAAGAGGTAAGCGGGGTTGCCGAAGGAGAGGGCGTGCAGGGTCTGTAAGGCGATAACTTCCGAGGAGAGGTGCTGGAACTGCGGGTCCTCAGACCTCTCGACGTCCTACTCTGGCCTGGTGGTCATGTTGGTCCCCGAAGAGTCCGAACTCGCGAAGGCCTTAGGTATCACGAAGCCTGGTCGATATGCGGTCAGAGTGGAATAAGCTCTTCCCCAGCGGTGTAAAGGCCCTCGCGTTAACGGAAGGTCAAAGGGAGTACGTCAGGAAGCCTATCGGCGATCTGATCAGGGGTTCTCCGGAAGAGACCAGAGGGAGGTTAAGGAGTCTGTTGGCCGGACGCTCCTCTCTGGTCATCGCGGTAGGGGATGTGGTCTCGGCCGAGGTCAACGCTTTAGGACTGTCAAGGGTGGTCTTCGTGACCGACGACAAGAGCAGGAGAGAGGAGGTCACCAGAGTGGAGCTGGACGTCGATGAGACCGTCGAGTGCTCGAACGCGGCGGGAACGATCTCGCTGGAGGGGTTCGAGGCTCTTGAGAGGGCCATGAGAAGTGCCGGCAGGGTGAGGGTGGTGGTCAGGGGGGAAGAAGACCTGTTGGCTCTGGTGGCGATCTACTTGGCTCCCAACGGGTCCCTCGTGCTCTACGGCCAACCATCAGAGGGCGTGGTGATGGTGGAGGTGCGTGAGGACTTGAAGTCCCTCGCGGAGCTCATCTTCGCCGGGGCTGTGCAGGTGCGCGCTCCCTCTGCTTGAAGATCGTATGGCGACACCTACCACAATAAAACCGATCTCCGTGATCGGCCATGAGGTACCCGGTACCGCAGACCGGGCAGTACATCGTCTTCCTCGTCAATTTTCCGTCTCGAGAGACCTCGTAAAGCTTGTGGAGCGGCCTCACACCTCCGCGGGCCATCGCGATGAACGTCCAGCAGCCTCTAATAAACCCGAACGCCGATCATCGGTAAGCGTTAGACGTACTCGCGTCCTATGAGCCGCCTCGCGATGATCAGACGGAGCATGTTCTCGGTGCCCTCAGCGCCGAGCACGTAGCTCAGCGCGCCCAGCCATGCCCTCAGCACAGGGGTCTCCTTGAAGTAGGCAGCTCCCCCGAACCATTTCATAACGTTCTGCCCGATCTCCACTGCGAGCGCTGCGCACTTGAGCTTCGACATGGCACCGTAGAGCGCCACGTCCCCGAGGTCGACGGATCCGTCCTTCTGCACGTAATATCTGTCTGCCACCCAAGCGGCCTTGTAGCACAGGAGCCTCGCAGACTCCAACTCACTCGCCAGGTCGGCGAACTTGAAACTGATGGACTGATAGTTGGCGATAGGCCTTCCGAACACCTCCCTCTGCTTTATCCAGTCACGTCCAGTGTCAAGAAGCCATCTGGCGCAGCCCACCGTGATCGCTCCGATCATAGACCTAGCGAGGTTGAAACCCTCCATAGCGATTCTGAAGCCGGCGTTGACCTCACCGATGCGGAATACGTCCGACACTCGGGTACCGTCGAACGTTATTACAGAGGTGTCGAGCCCTTTCCTCCCGATCTCCGTCCACGGCCTGTAGCTGATGGTACTGTCCCTCGTACCCCTCCTCTTCAGCAGCACCAGGAAATCGGTGATCGCGTTGTGTCTCAACTTCGGGTCTCCTGTACGAGCGATCGTGAACCATCCACCGCCCCACGGAAGGGACTCGATGATCCCGGGTAGCGAGACCATGCTCTTCTCACCCCTCAGTACCCAGGAGTCACCGTCCCTCGATGCGTGGAGCCTGACGTCTGCGACGTCGCTGCCGCCGTGGGCCTCGGTGCTGGCGATGCCTATCGCGGCTCTCCCCTTCGCGACCTCCGGAAGAACCTCGTGCTTAGCATCCTCGTGGCCGTAGAGCTGAAAGGTGTAGGGCCAGGAGGACTGAATGATGAAGAGGACAGCCAGAGAGAGGGCCGGCGCGTGATACGCAAGCTCCTCACCCGCGATCGCGGCCTCGGTGAAGGTTCCGCCCTGACCGCCGAGGTCTTCTGAGATCGTCAGGGCGTAGATACCGTTCTCGGCCATTTTACGTATCAGGTCAGTCTCGATGAGTCCACGCTCGTCTATGTCGATCCAGACCGGCTCAACGTAGCGTTTGCAGAATTCCCTCACAGATTCCCTGAAGACGCTATGCGCAGGTGACTCCGAGAAGTCCATGCTCAAAGTATCCTCGACCATCTCTTAAACGTGCGAAAGGGACTCTCAAATAGGTCGTGACCTCAAGGTTAGGGGCTTGATGATGAGGCTGACCTTCGTCGGTACGGGGGGCGGGATGCCTACACCGGAGCGGGGGCTGCCTTCTCTGGCGATACGGTTCGGTGGAAGCCTGCTGATCCTCGACTGCGGTGAGGGGACGCAGCGACAGCTGATGGCCGCGAAGCTCGGGTTCCCCTCGAGTACACACGTCTTCATCACTCACCTCCACGCGGACCACTACCTCGGACTGGCAGGTTTGATCGCGACGATGGACCTGTCGAAACGAGAGGCGCCGCTCTACGTGTACGGCCCTCCCGGCATAAGAGAGTCGCTGGAGCACCTGTTGCTCGGTTCGAGGCTCGACCCAGGGTTTCAGGTGGTCGTGAGGGAGGTTGGGGAGGGAGAGGTGCTGAACGCGAGGGACTTCGTTATCGACGCCATCTGGACCACCCACACGGTACCCTCGCTCGCCTACAGGCTCAGGGAGAAGGACAGGCCCGGAAAGGTCAACGTCGAGTTGCTCGAGTCGATCGGACTCCCGAAGGGCCCCCTCTGGGGAGAGCTCCAGAGGGGTAAGGAGGTCGTCTACGGTGGGAGAACGATCCGGCCTGATGCGGCCGTAGGACCCCCCAAGAAAGGCAGGTCGGTCGTCTACTCTGGCGATTCCGCTCCTTTCCAGGGAATGGTGGAGTTCGCGAGGGGGGCAGACGTCCTTGTCCACGAGAGCACCTACGATCAGAGCCTGAAGTCAAGGGCCGATCAGGACCTTCACTCTACCGCCAAAGACGCGGCAACCATCGCAGCAAAAGCGAACGTCAAGCTCCTGGTCCTCTATCACTTGAGCTCGAGGTACCGGGGTAGATGGGGTGTTCTCTTAGAGGAGGCGAATTCGGTCTTCCCAAACGTGCTTCTTCCCGAGGACCTCCAGTCGATCGATGTCCCCTACCAGAGTTAATGTCGTCTTCCGGCCTGGAGCGTGAAGACCTTCGGCGGCCACGTCGAGAGGTCGATGTATCCCTTCAGAACGGAGAGCACGTCGTAGACCATGACCGTCTTCGGGGGCTCCTCGTCGACCTCCCTCACGACGGACATGTCCTCCCTCACCACGAGCGTTGAGTCGCCCGGCTCGATCGAATCGACTTTAATCCGCAACCCGGGGGAGGTCCTGACCAGAGTCGCATCGGGTGGCAGCGAGCCGCGTCCCTGTCTCGCCACCAACATCCACCTCTCACCAGATCCGGCGGAGACCGTGCCGAGTATTCCCTCGGTCGAGGTTATAATGCCCATCTGCCGCTCGCCCGCCAGAACAGCATTACAGGCCCTGCACCTCCAGGCCTCGATCACCTTGAGGAGCTCCTCGTCCATGAAGACGTTGACCGCACCGATGTAGACGTAGTCGTGGGACGTGCACCCCAAGGTCACATCCCCGGCTCCAGCACCTCGACCTTAACGCCGGCCAGCGAACTGAACCTCTTCGCGTCCTCGATCGAACCGACTATCTCACCGAAGTGCATCGGAATCGCGAGCTTCGGCGTGATCGTCTTCGCCGCCTCGGCGGCTTCTTCAGCGGTCATGACGTAGGTTCCGCTGACGGGCAGCAAAGCCACGTCGATGTCCTTCAGCTGGACCATTTCCGGGATGTTGTCGGTGTCACCGGCGTGGTAGACTCTTGCTCCGGCGACCTCGATGACGTACCCGACACCTCCGTAGTTCCTGGGATGGAAGGGGACACCCGGAGATCTGAACTTGTTGACGTTGTACGCTGGCACCGCCTGAAACTTCACGCCCGCAACCTCACCGGAGCCGCCGGGATCCACGAAGTCCTTGGTCTTGCACCTCAGGTCTTTTAGGGCCCTGGAGCAGTTCCTCGCGGCCACGACCGAGGTCCTCTCCCTGTCGACGAACGGTTCCAAGTCCTTCAGGGAGCAGTGATCGAAGTGGTCGTGCGTCACGAAGGTGAGGTCGACCTTCACGGCCTTTTCCGGCTTAACGTTGAACGGGTCTATGACGACGGTCTTCCCGCGCCCGGCGAGTAGAAACCCGGCGTGGCGCAACCAAGTTATCTTCAGTTCCCCGAAGACGACGCTTGAGGGCATTACATCTCATTCTCCTACCGTGGATAAGAACCTACCACGGTCTCAGGCTCACCTGACCCTGGAGAGGGACCTATGCAGGGACGTCTCGAGCCGCTTGATCCTCTTCAAGCCCTCGTCGGAGCCGAACAGGAGCTCGTTGAAGCCCACGAGGAACCTGACTACCCGGGGCCTCGACTCGACCTTAGCGACCCTTTTTAGGGTGCAGGACACGTTCGAGCAGAGGACTTCCGTGACCCCGCTCAGCCGCTCGACCTTGAGGTTCTCCGGCGAGAGGATGTTGCCGCACGCGCAAATGGGCCAGCCGTTGCTCATTCGCACTTGCGGCCTAACAGTTTAATTTATAGGTACCCCGGCGTGTGAGGGGTTGCTCGTCGACGTTCACTCACACCTAACGGACCCAAGGCTGCAGGGGAGGTTGAAGACCGTACTGGGATCGGCATCGGCCGCCGGCGTCTGGAGGGTCGTCACCTGCGGGATCGGGCCGGAGGACTCGCGGGCGGTTCTCGGACTGGTCAACGGGCAGGTGAGGGCTTCTCTGGGCATAGCCCCCTACGACCTCAGGGGGTACGAGGAGGTGCTGGAACTGATCGAGAGGAACTCCGGGAGCGTCGACGCGGTCGGCGAGGTCGGTCTGGACCTCTACAGGGGGTCGAGGGAGAAGCTGGAGGAGCAGGTCAACGCGTTCAGGGAGTTCATCGGGCTCGCGAGGTCGCTCGACAAGCCGATAGTCGTCCACAGCAGGAACGCCGGGAAGCTCGCGATCGAGGTGCTGATGCGGGAGGGCGCGGAGAGGGTCGTGATGCACGCCTACGACGGCGACGTCTCGGCCGCGAGGAGGGCCGCGGAGAGGGGCTTCAGGTTCTCGATACCCCCGAGGATCGCGGAATCGGACCAGAAGAAGTCGCTGGTGAGGAGGCTGCCGCTGGAGGCCCTGCTCCTGGAGACCGACTCGCCCTGGCTCGGGCCCTCAAGGAGCTCGATCAACGAGCCGAAGAACGTCTGGGTCTCCGTCGAGTGGATCGCGAGGATCAAGTCGGTCCCGCCTCAGATGGTCGTCGAGGTCACCACCCAGAACGCGCTGGAGACCTTCGGCTGGACGGACCTACCGATTTAAGTTCTTACGACGGATCTCACCGGCTCACGTTGGCAAAATCTTTTCTATTGGATATATCATCCAAATCCGATGTCTCGGACGGGATCGGTCGGGTGGACCTCTAAGACCGTCACCGCTCTGCTGGTCGTCGCCTCGCTGGTCGTGGGCATGGTGGTCGGAGTCGCGGCAGCTCCGGCGATATTCCCGCCAGTGACACAGTATCAGACGATCACTCAGACCCGGACCACACAGCTGATCACAACGGCGACTGCCACGGAGCTCAGGGTCACCACCTCGCTCGTCACGGTGACGCAGCGGGTCGAGGTCGTCGAGCCGCCGGTCAAGTACGCGAAGCTCTTCAGCATCGAGAGGCGGGACGGGTTCACGGTCCTCAGGGACGGTGCCAACAGGACGGTCCTGCTTGTGCCGAAGGGCAGGGCCGCGCCAGACATAAGGGCGGACCTCGTCGTGACGGTCCCGGTTGAGCGTGTGGTCCTGATGTCCGCGACCCATGTGGCGCTGATCGAGAGGCTGAGGGAGTACGCGCCCGATCTCCTGACGAGGGTCAAGGGGATAACGTGGGGGAACTCGTACCAGTGGTTCTTCCCGGAGATCGACAGGGCCCTGAAGGACGGCAGGATAGCTGACGTCGGAGTTGCGTTCTCGCCGAACTACGAGGCGATCGTCGCGCTGAGGCCCGACCTGATCATGATCTACACGTACCCCGGCGACCCGATACCGTCTAAGCTCGCCGAGCTGAAGCTGCCGTACGTCGTCAACAGCGAGTACCTCGAGGACACGCTGCTGGGGAGGTTCGAGTGGATCAAGTTCGTCGGAGCGTTCTTTGGACTTGACGAGGAGGCGAGGGCCGTCTTCAGGTTCGTCGAGGCGTCCTACCAGCTGACCGCTGAGAGGGTGGCCGGCGCGATCGACGCGAAGACGGTGACCCCGAAGAAGATCGTCTGGTTCTCGGTCTTCAGGGGCACGGTCTACGTCGCGGCCGGAGGGAGCTACGTCGCGAAGGCGATCGGCGACCTCAAAGGGGTCTACGCCTTCTCCGACATCAGGGGGACCGGGAGCGGCACCGTGACGCTGGAGGAGCTGGTGCGGAGGGCTGCCGACGCGGACGTGATCATGCTCTCGACCGACCTGGTGACTTCTCTGGACGCGCTGCTGGCCGAGGTCCCGGGGCTCGCCGGGTCGAAGGCGGTGAGGGAGGGCCGGGTCTTCAGGTATAACTCGAACATCTTTCAGCTCGGCTACTACGACACCGAGGGCTGGTTCAGGGACCTGGCCGCGGTCCTCTACCCTGAGGTGTTCAGGGACCACCAGCTGAGCTACTTCGTCAGGTTCCGGTGACCCAACTCTTGAGGTACTGGCCACTCCCGCTCCTCGGTGCGTCTTTGTTCGGGTCGTTCCTCTTCTCGGTCTCGACAGGGACGGTCCGGATACCCTTCGAAGCTGCAGTTGCCCACGTCTTCGGGCTGGGCTCCGCCGACCGCGTCACCGCGGCAGTCCTCGACATCAGGACGCTGAGGGTGCTGGCAGCGGCGATCACCGGCGCCTGCCTCGGTGCCTCCGGGGCCCTGCTCCAGTCCCTCTTCAGGAACCCCCTCGCGGACCCGTTCGTCCTCGGGATATCGTCGGGCTCGTCGCTGGCGATCGCGCTGACGCTGGTATTCGGGCTCGGGGGCGGCCTCATCTCCCAGTACGACCCCTACGCCCTCTACGCGGCCGGAGCGTTGGGTGCCCTCCTCACGTCGCTACTAGTCATCTCGATCTCGTCGGTGGTCCAGTCGGTCTCCTCGATCGTCCTCGTCGGCGTGATGATCGGGTACCTCAACTCCGGGCTGACCGCCCTCGTGGTCGTCCTCTCGGATGTCGAGAGGGCCAGGGCGTTCAGCTTCTGGACGCTCGGGAGCTTCGGGGCCGCGAAGTGGTCGATCCTCCTCCCGCTCCTGCCCGTCTCGGCCGCGACGCTCCTCACGACGTTCCTGCTCGCGAAGCCGTTGAACGGCCTCGCCTTCGGCGACGAGACCGCTGTCTCTATGGGCGTGAGGCTCAGGCTGACGAACGTCGCGACGGTCGCGGTGGCGGCCTCTGCCCTCAGCGCTTCGACGCTGATCGCAGGGCCGATAGGTTTCATCGGGCTCGCATCAGCTCACCTCGTCAAGCTGGCCATGGACACCTCCGACAACAGGGCCGTTATCCCGCTCTCCGCGGTCGTCGGCGCGACGGTCGCGATCCTCTCAGACCTCGCCGCTAGGTCCCTACTGCCTCCGCTGGACCTCCCGGTCACCGCGGTCACCTCGATCTTCGGCGCTCCGCTCCTGGTCTTCCTGGTCCTCAGGAGGAGGGCTTGGAGGTGATCGAGGCCAGGGCGCTCTCGGCCGGGTACGGCGCGGAGGTCGTGTTGGGGGGCGTCGAGCTCGAGGTGCGGCCCGGCGAGCTGACCCTTCTGATCGGGCCGAACGCCTCTGGCAAGTCGACGCTCTTGAAGACGCTGGCCGGCGTCCTTAAGCCTGTCATGGGCGCGGTCTACGTCTCGGGCGCCGAGCTCCACAGGCTACCTCCCCGGGAGAGGGCGAGGAGGGTGAGCGCGGTCTTCACGGGCAGGCCTGACCTTAACGCGATGACGGTCGAGGAGGTCGTCGCGATGGGGAGGTACCCGTGGACGAACATGGCACACCTCCTCTCCGAGGAGGACAGGAGGGCCGTCGAGGAGGCGATGAGGGACGCGGGGGTCGTTCACCTGAGGCGCAGGAAGGTCTCCGAGCTCAGCGACGGCCAGTTCCAGCGGGTCATGATCGCGAGGGCCCTCGCGCAGTCGCCGCGCTGCCTCGTCCTCGACGAGCCGACGACCCACCTGGACGTGAGGTCCCGCCTGGAGGTGATGGGGCTGCTCCTCAGGCTCACCAGGTCCAAGGGCATAGCGGCTATAGCGTCGACACACGAGCTGGAATTGGCCCTGAGGTTCGCGGACAGGATAGTCGCGATCCTCGACGGTTCGATCGTGGTGAGGGACGACCCCGAGGACCTCCTGAGGGAGGAGGCGTTCCTGAAGAGCTTCGGTCTCGATGGAGAGCTCTCGATCTCTCCTGTCACGCTGTCGGTCGAGTTCGGCCGAGGCCGGACACAGGGGTCTCCGCGGGTCTTCGTGATCGCCGGCGCGGGGACCGGTTCGAGGGTCTACAGGGCGTTGGTCAAGAGGGGCATCACGGCCTCGACGGGCGTCCTGCACGGGAACGACGTCGACCACCACGTGGCGGAGTCGTTGGGGATCGGTGTGGTCTCTGAGGAGCCCTTCAACCCGATCGGTGAGGAGAGTTACTCGGCCGCGCTCTCGGCCGGCCTAGGCTCGGACGCGGTCGTCTACGCGTCGCCACCAGTCGGCCCGCTGAACGGGAGGAACGCTGAACTCGCGAACGAGCTGGTCGGTGCGGGCATGAGGGTCCTGGTGATGCCCGGGCCGTCGTCGGGGCTGGTGAGGGGGGCTGAGCCGGTGGAGAGCGTAGGGACGCTGATCGAGAAGCTCCTCCGACCCGGGGCTGAAGTTAAGAGGGCCGAGGCGCGGGTAGGCTGAGTGACCGGGCTGCCGCAGCACTACGTCAGCTTCTTCGCGCTCGTCCAGGATGCGCTCTCAGGGCTCGTGAGGCTTGAGCACCTTCACGTATCACCGCCGGTCAAGGTCTGCGCCGTCGACGTCTCCTACTCCGACGGAGTGGGGAGGGCCGGGTGCGTCGTGGTGAGCCTCCCTGACTGGAGGGTCCACGAGGAGAGGTCGGCGGAGCTGGAGGTCCTCTTCCCATACGTCCCAGGCCTCCTGTACCTCAGGGAGGGGCCCTTGGTCGTCGAGTTCGTCCGCGGACTGAGGGGGGAGTTCTCGGTCCTCGTGGTGAACGGCCACGGCGTCGCCCACCCGAGGCGCGCGGGCCTCGCGTCGGTCGTCGGGCTGCTCCTCTCGGTTCCGACCGTCGGCGTCGCGGGTTCGCTGTTGGTCGGCGAGGCGAGGTGGAGGGGCTCTGTGGGCGACGTGGTCCTCGGGGAGGAGGTGTTGGGCAGGTGCTACAGGACTCCGGGAGGGAGGGAGTACTTCGTGAGTCCTGGCCACCTTACGGACCTCGAGACCGTCGATGAGCTCATTGACGTCACGGGGACGCGGCTTCACGAGCTCGTGAGGCTGGCCCACTTCACCGCTTCTCGCCGACCGCCTTCGCGATCAGCTGGGGCCTGACCTGTCCGAGCTTCACGCCCTCCACGAACCTCACCGCCTCCAGGGCCGCCATGCACCCGAAGCCCGCCGCGGTTATCGCCTGCTTGTACTTCTTGTCGTGGACGTCGCCCGCCGCGAAGACGCCGTCGACGCTCGTCCTGACGAGGTCCCTGGTGACGATGTAGCCGTCCTCGTCGAGCTCTACCCAGCCTCTGAGGAACTCGGTGGCCGGCGCGTGTCCGATCGCGACGAAGACCGCGTCGCACTCGATCACGCCGGTCTCTCCGGTCTTCACGTCCCTCACCTTCACGGCCCGCACCCTCACGTCCCCGAGGATCTCGTCGACGACGCTGTTCCAGACGAAAGTTATCTTCGGGTTGGCGAAGGCCCTGTCCTGCATCGCCTTCGAGGCCCTCAGCCTGTCCCTCCTGTGAATCACCGTCACCCTCTCGGCGAGGTTCGCGCAGAAGAGGGCGTACTCCATCGCCGAGTCGCCTCCGCCCACCACGACTATGTTCTTCGCGCCCTTGAAGAGCGGAGCGTCGCAGGTCGCGCAGCTCGAGACTCCCCTCCCGATGAACCTCTTCTCGGACTCGAGGCCGAGCCACTTGGATGCAGCCCCGGTCGCGACCACGATCGAGAGCGCTGAATACTCCGAGTCGCCCGCGTAGACCTTGAACGGGTACGTCGAGAGGTCCACCTCCCTCACGTCCTCGTGGACCACCTCCGCGCCCGCCCGCTCCGCTTGCTCCCTCATCCTGTCCATCAGGTCAGGCCCGTTCACGCCCTCGGGGAAGCCGGGGAAGTTCTCGACGACCGTCGTTAACATCAGCTGACCTCCCGGTGTCACGCCAGCTATCATCAGCGTCCTCATTCCGGCCCTCGCAGCGTAGACCGCCGCGGTGCACCCCGCAGGCCCCGATCCTATGACGACGATGTCATAAGGCTCCTGTGCCATCGCCAGCTCTCCTCCAGAACCCGTGATAAACCTTCAGCAACCCCACGGGCTGATACCGGATCTTATCCGAGACGACGTAAGACCAGTCAACAGGGTGTGCAGCACCTCATAACGGCGGGGCTGCGTTCTGTCGACACACCGAGCTCGACCGGGGCCGGGATCTCTCGATGCAGCCTGTCAACCCTTTAGGCCACTCCACGGTGTCGGAAAGAGCGCCCTCGTTTCAGGGCGCCGACTCGGGGGTCCGTCGAGATCAGGTTGTACCTGACATCGGACTTGAGGACCCTCGTGGTGACGAAGACGTTGACCTCCCTGACGCCGTCGATTCTCCGAACAGCGTTCACCCTGCCCTGTAGGTCAAGAAGGTCCGTCCCGAAGACCACCGCGATCAGGTCATACTCTCCGCTGAGCTGGTAGACGTTCGTGACCTCTCTCATCTCCATCAGCCTCGACGTCACAGATTCCGTCTTCCCGGGCTCGAGTTTGATCATGAGAGCCGCGGAGACGGTTAAGCCCAGGGCCCTCGGGTCCAACAGCACCGTGAACCTCCTGATCACCCCTGTTTTGAGGAGTCTGTTGATCCTGTATCTGACGGTGTTCACGTGGACGTCGAGCTTCTTCGCGATCTCGGCAGCGCTCCTCCTCGAGTCCTCTTGGAGCATGTCGATGATCTTCATGTCGAGTTCGTCGAGCCTCAACTTACACCAGACGGCCCCGGTAGCGGGATATATTCTTCGATTGAACGGGGCCCTTCACCCTGGCCGGGGCTTGAGCCCGGAGACGGAAAGGCAGCTTCACCAGACCCAAGCTCCCCATATTTATTAGGTGACAGGATCCCTGAGGCTCGATGGGCGCCGCCGGCATAGAGTACACCTCCATCTACGAGATCAGGGGGCCGCTGGTCATCGTGGACAAAGTCGACAGGGCCCAGTACGAGGAGCTCGTCGAGGTCGAGACCGCGTCCGGCGAGAGGAGGCTGGGCAGGGTGATCGAGGTGGGCGGTGGAAGGGCCGTCGTTCAGGTGTTCGAGGGGACAAGAGGCCTCTCGATTGAGGGGACTAAGGCCAGGTTCCTGGGCACGACGCTTCGGTGGGGCGTCTCGACCGAGTGCCTCGGTAGGGTCTTCGACGGTCTCGGCAGACCACTCGACGGTTTACCCGCGCCCTACGCGGAGGACTTCAGGGACGTCAACGGCGAGCCTATCAACCCGGAGCGCCGGGAGTATCCCTCCGAGTTCATTCAGACGGGGATCTCTGCCATCGACGTGATGAACAGTCTCGTGAGGGGGCAGAAGCTACCGATCTTCAGCGGCTCCGGTCTCCCACACAACGTGCTCGCGGCGCAGATCGCCAGGCAGGCGACAGTCCCTGGGAAGGAGGAGGAGTTCGCGGTCATATTCGGTGCGATCGGCGTCCAGAACGATGAGGCGAGGTACTTCAGGACGAGCCTCGAGGAGAGCGGGGCGCTCTCGAGGTCCGCCCTCTTCTTGAACCTCGCCGACGACCCGGCGATCGAACGGATAATCACTCCGAGGGTGGCGTTGACGTTGGCCGAGTACCTGGCCTTCGAGCAGGGTTACCACGTGCTGGTCATACTTACGGACATGACGAACTACTGCGAGGCCCTCAGGGAGATCAGCGCCGCGAGGGAAGAGGTTCCGGGGAGGAAGGGTTATCCCGGTTACATGTACACCGACCTCGCCTCGGTCTACGAGCGGGCCGGCCGAATCAAGGGCTTGAAGGGGAGCCTCACTCAGATGCCGATCCTCTCCATGCCGAGCGATGACATCACCCACCCCATACCCGACCTCACCGGTTACATCACGGAGGGGCAGATCGTTCTGGGAAGGGACATCTACAGGAAGGGGATCTACCCGCCGATCAACGTGCTGATGTCCCTTAGCAGGTTGATGGGGCCCGGGATCATCGCACCGAAGAAGACGAGGCCCGACCACGGTGACGTCAGCAACCAGCTCTACGCTTCCTATTCGCGTGCGGTTCAGTTGAGGGCGCTCGCGGAGATCGTCGGCAAGGGAGGGCTCTCCGCATCGGACCTGAAGTACCTCGAGCTCGGAGACCTCTTCGAACTGAAGTTCCTCAATCAGTCCGCATACGAGAACAGGACGCTGGACCAGTCGCTGGAGATCGCGTGGGACATACTCTCGACGCTTCCAGAGTCGGAGCTGACGAAGATCAAGGAGGACCACATAAAGAGGTACTACAGGAAGAGGGCACCCCAGCAGGCCGCCTGATCCGCAGCCGTGGCGTGTTACTTCAGCTGACGCTCTCTTCTCGGGAGGATTTTCATGCCAAGTACCACGACCTGATCCTCTCGGCAGCCAGTTCGTGGAAGAGGGTTGAGGCCTTCCTCGACGGCCGCAGAGTCCCGGTTCAGCAGGTCGCGGAGCTCGAGGCCAGGTGGGCGATGGTGGTGCTGTATTCGAGGGGTGAGCCCGTGGAGCTGTCCGGTTCTGGAGCAGAGGTCGAGGTCTCGGCCAGGTTCGCGTCGGAAGGCGTCATCGATCCGAGCTCGTGGCTGAGAATCGCTGTTTCCGGGGACCGGTTCAAGGTCACGACAGATCACTTCTCCTCGATTCCCTCGTTCGTCGCATCCGGTGAGGTGGTGGGGCTGGTTCAGTGGCCCAAGGCATTCCGCTCACAAACAGCGGTCAGGCTTCCCCCGCATGCTATGGTTGAGGTCGCGGAGGGGGCCTTCAGCTCGGTCGTCGGGTTAGACCAACGAGCGTCCGGGGAGGTCGAGGCCACTCCCGAGGGCCTCTTGAGGGCGCTCGAGAGCTCGGTCATGAGGAACGCAGGCAGTCGGTGTGCGGTCAGCCTGTCCGGTGGTCTGGACAGCAGCCTACTCCTGAAGCTGGCAACCGAATCCTCGAGAAGGGTCATCGCGCTGACGGTCGGGGTGAGGGGCTCGGATGACTTGGTCAGGGCGAAGAGGGTCGCTTCGGTGCTGGGCGTGGATCACGTGGCTCATGAGCTGAACGATGAGGAGGTGGTTCAGGCCGCCTCCTATGTGAAGCGGGTGATGGGTCTCGAGAGGCCGATGGACATCTCGCTCGCGGCGATACTGCACCTCTGCGCGTCACTCGCGAGGTCCCATAGCTTCAGCCAGCTGCTGGTGGGGCAGGGAGCCGATGAGCTCTTCGGTGGATACGCGAAGTACCCGGAGGCCCTCAAACGTGGTGGAGTGTCGGCTCTGAGGGCAGCTATGTCCAGGGACCTGGAGGAGCTGCGATCCAATGGGCTGGTGAGGGACTACGTGTCCGCGGCATTGGGCGGTGCGACGCTGACGCTGCCCTACCTCTCCCCCGAGGTTCTCTCGGTCGCTCAAAACCTCCCGATTCACCGAAAAGTCTCCGGGCACGAGAGGAAGGTTGTGCTGAGGGAGGTCGCACGAATTGCGTCTGTACCTGAGGAGGCTTGGAGGGCTGACAAGAAGGCCGCGCAGTACAGCACAGGAGTGGAGAAGGTCGTCAGGCGGTGGTTGAGGCGCACCCTTTAAACCGGGTTTGAAGACGCTCAGTGTATGGAGCACTTCGATGACCCCCTGGTGAGGAGGTTGAGGGGGCCGTCTCCGGTCCTTCCATCGGACATCGAGATGCTCGTGAGGGAGGTGATCGCGCTGAGGGAGGAGGTCAAGAGGATAAAGAGGGTCCTGAGGGAACACGGGATCAGGATAGATTAGGCAGGTCTGGATGGAGTTGTTGCAGCAGCCCCCTCAGACGCCTCGCGACCTTAAGGGTCAATTTCACGTCCTCCCTGCAGTGACGGACTATCCTGGTCATGCCCGCGCGGTTCCCCAACAAGGCGCCCTCGTATAGCGAGGGGACGTCCGCACCCGTCGTCGGTTCTTCCCTACTCAAACCCAGGAACCGAGCGACGTTCCAGAGCGATGAGTTGCTCAGCTTCATCTCCCTTCCCACCACGTCGGCCAAGTCTATGTGCCTGGGGTTGTAGAGCGGTCTCGGGTCGACGTTCAGCTTGATCGACCTCGTGACGAGCCAGGGCACGTCGAAATCCCTCCCCCTCCACGTCAGGAGGACGTGCGCCCTTCCGATGCCCTCCACGACCCTCTCCAGTACAGGCCCCTCCTCGGCAGGTCTCCTCACCACGTGAGCCCTCAACCTGCCGGTCCAGTAGTCGCCGAGCACGGCGCAAACCAGATGGCCGACGTCTGCGTGAAGCGATGTGGTCTCTATGTCCAGAGCTGCCACGACCGGTCTCGCCCTCAATCCCGAGCTCAACCCGACAGATCCGTAATAAGCGTGACGACGTCGAGGGTCTTAGGCCCCACAGGAGGCGCCGAGGACAGCGAACCTGAAGTACAGGGTCAACGCCGGTCGAAGCCAACGGCCGAACCTCGGGTGAAGGGCAAGGCATAAACGCGATAAAGCGTCGGGAGCTTTCCGGGGGGCGGGGAGCGTGAGGATCGAGCCCCACAGGTACTGGAAACACAAGGAGGGCCTCGTGAAGAGGGCCGTCGGAACGTCGGGGGACCTGCTCGAGATCGGATGCGGAATCAACAGATACGGTTCGAGGACCGAGTACAGGAGCTACGTGGGGCTCGACTTGGACAGACGTATGAGGCCGGACGTGGTAGCATCGGCAACCCACCTGCCCTTCAGGGGAGGGTCGTTCGATTGGGTGATAGCGCTGGACGTCATCGAACACGTCGCGGAACTCAACCTCTGCCTTCGGGAGTGCAGGCGGGTCCTCAGGACGGGGGGCTCACTGGTGGTCGTCACACCCAACTTCCTCGGCCTCGGGCTCTACGACAGCCTAGCGGACCCCACCCACGTCCACCGGTTCACGTGGTGGTCGCTCGAGAGGGCTTTGAGGAGGAACGGGTTCGAGCTCACGGACAAGATGCAGTTGCTCCTTCACTCCTTCATCCCGTTCAGCGACAGGTTTCCCGGATTCCTCAGGGTCCTCCAGCAGTCCATCTGTGTCGTTTCGAGGAGGTCGATTTGACGGGCAGGGAGCTCAAGCTGTCGCTGGCGGGTGCAGCGATCGCCGTCGCCGTGCTGATGACCCTTTCCAGGGTCTCGGGCGTTTCGCTGTCAGACGTCTACGAGCTGCCTGCCCAGACGGTTGCGCTCTCCGTGGCCCTTTCTCTGCTCAGAATGGCCTCTCAGGGTCTGAGGTTCTACCTGATCGTCGGGTCTGCGAGCAGAACACGGGTCGGGTTCTGTGAGGCCCTCGCCATGAGGGGCGCCAGCGAGTTCTTCGCGTTGACCACTGTACCCTTCGTTGCAGACGAGGCGGCCCGCGCGGTCATGCTGGCCAGGAAGGGCGAGCGGCCGGTCACAGCCCTTTGGATTGCGACCGCTGAGCTGGTGGTCGACGTCGCTGTAACTGCGCCCCTGATGGTGATATCAGGTATTTACGCGACCCTCGTCGGTTCATGGGCTATAGCCGTCGTGGTGCTGGTGGTCTCGACGCTGCAGATCGTGGGCGTCTCGATACTCGCCGCATACGCGGGTGGGACAGGTGACGGCGGGGTACGGGCAGGGAGGCTCACGGCGCTGTTGCCGCCGCAGGTGAGGAGGGCGATGGGTGAGGGCGTCAGGGAGATGAGGCGTGTGCTGAGGGTTCTGGTGGACTCCGAGAGCTTCTCGAGGACGGCGGCGGTGATCATAGCCTCCCTGGCCGTTACGGTGATGCCTTCGCTGGTCCTCCTGGTGCTCCTCGGCGACCTCTCCGCCGGAGGTGTGGTGAGGGCCCTCTACTCGACGATGGCCGGCAACGCTCTGGGCGTCTTACCGGTCTCGGTCGGTGGGGCCGGTGTCACGGAGGCGGGTGTCTACCTCTACCTCACCGGCGTTTACGGTGTCGGCGACTGGGAGTTGGTCCTCAGGTGGCGCCTGCTGACGTATTACGTTACACTCTCTCTGACCGCGGCGGTGCTGGCGTTTTACCTGCTGACCCTGCGGCGGCCTAATCAAGCGCGACTTTTGCGTACGAGCCCTCCGGGGCCAGATCCGTGACGTGCTCTCCGTGAAGGACCTCGGCCAGCGCCTCAACTCCGCCTGCGATGGAGGGGCCGTGGCCGCTGAAGAACCTCTTCGCGTCAACCGCGTAGACCTCCCGCCGCGCGAAGGCCGGAAGCCTCCTGAACCAGGAGTGTCTCGACATGAGCCTCGCGTCTTCGAGCGATCTCTCGAGCCTGAAGCCGCAGGGCCCCACCACGACCACCTCGGGCTTGAAGGCTACCAGCTCCTCCGGTTCGACACGCCGAGAAGGGGCGCCCGGTGACCCGAAGTCTCTGCCTCCGGCCATCCTCACCATCTCGGGGACCCAGTGGCCGCTGCAGAAGGGCGGATCGCACCACTCCATATAGACGACCCTTTTGCCGAACAGCCCCGAGACACGTTCTCTGACGTTCTCCAACCTCGTCCTGATACGTTCGACCAGCTCCTTGCCCTCGGTTCGCCTCCCGGTGATCATCGAGACCTCCAGCACGGCCTCCAACGACTCCTCCAGCGTCCTCGGTGATACGACGACCGTCCTCGGGAAACCGCTGACCTTGACCTGATCGGGGGTTACCGCACAGACGTGACAGAGGTCCTGAACGAAGACCGTGTCCGGTCGGAGGTCAAGGAGAGCCTCGTAGTCCACCTCGTACAGCGGTTTACCGGTGGCGAGACGGGTCCGGACTGCCCTGTCGATCTCCGGCTGACTCATGTTCTCCGTGTCGAGCAGCGGCCTCACCACAACGCGCCTGTGTGAGTTGGGCTTCGGGTTCGGGCACGAATAGGTGATACCTACCACCTCGTCGTGGAGCCCCAACTCGTAAAGCGTCTCGGTGACGCTGGGAACCAGAGAGACTATCCTCACGGCATTACGGACCAGATCGCGGTATTTCACCGACTCGGATCAACGCGACAACGGTGCGTGCGCGGTCACCGCGGCAGAGGAGCGCCCACGCTCTAAAGTGTCCTGAGGTAATACTATTTAGCAACCATCACTTCGGAGGGTTATGAGTGGACTGGACGACTCCGACTTGGAGAGGATTAAGATGAGGAAGCTGATGGAGAGGATGCGATCGTTAAGTGGTGGCGAGGACGCTAAGACGCAATCCGTGATAGATCACCCCGTCGAACTGACCGATGCGGGCTTCGACGAATTCGTGAGGTCCCACGGTCTGGTGGTCGTGGACTTCTGGGCCGATTGGTGCATGCCCTGCAGGTACATGGCCCCTGTGCTCAAGGACCTCGCCAAGGAGATGGCCGGCAAGGTGGTATTCGCGAAACTCAACGTCGACGAGAACCCACGGACCGCTGCGAGGTTCGGGATCATGAGCATACCAACGTTCATGGTCTTCAGGGGAGGTAAGCCGGTCGACGCAATAGTCGGTGCCATGCCGAAGCAGAAGTTCAAATCTTTGATAGAGAGGTACCTGAGCTAGACGCCGAGAAACAGGTCTGGTTCCCTCACCCCGATGGAGTGGAAGACCTCGGCCTCCACCCTACCCACCGCTTCCGGAACTCGAGCCCGGACCTCCTCATACCTCCTGTAGAACTCGGCCCTCACCTTCTCCACCTGGGAGAAGAGATCGTCTAGGTTCCTGTAGGTGGACCTCATGACCCTGGTCCTCCTCGAGTTTCCCACCAGCTCTACGAAATAGGCAGTTGCCGTTCCTTGCGAGTGGAGATATCCCCTCTTACCTCCCCTCCCGGAACCTTTCGCGACCGCCTCGACCAGTATCGAGACGTGCCTGGTCCCGCCCTCCGAGTCGAACTGGAGGTCCAGCGCGAACCCGCACCTCCCGAACCTCGCGTAGATCCTCTTCTCCATCGGGTAGTGTCTCAGTGTGGCCAAACCCCTAAGCGACGGGTCGTTCAACAGCCGCACTATCTCGGAAGTTATTCTGTCAAGCTTCGCCGACACGATCAACCCCACTCTTTCGGCTATATTTGTGTTGATGGCCTGTCGCGACCGTGGGCGAAAAAGGTCTGAAGGGGGCTTGTGACCCCGACCTATCCCCTCGAACTGTCTGATGTCACATCAGGGGGCCCTTGACGCCGATTGAAGGCTAGCAAGGACCGTCATGATCTGAACTTCGGGGGTGGCACCCTGTGATATCCGATAATCGACCTCGCCTATGAGGCTGAGGATCTTCGCCTTGTCGACCTCCCGTATCGGGATGTAGAAGACCTCCGCGTACATCCTGTTGACGATCTCCCTCTCGGAGACGCCGTCCACGTAGAGGGCCTGCCTGAGCATGCGCTTGGCCTCGTCGAGCCTGCCGTTCAGGGCCAGCTCCATCATCTTCCTGACCTCGATGGCTGCCGCGAACCCCGCCACTCTGTAAACGAGGTCGGCCGTCACGGTCCGGGAGTAGATAGAAGCGGTCTGAAGGAGGTTCAGGACCTTCCTCAGGTCACCCTCGGAGACGTCGAAGAGCGCCCTCACCGCCCCCTCCTCCACCACTATGCCCTCACCTTTGGAGACCCTCTCGACCATCTGCCTGACGCCAGACTCATCTATCGGCTTGAACCTGAAGACCGCGCACCGTGACTGTATTGGCTCTATGATCCTGTTGAAGTAGTTCGCCACCAAGATGAACCTGCAGGTCCCGGAGAACTGCTCCATCACCCTCCTGAAGGCGTGCTGGGCCTCGGCCGTGAGCATGTCCGACTCGTCGAGGAGCAGTATCTTGAAGCCGGGCCCCGCCATCGGGATCGTCCTGGCGAACGTCTTGACCTTATCCCTGATCACGTCGATGCCCCGTTCGTCGGAGGCGTTGATCTCGAGGAAGTGACCGTCCTCGACGTACCTGTCGCCGTAGAAGTCCCTTGCGAGGGCGTGGGCGGTCGCGGTCTTCCCGACTCCGGGCGGCCCGGCGAAGATCATATGGGGGACGCTCTTAGTCTTCAACACACCCGTCAGCCCCGCCACTATGGGCTCCTGGTCGATCACCTCCTTGAGCGACCTAGGCCTGTACTTCTCGATCCAGGGTATGCCCTCGCTCATCCCGTTCGTCACCACACGATAGACGATATTAGTTAAGGTTAGGCGGAGCACGTTACCGGACGCTGCCTCGTTCCGCTGGGAAACCTTTTTACGTCGACTCTGGATCGAATGGTGGGAAGGTCTTGATCCAGGGAATGGAGTGGGTAATCGTGCTGGTTGTGGTCGCGATACTTCTCCTCTGGGGCCCTGACAAGATCCCGAAGATAGCGAGGGCGATAGGTCAGGCGAGGAGGGAGTACGAGAAGGCCTCTAGGGACGTCCAGGAGGAGTTCAGGTCGGTAATCTCGGAGACCCCGGCACCAGCGACCTCGCAGCCCTCATCGGATATAATCACGATTGCCAAGTCACTCGGCATCGAGACAGAGGGAAAGACCAGAGATCAGATAGCGGACGAAATAGCCGCCAGGCTCAAGGCGAAGAAGTGAACCGCTTTGATATCGGTTACGGAGGCCCTCATCCTCGTCGCGGTAATCCTGTTCATCTGGGTCCTCCTGAAACCCGAGGTCCTCGTGAGGTGGGGTAAAACCCTAGGCAGGCTGCGGGCCGAGGTGTCCCGGGGGGAGTCGGAGGACGAGGTCTTTAAGATCGCCGAGCGTCTTGGCATACCCACCGATGGCAAGACCAGAGAGGAGCTGATAGAGGCTATCAGGGCGAGAGCTAAACGGAGCGAGTCGACGTAATAAAAAATGCGTCCATTGGTGTTAAGCCCGCAGCGGGCTCACGTCCCCGCTGGCGGTGCACCCTGTACCGGAGGCTTCTCCGGTGGTTTGGCCACTGGCTTCTTCTTAGCCGGGGCCTTCTTCGCAGCCTTCTTCTTCGCAGCCTTCTTCTTCACCTTCTTAGCAGGCATCTTCCATCACTCGACAATTATTGTAATAAGACGGTATAAATATGTTACGTTGAGTTGGGTGAAAATGGAATGAGGTTTGCTGCTGTTGTGCTGGGCGCGGGTGCCTCGAGAAGGATGCAGGGAGAGTTCAAGCTTGTCGCGAAGGTAGGTGGAAGGGAGGTGTTGAGGAGGGTCGTTGACGCAGCTATGGGATCTGAGTGCAGGCCCGTGGTGGTCGTGCTCGGTTGGATGGCTGAACGTGTCCGGGGCGTCCTCCCGGAGGGCGTGGAGGTGGTTCTCAACCCCAATTGGGCATCTGGGATGTCATCGAGCATAAGGAAGGGGGTTGAGGCCGTGATGGCCAGAGCTGACGGTGTGGTTATCTGTCCTGGGGACATGCCCTTCCTCAGGGCCGAAACTCTGAACAGGCTGGTCAGGGCCTGCGGAAAGGGCATCGCCTACTGCACCGTCGGGGGAGAGGTTCGCAGCCCAGCGGCCTTCGACTCTAGGTTCTTCGGAGACCTGTTGGCCCTCGAAGGCGACCAGGGAGCGAGAAGGGTCGTTGAGCGTTACATCGGGTCGGCAGTCGCCGTCGAGGTAGACCCACTGGAGATGATGGACGTCGACTCACCGGAGCTGTTGGAGTCGGCGAGGAGTTTGGCGGCAAAACTCGGCCTGTAACACTTGGCACTTCGCCCTTAGGACCTCCCCACCTCAAGGTTCCTGATGAGCTCGCGGGCCCTCCTCCTGATCGCGTCGCCGTCGAGCCTCCTGGGCCCCATCCCCTTCACCCTCTCGGCCGATGCCGAGAGACCGAGGGCCGTCGCCTCCAGAAGGTCCCCGGTCTCCATGAGTCCCACCAGCAGGGCCCCGCCGAAGACGTCCCCCGCGCCGGTGGCGTCTATCGGTTCCAAGTCGATCCTACCCTTGACAGAGCTCGTGCCGTCGGAGACGACGACGCCCGCCCTCCCCATGGTAACCGCGACTGTGGACCCGGTTATCCTGCTCATCTCGGACGCCGCACCGACCGGGTGATCGTATCCGAGGGCTCTCGCTTCCTCCCATGAGAGCTTGATCACCCTGATGCCCCTCAGCGCACCGAGCTCGACCGACACCAGTGACTCCAGCTTGCCCCCTTCACCGAATCGCCGCATCAGACCCTGGGGGTCGAGCAACGTCCATGTGAAACCCTTCGCCCTCTCGAGGAGGTCTGGACCAACCTCCCCAGCGACAGGCCCCAGGTAGACGGCGTCGAACTCGCCCCCCAGCAGCTCAACTGGCACGTCCGCAGCCCTGCTAAGGAGCCACATCTCCCTGTGGTCGTCAGAGTAAACGATCCTGAACCTCGTGGTCCGTGTGCCGACCGTCAAGGCCCTATCGACATAGACGCCGAGATCCCTAAGCCCGTTCAGGGCCGCAACACCGTCAGCGCCAACAACGGTGACCGCGTGCGGTTCGTGTCCTAGGGCCGCTATGGAAAGCCCGGCGTAGGTCGGAACGCCCCCTATCGAGGAGTAGGGCCCGGCCTTGACGACGACCTCGTCTAAGACCAAATGCCCCACCACCGCAACCCTGAATCTCTTCAAGTCTCCTGCCTCTCGGGGTACTTCACGCCCTTGCAACGTATCCCCAATTTGGTCGCGACTTTCTGAACGACCGAGTCGTCGGAGAGAAGTAAGACTTCGTTCCCCTCTTCTGCGAGCTGCAGGGCCATCGCGAGGACTTCGACGTCTGCGACGGACGCACCAGACCTCTCCCTCCTGCTCATCGCCTGCCGGACCCTGGTCACGTGGCTTCTTGAGGGCGTCATGACGTTAAGGGAGCCGGTTTCCAGCGATGCCCTGATTCGGGCCTCCTGAATTTCGGACGTGGTCCTGAGGAGTTCCGAGACCACTGAGGGCGTCGTGACGGCGGTCGCATCTCCTGTAGGTACCGAAGGGCTGACGATCAGGGGGGTCGCGTCCAAAACAACGAACCTGCCCTTCCTCACTTCACCGTCCAACCCAATCTCTTTCTCAACCTCCGCTCGAAGAGCGCCCCACTTCCTATCCTGACGACGACAGCGTAATGAGGTGATTTTAAGAACCTCACGGAGCTCGATACCTCCCTCCTGACGAATCCGTCGCAGAGGACCGTCGCATTAGGTCCCTGCACGTCAAGCCTGACCGATTTGAGGCCCGAAACGACCAGCGGTCTGAAGTACGTGACGGGCGCCACAGGGGCCATCACGAAGCACTCGATGGTGTCGTCCACAGCAGGCCCGCCGCAGGAGAAGTTGTAGGCCGTCGACCCGACAGGGGTGGAGACCACCAGACCGTCGCTCACGATGCCGTTGAAGACCAACCCGTTGAGGGAGATCGAGTACTCTATGACCTTGCCCGGCTCCGCGGCAGAGACATACGCGTCGTTGACGACGTCTGCAACGGGATCGCCGTTGACCTCGACCCTGATCCTCATGTGCCTCTCGGTGTAGAAGGAGCCCTCGACCACCCTCTCCAGCGCCACCTGCGCCATCTCTGGGCCGACCTCGGCAAGATAACCGCCCCTCCCCACCGCGACCGGAAGGACTGGGGTCTCAGGGTCCTCTAGGTGATAGAAGGTCCTGAGGATGGTGCCGTCGCCGCCGATGGCCAGGCCCAGATCCACATCGAACTTCATGTCACCTAGGGAGTCGACGTCCTTGACGTTCACTCTGTGCCCAGCCTTCACGATCAGGCTCTCTAGTTTCGAGGCCAGAACGGCGCTCGCCTCCTTCAACTTCGTGTATACCAGCAGTACCTCCACGGGGGTCCACGATCTCGGCGGTATAATGGTTTTGGTTAAGGGACCTTTAAATCATCAAGGGCGATCGAAGCGGGGAGTTGCTCAGAGAGCTGCTGGAGGGGATGATCGAGTTCGCGAGGAACCATCTCCTCCACGTGGGGCCCTTCGGGCTGGCTGTCCTCTCCTTCATCGAGTCCATATTCTTCCCTGTGCCCCCGGACGCGCTTCTGGTACCCCTAGTCCTCCTCGACCCGGAGAACGGCCTGCTCTACGGCGTGATAACGGTCGTCTTCTCCGTCGCTGGAGGTCTAGCGGGTTACTACTTGGGGAAGAGGTTCGGGAGGCCGCTGCTCTTGAGGATCGCGGGGAAGCGGAACATCTCGGCCCTTGAGCAGTACTTCAACAGGTACGGTGCGCTGGCGGTCGGGCTGGCGGCCTTCACGCCCCTCCCGTTCAAGGTCTTCACGATCGGTGCAGGTGCGTTAGGGATGAGGGACGTCAAGGGGTTTCTCATAGCAGCCGCCGTCGGGCGCTCTGCACGGTTCATACCGGTGAGCGTCATCCTCTCCCTCTACGGCGAGGCGATGGTGAGCACGATTTTGGACTACGTGGACCTGATAGGGTGGGCAACGCTGTTCGGGGTTGCGGTCTACTTGGCGATCGTCCTGATCAGGAGGCGAGCTCTTCGGCGAGGGCCTTCGTCTCCTCCTCAACCATCCTCGATGTGACGCCGATCGAACTGAGCAGCGGCATCACGTCTGGCGGATCCGTTTCTGCGATGTATGCGGAGTTCTTCGCGATCATCGGCAGATACCTGGCGTAAACGCTCAACCTCCTCTTGGCTGCCTCCCGCTTCTCCAGCTTGCTGAGGTACAGCCTCAAGTGCCTCGCGCACTCCCTTATCGCGATCGTCAGCTCCCTCTCGATCTCCGGTCGGTCAGATATCGCCTCCTTCCCGACAGTCTTGTAGGGCACCTTCGGTGAGCAGACGCTGGTCAGCACCAGGACCGGCAAACCCTTCTGGACCTTGTAAGAGCTCCAGTCGATCCGCTCAGATATCACCTTCCAAGAGACGTCCGCCTTCTCGTCGTAGAGGAGGGGTATTTTGTTGGCGAACCTGAGGAGGTGGATCTCCTCCGAAGGCTCTATCGCACCGCCGTATGCGATCGCCGCCTCCACCACGAAAGGTATGCCCGAATAGCTCGACGGAGGCCGCTGGACGACGTGTAGGAACTCGGGCCTGTAGATGGCCCGTATTCCAGCGTCGATGAACTTGACACCCACGGGGCTGATGGTACTGGTCTCGGGGGCCCTGAACTTCCCGTAGGTCCTGAACGCCTCAACGAGTCTCGTGACCTCCTCGTGCGTCACGTCCCTCACCTTCCTGTCAAGGTCGATCCCTGCAGACCTCAGCACCTCCGTCGCGGTCTTCGCACCGATCCTCTGGAACTCCGTGACCAAGAAAGAGCGCAGGTCCCTAGACCTCGTGTTGGTCAGCAGCCTGTTGACCGTCTCGACGTCGACGCCCAGCGGATGGGGTTTGCCCTCCTTCGGAGGCTCGGGAACGTCATCGATCACCCTCCTGAAGACGTAGAGCCTGTACCTGGGGTCGACGAAGACGATGTTGGCGTTCGGGTTGACGACGGCCGTCATCGTGAAGTAATCTAGGACCTTGGACCTGCTGCCGCTGTAGTCGCCCTCGAGCGTTACGTCCACGATCGTACCCCTCCACCTCTTCTCGTTCGGGTGGACCCTGTGCTCCAGGACCTTCGGTTTGTTCTCCACTATGTCTATCATCATCCTGTACTCGTGGACCTCCTTGCCGCCGGTGCTCGATGTGATCGAGAAGGGCTGATTGGTGGTGATCTGTCCGTAAAGCAGGGCCATCGTACCTCCTACACCGAACGTGCCCCGAGACTGTTTGAACCCGTACTTGCTCCCGTAGAGCACCGTCCCGAAGGCCTTGGGGATTTTGTCACCCTCGACACCGACACCGTTGTCCTTCACCGTCAGTCTCAGGATTCTCTCGTTCTGATCGTCAGTGGGCTCCAGCTGAACCCATACGTTTGGTGGAACCCTGATGATCTCTGTGGCGTCGAGGCTGTTCTCGACCAGCTCCCTGATGCACATGTACAGAGACCTCGCAGGGTTGGTGAACCCAGCCAAGTCCCTGTTCCTGTAGAAGAAGTCGGCTGGGCTGATCTCCTCGAACCTCACCTGAGACGTCATCGCTCCCGTTGCAAGGTGCTCCCACCCGTATATCAACCGAGTCCCCTGAAAACCTCTATGTAATCCGGTTGTGAAGTGCGAGCCTGACCACGGTACTCTGACCGTTCAGTCGCCGGCCAGTGTGTCCTCAGGAGCTGCGACCCTGACGGGTTCCACGAGCCGAGAAGAGCAGTCGAGGCAGTAAACGACCGTCGCTGCGCAGGACCTGTGATAAATCGCACCGCATCCGCAGACGATGAGCGGTTCACCGTCCCCCGATGGCGCGAGAAGAGACACTTCATTAGTGCAGTAAAGGCAGATCCTGGTGAGCGCCAGTATATCCCTCTGTGTGAAGATGCCCACGATCTCCCCTGCCTCCTCCACCAGCAGCCTCCTTATCCTCTTCCTGTTCATCAGGTCGATGGCCTCCCTGAGCGTCGTGTTCAGGGAAACCGTTATGGGCGGTGACGTCATGATGTCCTTCACGGTCGTTTCCTTAGGGTCTCTGCCCTCGGCAACCAATCTCCTGAGGATGTCCCTCTCGGTGACGATCCCCGTGATGACCCCCTTCCTCGTGACCGCGAGGGCGCCTATTCCCTTGCTGCTCATGAGTTTCGCGGCGTCCTCGACCGTCGCGCCTTCATCTATGGTCACGACTTCGCGTCGTGTGATTGCGCTCACCCGTGAATTCATCACCATACCATTATTGATGCAACATTCTATATAAGTCTGGTAAATCAGTTCATGATCGCCCCCTCTGAGGGTGGATGCATTCGTTCACGTGGATCCTCCCTGGCTTCGATTTGTAGGAGGGGTTGCCTACAGCCACGGTCATCATGTTCTCCATCCCCTCTGAAGCGGGGGAGAAGAACTCCCGAACGTCGTCGTCGTAAAAGGTGAGTCCGGTCGCACCGACCCCCAGCGAATAGGAGGCCAGGTAAACCAGTCCAACTCTTATCCCGGCCTCGAATTGGGCTGCCCTGTAGCCCCTGTTGCCCAGAGCTCGGAGCACGGACTCAAGCCTTGTCATCAGGAACAGCACCAGTGCCGCGTCGCTCCCCAGCTCCTGCTCCAGGCAGAGGTAACCAGCGATCCTCCTGAAGTCACCGAGCCTGAGGTTCAGAAGCCCTCCGGAGGGCTCGTGCAAGTATGACCCGGGGGCCGTCCCGTCAAGCGCGTTCACGATCAGGAAGCGCTCCAGGAGCGTCACGCCTCCCCTCGGCATGAAATCGGCATCGATCGGGTGGACCAGGACCTCGGTCACCGCCCTCAAGACGTCTCCGCCGATGGGGGTCCTCGAGAACCTCCTCGTCGAGCCACGGAGCAGAATGGTCTCTCCCAACGGTCGGGCGCGTGAATGTCGTCGGGACGTCGGTGATGAGGCTGATCGCTGACTCGGGAATTGCATCCCTGCGACCTCCCCTCTCCATCTCTCCACCTCCTCCTGAGTCCTGAGGCAGGACGTGTGATAGGCCTCAACTATCTCGGGATATTCGGCCTCACGCCTCGAGTACGACATTGTTTTGTATTTGATTGGTTCAACTGGTGGATGAGAACCCGGAGAAGAGGCCTGAACTCCCCTCAGCACGACGATCGCCAACGCCGCCTCCTTCGCAACCTCCGACCCGATCAGCGCGTTAACCTCCGAGTCGACGAACCCCATCAGCACCCTCGGACTCAAACCCTCCGCCATCGATACCGCGAGAAGGTTCGCGCAGAGGGCTCCACCGTCCCAGAACCAATGTCTGTAAGACCTAGGGCCGTACTTCCACGCGTTCCTCCATGCGACGGAGCTTAAGATCACGGAGAGCCCCGATTCCCGGACGTCGTGTGAGAGCGCTGCCCTAGCCAGGTAATCCCGGTAGTCGCCTCTTCTGAGGAGTGACAGGGAGAACTCGCAGGGGTCGAAGTGGTACAGGCCAGGCTCCAGCTCCCCCTCGGTACCCACGACCAAGTAGAGCTCAGTCTCGTGGAGGTTGCCGGTTGCAGGTGAAGCTCTGAAGTAGACCCTTTCCCATCCGTAGTCCTTAATTCTAGTGATGCCTGCGGTGTAAAACAGAAGCTCCGCGATCAGGCTCAACTCTATTCCTCTGGGGGTCGGAGTTCTCCGTTCACTCAGGGCCTCGAAGAGGTTGCAGGTCGGTGAGGGGAAGGACTTGGGGAGCTGAACCTTAGGGGCGTCGAGGTAGACTTTGAAGGGGTAAGGCTTGTTCTCCCAGTCCAGCCCCCTTCCCGGAAGCCTGACCGAGATGTAGCTGTGTTTGGTCTCCTCGTGATAAGCTAACCCTTTGCTCACGTCCCAGTTCCCCACGCCCATGGAGGTTTGCATTCAGATATGATAGTTCCTGGTGCTGCTGCTTACGTTGAAATTATAACGGGTTAATACCAGTTCGGCGATGGAGCTGGGAGGTGTGCTGAGCGCCATCGGCAGGACGCCGCTGATCGACCTGACACCACTGTTGGGCGACAGAGGAAGTGTGAGGCTGATGGCTAAGGCTGAGTTCATGAACCCGGGCGGATCGGTCAAGGACAGGCCTGCCCTGTACATAGTGATGGACGCTTTGAGGAGCGGGGAGTTGACGCCCGACAAACGGGTCCTCGACGCCACATCAGGAAACATGGGGCTGGGCCTCGCCCTAGTCGGCGCGTCTCTGGGAATAGGTGTCACCCTCGTGGTGCCGGGCAGCATCAGCCAGCACAAGCTCTCGATGCTCAGGTATCTGGGCTCGGAGGTGATCGTCACCGACCCACTCGAGGGCATCGACGGCGCCATCAGGAAAGCGAGGGAGATCTACGAATCGGACCCGAAGAAGTATCACTACGCTAACCAGTACGACAACCCATCTAACTTGAGAGCCCACTACGAGACCACGGGGCCGGAGATCATAGAGCAGACTCGCGGTAAGGTAACGCACTTCGTCGCCGGCGTCGGCACCTCCGGAACCCTGATGGGTGCGGGGAGAAGGTTGAGGGAGGTCGTCGGGAGGGTGAGGTTGATAGAGGTTCAACCCGCTGAACCACTCCACGGTATCGAGGGTCTTAAGAACATGAGCGACGCGATCGTCCCGAAGATCTACGACGAAGGGTTTGCTGATGAGCGGGTCTTCGTGAAGACGGAGGACGCCTATAACACAGCGCGCTTCCTAGCCAGAAGGTTCGGACTGCTCATCGGACCCTCAGCTGGAGCGAACGTTCACGCTGCGCTCTCCGTGGCGCGGGGGCTCAAAGAGGGGGTTGTCGTGACGGTTTTGCCCGACGGGGTCTACAGGTACATCGGACTCTTGACCTGACTCATCCCCCCTGCTCTATCACCACCTCGAGCCCTCTCAGGGCCCTGAGGACGTCGTTGACCCTGTCAACGCCGATCGTGACGGACGACATCCTGTCCACCTTCACGAGTAGTTGCTCGGTGCCGTCGGGGAGCCAGATCCTGCTGATGCCGGTTATCCTCGCGGGCTTCACCAGCTGCTCGAGCAGCTCGTTGACGCGCCCTGTGTATTCGATGACGTTCGCCTGTGCACCGAGCCTCTGTGAGAGGTATCGTTCGAGTCTGGATTTGATTGGCTTGATCTCCACATGGGGTCGAAGGAAAACAAAGAAAATTCCGCTTGCTCTAATGGTTTTTATGTATTCAGCCGGCTTGAGCTGAGGGAACTGAGGTTCCGCATCCAGGAGCTCCCTCATCAACCGCAAGTCCTCCGGCGAGAGTGCACCTGAGGAGATGAGGGGCTCGCACTTGGGACACAACGTTCCGGTCCTCACGTCGAACTCGCACACCGGAAGTCTCAAGGCCCCAAGTCCCCCAGCTCATCGCTCAGCACCTATCGACCGGCTTTTCAGTGGCCTATCTTGATCTCGATGGTGCTGACGTTGACGTCGCGTCCGTCCTGTCCCTTCAGCGTCTCGGTCCCTAGGTTTATCTGGGTCACCCTCAGGTCCTTCAGGAACCTGTTCCTGAGTATCTGGACGACGTCTACGGCTCTGCTGATCGACCTGCCCCTAGCCTTCAACGTGATGTTCTGTCCCTGCTGCAGCGCTATCAGACACGCTAGCACGTAGCTCATCGCCGGCTTCTTTCCTACCAACACGGTCACGTCCGAGGTGCTCATCTCATCTTTCACCGTTTGCGGGATGCGTTCTTTCGGCGTCCATAAAAAGATATCATCGACGGGTTGTGGTCCCTTGGTCGGACAGTTCAGTCCCGAGCTCGGTGGCTACCGCCTCCTTGCGGTACGCAGGTTAAGGGCACGGTTGAAGTAAAGGACGAGTTATCTCACTCCGTGAACAGAACGTTGCTCTTGGCACTCACCGCTGTCTTAGCCGTGGTCACAGTATTCACCTCCGCCGTATTGTTCTCGCGGCCGGCGGCACCCGCTATGATGGGGTGGTGTCCCATGTGTCACGGGATGGTGTCCTTAGGTCCGTTGATCGGTGTCGTGGTGGCATTAGGGGTGGTGGGCCTCGCGGTGGTGCTCGTCCTAGAGCTGAGGTCACCCGCAAAGACCTCAGTGGACGCTCTCAACCACATCGGTCTTCTGGAGGAGGAGAGGAGGGTGGTCCGGCTCTTGTCGAGCAGAGGTCCGATGACGCAGAGGGACATCGCGAGAGAGCTTGGCATCTCCCGAGTTAAGGCACACAGGGTTATCAGGCAGCTCGAGAGGCGTGGCATCGTCGTTACGGCGCCCTACGGCAATACCAAGCTCGTCAGCTTAAGGGGGGTCAACGTTTGAAACCGGTCCGGTTCCTGAGGCCGTACCTCTTTTCGGCGGCTCTGATGATCTCTTTGAACATCCTCTCATAGGTCCAGCCCGCGTGTTTGCACGCCTTCCGCAGGTGTCCGTCCCATACCCATCCGGGGTTGGGGTTTGCCTCGAGGAGCCTGGGAATTCCGTCGCGGCCGAGCCTCCAGTCGAACCTCGCGTAGTCCCTACAGCCCAGCCTAGTGAAGAGCCTCTCGCTCCAAGCGAATAGCCGCGCTTGAACGTCGCGTGGCAGGTTCGCCGGGACCGACCTCACCCTCCAGTATGGGGAGTCAGGGTTCCACTTCGCGTCATATGTCAAGACCTTTGGGAGGCCGTCTGGAAGTTCGGTGTAGTCCTCCTTTAGGACCGGTAGGAAGACGACATCCGGTGGGTTGCCGATCATCGAGACCGTCAGGTCGTCGCCATCAATGAACTTCTCAACGATGACCGGGCCCTCGTATCTCCACTCTTCACGGAGATGTCTGAAGGCCTGAACGAGCTCCTCTTTCGTCCTGACAACGCTCTTGTGAGATATGCCCCAGCTGTTGTCTCCGTAGTTGGGCTTGACCAGTCCCGGAAGGACGTCACGCGGGACTGAACTCAGGTCTCTCATGCTGTTGATCATCACGTGATGTGGCACAGGTATCTTCAAGGAGCTGGCGACTGCCTTCACAACGGATTTGTCGTAACACATGCTGAGGCAGGCCGGTCCGGCTCCGGTGTACTTCAGGTTCAAGACGTCCAGCACAGCCGCCACGTGTCCCTCCATGTTGGGGTCGTTGAGGAAGCCGTCGTCGCAAAGGTTGAGGACCAAGTGAATCGATCCCTGGTTCTCCATCAAGAACTTCAGCATCTTCGAGTGATCGTCTAAGAACAAGAACCTGTATTCCCGGATGCCGTAGAGAGCTGATTTGAGCTCATTGACCGCGTGGAGGTCGTCATCGTCGAACCTGAAGCCGGGTTTCACGGGGTTAAGCCTGCGCGGGTCTCCCAAGAGCACTACGATCAGCGGCTTCTTTCCGGCGTCGCTCGGCTCTTTGGACGCAGAGGCTGTCACGACCATCCTCGAGCCCATCATACCGGGGTCCTTGTCCAGAGGGTCGTAGTTGAGCTTGGTCCTCAGGGTGACGTTGACGAACTCCGCCCTCTCGAGGATGCCCTTCAAGTCGTTGAAGGCGTAGAGCCTTATGTCGTAGATCTGATCTGCGATCACCGAGTCTCCCCTTATGACGATCTCCCGAGTGAAGACTCTGCTCCTGTCTTTCGATAACTCCCTCAACCTCACGACGACTGAGTGGTCGTGGACCTCAGCTCTCACGGGCTCGAAGGTGTTTCGGAAGTGATCGGCGTCGGTCACGTCCATCAGAAGCCTCCCGTACGGTCTGAGGACCCTGTGGACCTCCTTCAGTACCTTCAGGTTGTCGGACTCCTTTCTGAAGTAACCGAAGCTGTTCCCCATCATAATCACAGCGCTGAAGGTGTTGTCCTCGTACGGCAGACGCCTTGCGTCCCCGCATCTGAAGTCGACGCGGAGGCCCTCGCTCATCGCGGACTCTCTCGCCAAGTTGATGAGGTATTCCGAGTAGTCCAACCCGTGGACTCGTCTGAAGCCCCGTCTCGCGAGTTCGAGTGAGTGTCTACCGTTGCCGCAACAGAGGTCCAGAATTGCGTCGTCCTTGTCGAGGTCCAGGAGCTCGATGATCACGTCGACCTCGTGTCCGGTCAGCCTGTTGTTACAGACCACATCGCCGTCCGTTATCAGGTAAAGGTCGTTAAAGAGCCGCTTCCACCAATCAGGTACCGCCCTCTCCTCCAGGGGCACCGGGCCCGTCCCCGAGGGAACGTCCCTCACTGCCCTCTGTTGAGTCATCAACAGGTCGTCGATTCCGCTTGATGTTTCTTAATAAAATACTTTTTTCTTTATAAATTGAACCACCGCCACGAATTTCTTTCAACTGGAACGAAATCGATCTGCTTTTCCTCACCCCCATCTGGGTGCGGTCTCTGCCGGAAGCTCTTTTGGCCTCTTCGGGGTAGACAGGGCATCCGGATGGAAGCCTACGGTAACACAGGCGCGGTGCACCTCGGGACCGGTCACCCTTCGTCTGAACACATCACCCGCTCCGTACTCTCAGTTAATGGGTGTTCGGGGGAGACCGCCATCTGTTGACGTAATTGGGGTAGTTTGTCATTAATGTTTGTAACAGCCGCACCTCAGATTTAACTAGATGTGGAAATCGAATGCGGCCGTGAGGTCTCAACGGCTGTTGGTTCTGGTGCTGGTGACGGCGGTGATCGTAGCGACGGTTGCGTTACTGCCCTACTCTTCGCTCTTCGGAAAGCCATCCGAGTTGAGGCACGTCAGGTTCGTACTCAACTTCGGCGCCCTGGACGGACATCACGTACCCTACTTCGCAGCCTTGAGCAAGGGGTTCTTCAGGGACGAGGGGATCAGCTTAGAGGTCATTCCCGGGAAGAACAGCCCGTACGCTGTCGAGCTGGTCACGACGGGCAAGGCTGACCTAGGTCTCGCTACGCTGGACGTGGTCCTCTCGGCCGTATCGAGGGGGGCGAAGCTCAGCGTCGTCTTCCAGGTCTTCAGGGAGAACCCGGCAGGGCTATTCGTCATTAAGGGTTCGGGGGTGAGATCGTTGGCGGACTTGCAAGGGAAGACTGTGGGTGCCCTCATAGGGTCGACACAAGACCTCCAGTTCGACGTCCTCTTCAAACGTCAAGGGTTGAAGTCAGAGTCGGTGAA
The DNA here is from genome assembly GCA_025058225.1 of Candidatus Calditenuaceae archaeon. Classification (GTDB taxonomy): domain Archaea; phylum Thermoproteota; class Nitrososphaeria_A; order Caldarchaeales; family Calditenuaceae; genus Calditenuis. Next base: position 34,324 of record JANXEE010000025.1, on the reverse strand, counting down.
CAAGGTGAACATAGGGTCAGATGTGGTCACACCGCTCGCTTCAAGGAGGGTAGACGCCGTCGTTGGATGGGTCACCGACCTGGCGACGTTCAAAAGGGAGGGAATAGACGTAGAATTCATTCGTTTCAGCGATCTGGGACTGAACTACCCCTCGCTGGTGATCTTCGGCAACGAGGAATACGTAAAGGCGAACGCCGATGTCGTCAAGCGGTTCCTTGAAGCGGTCAGGAGGGGGATCGTGTGGGCCTACTCGAACAAGGAACAGGCTGTTGACACAGCAATGAGTTACCGCGATTACAACCCGCCGGCGCACCGCGAAGTCCTCCTCGAGAGGTTCTTGATAGGGCTCGAGCTGATGGGTGCGAAGGATCCCACAAAGTTAGGAGTGATAGAGCGCGAAGCCCTGATCGGTCTGAGCCGGCTCTTGGTGGAAGCCGGGAAGCTGTCCAGAGAGGTGAGGCCCGAGGAGGTCATTAATGATGTCGTCGCAGGTTCGCGATGATACGGGAGTGAGGACCTCCCTAGACCGTGATCTCTTGAACGAAATCGAGAAGAATTTTAAGGGTAGGACCTATCTGGATGAGTGGGTCAGAAGGAAACTTTCAACCGATTGGGCGTGGATATCGCCGGCTTTTTCGGGGCTCGTCGAGTCTGCGGTTGCAGATGTCGTGGTTTTTCCCCGCAACGTGAAGGAGGTGATCTGGTTGTTGAGGTTCGCCGACTCGCACGGCATCCCGATAATACCTAGGGGCGGAGGGACAGGCAACAACGTAGGCGGCGTCCTTCCGATTAGAGGCGGAATTCTGTTGGACATGAGGCTCATGAACAATGTCGGGGACATCGACGGTTCAACGGTTAAGGTCGAAGCGGGGTGCAGGTTCGGCACGCTGATGCAGCGGGTACGTAGCAGGGGCATGGACCTCAGGGTTTACCCAACCAGCTATCCTCTGGCTACAGTCGGTGGCTTCGTGGCGGGCGGCAGCAGGGGGATCGGATCGTATGAGTACGGACTGATCTGGGACAACGTAGACTCCGTCAAACTGGTCACACCCTCTGGTGAGGTGGTAGTCCTGCAAACCGAGGAGGCAGATGTCGTCACGCACAGCATGGGGACCGTTGGTGTAGTCGTCGAAGTGGGTTTGAGGTTGCGCCCATTGTCGGAACACGTGCTCGCGGAGGGTTCACTGTACGAGCTGAGCTCGGTGGCTGACCTCGTCGACCGCTTCATAGAGGAGAGGGTTGAGTTTTGGCACCTTATGGTGAGGAACTCTGGCTATAGTCGGCTCACGGACGACTTCATGGGCTCAAGTAGTCTTAGAGACGGCTGGAAAGTCATCGCCGCTTATCCCTCGGGCAGGGGTTTAGTTGATGTGTTCCGTCGTGGAGTGGAACGATTTGGTGGACGCATCAGCCACATGGGCGTAATGGATCGAGCGTCGATGGACAGGGTCCTCTCGGGTGTTTTCGGCCTTCCGCAGACGCCGTACATCATTAGGCACATAAAGAGCCGCGATCCCCGCAAACACCTGCTCTACTTGGTCCTCTATCATCACCACAACCGCGTGTGGGAGGTCGTGGAGGGCGTATCTGAGATTGAGGTGGGTGAGCCTCTGATCGAAGTGAACCTATTCTGGATACGAGGCGCTCCTTACGCGCACTTCGGGCTCTTCGTGGAGGGAGACATCGAAAAGCTTGAAGAGTTGAGGAAGAGGTTCGCTGGAATAGGATACAAGTTCGATCTGCATTCGTATCAGATCAGCGATAGGCTCGGCGAGCTCTTTCCCGAGAAGTTGCGGGCCATGAGGGACTTCAAGCGAAAGGTCGACCCCAACGACGTAATGAATCCTGGCAAACTGGGGGTATAAGCAGATGGGGGCCAGAATAGTGGTAGACGAGCTGACGGTACGATACAGGCTGAAGAGCGGAGACCTCATCAACGCGCTCGGTCCGATATCTCTTGAAGTTGAAAACGGCGAGCGTGTCGCGTTGCTGGGGCCCTCGGGTTGTGGGAAGACCACGATGCTCAAGGTCACAGCGGGTCTCCTGAGGCCTTCCAGCGGTAGGGTGTTAATGGACGGCGAAGATCCCAGTCTTCCCAGGAGAAGGGGTGAGATAGGGGTTGTCTTTCAGAAACCGACTCTCCTGCCATGGAGGAGCGTGCTGGAGAACGTGCTACTTCCCCTCCGGATCAGAGGCGACGTCGACGGCCGCCTAGAGCGCATGGCTATCGATTTACTTCATGCGATCGGCCTCAAGGGTTTCGAGCGCAGCTATCCCAATGAGCTCTCGATCGGGATGCAACAGCGTTGCGCCCTTGCACGGGCGATGATTCAGTCTCCTAAGGTGCTCCTGCTGGACGAGCCCTTTGCCTCCCTAGACGAGATGAACAGGGAGACGCTGAACTTCGATCTTCTCAGGCTCTGCGAGCCTAACGGTGTGACCGCACTCTTGATAACACACAACGTGTACGAAGCGGTCTTGTTCTCCGACCGGGTGATCGTCCTCTCGGAGAGGCCCGGTCGAAAGGTCACCGAGGTCCGTGTTGACTTGGGGAAGGAACGCGATCCGAGGGTGTTAGAGAGCGAACGCTTCTACGAGCACATCATACGCGTCCGGAAGGCCTTGAGGCTCTCAAGGTTGGAGGTGGCGGGTTGAAATCTGCCATGGGAAGATCTACCGACAGGTTAAGGGCCTCGACGAAGGAATGGTGGCCATCGGTCGCGTTCTTGGGTCTTTTTGCGCTGGCGGTCGAGGTTTTAGCACGCACCGGCAGCGTCCCTAGGGTAATATTGCCTCCGGTCTCCGACGTAGCCGGCTCAATCAGCGGAATGGGGGGCCCGTTCTTCCTCAGGCATCTAGGCATGACGGCTTTCGAGTCCGTAGTTGGGTTCGCGATAGGTGCAGCGGCAGGGCTCGGTATCGGGGTGATGATGTACTACTCGAGGGTCCTGGAGAGGCTCCTTTACCCTATCGTGGTCACGAGCAAGGCCGTCCCTGTCGTCGCCATGGCGCCCCTACTCACCTTCTGGCTGGGTTACGACGTCTGGGCTAAGACGCTCATGGCCGCGTTAGTCTCTTATTTCCCGGTCACTGTAGGAACCGTTTCTGGGCTGAAGTACGTTGACGAAGACCTGACAGACCTCGTGAGGTCGTTTGGTGCCAACGAGTGGGTGGTCTTTACAGAGGTCAGGTTAAGGGCAGCCCTCCCGAACGTTTTCGCGTCTCTTAAAGTCGGTTCTGTCCTATCGGTGGTCGGTTCCGTCGTCGGTGAGATGGCGGGATCAACCGGTGGCCTAGGTTACCTGCTGCTTTCAAGCATTTACTATGTGGACGTTGCGTCATCAGCTGCCGTATGTGTGGTCATGGCAGGTTTGGGACTGTCGATGTTTGCCTCAGTCTCTTTGTTAGAACGTAAGATAATCTATTGGAGGCCCGGTGCGGATAATGGAGGTCGCTGAGCATTCAAGAAGTTCCGTTATCAGTCTATTAATGATTTATCATCAGAACTCAAGTCCTCGTGATGGCCCCTGTAAGTCAAAGCAATTTATCGTTCTAAGTCGGTCCCAACTGCACGGTGAGTGAGCGTCAGAGGTCGGGACACGCAAAGAAACACCAGCCGTAAGCAAAGGTCATCAGATCTCAGTTGCGGAGATAGTCGACATAACGAGCTTCTTATGGGCCCTCCTGAGGGCCTCTGAGACAGCTCTCGGCGAAGTTCCGAAAAGGTGAGCCAGCTCTCTCGTCCCGGCCCTCTTAGGGACCTCGTAAAAGCCCATGTGGAGCGCAGCTGCAAGAAGCTGCATCTGGGTCCTCGTCAGCTGAGGCATGTCCTTATCGGTGTGTTTGATCTCTTCGATGATCGCGGAGTACCCCCTAGCGTTGGACTCCCTGACGAACTCGCTAAACTCATTGGGGTCCTCAAAGAGGATCTCAAATTCCACGGATCCGCCGGACTCCCTCACCGCGATCAACCTGTTGAACGGGATGCCAGCACGCGCGCAGGCACAGGTCTTCGTCCTCACCATTCCGATGTAACTGTCCTTCTCGTTGCCCTCGAAGAACAAGGCCCGCTCGACGCCCTGCACCTTCGAGACGGTCTCGCTCAACTCGGTTCTCCCTAAAGTGGAGGACCTGACCTTCACCAATGCGTTCACGCCGAGGGACTTGACCCTAGGGACGCACGTCACAACTTCGCACGTGTTCCCCAGCGTCCTCAGCCTGCGGGCCCACGGACAGCTGATGGGCATCCGGGCCCTAACCTTAATCATAACTACTTCACAATCAGAGATTACGATTCCTGAGATTTAAATGGGACGTGCGCTACTTGCTCGTTTGGGCCGCATACGTGATCAGGCCTTTTCTCCTCAGCTCCTCCGAGAGTCTCATCACCGCGTCTTGGACCTCAAGCTCCGTCTTGGCTCCGGTGCAGACGAGCTTGCCGCTGGCGAACATCAGGATCACTACCTTCGGCTCAGACATCCTATATATGAGACCAGGGAATTGCTCGGGCTCATACATCACCGTCTCAAGGACCTGCGCGGCCCTCTCCAAGTTTATCCGGCCGTAGAGGTCGATCGATGCGACTATGTTCTGGACCTCGATGATCGCGTCCTCGCTGAGGAGGAACCCCTTCTCCCTCAACAGCCTCACCACCCTCTTCACGGCCCTCTTCGACTCCTCCTCGCTCTTCGCGCCGGTGCAGACCATCTTCCCGCTGCTGAAGATCAGCGTCGCGGTCTTCGGCCTCTCGAGCCTGAAGACCAGTCCCGGGAACTGGGCGGGCTTGTAGTCGACCTGCGGGAAAGCGTTCTGGATCGCTTGAAGGTCCAGCCTCTGGTTCAGCGTCACCGAAGCGACGACGTTCTGGATCTCGATCTTGGGCTCAGGGTAGGCCTCCGTCATGCCCACAGTCCATTTAAAGCCGTCCTCCGAATGCATTTAAATGTTTATAACAGGACCGAGGGTCCGGTGCGCCGCCCACCGTTAAAAGCCCGACGCGGGACGGAACGGCTGGAAGATGCGCGAGGGCCGGAGCCACGTTGGCCTGCTGATGGCCGGTGGAAAGGGCACGAGGATGGGCGGGGCCGTCGAGAAGCCGCTGGTCGAGCTCGGGGGCAAGAGGTTGGTCGAGCACGTCCTGAACCGGCTCGCGGCGGTGAGGCGGTTGAAGGGGGTCGTCTGCGTGACCAGCAGGTTCGCTCCGAGGACGACCGAGTTCCTGAAGCGGATGAGGTACGAGGTGATCGAGGCCCCGGGAGAGGGTTACTTAGAGGACCTGAAGTTCGCGATCTCGGCGCTGGGTCCGGGCCTCTACGCGACCTTCTCGGCCGACGTCCCGTTCCTGGTGCCGGAGGTGGTGGACGGGCTGCTGGCGAGGCACATCGGTGGCGACCTCTCCGGGAGAGACTACGTCGTGATGGTGGTCCGCGAGGAGCTGGTCAGGTCTGTGGGCACGTCCCTCAGGAGCGCGACCCGCTATGCCGTCGAGGGCAGTCAGCTCTTCCCGACGGGCGTGAGGTTGATCAGGTACAGGGGCGGATCGTTCGATGCTGCTCTCTCCAGTCCGCACTTCGTGACGGTGGAGGAGCCCGGCTTCGCGGTCAACGTCAACACTCCCGAGGACCTCAGGATCGCGGAGGAGATCCTAGGTTCTACACGGAGGGGTTATCTCGGGCCGGAGACCCGTACCGATGAATGAGCTGGGGCCCGACGCGGGAGGCCGAGGTGCTGCTGGAGTTCATCAGGTCGAGGAGGTCGTCGAAGCTGCTCGGCGTGGGAGAGGTCCCGCTCGAGCTGGTCTTGAAGGCCCTCGAGGTCGCGACCTACGCGCCCAGCGCGCACAACGCCCAGCCTTGGAGGGTCGTGGTCGTGAAGGACAGGGAGACGATCGTCAGGCTCCTCGAGGAGATGGCGGAGGTCTGGAGGGCCGATCTGAGGTCCGACGGCCACCCGGAGTGGAGGATCGAGGCGATAGTGAGGGAGTCGATGAAGAGGACGTTGAGGGCATCGGTGCTGATCGTTGTCTGCCTCACGATGGAGGACATGGACGTCTACCCCGACGAGCGCAGGGCCCAGTGCGAGTACCTGATGGCGGTACAGTCCATCGGCGCGTTCGTTGAGAACCTGCTCCTCGCGCTCCACGCCTTCGGGCTCGGCGCGTGCTGGAGGAGCGGCCCCCTCTTCGCGCCCGAGGCCGTCAGGAAGGTGCTCGGGATCCCTGAGCACGTCGAGCCGCAGGCGATGGTCGAGGTGGGCCTCCCCGGAGGCATCAGGCCGCCGAGCAGGATGACCCTGAGGGAGGTCGCGCACATCGACAGGTGGGGGAACGTGCCGTGATCGCGCTGCTCTCGGGAGGCGTCGGGGGCTCGAGGCTCGCCGCGGGGCTGTACGACCTGCTGGGCGAGAGGCTCGTCGTGATCGTGAACACTGCCGACGACGAGGTGATCTACGGCCTCTACGTCTCCCCGGACGTCGACACGGTCCTCTACACCCTGTCGGGTATAGGTGATTGGGAGAGGGGATGGGGCATCAGGGGCGACACCTTCAGTTGCAACGAGACGATCGGGAGGCTAGGCTTCGAGAATTGGTTCAGGATCGGAGACATGGACCTCGCGGTCAACCTGCTGAGGACTATGATGCTCTCCGAGGGGCGGAGCCTATCACACGTGACCGAGGAGCTCGCGAGGAGAATGGGTCTGAAGTGCAAAGTGCTTCCCATGACAGACCACAGAGTTGTGACGCAGGTAGTCACCCCTGAGGGCCCCATGAGCTTTCAGGAGTACTTCGTGAAGCGTGAGGCGAAGCCCGAGGTCCTCGAGATCAGGAGGGTCAGATCCCCTCATGAGAGGCCCGCACCAGGCGTCATCGAGTCTCTGAACTCAGCGCGTGCCATCCTCTTCGCGCCGAGCAACCCCATTCTCAGCGTCAGGCCGATCCTCGAGACCAACGGGGTCGAGGAGGCGATTAGGGGTTCGAGGGCCGTGAACGTGGCGATCAGTCCTCTGGTGGGGGGGAGGGCGTTGAGGGGCCCGGCCGACAGGCTCCTCCGGTCATTTGGATACCAGTCGGGTGTCATCGGCGTTGCCCAGTTTTATGACGGACTGATCGACGGACTGGTCATAGACAGGGCTGACGCCGATCACGAGCAGGTGATCAGGTCCAAGTTCGGGATCGAGGTGCTGGTCACCGAAACGGTCATGACGTCCCGCGGGGCTGCGAAAAGGCTTGCCAGCGAGGTGTTGGACTTCGCGGCGCGGCTCGGGAGGGTTCGGGATTAATACCGGTCCAGCGTTCGGGGTTCCGTGAGCTCTGGTGCGGTGAAGGAGCACCGCGAGCGTGCACCAAGGTCGATCAAGGTCGGTATGGTAACGGCCAGCACGTCCCGCTACGAGGCGTTCAGACGGGGCCAACGGGTCTTCGACGATTCCGGCGATGCGGTCTATGAGGTGATGGTCCGGAAGGGCTACTCGGTGGCGAGATACGGCGTTGTGGACGACGACGTCAAACAGATCAGAGACACGGTGCTCAGAGGGATTGTCGAGGGTTGCGACGTCTTCATCGTGATAGGCGGAACAGGGGTCACGAAGAGGGACGTCACGGTGGAGGCCCTGAGGCCGCTCTTCGAGAAGGAGCTGCTTGGTTTCGGGGAGTTGCTCAGGGTCGAGAGTTACAGGAGGGTCGGGCCGGCGGCGATGCTCAGCAGGGCGACAGCTGGGGTCATCAGGGGGGCGGCGGTCTTCGCCTTCCCGGGCTCTCCGAACGGAGCCGGGTTGGCGGCCGAACTGATCGCAGACGAGCTGCCCCACCTGGTCGGGCTGTTAAAGGGGCCTGACCACGCTAAACATGAGAGTTGAAACGGATTTATCCCTACAGCGTCCACAGAGGACTCGATGAGCGAGGTCATCGCTGCTCACAGGAGGGTCTGGGAGGAATCCCTCAGGGACCCGGAGAAGTTCTGGGCGGGGGTGGCTTCGGAGCTCGAGTGGTTCAGGAGCTGGGACGTGACCTTGGACGACACCGATCCGCCGTTCTACAGGTGGTTCGTGGGGGGGAGGACCAACATCTGCTTCAACTGCTTGGACAGGAACGTGAAGGCCGGCAAGGCAAACAAGGTCGCCCTGATCTGGGTCGGAAGCGATCGGCAGGTCCGTCAACTGACCTACAGGGACCTACTCAGAGAGGTGACGGAGTTCTCCGCAGCCCTCAAGTCGCTCGGGCTGAAGAAGGGCGACAGGGTGACGGTCTACATGCCGATGATCCCTGAAGCGATGGTGGCGATGCTCTCGGTGGCCAGACTCGGGGCCGTACACAGTGTCGTCTTCAGCGGGTTCGGAGTCCAAGCACTCGCCGACAGGATAATTGACTCCCAGTCGAGGTTCGTCGTCACAGCAGACGCTATGTTCAGAAGAGGGAAGGTGATACACCTGAAGGAGGTCGTCGACGAGGCTGCGACGAGGTCGGGGTGTGTGGAGGGGGTGATCGTCGTGAAGAGGGCCGGAATCGACGTGAAAGTCAATCGGTCCACTGATTACTGGTATCACGATCTACTCTCGGAGGTCGGGAAGGTCGCGTGTGTTGAGCCCGAGCAGCTCAGGTCTGAGGAACCGCTCTTCATCCTTTACACTTCCGGAACCACCGGTAAGCCGAAAGGGGTTCTCCATCTCCACGGTCAATACATGGTATGGGCTTACGCCCACAACAAGTGGCTCTTCAGCTGGGGCGATAACGACGTCTTCTTCTCAACACCCGACATAGGGTGGATAAACGGCCACAGCTACAGCACTTATGGCCCTCTGCTCAACGGCGCGACCGTACTCTGGTATGAGGACGCACCGGATCACCCTCACCCCGGGATCTGGTGGGAGATCGTCGACCGGTACGAAGTCACCAGCATGTGGGTCGCGCCGACGGCCGTGAGGTTGCTCATGCGGTACGGCGATGAGGTTCCGGGAAGATACTCCCTCAGATCTCTGGGAATCCTCGTCAGCGCTGGCGAGATACTCGGTGAAGAGGTGTGGAAGTGGCTCCGTCGGAACGTCGCTAAGCAGCGGGATGACTGTCACGTGATAGAGACTTGGGGTCAGACGGAGAACAGCGGCTTCATCGCAGCACCGGGAGGATTCGGCATAGCGAAGGGCATCGCCTACAGGCCGGGATCCGTCGGCTTACCCTACCCGGGTATTAGGATAGGCGTAGTCGATGACAGCGGGCGCGTGCTAGGGGCCGGTGAGCGCGGGAACGTGGTAGTTTACCCACCGACTCCCCCCGCGTTCATGTTCACCATTTGGGGTGATCCCGAGCGTTACGTCGGGACGTACTGGAAGAAGTTCGGCGCGTACCTGACCGGTGACTACGGGTACATCGACGCCGAGGGCTATGTATACATACTCGGCAGGGTGGACGACGTAGTCAAGGTGGCCGGTCACAGGCTGGCGCCCGCCGACGTTGAGAACGTCGCCTATAGACACCCAGCAGTCGCCGAGTGTGCGGTCGTTTCGGTCCCTGACCCTGTAAAGGGAGAGGCACTGGTTGTCCTGATTACGCCTAAAGTCGGCCTCAGCGTGGACAAGGAGAGGTTAGCGGAGGAGGTCAGGGAGCTGGTGAGGAGGGAGATGGGGGCCGTCGCTGTAGTCGAGAAGGTCTTCGTTGTCGAGCGACTCCCGAAGACCCGAACGGGAAAGATCATGCGAAGGGTTGTCAGGGCTGTTCTGACGGGTATCGAGCCCGGGGACCTCTCTACGCTCGAGGACGAAGCCAGCGTGATGGAGGTCCTTGAGGCGAGTCGATCCCTCGAAAGGGAGCTATCGGGGAGGCGGTGAATGACCACCTTCGACGGTCAGTTAGTCATTGTCGAGCCGGATACTGAACCCTTCGAACCGCTCACGCTGACGAGGTCGTTCTGTGAGCTCGTCCTAGGGAGCATGTCGGTTCTGGAAAGGTATCGGAGGACGTGGTTGAGGGGGAACGGTCCGGTCGTTGTCCTCACGGGGACACACCTCGCGGGCGTTCTTCGCGAGAGACTGCTGGACTGCAAGATCAACGAACCCGACGCAATAACCTCCGATGAGGTGCTCGTTGTGAACCCCGTTTTCCCACCTGTCAGCGAGGTCCTGCGGTCTCTGGAAAGCCTTCGGGACAAGAGAGGCGCAATAGTCTCAGGCGGTCAGGTCGTGGGTGTACATCTGAAGCGGGAGGATCTTCTCGAGTCGATCAGGAGTCAGCCATACTTTCCACTCTCTATGAAGCACCTTTTGGGGCGCATTAATGAGGTCAAAGAGGTTCGTGGCCTCAAACGCGTTGCGGGGTTCTGGGACCTCGTGAGCGTGAGCCTCGAACTTCTCGAATCGGACCTCTCGTCCGTTGAGGCAAGGGAGTGGGAGGGAGATGTCCTCGGAGATGTCGCGGTTTTGGGAGATCGGGCCAAGGTCATCTTAGGGAAGGGAGCACTAGTCGAGCCCCACGTGACCTTCGACGTCAGGAAAGGGCCGGTGATCGTGGAGGACGATGTAGTCGTTATGTCGTGCTCGAGGTTGCAGGGGCCGTGCTTAATAGAGAGGTCCTCGATAGTCTTCCCCAACTCCTTCGTGAGCACCTCCTTCATTGGCGAGTCCTGCAGGATCGGCGGGGAGGTGGAGCGTTCGGTATTCCTGGGTTTCTCGAACAAGAGGCATTACGGTTACGCGGGTCATGCCTACGTCGGCGAGTGGGTCAACCTCGGTGCAGGTACGACCTTATCCAACCTCAAGAACACCTACGGTACGGTTCGGGTAAGAACCAAGTCTGGAACCCTCGATACGGGCCATGTCTTCCTCGGTCCAGTGCTCGGAGACCACGTCAAGGCCTCGATAGGGACATCCGTCTTCTCCGGGAAGCGGGTGGGCGCCTTCAGTCACCTCTATGGAACCGTGACAGACGATGTCCCAGCTTTCACCATCTACGCCAAGGGGTTGAGAAAGGAGCTCATCGGGTTGCGGTTGGAGTCTGCCATCGAGACAGCTAGAAGGATGATGTCGAGGAGGGGCAAGGAGCTCACGCCCGCCTATGAGCGGATGATCGGTGAGGCCTTCTCGATCACCTCGACGGACAGGTCTTCAGCTGGTGTGAAGAGCGGTGAGTTCTACTTGTAGTCCCAGCACGTCCTGGTTAAGGGGGAGAGAGCGTCCCTCCATCAGCCCTCGGTCTCAAAAGCCCGATGACGCTACTTCAGCGGGACGTACATGGAGCTCTTCGTCGCACCCACGCCCGGTCTTCCATGGACGACGCGCTTGTTGGTCATGGCGAACTCTCCCAACCTGTGGCCTATCATCTCTGGCAGGATCTCGACCGGCACGAACTCCTTGCCGTTGTGAACGGCGATCGTCAGCCCGACCATCTCCGGAAGTATCACCATATCTCGCGCATGAGTCCTGATAGGTTTGTTCACGCCGAGCCGTTTGTGCTTCCGTACCCTTTCCAGGAGCTTCTTCTGCGTATCGGTCAGCCCCTTCCTGAGGCTCCTCCTCTGCCTGCTAGGAAGCAGCTTGATGAACTCATCCATGCTCATCTTCTGCAGCTGCTCAACCGAGTACCCTTTATAGGCGAACTCCCTAACCAATCCACTCGAAAAGGGTCTGACACACTAAAATACGTTACCTGGTAGCGGGCCGTTCACGTGGAGTTTCCTCAGCGTCATGTCGTTGGAGAGAGGGCTGAACGCAGCGCCATCACGAATACCGCTCCCTCCTCAGATCCGTGCATAATGATTTTACATCTTAGCGGCCTTTCAAATAGCTTGTTGCAGAATGTTGGAAAAGGGGTTAAATTACGGCATGTAGTGGCTGGGTAAGGTGATGGCAGGTGACAATGTCTAGCCAGCCGGTAATCATTCTGAAGGAGGGGACCTCTAGGACCAGAGGTAGGGCTGCCCAGCGAAACAACATAGCGGCGGCGAAGATCATCGCGGAGATCGTCAAGACGACTCTCGGCCCCAAGGGCATGGACAAAATACTGGTCGACTCGATAGGGGATGTCGTCGTTACCAACGACGGTGCCACGATACTCGAGAAGATGGACGTAGAGCACCCGGCGGCCAAGATGATCATAGAGGTCGCCAAGACTCAAGACAAAATGGTCGGAGACGGGACCACGACCGCGGTAGTGCTGGCCGGTGAGCTTCTGAAGAAGGCAGAGGAGCTGATCGATCAGAAGGTCCATCCGAGTACGGTGATAACAGGTTACAGGAGGGCTATGGTGACCGCGCTCAAGAGGTTGGACGAGATCGCTAAGAACGTGAGCCTTCAGGACAAGGCCACCCTGAAGAAGATCGTCAAGACCTCGCTAGGGAGCAAATCCTTGGGCTTCGCGACAGACCACATAGCCGATCTAGCCATAGACTCGGTACTCAGCGTTGTCAAGGAGGTCAACGGAAAGCTCAGGGCCGATAAGGACGACATACAGATCGTCAAGAAGATGGGCAAGAGCCTATTGGAGTCGGAGGTGATAAAGGGAATAATCGTCGATAAAGAGGTCGTTCACCCGGCCATGCCGAAGGTCGTCAAGAACGCAAGGGTCGCGCTCATCGATGCGCCCTTCGAGATCGAGAAGACCGAGTTCAGCGCCGAGATCAGGATCAGGAGCCCGGAGCTTATGAAGCAGTTCCTCGACGAGGAGCACAGGATCCTCCAGGAGATGGTCGACAAGGTCGCTAGTGTGGGTGCGAACGTGGTCTTCTGTCAAAAGGGAATAGACGACGCTGCACAGTTCTTCCTCGCTAAGAAGGGGATACTCGCGGTTAGGAGGGTGAAGCGGAGCGACATGGAGAAGCTCGAGAAGGCGACCGGTGGGAGGATAATCACGAACTTCGAGGACCTTCAGTCGAAGGACCTAGGGTGCGCCGGGTCGGTTGAGGAGAGGAAGATCGGTGAGGACAGGATGGTCTTCGTCGAGGGTTGTAAGGACCCGAAGGCGGTTGCGGTGCTGATCAGGGCCGGACTTGAGAGGCAACTCGATGAAGCAGAGCGCTCATTGAACGATGCGATCATGAACGTCATCAACATCGTCGAGGACAACAGGTTCGTGCCTGGTGGCGGTGCGGTCGAGGTCGAGCTGGCGAGGGCCATAAGGGAGGAGGCAGCCAAGTATCCAGGAAAGGAGCAACTCGCGATGATCGCATACGCGGAGGCACTTGAGGTCATCCCCAAAACGTTATCTGAGAACTCCGGACTCGATCCCATTGACATAATGACCGCCCTGAGGAACAAGCACGCCGAGAACGGGATCCCCTATGGCATCAACGTCTTCTCAGGTAAAGTAGAGGACATGTTCGCAAACGGTGTCATCGAGCCGATTAGGGTCAAGGTCCAAGCGCTTAAGTCAAGCTTCGAGGCTACAGCCATGATACTCAGAATTGATGACGTCATCGCCTCATCAAAGAAGAAGGAAGAGAAGGGAAAATCTGGCGAAGAGGGAGCGGGCTCCACTCCAGAGTTTGACTGATCTCTGCCAACGAATTGCGTCGCATGAGAAGGGCGTAATCGCGTGTTGTTTTTTCCGACTCTTCATATTCCCTTTTATGTTATTCCATCATAACTGTACTAATGAACAGTTCATGTTAGAAGGATTTTGCGTCTGAGCGCCCTTGAGCACGTCCTAGTGATATGCGATAACCATCCATCGCCGCGTTCAGCGGTTCAATCCAAGTATTGCAATCAGAATGACAACGATCGTCAGAAACGTGAACAGGGCGTACATGTAGTCCCTGTGCTTCGACGAGATGAAGGCCCCGAAGAGTGCTAAGAGTGCAGCCAGCATGGTAACAGTAAAGACGGATATACCTATCATCCCGATGGCATCTCCAGAGGCCAGCCGCGTTAGGAACCAATACCCCGTGCCCTCTTTCCCCACGTGAGTCCAAAACTCGTCTGCGGTTTTGCCCTTTGTCCAGTTCCAGAAGACCTCCGATGGGGTGACGTATGAATATCCGGCGATGTTCATAACGAGCCCCACCGCCATTATTGCGAAGCTCAACACGGCCCCGGACCTGAGTATCTTCCCTAGAAGCCTTACTACCTCCATATACCTAACCCGCTTAACAGCAGACGGAGAGATGTGAAGGACATTATGGCTATGACGGTATATCTGATGTACCGCGCCCCCGCCCTGACCGCGATCCTGCTTCCGATCAACACTCCTAGCATTCCACCCATCAACGAGGGTATGGCCATTAAGGGCACGACTGCCCCTTGAAGCACGTATATCCACATCGCAGTAAGTCCGCTGATGCTTACGATGAGCTGGGAGGTGGTTATCGAGGGCCTCAGTGGCACCCTCATCAACAGGTTGATTATGGGAACCGCTCCCCATCCGGCCCCGACCCCGAAAGCCCCCGAGATGAACCCCATTCCGCCGAACAGCAGAAATCCAAAAACTGTCCTTTCAACTGCGTAACTAACGTGTTCGTTGAGGGCTCTGTCGTAGTACGAAGCGTTAAGCTGGAGCCTCTCAGCGAGGAAGTCACTGTTGACTGCGCGAGGATATTCAACTCCTCCTTTCATAATGTTGTACGTCAGGACCACTGATAGCATAATTAGCCCTAAGAGTGAGTTCAGCAGAGGACCCCCCGGAGGCCTGAGGAACACCCCAACGATCGCACAGGTTGCGGCTATGAGCGCCGCAAGGAGCCCCAGCCTCAAGTTCACCACCCCCGCCCTGACGAAGGTTCCTGACGCGGTGAAGGAGTTGGCGGTGGCCAGCGCTATTCCTGTTCCCCTGACTAGGTCTACGTTTATCGACGTGAAGGCCAACAGTATAGGGGTGAACAACACTCCTCCACCTATACCGGCCATCGGCGAGATCAGCCCTATCACGAAGGAGAAAGTGAACAGGGCCAGCAAAATGAGGAGAACCTCAGGACTCGAAGGGGCTGAGGCTTCATCACCGATCGAACCGGCCAACACACCTACCGTCATTCCTAGCGGCGCGTATTTCAACATGGCGAGCTCTGATGTTGGCTGACTAACTCAAGGGGGCTATCTGGCCTGCCCGTATCCAAAGCGCCTCGTAAACGGCCAACCCGCTCAGTGACGCTAGTGACGCTACTAGCCCGTAATTATAGTTCAGTGAAGCGGAATACAAGATGGCCATAACAGTCGACACAATGCCGCCGAGTGTGAAGGTCATCGTCCAGAAAGGTAGAGCACCCCTTCCCTTCACTAGATACGATTTCGCGGCCTCGGCCTCGGTCGTGGTATGGCGCTGAAGCAGGTCCGAGACTATTATTAAGGTAACGACGGTGTTCCACAACGCTAACGACCCGCCTAGGAACGACTGGATTCCTCCGTGGACTTGAAGTACAGGCATCAGAAGCACCAAAAGCGCCGTGCCCGCTTGAGGAGCGGTGAAGACGAAGTGGGGGAGCGCTGAGGGGGACTGCCAGAAGTCTCTGCCCTCGCATTGACCGAAAAGTAGGCCGCTATATCCGGCGGTCGCACCCGCGATCAACAGTGTTGGGACGATGAGTGTCTCGTTCCGCCAAAGAATCCACAGAATAATGACCAGACCAAAAGCCAATATTAGAAGGCTGCCCCTGCTCAACCAAGAGGAAAGGTTCGGCCGCAATATCACGTAAACGAATCTGAGTGGTCTCTTGAGGTCCAAGACCAAGAGGAGAGCGGTCACACCTAGGAAGAACAGCGATAGGAGGGGGATGAGGGTAAGAGCCTGGGGCCCGAGGTCCCTAGGGAAGAGCAGCATCAAGATGGAGAGCATGACCATTAGACCTGTTGCTATGGCTTTGGTGTAGATGTAGGTGGCGATCTTCAATCCCCAAGGACTTGAATGTGGGATATCGTAGGCAACCTGTGAGTCTGTAGCGAGGGCTCCGCCGACCCTATCTTCCTCGATTACGTCCGACCACATATAGGTCGATTCCCTACGATGAGCCATCGGGGTCAAGACGTGCTGGTCGGCTCCTATATAGTACAGCTTGGGTTTGGTCCCCTGCTCAGGCTTTCTCGCTGTTACAGGATTGTCCCTAAGGACTTTCGATATCGAGCTGGCCGGGTCATCGATGTCGCCCCATAAGATGGCGCGCGTCGGACAGACGATGACGCATGCTGGCTCCAGCCCCTGCTCAATCCTGTGAGCGCAGAAGTGGCACTTTGCGGCAGTGTTATCATCCGGGTCGATGTAGAGGGCGTCATAGGGGCACGCCTGCATGCAGGCCTTACACCCGATACACTTCCCCTTGTCGAAGTCCACTATACCGTCGCTCCTGTAATAGAGGGCAGAGGTCGGACATATACGGACGCATGGAGCGTTATCGCAATGATTGCATCTGAGGATCGCGTAAAACCTCCTCGAGTTAGGGAACTCTCCCCTCTCTATGTACTTCACCCAAGTCCTGAAGACACCCACGGGGACATGATTCTCCATCTTGCAGGCTACCGTGCAGGCATGACACCCGATGCAACGGCTCTGGTCTATCACGAAAGCGAAGCGTGTCACCTGCTTTTACACCCGGGCGACTATCAACTGTTCCAGTAACTTGAGGCCGGTCCTAGCACCTATAAAGAGCCCGATCGCGTAAAGCCAGCCTTCGGGCCTTAGTGTCGCGACAGCGGCCCAAAAACCTGAGATGTTGCAGCCAACAGCGATCCAAACGGATACTCCCATGGTTATACCCGCGATGAACCCGATGATGACATCTGTACGTTTGGCGCCCGAGAAGCAGGCGAAGCTCCCTGAGGAGGTGCTCGCGACGATTGCACCCACCACGAACGCTACGACCAGGAGGAGGGAGGGGTCGTTGTATGGTTCCCTTAGACCAAACCTCAGGACCCATGGGTTATCTGAAGGAGGCAGGATTGGTGCCGTGAGCCAGAGGACGGACCTAGCCAAAGGAAGTTGGATGGTTAATGTTGAATAGAACGCGAACTGTACAGCGAAGACGGCCGCCAATATGATCCCTCCCAGCCAAGCCGGCCAGTAATCACCTCTCATAAGACGGATAATAGAGGACGGAACGGCGATCAATCCGTTTACGGGGGCTAACGAACCCTTATTATCCCTAAGTCTGTTACCATTCATGACGAAATACAACAACGTCAGGACGATTCCTAGGTTAAGCGCCAACGATAGATCGGGTCCTATGGTCGCTAAAATGTTAAATCCCCTCCCGATGTCGACGAATGGTTCAACATACCTCCATAGGATACCTGCACCAATTATGTTACCGATTAAAATGCCCAACAGCGCAGCCAACGATTTCGCCTGTCCACCCCCCACCCTGAACAGGGTCCCGCTCATGCAACCTCCTGCGAAGGGCATAGCCATCCCGAAAAGAATCGAGCCTATCAACACGTTTGGGCCTATAGGTGTAGACGGTGGAATGTTCATGCCGCTCTTAATGATCGCGTAAGATGCCAGGCATGCTATCGCTAAACTAACCAGTATCCCCTTGAATAGCTCTCGGTTACCGTACATAGCAGTTGCAAAGCAAAGCCTTGACTTGTAGATCGCGTAACCGTATATCAAACCGAAGATGATGAACAGGGAGTGCTGGAGGTGTCCTCCATAGAGGTAGACTGCTGAAGCCGAAATCAGCATCATCAAGGACGCTATGCCACTCGCTCGAAGTGACCTCATCGGGTTGTCACCCTTTAACAATCACCTCACCTCTCATCCATGGGTGTGCGGCACAGACGTACCGGTATTCTCCCCTGTCGACGAACGTGTACTGAAAGCTCTCTCCCGGTGCGAACAGAGCAGACCTGAAGGCCGGGATGCAGTCCGGTTCGTGACGGAAGCACGGTTCGTGTGTTACGTCGTGGCGTACGTCCACCTCCTCTCTATTGATCCACACGACCGTGTTGTTGACCCCTAGAGTTACCCTCACCGACGGTGGGTCGTAGGTCGGATGTCGCCCCTCGATGTAAGACCCGGGCCTGATCGTAACGGTGACCTTCGTGATCTTTACTTCCTTCTTGGGTGATGTATGAGTTGTGGTCTCGACCCCCTTTACTGGCTCTTTGATTACGTGGAGGCTCACCATTCCGATCGTGAAGACCAAGACCGTTGCGACAGCGAGCACCTGATCTGACCTCATTCCGTAACGCACCCTTCCGAAGCGTGCGGTGGCGACTTGTCATCCGCAGGTTCCGGAGTACAGCAACATCTCCGGTGTTGCGATCACCCTCAAATTCAGCGCCGCGACGTCTTTCGTGACGTGAACTACGACGTAGACGTCTCCGAAGTCTCCAGAGGAGAGCTTTAAGCTTCCTGAACCGCTGATGCACCTCTCCGTGACGCACAGGGCCTCCAAGCTCTTACTGCCTCTACGGTAAGCGAGGTACTCTGAGAAGCTCAAGACTGCGGCCTTTTCGACTCTCTGCACCTCCATCTCCAGCTGCGTCCCCATCACGAATTGGTATATGGGAATGACGTAGACCTGTCCAGGTGGTAGCTCGGCCACTAACGAGTTCCTCAACACGCTCTCTCCTTTCCTCATTCTGCTCACGGCCTCCTCGACGAGCCCATGTTTGATGGTTACTTTAACTTCCCCGTCCTTCAACTGTTTGATGACGAGTTTGTAGTCCCCACCGGAGTTGGTGGGCAGTGCAAGGCTGAGAGACTTCACCATCGAGAAGGCGACCGCCGAGGAGGGTGGTTTGCCAGTCTCCTTGAAATGATGGAAATGATTTGCTTCGATGACATACACGTCGCTGAGGCCAGACGTTGCGACTTCTATTACGTATCTGTCTCCGGGGTTCAGGCTCAAATCAATCACATGATATTCATCTGATTTCAAGAGCAACTGTGTGGTCGTTGTACCGACTGGTGCGACGTAGGTGTTCACCTGTATCAACGCTAAAATCAGCGGAATTGCTCCAAATATGACAGGGGATAGCCTCCCTAACATGTCTTTTCATCCGTAAAGCGCTAGGAGACTCGCTCTTTCCCACTCCTGTCTCCTAGAGAAGTTCTCGGCCGTTGGCGGCCCTACCCTGGGGAACCCGGTCTTTGTCCTGCCTGCATCGTCCCACTCGACCTCTATCACCGTGAGTTCCCGCTTGTTGACGTAACTCCAGCATATGTTGTAGACGGATGTCTTCTCCGGTCGTGAAACGCCCAACCTCTCGGCCAGTAATTCAGCCAATCGCCTTCCAGATCTCATCGCTACGTACATCGACCTCGTGTAAGGTGAGAGTATTACGTCCCCAATGCCATAGACATCATCGTATCTCCGGCTCCTGAACGTGGTCGGATCTACGTCCATGTACGTCGTTCCAAGTCCCGCCTCCCTAACGAAGGAGGGTGCAACGTTAGGTGGGAGGATCGAGAGGACATCGTACTTGACTTTCTCTCCGTCCACCGAGATGACCTCTTTCGTCTCAGGATTGACCTCCGCTATCTTGAAGTTGGGCCTGTAATCTATCCCGAGTTTCGTCATATGTTCCCTGAAATAGGAAGCCTTTGGCGGTGGCTGTGGCCCCGAGTTGGAGTCGAGCACCGTCACTTTGACTCTGTCGCCCTTGCCTTGCTCGTTGATAAACTCTCTGGAAAGCATCGCGACCTCATAGGGTGCAGGGGGGCACTTGTACGGCGCGGCCGGGACACCGAAGACCACGTTCCCACTAGTTATCTTGGCGAGTTCCTCTCTAAGCATAACCGCACGGACAGGGTC
This sequence comes from Candidatus Calditenuaceae archaeon, assembly GCA_025058225.1. GTDB lineage: Archaea > Thermoproteota > Nitrososphaeria_A > Caldarchaeales > Calditenuaceae > Calditenuis. The sequence continues at coordinate 14,664 of JANXEE010000025.1, read as the reverse complement.
CCATGCGTGCAGGTTCCTCTCCTTACTCAGGCCGAGTATCTCCCAAGTGGCGAGGTCTATTCCCGGAGCTAAAACCAAAACATCGTATTTCGTTGTCCCGTAATTGGTGTATACGGTCCTCTCCTCCGGTCTCAGCTGAACGACGCTTGCGTTCACAATCCTGATACCTGGTCTCGGGATCTTCTCTAGAGTCATAGTGACCTGTTCCATCTTCTTGACTCCCGCTACGAAGTCGACGTGTGCTGGTCCTGAGACCCAGGATAGGTTCCTCTCTAGGATCGTCACGGTAACTCTGTCTCCCATTAATTCTACAATACTTTTAGAGAACTGAACGCCTGCAGGACCCGCGCCTACCACTACGATGTTCGTCTTGCCAGACTCTTTCCAAGTGAAGTCACCAGGGCTTGCGGCCGGCCTCATTACGGGTTGTGTGACAGTCCTCTCGGCGGTTTGCGTGACCGTACGTTCGGCGATCCTCGTCTCCGTCCTTATTACCTCCCTCTCCTTCACGACCTCACGTGGGAAGAGCGTTGACCCTGAGACCGCTCCTATTACTCCTCCTACCAACACACCCGCAACTGCCCCGAGAACTGCCCTCCTGTTGGTTGCCTGTCCTGCCATCAGCCATCACCGCAGCAACGAATGCAAACGAATGCAATATCATACGTTTGCATACCAAAATTTTTCAGTAACCTATATATAAACATTATCGCACGAATTAATGGATTACTACCAAATATTCAAATAATTAACATCTATGTCAGGTGTCGTGCAGAGATTCCTGAGCCATCCCCCTCAAGAGAAGTGGGACGACTGGGAGGAGTACGACCCGAAGGTCTGGCCGCGACGAGTTAAGAGAAGATATCTAATAGTCCCCACGGTATGCTTCAACTGTGAGGCCGGGTGTGGGCTCCTTGCGTACGTCGACAGGGAGTCGCTCGAGATTACGAAGTTAGAGGGGAATCCATTCCACCCTACCAGCAGAGGACGGAACTGCGCCAAGGGCCCCGCGAGCCTCAATCAGTTCTATGATCCGGAGAGGATTCCGTATCCGCTCAAGCGTGAGGAGGGGAGCAGGAGAGGGGAGGGAAGATGGGTCAGGGTGAGCTGGGACGAGGCCATCAATATGCTCGCAGAGAGGATAAGGAAATGCATTGTGGAAGGCAGGTTGACCGAGGTAATGTATCATGTAGGAAGGCCCGGTGAGGACGGCTTCATGGAGTGGGTGCTCCAGTCGTGGGGAGTCGACGGAAGGAACAGCCACACCAACGTCTGCTCCTCATCCGCTAGGGCTGGGTATGCACTGATAATGGGGGCGGACAGGCCTTGCTCTGACTTCGAGAACGCCAGGTTCATCCTGTTGCTCTCCGACCACCTAGAGAGCGGACATTACTTCAATCCCCACGCTCAAAGGATCATTGACGCGAAGAAGAAGGGTGCGAAAATCGCTGTAATAGACGTCAGGCTCTCCAATACTGCCGCCATGGCCGACTATTGGATACCGTGTTGGCCTGGAACCGAGGCGGCGCTCCTACTGGGAATAGCGAACGTGATACTTCAGGAGGACCTCTACGACAGGGAATTTCTGAGGAGATGGGTCAACTGGAAGGAGTACATGATGGAGGAGTGTCCGGACAAGGAGCCGACCTTTGAGAACTTCATCAGAGTACTGAAGGCGATTTACTCCGCGTACTCACCAGAGTTCGTCGAGAAAGAGTGCGGTGTTCCATCAGAGACCGTGAGGCAGCTGGCATTGGAGATAGCTAGGGCCGGTGGTGCCTTCTCATCCCACACATGGCGTTCAGCGTGTGCGGGGAACCTTGGCGGCTGGCAGGTCTCGAGGGCCCTCGTCTTCCTTCACGCCTTGACCGGAAGCATCGGGACGGTTGGAGGAATGGACCTCAACGTCTTCCACAAGTTCGTCCCCCGAGTGCCTCACCACCCGGAGCCTCAGAGGGTCTGGAGCGATCTGCTCTTTCCGAAAGAGTTCCCGCTGAGTTTCCACGAAATGAGCTTCATTCTGCCCCACATGCTCCTCGAGGGGAGAGGGAAGCTCTCGGTCTACATGCCAAGGGCCTTCAACCCCATCGTGACTTATCCAGACGGGTTCCTCTGGAGTAAGGTATTGACGGACGAGGAGAAGATAGGCTTCATAGCTGCCCTCACCCCCTTCTGGAACGAGACTGCCTGGTATGCCGACCTCATTCTGCCTGTTGGGACGGCCCTCGAGAGGCATGACCTCCATAGCTATGAGTCCTACTCGGGGATCTGGATAGGGTTCAGACAGCCCATCAATTCAGTGATCAGAGAGAAGCTGGGGAAGGAGTTGAAAGCACCGGCGGAGGTGATGGACGAGGCCGAGTTTTGGATAGAGCTCTCTTGGCGCATCGACCCCGACGGAAAACTCGGTATAAGGAAGAACTTCGAGTCGCCCTACAGGCCCGGCGAGAAGATAACGGCTGACGAGTTCTACAGGTGGATCTTCGAGAACTCGGTCCCGGGACTCAAGGAGAGGGCAAGGGAAGCTGGAATGGATCCTCTCTCATACATGAGGAGATTCGGAGCATATGAGATGGCGAGAAACGTATACATGAGCCATGAGACACCCCTCGGCGAGGAGGAGCTGAGAGACGCTTTCTTCGATGAGGCAACGGGTGTGATTTACTCACCTAACCCTCCCAAGAGGATCAACATGGTCCCTATGCCGGCGAGTGAGAGGACCGAAAAGGGTTGGCGGATAGGTGTGGTGGTTGACGGGAAACCGCTGCTGGGCTTCCCTACACCGTCCAGGAGAATTGAGTTCTACTCGAGAACGCTGAAGGAGTGGGGTTGGCCGGAATACGCTATTCCCTCTTACGTGAAGAGCCATGTCCATCACGCCGACCTTGACAGGGAACGGGGCGAGTTCGTATTGGTCTCAACTATGCGGGTTCCAACCCAGATTCACACTAGGTCTAACAACGCCAAGTGGTTAACGGAGATATCCCATAAGAACCCGATCTGGATGAACCCACAGGACGCTGCGAAGCTCGGCGTGAAGACCGGTGACCTGATCAGGGTAACTACGGAGATAGGGTACTTCGTCAGCAGGGTCTGGGTGACAAGCGGAGTGTTGCCTGGTGTGATTGGCTGTACGGAGCACTTCGGAAGGTTCAGGGTCCAGAAGGACATAGGGGCGAGTAGAATCGCTTCTTCCTTCGTCGAGACGAGCGAGGAGGGTGACTTGGTGAGAATGAGGGTAATCTCAGGCATTGAGCCCTTCGAGAGCAGCGACCCCGACACGATGAGAATCTGGTGGAAGGATGGTGGCGTGCCTGTTAACCTCACGTTCCCGGTCCAGCCCGATCCTGTCAGCGGGCAGCACGTCTGGCATCAGAGGGTCAGAGTTGAGAAGGCGCAGGCGGGCGACAGGTATGGCGATGTCGTCGTCAACCTCGCGAAGAGTATGGAAGTCTATAGGAGATGGATGGCGTTGACCAGACCCCCAAAGAACGGCATGAGGAGGCCTCTATGGCTCCTGAGGCCCTTCAAGCCCCATCCTGATGCCTATAGACTGTAGGGCTTACTCGTTTCTTTGATCTCTGGAGCTTCGTCTCAAAGTCCTTTCCAACAGAACCATCAGGTTGGTCAGCCGCTCGTCCGCGAGTGCGCTCATCTCGAGTTCGTGGTAAATCTTCACTTCCACCAGACAGCCCAGTTCCTTGAGATCTTCAGCACGAACCCAACACGTAATGCCCTCCTCGAGGGGTACCAGCGCGTTGAGGACCTCCCTCCCTTCGTACTCTTCGATGGCGAGCTCGCACCGGATCTCCTGCGTGTTCATGAACTTAGAGAGAGCGTCCCGTACATCCACGATGGTCAGGCCTTCGAAGTGTCTCACCGAGGCCACGTGGGGTTTCGCGAAGAACGTGCGGATCAGCTTGTCGTTTAATGACATTCTCTTCACCCGCTGCTTCCCGCGGGGATCTTGGTATCACCTTCCCTCCTTGGCTCTCATCAGGCTGCTGTGAATCACCCACGAGGGCCTCCACAGGGCGTGTATGAACTTCGTCCAAGGCGCTGTGGGGATCAGTAGTGCGACGAAGAACAAGTGCATTAAGTAGGTGAATGCGGTTCCCTGAGCGTCTCCGTGATCGGCGTACCACTGAACTAAGAAACCTGAGAGCCCGGTCCCGTACATGACCATGAGGAAGAGGATATCGGAGCGCGTTGTCACGTGCCTTACTTCAGTCCTGAGGGCCCTCCGGGCTATTGCGATCGTGAGTCCTGCCATGAAGATCGTCCCTGAAACGTTCCCCAACACCCTAACGGGATGAAGGAGGGGAAGGGGGTGGGCGCCTGGGTTCACTATCGCGTCTAGGCTTGTGGTGATGAAAAGTCCTATGAAGCCCCACATGGTCAGGAAGTGACCTAGCCACTGCTGGAAGTCCTCACACGCTCCCATCTTTCCCAGCAGAAAGACGTCGTACAGCCCTACCCTAATGACGTGCCTGAGGGTGCCCCAGTCGATCCCCCCAGACCGTGATCCCCCGTTCGGAAGCGCCCGCGGCTTCGGTCTCAACTCGGCAAGGATCTCCTGCAAGAGGATTGGCACGCTCTTCCTCCTTATCTTCATCACCACAACAGCGACTATCAGGCCGAGGGACGATAGACCTGCGGCGTCCACGATGTCCTTGCTCAACACCGTATTCCTGTCTATCTGGATGATACGGCCCCCAGCGTGAAGCGCATAAAGGTTCAGCCACATAACGGCGAGTATCACGACGGTCGCGATCGTCAAGCCCCAAATTACCGCGTCTTTGGCGGATAGACCGTATGCCCTCAAGGTTTTCGCCTCAAGGCCGTGCCGATGGCCTCCATTACACCACTTGGGTCCACGTCCTTCGGGCAGACCTCGCTACACCGCCCACAGCTGCCACAGAAGTAGACGTAATTCCCGAACTTCTCTATCTCCAGCTTGTACCCCAACTTTATGATGTATATGAGATACCTAGGGTTGAAGAGCGGGTTCTCCTCTGCCACCGGACAAGCGGCCGTGCAGTTCCCGCATTGCCAGCACCTGTCTATGTTCCTTCCACGAGGGTGGTTCTTGACCATCGCGTGGAGAGAGTGGTCGAAGTCCTCAATCGTCCTAGGTAGTACGAGGAGTCCCCACCTCCCCGACATATCGACACCGCCGATCTCGAGCTTCTCGGGCTCGATGATCCGTTGGTCGTCTACGTAGTTCCTCTCAACGATGAACTCGCCCTTCTTTTTCCTCTGGCTCATCACTTGACCACCGCTCTCTGCAAACGTCTGAGGGCCTTTGCAACCTGCATGGCAGCGGCCGATCCCTCCGCGAGTGCCTCCTCGACAGACATGGGTGCAACACACGCCCCAGCTAAGTAGATCCCATCACGTCCTGAGTCGTGATGAATGTTTGGGTGCCTGGGTTCCAAGAATCCGAACTCGTTCACCTTGAGGTTCAACGCCCTCGCCACTTGAGCTGTCCCTGACCCAGGCTCCATTCCCACAGCAAGTACAACCATGTCGAAGAGCACCTCAAAGGGCCCCCTCACCAGCGTGTCCTCTCCCTTGACGAGCAGCTTGTCGCCGATGGCGTAGATTTCTCCGACCCTACCCCTTATGTAATTGATACCGTACTCTTCCATGCTCTTCCAATAGAGCTTCTCCCACAGTCCGAAGGTCCTGATGTCCATGTAGATCATGTAGATGTCGGCGTCCTTCAGGAGGTGTTTGAGCTCGATCGCCTGTTTTATGCTGACACCACAACACACCGTACAGCACCAGAGGTTGGTGCTCTTGTCCCTCGACCCAACGCAGAAGATGAAGGCTATGCGCTTCGGTGGATCACCGTTTCTCTTGACGACCCTTCCCTCCTTCAGCATCCCCTCCAGCTCGTGTATCCCGATTACGTCGGGGTTCCTCCCGTAACCGTAACGGGGATCGACCTTCGCATCGAAGTGCTCGAAACCCGTCGCGACTATTATCGCTGATGCCTTCAAACTCTCCGTGGCCCCATTCATCAGGTTCCGAACAGTGACCGTGAAGTCGCCCAGCCCTCCAGTAGCGCCCTCCACCACGGAGTTCTTCATGACCCTCACGTTGCCGTTACCCTCCACGTACTCTATCAGGGGGCCCATGACCTCCTCGGTCGGTCGAAGCTCGGGCGCTAGCGTCTTGTATCCCCATCTGATCGGAGCACCCCCCAGCTGGCCTAACTTCTCCACGAGCACTACGTCATATCCTAGCTCAGCGAGGTCAGCGGAGGCTTTCAGACCAGCCGGTCCCCCACCTATGACTAGAACTGGATGTATCTCGCTCATGTCACGCCTCCTCAAGAAGAGAGTTCCCGCGAATCCTTCCTAGGTCTCAATCTCCTCCCAGGTGATCTTATGAACTCAGGCTCTCGGACCCTTTTCTTGACCTCCTCGACGTAACGTTTGTGCTCCTCCAGTCGCCTCTCCCAGTCTATTCCCATCTTGGTCATGAGTTCCTTCCAATCTGAAACGTGCCAGTGCAATTGGCACACGGTGAACGGATGGGCTCCCATCGCGAGCGCCGCGAACTGCGAGTCCGACATCACGGGCACGGTCTCCTTGTAGCCGTGTGCTAGGGGCACCACCTGACTCTTGTCGAGGGTGGTGACGCACCCTGTGTCATGGGTGAGAAGGACGTCTGCGCCAGTCTCCCTGACTATTGGCTGTACCTTCCTGAAGTATGCGAAGGACCTGCTTATCTCCCTCTCGGTGAGGATGTGACGGAAGCCGAATCCGCAGCAGTCGTACCAGTTCCGGTAGTCGACGACCCTCGCCCCCAACGCCAAGGCTACGCTCGTTGTGGGAGCAGGCCTCACACCGTCCAGCACATCATCCTCATAGGTGTAGTCCTCCGGCATGAGCTTGTAAGTGTGGCACGCGGCGTGCACGGCGACGGAGACGTTAGAGACGTCGTACTTCTTCCTCTCGGCGATCCTGTGTCTAACAACGTGCAGCCACTCGCTGTAGTGAACCAGCTCCTCCGGGATAACGATGTCCCTGTCGATCTTCTTGAGGATCTGGCGAACCCTCTCCCTGAGCTCTCTGCTCATCACGGCCATGAACCTGACCTCTTTGTAGTCTCCGTAGCTCGTGCCGCAGTGTATCAGTGGATAAGCGTTCCTCTCCCAGGCGACGTGCATGTTCCTCAGGAACACGGCCGTCAGCGCTACTGGGTTCGAAGTCCCCGAACCGTAATAGTTCCAGGCAGTACAGGAGGTCTGGTTCGTGTCGTCAACGTACGGCACCCCAAGCTGGCTCATTATCCAATATAGCGATGTGACGTATCCGGGGATGTGGCCGCATTGGCCGCAGGACTTATGCTGCCATAGCTCGACCGTCGGTATCCTCTTCCGCCTGCCGCTGAGGGTCTTAACCGTCACTGGCTCGAATTCCTCCTCCACGTGGAAGACCGTTATCTCACCATTCCTCTCCAACTCCTTCATCCTCTCCAGCATCTTCAGGTACTCCTCGACCGTGCCGTATGTCAGCTTCGCCTTCGCAGCGAACACCGCCCTTTCGAAGAGCTTCCACTGGTCCGGCTTTACCTCAACCTCCTCCTTTCCCAGCTCTACCCTCTCCATACTTACTCCACCCCGTACTCGGCCCTAGTCTCGTCGACCATCTCGCCGACGTCCTTTAGTACGCTCTTCACAGCGTCTATGACGCCCGCCTCCTTCTCGATGATCAGCAACTCCCTTATGGTCTCAGCGTCGACGTTCCAACCTCTGTCCATGACCTTTGCTAGGTTCTCGACCGGTACCGCGGCCCTCTCCTCCCTCAGGTGCTTAACCAGCTCGGCTTTGTGCGGGCCCCAGTCTCTGAAGGGTGCTATCGAGCTGTGCATGTCAGGAGTGATCTGGGTTCCGGTCGTCATCAGCTTGAAGAGCACGCGGCTGTAAGGCTCGAGGGCCTTGCTGGCTGATTGAAGACCGTGTTTCACTGCGAGCTCCTTCATCATAGCTATGAGACCACCTGGGTTGTTGTGAGCAGGGCATACGTCCCAACAGGAGTAGCATTGAAAGCACGCCCAGATGTACTGGTCCAACATCTGAACGATCAGATCTGGTTCACTCTTCGCGTGCATAACCTTCTGCACGACGACCCTTGGTGAGAAGTCCGCGAACCTGAAGGCTGGGCATCGCGACGTGCAATTCCCGCAGTTAATGCACGCGTGATAAAACTCGTGAATGCGGAAGTCCTCAAGGAGCTCACGCGTCAGCTCGCTCATGAGCTTCCTGTCGTAGCTCGATGAGTTCTCAATCTCCCACTGCAGCCCCGGAAGGCCATGATATGCCCACCCGTTCCCGTTGAGCCTGCGCAGGCGACGAACGATCTTTACCGATTTCCTCTGATACATCTTAATCTCTGAAGATGTGAAAAGCGTTATATATATCCGTTTCCCGACAACACAATAAGGATGAGCGCGGAGAAGAACCGTTTCCTCTTCGTGGTGAGCACAGGAGCGAATGAGCCGAAGAAGGCCTTCACGCCGTTCTACTATGCGGCCGCCGCAGCAGCGATGGGATATGAGACGTACCTCTTCTTCGTAGCCGAGGGCCCTTCGCTCCTCAAGAGGGAGTCGCTGCAGAGCGTGAGGACGACGGAGGACGGAGAGCCTCTGCAGAAGGTCGTAGACTTAGCACTGAAAAACGGTGTCAAGTTCCTCGTTTGCAGCGTCGCAGCCAAGGTCATATGGAAGATGGGCGAAGACGAACTACCTCCCGGGGCTCAGTTCGCTGGTGCCTCGACGCTTATCGAGATGACCGCTGACCCCTCGACTGCCGTCCTCTACTTCTAACCGGTGAATGTGATTGGGCAACGCCCCCTCTTACAAAGGTTGCAAGATACCAGAGGACCTTTACTACGACCTCGAGTATCACGTGTGGGTGAAGGTCGACGGTGAGATCGCGTTCATAGGTGCGACGGATCCGGCCCAGGCATATGCAGGAGAGATAATTTACCTCAAGGTAAAGGGTAGGGGGACCAAAGTCCCTCGGGGAGGCATTCTAGCCACCGTCGAGAGTGCGAAGTACATGGGTCCGATGAGGTCTCCCCTGAGCGGTGTTGTGGTTGAGACCAACGGTGAGGTTGTATCAAATCCATCACTCGTTAACAGAGACCCCTATGCCAGCTGGGTTGTATGTCTGAAGCCAGATAACCTCGACGGAGAGATCGGGCTCCTCACGAAGGGTAAGGAGGCCTCTGAGAGGTACAAGAAGATAATCGATGAGTGGGGCATCCAGTGCAGGTGAGGACTTCATGCTCCCGAGCTTCTTGAGGGAGGGGAGGGTAACGGTACTCATCTCCAGCAGTATCGATCCTGAGTTGAACCTACAGCTTGAAGATGTGATACTATCTTTCGTTGAGAACGGTGAGTTCGGGACTGTATGCAGGTTCTGGGTTAACAGTGAGTGCCTGGTTTCAGGGAGCGTCAGGCACCATAGTTATGGCTGGTACCGGGAGGATCTCGCAGACAGAATGGGCGTTCGTGTCTTCAAGAGGTCTACAGGAGGGGGGGTCGTCTATCACGACCTGGGGAACCTGAACTGGAGCTTTTACATACGGAAGGACGTTGCTTCATTCCTACCTCCAGTCAACGTCTTCAAGGAGGCCGCCGATGTTATATGCGGTGTTCTCAGGCAGTTCGGGATTGAGGCGCGGTTTACCTTTCCCAACAGGATAGACGTTAACGGTCATAAGGTATCTGGAATGGCTGGTCTCTCAAAGCCCAAGTCTATCCTCGTTCATGGTACTCTTCTCATAGCCTCGGACATCAGCAAGCTCAACTTACTGTGCATACGTCCGCCCGGATGCCCACCGGTCACTAACCTGTGCTCTCTCAACGCAGATTTGACAGTGGAACGATTCATCATGAAATTCCTTGAACACCTCAATCTCTCAGGTTGTGAATTCGACGTCTTCGTTACTGAAGGTTTCCTCTCCGGTGATTCGGGATCTCCGTCACCCGGTACGGACCTTTTCTATCAGGCTGCACCAGTGCTTAACCGTCACGTGAAGGTATTTGAAAAATCCAATGGTACGAACTTGTTCATGAAAGTCTGAAACTAATGAGATTACACCGTGTTCTACCCTGTAGTTTATCTTCTCCTCTTTTTCATTCCGCCTAATGGATAGTTACTACACTCCTCGTCAATTTCGTCGATTTCAAATTATTCTATATGACGAACGATATAATGCATCTCTACATTTATTTAGCTTATCATTTTATGTATCAACTGATTTTCAATCCATTAAACCCTCTACAAGTGGTTTTAATGCCTCCAGAGAGACCATAAAGTTTACTGACGCGATTGAGTCGCACAAAGTTACGCTTAGGACATAGCCGTCCCTATCACAGTTAAAGCCTTAGATGGCTTCATCGACTTTTTGGATCGACCTGATATCTGAGACTGCAAAATCTCCGATACCGATATATCTTGGCCATATTGAGGACAAGCAAGGATGATGGCGGGAATGGTCCGTGTGTCGACCGGCTATCCGGTCGTCGGTAACCTCATCACGAGGAGGTGATAGAGTCTGGGAGCTACCAAATTCTCGGATCCCGCAGATAAGAAGAAGAGAAGGGTGTACCAGTATCATGCTGACTTTTGCAAGGTCTTCTGTCACCCCGTCAGGCTCGGAATACTTGACCTACTTAGACACAACTGGATGAACGTCTCCGAGCTCAGCAGACAGCTCGGAACAAGACAGACAGTCGTTTCCCAACACCTCGCCATTCTAAGACGCGTTGGAGCCGTGAAAGCGGAACGCAGGGGCCGTTCAATTTACTATGCTGTAGCCGATAAACGGATAATTGAGGCTTATGACGTTATTGAGGAGTTCATCAAGAAGGCAAAGCTCGAAGAAGCTGAAATACTGTCATAGCGAAGCGGTGTTGTCTCGTTGCTTACTCAAATGAAAATAGCCAGCGTCTGAGGGTCTGATGCCATCTCGAGGAAGGACGAGGCACCCATCACATCATCCACGACATCGACTAAGTCCTCTTGCTTCAGTCCGAAGAGGTTCATGGTAGGGGAGCATGCGTGGATCTTGACACCCATTTGCTTAGCAGTCTTGAGCATGTCGACGAGCTTTGGCATCCCTCCCTTCGCAAGTAGCTTCTCAAGGTCCTCTCTGCTCAAACCGAGGTCGACTGATGGTGAGACGGTTTCAGCAAGTCCCTTGGTCAGCAATTTCATCCCCCCGAACGTGAAGTAGATGTGGGCCTCCTTACCCTGGGCTACAGCGGTCGTTGCTAGGATGAGCGCAGGATAGAGCCCGTCAGCTGTCCCACGACTGGCTACAATCAACAACCTGTTCTTCTGCATGCCCTCCCTCACTTCGTTCTTTGAATCAGGAACCTGTATACAGTAGGCGACGAACCTTCGGTGCTGAACTCCATTATCTTATGACCCGTCATTCTAGACCACGCCTCGAGGTCCGGCTTCGACGCCGGATCCGTCGCAAGAACCTCTAAGATATCCCCGACTGAAACCCTCTCAATCGCCTTACTAGTCTTCAGAACAGGAATGGGGCACATCTCTCCCCTGACATCTAAGGTAAGGGATGGTCTCTTGGCGTTCATAATGGTGATGTTCTATAGGCGGTATTAAAAGTTTTATAACCTACTTGATTACCAACATATCAGGTATAGTTAACTAAACTCGCTAAATCAGGTTTTCACCGAATTAGTCTTCCTCTGTAGAATAATGAAAACCAATACGCAGTTTCATGTTATACATACGTCTGGTAATGTCACCTTTACTCAAAGAGTGAACGCATCCTCGAAGCCGGCCGGAAGCCCGGTTAACGGGGAGCACATCAGCTAATTCATAGGCTCAAAGTACTTTATGTCTAATATGTGTCCCCTCCTTTCCTCAGCCCAGACGGCTCTGAATTTCCGTCCAATCTTGACGACCTCCTCGAGTTTCGTAGGGTCGGTCAGGTCGACTCCTCCGATGAAATGAACCAACGCTTCGTCCGATCCATCGAGTTTGAATACACCTATTGCGTAGGGCGGGTCAGGTAGTCCCCAGAACTTCCTATATACGACGCAAAAGCTCTGCAAAGTGCCAACGTCGGAGACCTCGACCCAGTCTGTTGTTTCGACGAAGCACCTATCACAGACTCTTCTTGGAGGCAGGAGAACTCTATTACATCGCGGGCACCTCACACCATAGATCTTCTTTTCCTTCAGGTTCTGTAAGAACCTCGTTGTGAACTCACCAGCGGAGTGAAGGAACTCGACGTCCCACTTGGCGGGAATGTACAGATAACTCATGGCCTTTTCACCCCAATCTCGGATGAGAGCACTATTAATGTGTGAAACTGCAATGCTCCACCCCATGCGTGGGCTATGCTCGTCTGGGCGTCGGGCACTTGATGCTCACCAGCCGCCCCCATTACCTGAAGGGCTGCCTCGGCGGTCTTTATGAGGCCTGTAGCGCCGATCGGGTTCGTTGATAACACGCCACCACTAGCGTTCACCGGCAGATCTCCATGGAAATCGGTTAGTCCTTCGAATAGCAGCTCCGTCCCCTTGTACTTCTCCGCAAACCCCACCGCCTCGTATTCCAGTATCTCCTGAATCGAGAAAGCATCGTAGAGTTCGGCCGTGTCTATCTGCCTTCTGGGGTCTGTTATTCCGGCCCTTTTGTACACCCTCCTTGCCAGTATTGCCAAGCTATCCCAAACTGAGAGATCTTTCGATCCCCAATAATAGGAGTCGCTGATCGTGTCGGCCGCTAAGACCCATGCCCTTCTGTCCGATATTCTCTTGGCTGCCCTCTCGGAGGCGAAGATCACCGCAGCAGAACCATCGCTTGAAGGACAGCTGTCGGAGTACTTTATCGGCCAGATCAGCAAAGGCGAGCGGAGCGCCTCCTCCACGGTCAACGGCCTCTTGAGATGTGCCTTGGGATTTCTGAGAGCAACTGTCCTGTTCTTAGAGGACACCATCGCCATTGCCTCCTCTACACGTCGCGAGTCACCAAGCCGATGCATGTACGAGCTCGCCTGAAATGCAGCAGCAGCGATCGCACCGATGCCGAACGGTCGGTCATGAAACGGGTCAACCGCTAGGTTCAACACCTTCTGGGCCTCTACGTTCTCACTCACCCTCTGTCCAGAGACAGCCATAACGACATCGAACAATCCTGAGGAGGCGAGCGTGTAAGCCGTCAAGGCTATGCTCATGCCGGTTGTCCCGCCAGTCGTCACCTTTATCATAGGTTTCAGCCTCCCGACTCCCATTGCCTCTCCGTCCCATTTCTCGGGGGCCAATATTCCATCGAACGGGTCCATTGTGCCGTAAACGATGCAATCGACTTCGTCGATCCAGAGTCCCGCCATGTCAAGGGCCTCCCTGACCGCCTCGTAAACGAGTTCAGGGTGAGTTACGTCATCGCGCCTGTGTCCGCACCTGCTGATGCCCACACCGATTATCGCGGTCCGATTCATGGATCAAACACCTGCTATCAAAACTACGTGTGTCTGGGCCGATGCTCCACCGATGTAACTGAATCCGTGTACGAGGGCGCGCTCCACTCCCTTTATCTGTCTGCCTACCGCCTCCCCTCTCATCTGCAAATACGCTTCCACCAACTTGAACAGACTGGACGCTGGATAAGGGTCAGTCGATAGACTTCCACCGCTCACGTTCACTGGTATCGATCCTTCCCTAGGGTCCGTGACGCCCTCCCTAGCATAATTGCATCCCTTTCCTTCTTGAGCTAACCCCAAGGCCTCATACGCCATGAGCTCGTGATATGGTGTTACGTCACAGACCTCGAACAGGCCTATCTGTTTCGCGGGATTCGTGATACCTGCTTCAGTGTATGCTTTCTTTGCAGCCACTTGAAGTGGGATTATCGTATGAAGGGGTTTGCCTCCGAGGTAATAGGAATCGGTGCACCATGATATGCTCTCGATCCACACTGGTTGGTCGACAAGTCTCGTGGCCATATACTCGTTAGCCAGGACCAGTGCGACGGACCCCGACGTAGGTGGTGCGAGCATAGACTGCCTCAAAGGGTAAACGACGTACGGCGATCTGCGTACCTCCTCATCGTTGATCGGTTCCCTTAAATGGGCGTTCGGATTGAAGTATCCAGCTCTCCTGTTTTTTGACACAATAGTCAAAGCGTCATCCTCATCCACTCTATATCTATCAATATACGCTTTCGATACGAGCGCGAGCGAGGTCAAGTAACTCATTCCTATGTTCCTGTATACGAAGGGGTCGAATATGATGTGTGATATCGCGTTATGATCGACCTCTCTTATTCCGTGTGATTCTACAACCGCTATCTCTGCATCTCCTGATTTGATTTTTGCAGCTGCGTATGCAACCCCCAACAGACTGTCATCTGCTACTCTGCTCTCAGATCTCAGAAAAGCTCCCACGTTGGTGCACGTGTACATATTTGATATCATTCGACCGTCGAGGAAGTCGTAACTCGATTCGACGAAGAAGTCTACTTCACCTCTTTCTACACCTGCGTTTTGCAGTGCTCTTTTAACCGCGATGAAAGGTAACTCTTGAAATGCAGGTGCCTTAGAGGGCTCGTATGATTTCATCTCAGAAAATCCAACACCTATTATGCCTACTTTCATTCATTGCTTA
>JANXEE010000018.1 GCA_025058225.1 Candidatus Calditenuaceae archaeon | reverse complement strand
CTCCCGGAGGGCCCGCACCTCTTCCCACAGCCGCTCCTGATTCTCCCATAACCTGCTTTGACCCTCCCTGAGTGCCCTGATCTCCTCCCAGAGTCTATTCTGGTTCTCCCAGAGCTTTCTGGTCTCCTCCCGGAGGCCCTTTATCTCTTCCCCGAGCTTCCGGGTCTCCTCCCTGAGCGACTTCACCTCCTCCCAGAGCCTGACGACGTTCTCCTCGATCCTGTCGAGCCTCCTCAGTACCTCCTCCAGACCCAGCAGCCCCGCTATCGCGTACCTGAACTCCAGGTCCTCCTTGAGGAGCCTCAGGATCTCCCTCTTGAGCTCGGCGCTCATCTCCTTCCAGCTCAAGTAGTCCTTAGGCCACTTATAAGTAAATCAGGAACGTCGTTGGGCTTCCGCTACCAGCCGGTGTAGTACATTCTGGAGCGTTTTCTCCTGCCGAGGACCGCAGAGACGACGACGGCGGAGATTATCACGACCGAGATCCCCATCACGATAGACCGCACCTGCGACTCTGGCATCGGCAACGTCATGTGCGGCGGCAGTTGCGGCTTAGGCGGCGGCTCCACCAGCCTCACCGAGAGCCTGTATCCGGTGCTGAAGCTCCTCAGCTCCCTCAGGGAGATCTCGAGCAGAAGGGTGTCATCCCTCATGCGCTCCGTGATCAGCATCCCCACCGTCACCGGTTCCCCGGCCTGGCCGGTGGTCGAGTTGATCGGGAAGCCGTCCTTGGTCCTGATGGTGACCGTCAGCCTCGCGGTAGGGTCCTGGGGTTTTACCGTGACGTTCAACCTAGAGTTCGGCACCCTCTCGATTTTCAGCGTGTAGACATCTACCGTGTCCCTGCTGAAGTAAAAGGCGGGTCTGCTCCCTTGCTGCGTGAACCGTTGGCTCAAGAAACCGGACAGCTCCAGGACCTCACCTATCCTGAGCTGCGGCAGGTGTCCGCTCTCCGTCGAAGCGGTCTGAACGAGGTCGTTGGGGGTGTCTCCCCAGTCGGTCGAGATGCTGGACTTGATTTGCCCGCCGCTGTCCTTCACCGTTACAGTTATGCCATCCATTAATGCCGTTGCGGATGCCTTCACCGAGTAGTTCAGCACCGCGGGGGTGTCCCTGAACGCCACGCTGCTGACCGTGACCAGAACGTTGCCGGAGTCCCCGAACGCCACGTAATATTCGAACCGAACTTGCTTCGTCTCACCCGGTCTGATGACATCGTCGACGGAGTTGAACACGCCCCCAGCTTCGGGACCGTAGCCGACGAAGTACCGCGCCGCAAGGAACCTAGTGTGGGTGACCTCCACTTCAATTCTCACCAGGTACCCGACCTGCCTCTCAAGCCCGTCGAGCCTGATCAGCACCGTCTCCGTCTCGCCGCTGTACTCGGGGCCCGCGAGCTCCCCGGTGCACCTCTCTTCCGTCGACCCTTCCCTGACGAACTTCACGGCATTCCCTTCGAGGACGGGCGTTAGGGTGCAGTTCTGACGGCGCTCTTGGGCCAACGCGATCTGCGATGGAACCAAGGTGACAAGTAACAGTACGATGAGGAGCGCCGCCTTCCTATCGAGCATGACCATCCCAGCTCGACCCTTAACAAAAGTGTTTTCCCCAATTGGGAGGGGAGAGTTACCGGCGTAGGTCCTGAGGGGTTACAGGGGTCAGCGTGGTGTGGAACTAGATGCAGTACGCTGTGAACACGGTTTAACCGAAAGAAAAGGGAAGAAATGGGTTTGGGTTGTTACGCGGAATTACTTCGCTGCTCCCTTCGGCGGCGGTGGTGCGTAGACGCCTAGCCTCCTTCCTCTCCACCAGCGGTACTCGCTGATGATGACCGCCAGCACGATCACCAGCAGTATTATGCCTATCGCGAGAGCCAGCAGCGTTGCCAGCGACATCGGTATGCCGAGCAGCTCCACGTACACCGGTAGCCTGATCTCAGCCACGTCTCCACGCCTTAGAGCGTCTAGCGACACCGAAGCCCTGCCGGAGTAGCCCTTGTAGAGCGCCTCGACGTCGTATGCCCTCGGGGCCAGCCTCTCGAAGGTCACAGCACCAGCGGCGTCTGCCGTGCCAGTTGCGATGACGTTACCGCCTACGATCAGCTTCACGGTCGCG
>JANXEE010000013.1 GCA_025058225.1 Candidatus Calditenuaceae archaeon | reverse complement strand
ACCATCTTACAGACCGCCAGACAGAATAGTCGAGAGCGTTACGAGAACGCCAACACCGCCTCCTACACCACCTCCGCCAGCACCAGGAGCTTCAAACCTCAAGATCACCGTATCAGTAGCTCCTCCATCACCAGAAGTTGGTGACGATGTCATCATTAGGGGCTTCGTAACGTTAGAGAATTGGACTCAGCCTAATAGAAGAGTAGACATCAACTATACTGATGCGTCCGCAACAGTTTACACAGATGAGACAGGATGGTATCTTCTGACCACTAGGTTCGTTAGACCAGGACGGAAGACAGTTGTAGCCAGGACAAACGGTGCAAGTGCCAGCATAGAAGTTGAAGTAAGGCCTCGCGGAGCTCCGCCTCCTCCGCCTCCTCCATCAAGACCAGCTGCTCCGCCACCTGAGAGAGTGCGTGACATGGTTCAGGGAGCTTCTCCCGATAATAGAATTTCGAATGCGACGACAGGGTCAGGCACAAGAGTGTCACAGACCGTAGAGGGCAAAGACCCATTATCACAGCTCGTCAATGCCGTGACTTCGACGATGGAAAAGGTCGCACAAGCCGTTGGGTCGACACTTGAGAAGGCTCAACAGGCTAACCCTCAGGCCGGCAAGCTTACCGAGGAGGAGATCAAGAAAATTTATGAAGAGTTGTGGAGGATACAAGTGCAAGTCGAAGAGGAATATATCCAGAAATTGTACCAAATAAGAAATGCTACTGGGGCTCTAAGAGATAGCCCTGATTGGGAATTGTATGCAAGAATTGTTGAGGCAGCAATTTGCCATGATGGACCTGATGGGACATACTGCGGTCTTATAAATGGCGGTGTATATGGTATTGGTGTTGCACGTGAGTCTTATTGGGGAGGGTTTAAACCAGGGTTTACGATTACATGTGGTGCTCCTGCTGAAGCGCGGGGATTGGGTCAGTTAGTAACAGCAATCTATAATAATGTAATGACTATTGCGTCGCAAATTAAGGCTCTGCCAGGTCGTTATACGGCCGATGCAGGACAAATTATAAAAGAGAATTTTCTAGACAAGGGTATTAGACCCACTGCAGAGGACATGAGGAAGGCTGTGTGGGAGGCAATCGATCGTGGGTATCTCGGTGAGTCTTACGCAAGGTTAAAGGAGATGTATGAAAAACTGGAAAGATTATTCAACGCTTTCATGAGCACAGTCTATGTGTTAAGTGAAGCCGATATAGAGCATGTTAAACAGACTCTGGGACTAAGAAAGGTACCTGTAGGTTATGGTCAATATGAATGGGCTTATGCGTATACAATACAGGAAATATGCGGTGTTTTACGTGGACGAGGCCCTGCTCGCCGCGTAACTCCACCAGGTCAGCAGCCTAAATCAGCTGCCGGTACTGCAGCGAACCTCGCAGATTCAAGGGACCCGAGAATAGCTGAACTTCATAAGAAGAAGAATGAATTAATGCGCATGATCCCGGAGTTAGAGAACAGGATCAGAGAGAGACTGAAAGAACTTGAGAGATGGCGTTACTTAAGGGCAATTTGGAATGACGTCGAAAATCAAATACGCAGACTGGAAGAGCTTAGAGCTATGCAATTACTCTGGAACTCGGATTATCGCAATATACTTCATGCAGTCAATACCCGGTACGAATTTGCTCTTGACATGCTCCAAACTAAAAAGGAAGCACTACAGAGGGAAGTAGCAAAGTTACAATCTGATATCGCAAATCTCCGCGCTGAGATCGCCCGCCTTCGCGGAGGTGGTTAGTTATAATATCGAGCACGAGATACCAATCAGAGTGGCTTGAGGAACTAGGAAGACGAGCTGAGGAACTAGGAAGACGAGCTAGGGAGCGCGCTCAAGAGTATGAGAGAGCTAGAGAAAGTTTGCCAGTTCAGGCTCTACAGGAACTAATATCTGAAGAGCTCGGGATATATAATCAGCTACAAAACATTTTAGAAAACTATATAGAACGTGAAATTAATCGGATTAGGGGGACGCTACCCGAAGGCATAGATATAGAAGCATTGAGAAACAAGGTTCTAAACGAGCTAATTTCCGTCCAGAACGAGGTCTATAATATGCTCAACGCGCTGCGAAACCGATTGGATCCTAGCCACAAACACCTCGTCGACGAAGTGGCCGCACTTGAGAAACTACGAAACCAGCTCCGCGCGGAGTTGGAGAACCTCACTGCTGAATCCATTAGATTGCGTGGCCGTCCTCCAAAACCAGAGGCTCCTACCCCTGCAGTTCCTGCTCCTCCACGACCAGAAGCACCTACTGTGCCTACAGTTCCTACCGTACCAACAGTCCCCACTCCTACAAGGCCTGAAGTTCCGACAGTACCTACCCCACCTAGACCTGAAGTACCTACGCCCACAGTTCCCACCCCTCCGAGACCCGAGATTCCTACTCCTACAGTGCCTACTCCCCCAAGACCTGAGATCCCTATCCCCACTGTACCTACTCCTCCGAGACCCGAAGTCCCAACGGTTCCTACTGTACCACCTGTCCCTACTCCGCCTGTCCCTACTGTGCCTACAGTACCTATACCGAGTGAGATCCAGGATGCGATTAGACGGAACCAAGAGACAATAGAGAGATTGAGGGACGAGCTTCAGCGGTATCAGAACGAATTACTTCGGTCACGTTCCTCCGAGGAAGCCAGGATTTGGTTAGATCAGATCAACAGGCTACAGCAGCAGATATCGAGGCTCGTTGAGGAGAACAACCGCCTACAGCAACGGCTTCAGGAATATGCTCGTGCTCCTCCGCCAACGCCACCACCGCCGTCTCTTGATCCGCTTATTGCCGAGCTTCAGAGATTAAGGTCTGAGGAGGCCCAGAGATACCAAATTCTGCAGTCCCTGTTTCAGCAGATGCTCAGTCAGAGGGACTCAACGAGCGCGAGGGCAATTGAAGACACCATCAGAAACCTCCAGAGGGAGATTGAAACGCTGAGACAAGAGAGGGCGGAGCTCGAACGTCAGATAAGAGAGCTCCAGAGAGCTCCACCACCTCCAGCGCCAACCGCACCTCCGCCACTTCCGCCGTTACTGGCCTTTATCCTGCGCAGACCTCTCATCTCGAGACTAATCGGGCAGACCCCGCCTCCTATTCGCTAGGAACTTCTGCAGGTATATTTTGTAAGTTCTCGGGTCTGAGTTCCTAATCATAATGATGAGCTCTAATACGTCTTGAACTCTAGGTCTATCGGGGTTAATTTCTAACGCTATCGCTTTAATCTGCTCTTTAATCTTCTCATCCACGACGAGGTTGAATCGTTTCCTCATGCCACGTAGGTGTCATGATTTACGATATATTTATTGCCGTCTTCTCACGCAATAGATTGAGATGTCAAGACCGGTAAGGCCTGCAAACCTAATAAGACCCGAGGACGTAGCTTTCATCGCAGGACAGGCGACTGTCCCGGACTTTAAGGAGTTGGACAGTACCGAGCTGAGGATATTCGACAGGGACCTCGTGAAGACCGCCGGTTACTACGCGATGTCTAGGGACTTGTTCAGCATACTAGTCGAGGATAGGGACTTCTACCTCTTCGCGGCTCAGGTGGCTAAGCATCAGCTTGCAGGTGCGTTCAGAGGAGCCGTTCCTGGAAGTGGTGAGGTCGGAATTCAGTTCATCAGGTCCAAGACGATCTTGGGAACGACTTCGTGGTTCAGATCGTATGCATCGCCGGGTTGGAATGACATACACGGATCTGCGGCGGCTCCTGTCGATCTTTCTACGACCTCTCCCGTATATGGAAATCCGCAGAACAGGGTAATCCTGGCTTTCCCGAAGCTCGGCAACCTCACGACGCCGAAGCTCAATGAGGTGTGGTTTGCGGTTAGGCCGACCAACTACCCGATATGGCCGATACACTTCGCCAGGCTCACGGACACGTACGTCGCTAACCTGCCGCACTCGGTGCTGGTCGTCAAGAACAACCAGTACTACATGAGGGGTAACGTAGAGGGAGCAGGAGTCGTAGACGCTACGTTCCCGTTCGGGCTGACCTTCGCTCTTGGCAGCTACCTGACAGGGCCTGGCCAGGAGTGATGAACGTTGTCCATTCGTTCCGACAATATCGCCATTGAACGCTTCAATGCGGTTAGCGTATCTACTGGTACTGCGGTCGTTTATTCAAGATTTTATCCGACGGTTGGAGGAGCTGCCGTAATAGAATGGACAGGGACCGCCCCTGGACCGCTATACAACGTCTTCGTCAGAGGAGTTGGGCTCACTGCTGGCACAGTCCCGAACGCTATCGTTCTAGGAGTCGAACACAGTGCCGGTCCATTCACAGGGACGTTAGCATCAGTCTCTGTGCTGGTCTTCCAGCATGGTCTGCATAGATAGACATATTAGCAGAGGATGTCCAATATGTCAGTGATGACTGCGTCGGAACCCGCCCGGAAATACTGCGGATGTGGTAATAAGGGCTCTACAGAGTATCAGGGATTTTTCTTGCAACGTGCTAGACTGCCCTGGAGACGAGAGCCTGATTGGACGTGGCCCGTATATCCAATGCCACGCTACCTTGAAGCACCACCTTGGCCCGTGACAGGACGGCCGGTTGAAAAACCAATTCAACGTAGGCCAAGACCACGCGGGCCACCTCCTCAGATGCCGCCAATACCGAGACCATTACCAATAGCAGTGCCAATCGAAAAACCAGTTGAACCTATGCCGCCACCTCAGCCGCCGAAGCCAGAAGAACCACCTCTGACATTTTTTCGATTACCTTTGCCCGTGACAGAACTGCCGTTACCAATGCCGATACCGCCTGAAAAAACACAACCAAAACCAATACTCCAGGCACTCACTTCAGGTGGTTTGGTTGACAAGCTGATATCCCGTGTCCAGTCGTTCCGCGTATCACTGGGATTGCCACCACAAGGGTTCATCCTATCGCTTATATCACCACCACCGCCACCAGTAGCAGTTCCAGCTCCAACAGTAGCTACGCAGTTCATCGAACCTCCGCCGGCTATTGAAGGCGGAGTGACTAGCAAGTAACCTCAATCAAGTTTTTTTCGGATCTTTACCGTGAACCAGCTCCACTCGGGGAGCTTTATCTCACTGATAGCGTAATCGAATGAATCGACATTGTTCTTTATGAGTGCTTCAAGCTCGGTCCTGGTGAACCACCTTACGTGCCAGAGGTGGGGTTTCTTTGATTCAGGGTATAGCTGCTTCAAATAGGGAGATTTGCTCGCGAAGTGTCGGGCCATATCGTCAACATTAGTGAACCCATCCCTCTTCATCCTCTCCTCACGAGTCAATAGAGGAGCCTTAGAACTGCTCCATGCGTATTCGTTCGGCACGGTTATAAGGACCATATATTTAGCGACTCTGGTGGCCTCTTTGACGACAAAATTCGGTCGTTCAACGTGCTCCAATATTTCACCGAGGACGACGACATCGAAGCTATCATTATCGAATGGCCATTTCGTGTCCGCATCGTGTTGTATGAACCTACCGTCCGGGACCTCATAGACGTCAAGGTCCATGACCGTATAATCCCAGCCCGTGCCTGCGAAGAGAAACCCGTCTTCACCGCCAACGTCGAGTATCTTGGTCCGGCCGTGCAGGACGTAGTCCAGGTGATGAATTTCGCGCCTAATCCAGTCGAGACGGGGCTTCTGGTCATGAGAGAGATAACGAATTACCCTGGGATCCTTCTCAAGTCCTTGAACGACAGCGAATTGGGATATCCTTGGGTCGTAGGGAGCAATATATCTTAGGACGTACTGTCTGAAGCGCCTGTAAAACTGAGCCTCTACTTCTGGGTCCCATACGCTTCCCATGGGACCTGGATGGTGCATCTCCACGTCCTCCGCGTGGACGTATGAATCATAACCGTAGTGTTTGATCACGGACCAAAGGAGCGCAGTATCCGACCTCCATCCCCGCGGTATTCTGGGAAGATCCCACCTCTCTATGAATCCACCTACCTGAAAGAACGCTCCTCGTCTGACCATGAGGTTACAGCCTATGCCCCAGAACGGTTCGTTGATTCTCAACTCCTGCCCCCAGCCGAATACGTTTCCAATGACAGGGCCTGTAAGCACCTGGACCTTAGGGTTCTCAAAATAACGGGCCGCGTTAGCTAGCCAGTTTTCAGGAGGGACAGTATCGTCATCGCAGAAGGCCAGTACATCCCCATTGGCTCGTTTCGCTGCTCTGTTCCGCGCATAGTATTCGTTCGGTGGCGAGTCATCAGTTATCACTTCATAATTGCGATAGGTCTGGTTCTTGAGGGCCCGGAGCGTACCCCTTAGACTGGGTCGTTTCTTAAGACCTTGAGTAGCTACGATGACAGAGAATCGAAGGCTCATCGTATCTCCTTAGGCTCTACGCAGCGCCAGGCTTGACTGGGAGGTATGCCATGCTTGAGGGTCAAGTGGTCAACGAAATCCCTGAGATGGTAGAACTTTTTGCCACAGTTCTTGCAGCCGTAAACTACAGGTGGGAATATTCGCTCGTCGTCAAGAGGGAGATGGATAACCGGCGATCCATCGGAGTAACGAACTTTGTACCGCCTAGGCAATCCCGAGCACCCGCTTCCAGTTCATTACGGCCATCCTAAGGCCGCTATACAGGTCCTTCCATGGATACTTATACCTGTAATTGTACCCTTCGCCTTTAATGATCAGTACGTGAGGATCCCAGGGTCTAACGTTCTTTCCCCATTCGATTTTCGGGTGATCAAGTCCGATTATCTTAGCTACCATATCCACTACCTGCTGACAGGAGGCGAGTGCTCTTTCGTCCAAAGGTGCGAGATGGTAGATAGGTAACGGAAAGTACATGGGAGAAGAGGTGACGTACTCTCTCACTATCTGCATTAGCGCGCCAACGTGATCGGAGACGTGTATCCACGTTCTAAGGACGTGAGGATTTCCATCGAACTCGGCTTGCCCTTTAGTCAACAACTGGATAATCGCTTTTTCCACGAAATACCCACGAGCCTCTTCGTTTTTCCCTATGATCGTCCTATCGAAGGTGTTCGCAGGACGAACTATACACCCAGGGACATTCTTCTGGTACCTAACGTAACTCTCCGCTGCGAGTTTTGAAGCAGCATAGGGGGATGTCGGATAAGCATGGTCCATCTCGGTGAACTGTGTGAAGAGATAATTGCTGTAGCTCCTTTGATGACCCAATACCTCCGGGGTAGAATAGAATATAATGAAGTGCTTTTTGCGCGTAATCAAGCTGAGTTTGGACAGAGATTGCAATAGGTTTATTGTACCAAAGTAGTTGACTTCCATGTATTCCTTCGGTCTCTCCCAGCTGTACCTTACTGGAGTGATAGCAGCCATATGAATAGTCAGGTTGGGCTGAGCCTCTCGAATGACATCATCGAGATCGCCTTCGTTGCGAATATCACACTTATGTGTGTGAATGTTCACTCCCTCAAACCGGGAGATGAACTGCTCTATGCCGTCGAGGAATTTGTCCTCGCGGTAAAGCAGATGGAACTCGTCTTGGGGGTATTCGTTGACCAAAGCCTCGACTAGGTTTCGTCCTATGAATCCGCTCGCACCAGTTACAAGGAACCGCCTCGTCATATTCTCACCGTCAGGGAACGTGATGGAGGGTTCTGCTGCTGGGCAGTACCCCGTTTCTTCACTTCGATTACCAGTCCAAATTGCTGTGCAGGTCCTTTCAGAACTTGATCGATGAACTGTGCTATGTCGTTCTCATTCTCGAACATTATGGACAGCACCCCATTCTCGATCTTCCACTTGATCATTTTCTCACCTCGATGAGGTTACACCATTCTTTACCCATCCTCTCTGATGAGAAATAACTGACTCCTTCTCTGCAGACTTTGGGAGGGATGTGCTGCACTAAAGATACCGCACTGAGTAGGTCGTCCCTGTATGCGATGATACCTCCCTGACTGATCTTTACCAGTTCTTCAGGCCCTCCTGAACCGACATAAGTTATGATGGGTGTACCGCAAGCTAACGCTTCACATCCAACGATCCAGAAGCTTTCCAGCCACCGCGGCAAATGGACCACCGCCTTCGCGTGCGAGAGGAGGTCTATTTTGGTCTTTTGATCGGGGTCGGCTATGAACTCGTGTTTGCCCTTACAGGCCGCCTTGATTTGTTCAACGTACTCCTTGTTGTAGCTGAACGTACCCGTGTGACCTGCGACTATCAGTCTGCTGTTGGTCATATTGGCCAGCGCGATTACCCTCTCCACGCCCTTTTCCGGTATTATCCTGCCGAAATAGAGTAGATAGTCCTCCTTCTCGGTCACATACGGGTATTCGTCGATGTTAATTCCAGGGTATATGACTGGGTCGCAGTACCCGTAAGCACGGGCGACGGCCTTTGACGGAAAGACCGGATTTCTGCCCAGTGAATCGGTCCAGAAGACCTGCGAATAAGTCGGTACGTCCTTTCCGATCGATGAGAAGGGCTTGGTGTGACTCCAGTCAATTACCACGTCACCGTCTGAAATTTCAGAGACCTTCGTAGCCAGCTCATACTCTGTATTTCCAGTTACCAGGCCACCGTTCGGAACATAA
Source organism: Candidatus Calditenuaceae archaeon (assembly GCA_025058225.1). Classification (GTDB taxonomy): domain Archaea; phylum Thermoproteota; class Nitrososphaeria_A; order Caldarchaeales; family Calditenuaceae; genus Calditenuis. The sequence continues at coordinate 3,487 of JANXEE010000013.1, read as the reverse complement.
GATCCATCTAAGGCATATAGCCTAACTTTGTACTTCTTTTCAAGCTCTCGTACCAGATAATAGACCAAGAGCTCAATGCCTCCATAGCCTTTCTCGGGAGGTGGTGTAGGAATAGCAGCCGTTGAGATGACGTGAACTGTCACAGCTTAATCACCTCCTGGTGCTCTTTCAGGATCGAAACGAAATCATCTACTATTGCTTTCCAGGACATCCTCTCTCGATACATAGATAGTACCTCACTACTTGGACGCCACCCATTCCTAACTTTAATGACTGCTGCAACGATATCCATGGGATCAGTGAGGTAGTTGAAGTACTGGGAATCTGGAACCCAGTTGACAGTTCGCGTGAATATAGCCACGTTTGCAAGTACCTCTCTATGAACGGGGTGATCGGATGCGACGACGGGCACACCACAGAAGGCAGCCTCGACAGGTGGAATGTTGAAGCCTTCAGCCATAGAAGCGGTGACGTAAACGTCTGTCGCTGCGAAGATCTTACGGTAGGTATTAACGTCCCATCCCCAGTCCTTTATGTAGACACGAGGCATGACTATACGCCCCTTGAGACCGAGGGACTCGGCGTAATGCAGTATATCGAATGCGCCGTAACTGCTGTGAAGATAGAACTCAATGTCATCATACGTCTTAAGGAGAATGGCCAGTGCCTTCATGAGGACCGGAAATGCCTTGTGATGTCTATCGTGTACGCCGATCGTGGTGACGACATACGATTGTGCTTGTAGACCCAACAGCTGACGTGCCTCACCTTTATCGATGGAGTCGTTCTCGTTGAACACTTCAGGATCGGCACCCCATCTGAGGACCGCCATCCTGTTGCTGGGAACACCACCGTATAGCATCAGGTCATATGCCCACTTAGTCGGGGTCAGTATGAAGTCTGAGTCCTCGGTGAGGGCAGACAGAACGTCGGATGGCAATTCACCCATCAGTGGTACCCAATGAATGACCTTAGCGCCGTATTGTTCTGCGAGGGGTTTGAACCTGTATGCTCCGGGGAACAGTCTGTTGACGAGCGCTATCGGATCTCTTATGTGAATTACCAAATTAGGTCGAGTCTCTATGAGGGTTCGCTCAAAATATGCGTGCTGTCCTCCCTGAACCGAATACATGGGCACATATTCGGAATCGACCTTAACGTATACTGGACCACCATATTGCTGAAGGCTACCGAATACGACCTCGAACCCACCAATTCTCAGGAGGTATTTCGCGAAAGAGTATGCGATGTTACCGTAGCCTGTAGTGATGTTTGCGCCGTCGGTTACGATCAGGACCTTCAAGGTAATTCACCTCTCTGCAGTAGTTCAAGGAACTGGCTGGGGGCCATGTATTCATAGCCGGCATCCTTGGCGGCATTCATCGCTTCATTCGATACGCCTACCATGATGTATCGACCTTCATCAGGGAATAACGCTCTTAGGGTTTTGAGCTTCTCAGCGAGTGGAGCCCGCTCTAATCCTACCGCAGGTATAAGATGGCCAGAGAGATCGGTCCTATCAAGCACCTTTGGGTAGTCGTCGGAGACTATTATGACGCTTGGGTATCGGAGCTTGGCTATCGATGCTAGCGTCTCAACAGTAATCGGGCCTGGTGGATTACCGACTTCTATAGTTCCATCGACTTCGAGTGCGATAATCATCGGTATCACCTACGGAATCATTATCGTCTGCCTTCCTTTGGGATAGACGGTCCCGATAATCACCCAGAGCACATCTCCCTCTTTGATGTCCAGCACGCTCTCCCTAAGCGACTTGGGTATGACGATCCTGTAGTCGTCTCCCACTCTAGCATAGAACGAATGGGACGCATTTACAACAAGTGTGGCCTGCACCATTCATCCCCAAAAAATGGGGACAAGAGTTATATATAATCTTATTTCTATGCTAGTGATGCCAGAGGGGGTTGACGTATCTAGAATTCAGCCCCATTTACTGAAGACGAACGACGTAGTATTACTGGACATGCCAGACGGGTTCATACCAATTCGAGTTCTCAGGACCGAGTTCTTCAACTACCTATACGACCCAATAGCTGAAGGTCAGCTCCCCAACGAAGTATCACCAAGCTCGTCAACTGATAGTGCGAAGAACGTCGGTTTCTATGCTCCGGAACTCTTGAAAAGTGGTATAATTGCGTCTCAGCCAATAAACGTGTTGCGTGTGAGCGAGCCGTCAACGCTGTATCAGGTCTTCGTGGGAGTCGCACCAAGTTACGCCAGAATATTCCTGGCTCTGCCGGCCACTGCCTCTCAGAGAAACCTTGACGTCATAAACTGGAGCGTGGCGTATGCTGCAGCCGGCTTCATCGACGGTTACACTTCACCTCTCACGTGTCCGTCTCCCGACTCGGAGTTCATCGTCCTGAGCCAGATGGACCCGGCAATAGGGTACGCGAACATTTTGTTTGAGCCCATAAGACCGCTCCTGTGGTTCTACTTGAACAAGGTGAGGTTTGGCGTATTGCTTGACGTAGACCTAGTCATGGAGGCGATGGAGAAACGAGGACGTGGAGCAGAAGCTAAGATCAAGACCGTCGGCGGATTCACCAGGTTCACGTACCAGTACAGAGAGGTGTTCAGGATCAACCCGATACCGCCAGGAGCTACCAGAGAGCAGATAAGTCAGATCCTTATGGCTCCAGGGAGGCGATAGACGATGAACGTGTACGATTACAGGACTATTGGGTTCGTCGCTGGGAATACGCCAGTCCCGATAACGGCAACAGTACCTGACGTAATGGTCGGTGTAATCATAAGTGCACGGTACGCTATCGGAAACCAAAGTGATCCGGTGACTGCATTTCTGCTACAGGGCAGGCTAGGAACCATCACAGGTACCCTCGACGTGGTAACACTCAACTCGGTGTTTACGACAATCCCAATAGTTGAAGGAAAATTAGAGGGCATAGTAGCAGTTGTGGATCCAGGCCATCAGGTGTTCGCTAGAGCAGAGGGAGGGACTGTAGTAGGCAAGATTATATTCGGGTACTCCTACGGCAGGGTAAGGAGGCCGTAATGAGCGAGACCGAGCTTCAGCTGCTGCGAAATAGACTCGAGCGTCTCTATTACGAGCTAATGGAAATAGAACAACAGCTTCACCCAATCGTTACACGTATTAGGATCGCACTGGGAGAATTCCTTGGCATACCAGAACCACAACCAGTGGCCGAGGCGATGGCTGAACGGCCCAGACAAGAATCACGCATGATTATTGTTCCGGTAGAAGCACCTGCACCTGCTATAACAGATCGAGGAGCTACTCTTCGTGTCCCGACAGTACGTCTGTTGAGTTACCGAGAGCATTGGTTCACAGTAGCACCTAACCGCATAACCTTCACCGGAGCAGACTTCGATTTAGGACAGGACTACGATACCGTTCTCCTTTCGCCGTCGATCGATGCGCAGATTGAGATAAACAAGCCGGTAGAGCCCACCACTCCGGTCATCTTCGCCAATACAATATTCA
>JANXEE010000012.1 GCA_025058225.1 Candidatus Calditenuaceae archaeon | reverse complement strand
TGCTAGGACGGGGTGCTGAACTCCCAGCGGCCGTGTAACCTCCGGCCTGAAGACGCCCATCCCTCCGAGCTCAACCCACTTCCCCAGGTCCCTGAAGTAGACATCGACCTCAGCAGAGGGCTCCGTGTAGGGGAAGTAGCTCGGCCTGAACCTGACCTCTCTCAAACCGAGCCTGCCGTAGAACTCCTTGATTATGCCCATCAGGTGCCTGAGCCCGACTCCTCGGTCCATCAGGATGCCCTCGATCTGGTGGAACTCCGCGAGCCTCTTCCAGTTGACCTTCTCGTTCCTGAAGATCCTGTCGACTGAGAAGACCTTGACCGGCGGGTCTCCGTGATCTGCCAGGTATCTGATCGTGGTAGCGGTCGTGTGGGTCCTGAGTATCAGCTTCGACGCCTCCTCAGCGCTCCACCTGTACTTCCATCCCGTCGAGCCGGTGTCTCCACCCGTCTCGTGAACACGCTTCACGCCCTCAGCGTGCCTCCCGGGTAACACACCCCTCGAAGGCCACTCGAGGTAGAACGTGTCGTGCATCTCCCTTGCCGGATGATCCTGTGGCTGGAAGAGGGCATCGAAGTTCCAGAAGGCCAGCTCCACCAGCGGCCCTTGGACCTCCTCAAACCCCAGCTCCACGAAGACCTCCCTTACCCTCCGGATGAGGGTGGTGAGAGGGTGCTCCCTTGCTGCGAATACCGGCTTCACGGGCGCGAGGACGTCGTACTTGATCAGATTGACCGACCTCCACCTGCCGGTCTTGATCAGCTCGGGCGTCAGTTGACTGACAGCATCGATAGGCACCTCTACAAGCCTGACGGCCTCAACACCCTCTGTAGTAGCCTCAACGATGTGCTCCCTCTCCTCACGTAGCCTCACGATGCCGGCCCTCTTGGAGAGCCGCACGACGGCACGAGCAAGCTCCCCCAACTCTTCGAGGCTCCTCCCGCCGGAGCGGAGCGCCTCAAGAGCCAGCTCCTCCTCCGTCCTGTAGTCGGGGTAGCTGAGCAACATCACGGTGGTCTCATCACCCTCCTTAGCGATCTCGACCCAGCCGTTCTTCTTCGCCCACAGAACTCCTATCCTCACACCGTCCTCGCTCATGTCCTCGATCGATCCGAGTTCCTTGAGGCTCGCCCTGCCGCCTCTGACCTTCAGGAAGTCGACCAACCTCCTCTCGGGAAAACCCTTGATGCTGTACTCGAGGCCCTCCTCACTCAGCTCGGCGACCGTTCTCGTCGTCACCTCCCTGACCTTAACCAGTTTCTTCGCTGCCAACCTCTCAACAGACTTGGCGACCGCGCCGACGTCCAGCCCCGACCTCCTCGAGAGATCCGAGAAGCTCAATGGCCCAGACGCGGAGAGGGCCCAGAGTATCCGGGCCTCGATGGGATGAAGGGTCAGCCTACCCGAGTCCGAGCTCAAACCCGCCGCGTGAGAGGTCACGCAATCTATTAAGGTGTTGAGTGACGGTCGTATGTTTATAACGGTGCTGAAACTCCTCGAGGCATGAAGTTCAACAACGTCGACCTCGAAAAGGTCTCAAGGACCATGGAGCTCCTGAGGTCGGAGCCGGACAAGTCGGTCAGGACGATCGAAGTCAGCGGTAGTTGGTTGACGGAGCCAAGCGAGGTGCAGTTCATCGCCAGATGCAGGGCCGAGGCCGGCGAGTTCAAGATCGAGGTCGACTCACCGGGTTTCCTCGGAGGCAGCGGCAGCAGGCCAGGTCCGATGCACTACTGCCTGGTCGGCATGACGTCGTGTTTCATGGCCACACTGGTCGGCGTCTCTGCAGAGAAGGGCGTCAAGCTCACCACCGCAGAGGTCAAGGGATCCTGTGAGATCGACTTCTCCAAACCACTGGGGCTCTCTGACAAGCCGATAGTCAGATCGGTTAGGTTTGAGGTGCGCCTGCTGGGTGACTCGCCGAGGGAGGTCCTAGAACAGCTGGTGGAAGAGGCCAAGGAACGGTGCCCCGCCATATACAGCCTCAGGACGCCCATCGAGCCCCAGGTTAAGCTTTTCTAGCCAAACTGTTCGTCATAAGGTTAACGGAAGCTTTAACTATCCGTAAGCGTGATTATGAGATAGGGTTTTGAAACTCAAGGGGACTGAGGACCTCTCCTTCTTCTTTGAAGGGACTGAAAGAGGCGGCACGCGTGTGCACCTCGGCCCCGTCATCTACCTCAGGACCATGTACGCGCTGAAAAGGGAGGCCATCATGAGCAGGTCGGCCCTTAGCACGAGGCTCGGCGTGGGTGAGGGAACCATCAGGACGATAGTTCACAGGCTCGCTCAAAGAGGACTGGTCACGGTCATAAGGTCAGGTTGCACCCTCAGCGACCGAGGCAGGGACTTCCTCCAGAGCCTGAGTGATTTCATGACCGAACCCAAGCTCCTGTTGTTGGAGGACGTGTGGAGGTTCACGCACAGCATCGGAGTGGTGGTGAGGAGTGGGTCCAGCTCTGTGGGCAAGGGGCTCGAAGAGCGTGATCAAGCGATCAGGTACGGCGCTGAAGCCGCGATGGTCCTCAGCTACGTCTCCGGAAAGTTGCTAATGCCGGAGGTCAGCGACGTCTCCGCCGAACATCCCGCATTCGCGAAGAAGATCGAGGCAGAACTGCCGCTGAGGGATGGTGACGTAGGGCTGATCACAGGAGCCCATAACCTTCACGCCGCCGAGTCCGGTGCTATCGGTGCAGCTCTCTACCTCACGAGGAAACTCATCGCACGGCGTGGTTATCAAAACTTAGAAGACACCGGTATCGCTTCTCAGCGGGATTCGTCGACAAGGCATCAATTCGGCAAAGGAGGGATCTAAGGAGGATCGGCAGCTGCGGGCCCGGTGGGGATCGAACCCACGACCTTCCGGTTAACAGCGTCGCCCCATGTGGTCGGGCGCTCTACCGCTGAGCTACGGGCCCTCCAACCTGCTTCTCCCGATATCGAAGGATAAAGAGGTGTCGGATGAGCTCAACGGACAAGATGGGCTCAGGCACAAACACCTTTTAGTGGCGATTGAAACAGACTCACAGGAATGTACGGGGACAGAGCGGCCCGAGGTCTTCAACCGCTGAGCACCGGAACTACCACGCTCGCCTTCGTGGTGAACGACCTGGTGGTCTTTGCGACCGACACCCGAGCTACCGCAGGGTTCTTCGTAGCCCACAAGAAGGCTAAGAAAGTTCACAAAGTAGCGGATAACATGGCTATGACGATAGCCGGTAGGGTCGCGGACGCTCAGGCAATCATCGACCTGATGAGGGCGAACGTCAGGCACTACGAGGTGACTCAAGGAAAGCCCATGCAGGTGAAGGCTGCAGCGACGTTGCTCTCGACCTACCTGTTCTATTACAGGTTCTTCCCTTATCAAACTCAGTTGCTGATAGGTGGCTACGACGACTCAGGGCCTCACATTTACAACGTCGACCCATTCGGTGGCGTGACCGAAGAGAAGGTGATCAGCACCGGATCAGGTTCACCCATCGCCCTTGGAGTCCTCGAGTCTGAGTTCAGGGACGGAATGGGTCTCGACGAGGCGATCGAGCTGGCGTACAAGGCCGTTGCTGTTGCCATCAGGAGAGACATAGGGAGCGGCGACAGCATCGAGGTTGCCTACGTCTCGCCAGCGACGGGATACGTGGAGCTTTCACAACCTGAGAGGAGGAGACTTTTCGAGAAGTACGTGAGACCTTTCATCGTCGCGCCTTAACGTCCCATGAGCACCTGTACGTCGTTATCGGTGAGCGGCTTAAGGCTTCCCTGAAAGTAAACGTACCACTTCGAAACGTCTCCGACAAAGCTCAGTTTTTCAACGCATTCCTTGAGGTCCCTTCCCTGAGGCCATAGACGACCCTCGATCCTCAGGTAGTGGGTTAGCACCGAGGACGGAGCCCCCTCTATCAACGATTGTACGCGTACATCGATTGGAAACGGGCCGCCGATTACGGTGCAGTCACCCAGCAGCTCCCTCTTGGTCTTCCCTAGGGCCAGCATGATGCCCCTATCGCCCACGCCGACTTTTTTCAAGTAAGGGTTCTTGATGGAGACGAACCACACACCGCTGGCTACCCTCCTCTCCACGATGGCCCTCGCTGAGACTGGTTTTCCATCACGCCCTCTGTGGTCCTTAGCGATCATCAACCAGTATCTAACCACGCACCGCATCACTTAAAACCCGATAAAAGAATTTCCCCCTAAACTTCGAGCCTCTGGCCGGCTACTACCTCCTCCTGTACTTCACCGCCTCAGCTACGAGCACTTCATGGAACGCCGTATCTCCCGAGAGCTCGGGGTGGAACGTGGTGCCGAGGACGGATCCCTGTCTGACGGCGACTGCCCTCTCCGCGTACGTTGCCAGCACCTCGACCCCAGTTCCCACCTCGACGATCGACGGTGCCCTGATGAAGACGGCCCTGAAGCTGTCCTTTTTGAGGGCCGGTATAGGTATCTGGACCTCAAAGGAGTCCCTCTGCCTGCCGTAGGAGTTGCGCTCTACCGTGATGTCGAGGACGCCGAGTATCGGCTGACGTGTCTCACCAACTACCCTGTCGTAAACTCTGCTGGCCAAGAAGATGAGCCCTGCACACGTCCCGAGGACCGGTAGGCCTTCGAAGACCCTCCTCCTGATCACGTCAAGGGATTTCGTGCGTTGTGCGAGCCTACTCATGACGGTGCTCTCACCGCCGGGTATGATGATCGCGTCGACCGAGCTGATCTCCTCCGGCAGCTTCGCGGTTACCACCTCTCCCCTGACGCCGAGCCTCCTCATGGCCTCCTTGGTCGCGAGCAGGTGCTCCTCCACGTCTCCCTGAAAGGTCGTCACACCCACCCTCAGCTGACCCTCCATCCCAGTCACCCGGGTTCAGACGAGTGCACGGCGATAAAAACGGTTGATCATCCACTTTTGTCCCGTAAAGCGAGGGACGCCGACCGAGGGCCGTACGTCGAACGTCAACCAACCGATCCAGCTCTAACGGTAGGTGAGGAGCCTCTCACGAGAAGAACGTGAGACGATTAGGACGGTTCATCCTCCCTTCGCGGCCTTTGCGACAGCCCTCTCGATGTTGACGACGCGACGAAGGCTGTTGAACACCTCTTCGATCTTCTCGCCGGGGATGAAAGCCACCAGCTCATCGGGTCCGTAACCTGCCCTAGTCCGGCTCGCGGTGCACCCCAAGCTTATCACCGTCGTCTTGTTGTTGAGCGCAACGGGTAACGCGGCACACGCTGGTTTCCCTATTATCATGTGCTGGGTGGCCGTCATCAGGAACAGGGCTTGCTCGGCGTTGCAGAAGATGCAGCACGCATCAGGCTTGAAATCGACATCACGCAACGGGCCGTAGGAGACCGTCTTGCTCTCGTGGGCGTAAGTCGGTAGCTTCGAGATGTCTTCAGCTGAGACCCAGCCCAGATCGATGAAGTAATCGACATCGGCACACCCCTTTCCCGGAGCTATCTCTTCATGTTTCCTGAACCCATGGGTGACGGAACCGATACTGCAGTTGAGGTGCTGTTCCTTCACCGTACTGAAAGACTTGTCAAGGGCCTGAGTCCAGAACACGCAACTCGCCGAGACGCTCCCGTCGAATCGCTTGAGCCCCTTCCCGCTCTCCTGTTTGAACGATATGGCGACTATCGGTCTCTTCAGGTTCAACAGCTGCTCGATCTCTGCAGCCTTTTCCCTGTACGGGTTCACGGAAGAGAATTTTAGGTTCGACCTAAAATATCTTTCCGCGGGAGTCGGGAGGCGAAACGAATAGAGGTATGAGAGGTTCACAGAGGGCGGTCGTGGGAGGTCAAACGTTAGGTGTGTCCGTCGGACGGTTCTCCCCTTGTGTACTAATAACCACAGTTCGTGTAGTCGCGTATGAGAATCGATCAACCCGATTACGAGCCGAAGATGTGGGGCCGGCCGGACTCGAACCGGCGACCTCCGCCGTGTGAGGGCGGCGTCATGCCGCTAGACCACGGCCCCGTGGCATCAAGACTCACCCTTTGTTCTTAAACGTAGCTCCCGATCCCAGGCCGACCTGACCACCCTTTTCCGTTTAGGGTCTGGCACGACGACGATCTTAGCGCCTTGAAACGCGATACTGAAGACGCGACCTTCGAGGAGCCTGTCGAGGAAGACCGCCAACGCGGCGACCTCACTGTGGGGCTGATTTCCGATCGACACGTTGTAGTCTGCCAGATCGTAAACCTCTATCGGTACCTTGCTGGAGCCCACGATGACCACCATGTCCCTCGTCGCCGATAGGCGCTTGAGCTCCTCCACCACCTCGAGAAGGCTTAAGCCGTACATCGTCAGGTGGACCAAGAGGTCGCCTTCAGACCTCCGCTCCTTGAGGTATCTCGACCAGTCGTCGACGTGTGTCACCTCGAAGGGCCCTCCCCACCTCTCTGTCACGCCCCTCAACGAGTTGAGCAGGTTCTCGTCTCGATCTCCAGATATCGCGATTCCGGAGGCACCGAAGGCCCTAGCGGTGAGGGCGACGTGCGTGGTGACCCTTTCATCCCTCCCGATCCTGTGAAAGAGCCTCAGAACCGTGATGCGGCTCATCTCAACAACTTGCTCAGCTCTGATATCTTCTCATCTATCGATTTGAGCATCTCGCTCGGGTCAAAGGGTTGTAACGGGTCGCCACAGGAGGGACACTTGAAGAAGTGGTCGACTGCCGCTGAGAACTCCAGCTTCCTGCAGCTGCTCTTGCCGCACCAGTAGACGACGCTCGACCCGTAAAAGTCCCTGAGCATCTTCAACCTCTCGATGATCTTGATGGCTTGACCCCGTACGGTGCTGACGAGTTGCTCCAGCTGAAGCCGCCACCTGAAGGTCCTCTTGCCGTTCTCCTTCTCGTATGTCACCGTGTAGGTGACTAACGACAGCTCCAGCAGCTTGTGAAGCGTCTTCCTGACCTGCTTGACGTCTACACCGAGTCGTTCCGCCAGCTCCTCGTCCGAGAGTCCAGGGGCCTCGAGGAGCAGCTTGACGACCTGTGTAGCATCTTCCCCCCCGAAGACCTCTGTGAGCTTGATGACCTCCGAGGGATCGACGTAGTACAAACTGCCCAAATTATAATAGAGCGACCTCTCATTAAATACTTTGCGGACAGAGGAATCAAGAATGCCCCCACTTCTGGACTCTCATGGGTAGCGGGGAATGATTAATTAGTCGAAGTTCGCGAGGTTACCCCAGAGATGACGGTCCCACAGAGGTTAACACTAGCGAATTATAGAGTAGGGTTGACGAACGACTGGTGTCCCGGTTGTGGCGACTTCGGGATTCTCGCCTCGATACAGATGGCGCTGATGGACCTTCAGCTGCCGCCCCATAAGGTGGCGATATTCTCCGGGATAGGCTGTTCAGGGAAGCTTCCTCATTACGTGAACGCGTACGGCATCCACACGGTTCACGGCAGGCCCCTGCCCTTCGCGATCGGGGCGAAGGTAGCCAACCCCGATTTGACGGTACTGGCTGTATCGGGCGACGGCGACGGCCTCGGGATCGGGGCTGGACACTACGTCAGCGCGGGTCGCCGGAACGTCGATCTGACCTACATCATCCACAACAACGAGGTCTACGGTCTAACGAAGGGTCAGGCCGCACCTACCATGAAGAGGGGGATGAAGACCAAGGCTCTGGCCAGGCCCAACATCAACGACGCCGTTAACCCGGTGGCCTTGGCCGTGGTATCGGGGTACACCTTCGTCGCGAGGGGATATGCCTACGACACCAAGCACCTCAAGGACTTGATCAAGCAGGCAATTCAGCACAGGGGGACATCGTTGGTTGAGGTACTTCAACCGTGCCCCACGTATAACGACCTTCACACCAAAGAGTGGTACGGAGGGGAGGACCGGGTGGAGCCGACCACAGGGAAGCCGATCCCCCGGGTCTACAAGCTGGAGGAGACCGGTTACGACGGAGTCGTCAGGCAGGGGTCTGAGGAGGAGGTGATCAAGAAGATCACCGCTGCTGTAGAGAGGGCATACGAGTTCGGCGACCGGATACCGATAGGCGTCTTCTATCAGAACCCGTTCGTCCCGACGTACGAGGACAGGATCGCCTCTATGGCACCGAGTTACAGGCTGGCACCACCAGCAATCGTCCCCATCAGGGACAGGTCGCTCAGACCGGTTGCAGATATTGAGCCGCTGCTCCGCAAGTTGGAGATTCTCTGAACGTCCCCGTGAGTTTTACCCAAACACTTAATGACGGCTTAACGAACTCTGGACGGAGCATGGCCGACGGTGCTGAGGCGGGGCTGCGGTTCGTGAAGATGGACGACCTCAGGCTCGAGAGGTACAGAAAGGCAGGGTACAGGGTGATCGGCGGGCGGAGACACTCGGCCGTCGAGGTCTGCAGGTGGACCAAATCGAAGCTCAGGGGAGACAGGAACTGCTACAAGTCGGTCTACGGGATAGACTCGGGAAGATGCATACAGATGACTCCTACACTGGACTTCTGCAACTTCGCTTGCTCGTGGTGCTGGAGGCCCTTTGGGCCTGACAGACACAAGGCACACGGCAGGGAGTGGGACGATCCTCGGACCATCGTTGAGGAGATGGTTAGGGCACAGAGGGAGTTGCTCTCGGGTTTCGGGGGGAACCCTAAGACCGAACGCGGGTACTACAGGCTGGCGATGAGACCGGCACACGTCGCGATCTCCCTCGACGGTGAGCCCACTCTCTACCCCATGATCGCGGACCTCGTTAAGGAGATCCACTCGAGGGGCATGACGACCTTCTTGGTCACCAACGGCACCATGCCGCACAGGCTCCGGGAGATGCTCGACAGAGGAGCGATACCGACCAACCTCTTCGTGAGCGTCTACGCCACCAACCCGGAGGACTACGTTAAGGTCACCAAGTCGGTGGTTCCCGACGCCTTCGAAAGGGTGATGGAGAGCCTCTCGTTACTTGAGGAGTTCGAGCGCAGGGGTTGCAGGACGGTCATCAGGTTGACGCTCGTGAAGGGGCTGAACATGAAGGACCCCGAAGGGTACGCTGAGATCGTCAACCTGGGCAGGCCGAACTTCGTCGAGTTCAAGGGCTACGCGTGGCTCGGCCAGTCGAGGCAGAGGCTGGGTCAATCAGCTTCTCCGAAGTTCACAGAGCTGAAAGAGTTCGCGGACCTCGTTCTCAGCAGGTTGTCCTATAGGCCGGTGATGCTCGACGGCGTGAGCGTGATCGTCGTCGCGGTGAGAGACCAGGAGAGCTGGAGGCGTAACTTGGAGGTGGCAAAGACCATCTCGCGCTTCCCCGGATATGGGTCGAGGTAGCACCGTATCGAGCGTACCTGGAGTTGTGGCTGCAAATCTTAATACCCAAACACCCCGGTCCCGGTGAGGGGAAAGGGTTGTGGAGTCTGGGGGATGGTCGTGGGAAGAGAAGAGGAAGAGAATCGCCCAGATACTGGAGACGATCGCCAACGACAACACCGCTCCGCGAAACCTCCGCAAGGCGGTAAAAGGGGCCATGGACGAGCTTTTCAACGAGCGGTACTCGCCGTCGGTCAGGGCGGCCAACGCCATCGAGTTGATAGAGGACGTCCTCTCCGACGGCAACATCCCCTCCTACACGAGGACGCAGCTTTGGTTGGCCATATCCCTCCTGGAGACCGTGAAGGCAGGGCATTATTAGGGCCTGAACCCGAAGCTCCCTTATCCGTCGCGCCCGGACAGCGCGGATCCCAGCAGCGGGACTACGCTGATGAACGCGATGACGATCCCCAGGCTCATCGAGGTCGTGTTGCTCGAGAGGTAGCCCCCGACGATCAAACCTGTCCCTATACCCGCGATTAAGAAGAACAGAACCAGCCCGACCTTCAGTAGCCCCATCGCTCTCCGATGGTGTGCGCCCCCTCAAAAACCGTTATCCGGGGTGAACCTCCACTCCCCACCGACTCGGTTAACGCTTTTTACAAGGCAATGCCGATACGACGGCGGGTTTTCGTGCTTGGCGACCGCGAAACGAGATCGGCTTTCAAGAGCGACCTGAGGGGGAGGGACATAGTAAGTGCAAAGGACCTGAGCAGGGACGAGTTGGAACTCGTCTTCGAGGTGGCGGACGATGTCCTGGCGAACTCCAGCGCCTACTCTGCAGTCCTCAGGGGTCGGAGGGTAGCCCTGCTCTTCGTTGAGCCTTCGACGAGGACGTTCTCGAGCTTCTATATCGCTGCGAGGAGACTCGGAGGAGATGTCCTGCCCCTCAACGAGCCCGAGATGACCTCTCTGACCAAGGGCGAGACGCTCTACGACACGCTCAAGATGCTCGAGGGATACGGCGTTGACTGCATCGTTATGCGCCATCCGTCCAGGGGGGCGGCCAGATTCGCGGCCGATGTGGTCTCTGCACCGGTGATAAACGCTGGATCGGGCAGCCAAGAGCATCCGACCCAGGCGATACTCGATGTCTACACGATCCTCAAAAAGAGAGGTGAGGTCGATGGAATCTCGCTGGGCATGCTCGGCGACCTGAGGTTCTCGAGGACCGTTCCATCGCTGGCCTATCTCGTCTCGAACTTCGACGACGTGGAGCTTCACTTCATAGCTCCTTCGGCTCTGCAGGTGAGGCAGGAGGTTGAGCTCTACCTCAACGACAGGAACGTTAAGTACACGAAGGTCACGAGGCAGCAGGACATACCTGACGCGATCTCAAGGCTCGACGTCCTCTACGTGACGAGGCTACAGAAGGAGAGGTTTCCAGACCCATCGGAGTACGAGAGGCTGAAGGGCAGCTACAGGGTTGACATGGACATGCTGCGGTACGCGAAGACCTCGCTGGGAGTGATGCACCCGCTACCGAGGGTCGATGAGCTTGACGCCGAGATCGATCGCACGCCGCACGCCTGGTACTTCGATCAGGCGAGTTACGGGTTGCCTACCAGAATGGCGATCTTCGCCCTTGTGGTGGGTGAGGCGCGATGAGCTCGGAGGAGCAGCTGCTGGTGAGGAAGATAGACTGGGGGACCGTGATCGATCACATCCCGAACTGGAGGGCCGATCAGGTGCTGAAGCTCATCGAGGTCGAGTCGCTGATCAAGGAGCCCGACGTCTCGGTGATAGTCCTGAAGAGCGTCCCCAGCAGGAAGTACGGGAAGAAGGACGTCATCAAGCTCTACCACTACTTCATCAAGGAGCCCGACGCAGCGCTGATCAAGCTCCTCTTCCCAACCGTGACGATCAACTTCATCAAAGATTGGAAGGTCCAGAAGTACGTCCCGAACCTGCCCGAGGAGCTCGTCGGCAAGGTGAGATGTCCAGAGGTCACTTGCATCTCCAACGCTAGGAGGGAGCCGGTCGTAAGGAGGTTCGCGGTCCTGAAGGAGAAAGGTTACGTGCGATGCTACTACTGCGACGCTCTGCTGGAGATCTCATCAATCCCCGACTTCATCGCCGCGTAATACCCACGACAACGATTGGAGAGGGCTAGCCCACACCCCTCCGTTAGCGGTAATAAGCTATTACGAGCGCTGTGTGGGTTGGGGACGGCATGGAGGTAGTTTACCTGAGGTTCCCGAACGCAGACTACATGACCGACGTCCTTAGGGCGATCACCGCGGTTATAGAGGAGGGGACTTTCAAGGTTTCATCGGAGTCGATGAGGCTGACCGCGATGGACCCAGCCCACATATCACTGGTGGACTTGGAGCTGAGAAAGGAATCTGCGGAGGAGTACCGGGTCTCGAGGGAGATCGAGATAACCCTGAACGTCGAGGAACTCGTGAAGCTGTTGAGAAGGGCTAAGAGGAGCGAGGCGCTGGCGATCTCTTACGACGATGAGGTCAGAAGGCTCACCGTGAAGCTAGCAGACGTTAGGGGAGGAAAAGAGAGGGACTTCGTCATCAGCACGCTCGAGCCCATGGGGACATCCATCAACCCGCCGAACCTCAACTTCGAGGCCTGGGTGAAGGTCTCTTCCGACGAGTTCTATGAAGCGATAGAAGACGCGAAGACGATCTCGGACGCCGTGAGGATCACCATACGCCCCGACTCGCTGATCATCCTCGCCAAGGGGGAGTCGAGGTCCTCCCAGCACAAGTTCACGAAGGGTGGAGCGGCACTCCACGAGGTTGACACGAGGTCGGACGTCACCGCATCCTTCAGCGTCGCTTATCTGGAAAAGATCATTCGGCCGGCGAAGCAACTCTCGGAGGAGATGACCCTGCACCTCAGCAACAACAGACCCATCAAACTGAGCTTCCCCCTTTCGGGGGGTAAGATCGATTACCTCATCGCGCCGAGGATGGACTGAGCGCTAGGCCGTTGCCTTCACCAACAGGACTTCCAGATGACCGTACTTGACCTTCCTCGACTCGGACACAGTCCACCCAGCCTCCTCGAGGGACTTCATGGCCACGGCTTGCTTGCTGAAGACGGCCACCAGCGTGCCACCGCCGAGCCCTCTCCTGATGGAGGAGAAGGCCCTGACGTAGAACCCGGAAGGATCTGGGGGGCCGCTCCTGATTCCGAAGGGAGGGTCCGTGACCACACAGGCGTCATCACCCAACTCCCTGCAGCCCGGCCAGTTCTCGAAGTTCTGTGCGTCCACCCTCGCTAGGCGCACCTTCTCCGACAACCCGGAAACATCGACGTTTCTCCGCGCAGCCTCGAGGGCCCTCGACGAGACGTCTGACCCGAGGATTCGCAGCTCAGTTTCCCTCCGTTCAGACCGCACCAGCTCAGACCTCACCGACTCGACGACCTCACGGTTCACCGTCCTAAGCTTGGTAAGCGCAAGATCTCTCGAGTCTCTGTAGACCGTTGGGCAGACGTTCAGTCCCGCCAACCCCGCCTCTATCGGTATAGTGCAGGAGCCACAGAACGGATCGATGAGCGCCACATCGCTCGACCACCCGGAACATCTGACCATGAGGTAGGCCAGTGTGGCCGGGAGGGCTGTCCTGAGATGAGCGACCCTGTAGAACCTTTTCTGCAACGACCTGCCTACCAAGTTCACGCCTAGGGTGAACCGATCGTCCCTCAGGAAGGCATAGAACTCGACGTCTGGGTTCCTGAGATCCACCTTCAGCCTCACACCGGTGTCGTTGAGGTAGGACTGGATGATCGCACCTCCTACAGCTGACGCTATGTCTAGGCTGGTGAAGTCGTGGTTGCCGACCCTGATGGCCCTGACAGCGAACGTCTGATCAGGGAATACGACCTCTTTGAGGTCGATTGACCTCACGACGCTGCTGATCTCCAGAAGTCCATTGACGTTAGAGCTGAGGAGCTCTAGGAACACCTTGTTGATCCCCCGAGATGCAAGCACAAGCTTCACCAAGTCCCTCATGTCGCAGTCGACGATTACCTTGGAGACGTCCGGCTCCGCCCTCTTCCCGACCAAAGACGTCACCTCGGCCGACGCTACGTCCTCGAGGCCGGTGAAGGTCGTCGCTATGGCCCTCAATCTCGCATCAACCTGCAACGAAGTTCATTAATACTGCACGAACCTCGTGATGGCAACGCGCTGAACCCTATTATATCGGGGGTGAGATTATGGGTCGTGAGCGAGTGGGACGTCGACGACTTCGAGAAGGTCTTCCCTCACCTCTCAGTGGAGCTGAAGTCGAGGCCTCAGATGAGGACGAGCGCGGACTTCCTGAGGGGGTTCATGCCGCGCCCGATCGATTACCTCGCGAGGTGCTCAAACGACGAGGAGGCAATCAGGGTCGTGAACTACCTTCTGGATAAGGGAGAGCTGAACGAAAGGGAGGCTGAGGAGCTCAAGTCCAGGATCCTGCACGAGGGAGTACGGGGGCTGGTCGAGAAGCGCGAGGAAGGTTACTATCTCAGGAGGTTCGGGACCGGATCTAAGATCTGACGACCTCGGCGGTCTGGGCGGGCGGCTCTGAGGAGCTGTACACCCACTCAGGCATCGAGATGACTTTGGACCTGTAGACGCCGACGTGCCTCGGTATCAGTATCTTCTTAACTTGGTTGAAGACGTCTGACCCCATCTTACCCAGGACCATCTCGATTGCGAACTGGTCGTGGTTGAGACGAGCCGCCGCTTCCTCGAAGACGGACTTCATCGTCCTCCTGATGTCCTTGATCTTGCCGTTCCTGATCCGCTTTTGGGTGAAGACCACGCCGTAGACCCTGAACCCGAAACCGTCCTTGGTGAAGACATCGAAAACACCATCGACCATCGTCGTACCCCTCCTGATCAGGCTCCTGAGGTACTCCCTTCCGTACTCGTGGCCGTAGAAGATAGTCTCGGCGTACCTGCCGTTGATCCTGACCACCTTGAACTTGACGAGCATGTACTGCTTAGTCAGGTCGTCGGTGAGATTGTAGAGGCTCACGGTAACGGTTCTGCCTACGAGCTTACCCTGATGGTCAGCATACGTGAATCCCAGTTCCCGCTCGCCGAAGTACTTGGGTGACCTTATCACGTACTCGCCCTTCAGACGCTCCTCGGGCATCTGCGCGCCATTCCGGAACCGGAGTTAATAACTTAATCGAGGCTTTCGGACGCCTGTTGAGACTTGGCTCGCTCCGGCGATGAGACGGTCGAAGCCGGTGTGGAAACTTCTAGGAGACGTGTGTCCCTCGGAATAGCTCTCGAGGGTGACAGGTCGCACCAGGACATCACCAAACTTGCGAAGCTCGCCGAGAAGCTCGGGTTCGACTCAGTCCACCTCTACGAACACCTGCCGCATCGACCTGCGTGGGCCTCGGCCTTCCTGATCGCGAGGGAGACGATCCGCGTGACAGTCGGTCCTGTGACGGTCCCGGCGTTGGCTTACGACCCCCTCGTGCTGGCGAGGTTCGCAGCGGCGCTCAAAGAGGTCGCAGGTGAGAGGGCGTTGCTGGGGATATCGAGGGGAGCCTTCGGCGAGTTGATAGGGAGGACGAGGCCTAGGGTTGAGGAGCTGGCCGCCTATCTGAAGGAACTGCACGGGCTTCTGAGGGGTAACAGCTCTTCGCCGACCGTGGACTGGGCCATCGGCAAACTTCCGAAGATCTACGTGGGGACCTCGGGGAAGAGGCTGGGCGCGATCGCGGCTGCGATGCCCTTCGTCGCCGGTGTGGTGGTGGACAACCTCTGGGACCCGAGTTACGCGAGGCTGATGGCGTCGAACGCGAGGGAGGTGCGTGAGTCCACGACCATGGACCCCGAAGGCTTCGAGCTGATCGCGAGGCCTTTCTGTTACGTCTCCGACGACAGAAGGGCCGCGCTCTCGACCCTAGTGCCAGCCCTAAAGACATACCTCGTGCAACTGGTCGGCAACTCGCCAATGCTTCGTCACATGGGACTCGACCTCGAATCGCTCGAGGAGATCCTAGAGGGCCCTCTGGATAGAGCGGAGGAGGTGGTGAGGAAGTTCGCGTTCTTCGGCACCGTCAGCGAGCTGGAGGATCACTTGGTTGAAATGTTCAAGTCTGGTGTGACGCAGGTCTGCTTCGGATATCCGCTCGGCCCGAGCCCCGAAGAGGCCATTAGGTCGATAGCGAGGGCCCTCCCCCCACCCGATGTCCTCTAGCCCCCTAACGGTCCAACGGTCGTTAATGCTTTTTAAAAGCCCTCGAGTATCACCTCCGATGCCCGGAGCATATGCGAGGCTCAACGAGCTGTGGAGGGAGAGGCCCGAGGACCTCGTCAAACTCCTGAGGGAGCGGAGAATCGGCTGGAGGAAGGAGCCATCAGTGGTTAGGGTCGAGAAGCCGCTGAGGATCGACAGGGCCAGACAGATCGGGTACAGGGCGAAGCGAGGTTTCGTCGTGCTGAGGGTCAGGGTGAGGAAGGGAGGGTTTTCGAGACCGAGGCCGAACTCAGGGAGGAGGCCGAGGGCGCTGGGAGTCGTTAAGCACAAAGTGAACGTCACGGCGCTGGAGGAGGCTATCGAGAGAGCGAAGAGGAAGTACCCGAACCTCCACGTGCTCGGCGGCTATCCGCTCACCTACGACAGCCTCTACCACTGGTTCGAGGTGATCGCGGTCGATCCGTATCACCCCTCCGTGTACAACGACCGTCAGCTGAGGATACCGGACCCCCTGAGGAGAAGGGTGGTGAAGAGGCTCTCGAGGACGGGCATCAAGCCCGTCGGGCAGGCCCTCCAACCCTTCGAGTGAGCGAAGTCTTCAGGGTCATGCGCTATCTGATCGCGCTCCCCAACCGGGGCTGGAAGCCCTCCGATCACGGACAGCTGGTCTCGAGGGTAAAAACGCTGCTGAGTGGCACGGACGCTCGCGTCATCGAGGTCAGGATCTCGGACCTCAGGGTCGAGGTGGATCTCCGAACCGAACGGGTACACGAGGTCATCGAGCGGCTTCGGGCCATCGGGGAGGTTCTGTACCACGTAGCCGTAGGGGTTGACGAGGGCGATGTCGACCCCTTCGAGAGGGCGTTGACGCTCTACGGTGACCGGAGGTACTGGGAGGCCCACGAGTCCCTCGAGGCGCTCTGGAGGAGGTCATCCGGCGACGAGAAGGCGCTCCTGAACGGTCTCATACTCCTAGCTGCAGCGCACGTCAAGCTCCAAGTGGGCGACGCCGAAGGTTACTTCAGGTTGCTCGGGAGGGCCCTCGAGAAGCTAAAAGCGTCAGGCCTTCGAGAGTACAGAGGACTGGACATCCGGGAGATCGCTGATCAGATCACGATGACCTTCAAGGAGGGCCAGGCCGCCTTCGGGAGGATAGGACTGGTCCGTCGGGGAAGTGCGCGTAACACATATTGAGACCCGAGCGTTATCACGGTCATGGGGCAGTCGCGCGAGCCTCTGGTGTACATCGACGGCGAGCTTTATCCCAAGTCGCAGGCGAAGGTCTCGGTCTTCGATCACGGCCTCCTCTACGGTGACGGGGTCTTCGAGGGCATCAGGGTCTACGACGGTCTAATCTTTAAGCTCAAGGAGCACATCGACAGGCTCTACAACTCCGCGAAGGTCCTGAGGCTCAGGATACCGATCGACAAGGACACGATGATCAACGACGTCGTGAAGACGGTCAGGGCCAACGGCTTCAGGGACGCGTACATCAGGCTCGTCGTGACGAGGGGTGTTGGTGACTTAGGACTGGACCCGAGGAAGTGCGAGAGGCCGAGCGTGATCGTCATCGTCGAGCACCTCGAGCCGATACTGGGAAAGGGCGAGCGTGAATACGGGGTATCTGTGATCATAAGCTCCACTAGGCGTGACCCTGTCTACGCGACCAGCCACGAGGTGAAGTCCCTCAACTACCTCAACTCGATACTGGCGAAGATTGAGGCGATCGAGGCCGGTGCAGACGACGCCATCATGCTCGACAGCCGAGGTTTCCTCTCGGAGGCCACCGGTGCCAACCTCTTCATCGTGAGGGACGGAAAGCTTTTCACTCCTCCGGTGACTGCCGGAATACTGCCGGGCATAACGAGGGCCGTTGTGATCGAGATCGCAGGAAGGTTAGGAATTCCGTTCATCGAGCGAGACCTCACTCCGGTTGAGCTCATGACCGCCGACGAGGCCTTCGTCACCGGTACCGGTGCGGAGCTGGTACCGATAGGGTTCGTTAACAAGTTGCCGATCAACGACGGCCGACCCGGGCCGGTGTTCAAGAGAATCCTCGAGGAGTTCAACCTAGTCAAGAGGGACCCTCGCAACGGAGTGAAGGCCCTCTAGGTTCAGACCAGACGTAGCTAGCCGCCCAACCAGAACAGTATCAGAGATTGGACGTTTGGCAAGTAGAGGCCGAAGGCCGCTATCAGAGCCAGCAGGACAGCCATAGGGACCGACATGCTGACGGGTGGTTGGTGCGCGTGTCTGTGCTCCCCCACTTGGAAGACGTACATGAAGGCCCTGGTGTAATAACCGAGCGTTATGCCGGTTGCGAGTATCGCGACGAACGTCAACGTCCAGAGGCCGGCTTGAAAACCTCCGAGGAAGATCACCAGCTCGCTGAAGAACCCTGCGAGCGGAGGTGTGCCAGCGATTGACAGGCCCCCCACGAGGAACGCCACCGCGGTGAAGGGCATGGTCGCCATCAGGCCACCGAGCCTTCTGACGTCCCTCTCACCCACCGAGTGGATTATGACACCGGCGGTCATGAAGAGCAGCGACTTCGCGAGTCCGTGGGTGAAGACCTGAAGGAGGCCGCCGTTGACGCCGAGTGGCAATAGCACCGAGAGCCCGAAGGAGATGTAACCGATCTGGCTGACCGAGCTGTACGCCAGTATTCTCTTAATGTCCGTCTGGACGAGGGCCATCGCGCCGCCCCAGATCATCGTTACGACTGAGAGGAGCGCGACGAAGTCCGAGTAGACGCGGAAGGCGTCGCCCAGCATACCGATCACGATCCTCGCGAACGCATACGCACCTGTCTTTATCATCACACCGCTCAGGAGCACACTGATCGGCGTCGGCGCCTCCGCGTGGGCGTCTGGGAGCCACGTGTGAACCGGGAAGAGGGCCATCTTGACCGCCGCTCCCACGAGAATCAGCGCGGATATCACCACCAGCTCGGGCCTCGGGCTCGCGGCCGCCATCCTCTCGATCGTCGAGAACTCGACGTTGCCGTAGAGGGCGTTGAGCCAGATGATCCCCGCGAGCAGGGAGAGCGCTCCTGCGTGGGTCATCGCGAAGTACTTGAACCCGATTATCCGAGCGTTCCCGGTTCCCCAATAGGCGATGAGGAAGTAGCTCGGTATCAGCATCACCTCCCAGAAGATGTAGAAGAGGAAGAGGTTCGTGACGAGCACCACACCGATCATCCCTCCCACGAAGAGCATCAGGAGCGGGTAGTACACCTCAAGGGCCCTCTCCTGCTCCATGTAACGCCAGGAGTAGACGCTCGAGAGGAACCCCACGAGGGTGATCAGGAGGAGGAAGAAGTAGCTGAGGCCGTCCAGCTTGAAGCCGAGCGTGAGACCCAGCTGAGGCAACCACGGTACCGACACCTCTACGACTCTGCCTCCGAGGACGTCGGGGAGGTGGAGGAGCGTCAGTACGAAAGGTGCGCCGAGGGTTACCGCGGACATCAAGGCGGCCCCCCTCCATCCCGCTATGCGACCGTAAATGAGAGCCAGAGGTGCGAAACCTATCGGGATTACGACCATGAGCAGTAACGTCGGAATGTCCGGTGCGATCGACATCACGATCAGCGCTCACTCTGTCCTCATAAACTCATCACACCACTTCTGTCGAACCTCCGCGGCCCATTCGTATGCAGGGGAGAGCATAAATCCCGAGGCATAGGCGGTTTATGGGATGTCCCAGACGGTCTCCGAAGCGATACGCAAGAGACTCGACTGGAGGAGCTTCTCCAACAGGCCTGTTCCGAGGGAGGACGTGTTGGCCGTGTTGGATGCAGCCAGGTGGGCGGGCAGCGGCAAGAACTCCCAACACTGGAGGTTCCTGCTCGTTGAAGGCAAGGACGAGCTCAGGTGGCTCGCAGACCACGCGCCGAGCGGCCGGTGGTTGACGGGTGCAGCGTTCGCGGTGATCGTGACGACCGACCCTTCATTCCCTTATCACAGGCTGGACGCGGGAAGGGCCCTCACTTACATGCAGCTCGAGGCATGGAGTAGGGGCATAGTCTCCTGCATCACCACCGGCTTCGACGAGAGGGCCATCAGGGAGAGGTACGGCATTCCCGAGCATAGGTCGATAGACCTGATAGCGGGGTTCGGCTACCCGGACAGGAGGCTGATCGGAAGGAAGAGCAGGCGACCGCTCAGCGAGCTGTCCTACGAGGGGCGTTACGGAACGCCTTTGAGGTCATGAGCGGACCCGGATCGGAGCTTTCGAAGGCCGTAGCGGCCGAGATCGTCAGGAGACGGATAGACAAGAAGGGCGAGGCCAACAGGGTCAAGGTAGAGGTCGCGAGGGCGTTCAGGGCACAGCGCGTCCCTTCTGACCGGGAGGTGATAGAGGCCCTGTTGGAGATGGGACAACTGGAGATCGCAGAGGCCCTCAGGAAGAAGCCCGTTAAGACGAGGTCCGGTGTATCGGTGATCACGGTAGTGTTGCCGCTGTTCCTCTGCCCTCACGGTCGCTGCGTTTACTGCCCGGGAGGTGGGAGCACAGGGAACCCTCAGAGCTACACTGGAAGGGAGGCGTGGGTGGCGTTCGCGAAGTCGATAGGTTTCGACATCGAACTTCAGGTTCAGACTCAGGTCTCTAGGCTGCGCGGGATGGGCCATCGGGTCGACAAGGTCGAGCTCGTCTTCATAGGAGGCACCTTCACCGCCGCACCGGGTGAGTTCCAGAGGAGTGCTGTGAAGGAGGCGCTGGTCGGGCTTCACGGCCCGTCATCGTCCCTCGAGGAAGCCCTCGAGAGGGCCGAGGTCACAAGGCCCAAGGTGTCGGGGATAACGGTGGAGACGAAGCCTGATTGGTCGAGGGGCTCGGTGGGCGATGAGCTCCTCAAAATCGGTGTCACGAGGGTCGAGATAGGGGTCCAGGCCCTCGACGACAGAGTTCTTGCGTTGGCGAGGAGGGGACACACGGTGCAGGACGTAGCCGAGGCCACTGCGGATCTGCGCGACAGGGCGTTCAAGGTGACATACCACGTGATGCCGGGACTTCCTGGCAGCACGCCCGAGAACGACAGGAGATGGTTCAAGCAGCTCTTCGAGGACTCGAGGTTCAGACCCGATGCCCTGAAGATTTACCCGACGATGGTCCTCCCTGATACGCCCCTTCACAGGATGTACGAGCGCGGAGACTACGTACCTTACACGATCGAGGAGATGGTCGAGCTGCTCTCGGACTGGTTGAGCGTCGTACCGCCGTACGTGAGGGTGAACAGGATCCGGAGGGAGATACCCAACGATGTGGTCGCTGCCGGTGCCTGGCCGGGTAACCTGAGACAGCTGGTCGAGGAGCGTATGAGGGAAAGAGGGAAGAAGTGCACGTGCGTCAGGTGCAGGGAAGTCGGCAACCCCGAGGCCTGGGTTGGGGTCGACCCATCAGACGTGACCTTCGAGATCAGCGAGCTGCGCTATGACGCCTCTGGCGGAGAGGAGGTCTTCATCTCCTATGAGGACCCGAAGTACCGCCTCCTCGCGGGGCTGCTGAGGCTCAGGCTTCCGAAGAGGCGACTGACGGAGTTGACGGAGGGCGCGGCACTGGTCAGGGAGCTCCACGTCTACGGGCCCGTCGTGCCGGTCGGGATGAGGGACCCAGCGTCTTGGCAGCACAGGGGGGTGGGAACCGAGCTCATGAGGAGCGCGGAGGAGCTGGCAGCTTCGGAAGGGTTCGAGAGGGTGCTGGTGATAAGCGGCGTGGGCGTTAGGGAGTACTACTACAAGCTGGGCTACAGGAGGGCGGGGCCCTACGTGGGGAAGGAGCTACGGTGACCTCAGAAGAGGGTAACCTTGCCATCGAGGATATCCGCGGTGACTTTGGTGATGTTATCGAGCTCCTCGTTGACGATGCTGTTGACCTCGTAGACGTCTCCTGACCTGACGGCCCTCGCGGGAATGTAGTTGACCGTTACCGAGAGCGGTTGGTCTATCCTCCTCCCTATCTGCGAGAGCAGCTTCACGTAAACCTCCTCGAAGGCGTCGGTGCTCTCGTAGATCCTGGCGGCCGTCTTGAACGCGAGGACGTTGTAGATTTTGCCGACGTGGGAGACTGGATTCTTTCCTGCGGTCGCCTCCATCGACATGTACCTGAACGGTGTTATGAGCCCTGAGGCCCTGTTGCCGCGGCCGGCGTTACCGTCGTCGCCCTGCTCCGCGGACGTCCCGGTCACGGTGAGGTAAACCGTACTCCTCTCCGGCTGTCCGGGGAAGATCCTGTCTGCGGCGTTGACGTTCACAGTCACCTCGTACTCGGACACGAACTTAGCGGCCAGATCCGCTATCGCGTCCGCTATCTCCTCCTTCACGTTGACGTAGTGGTCGAGGTCGTACGTCAGGTGAGAGACGATTCCGTCAGCGACGGTGAGGTTGACCTTACTGCCCAACCTCAACCCCATGACCTTGCAGTCCTCGCCGCTCTCCTTGATACGCGACTTGAACTCCTTGGAGTTTATCGTTCTCTCGACCATCAACACCAGTTTCTCTAAGGGCGTGAAGGGGGCGAACCCGACGCCGAAGGAAGTATCGTTGGCCAGCGGAACCACGTCGGGGGATTCAACGACAGCCACCAAGTCAACGCTTCCTGGCTTGACCTTGTAGTCGAAGATTACATGCCTATCGGGGTCTAAGAACCTGAAGTTCTCCCTGATGAAGTTCCTCCCTGCCTCAAGTATCATCTCACCGACCGGTATCTCTTCGTTGCTGTCAGCGTTGTTGATTCTCGTCGTAGCCCTCCCCGCTACCACGATCAGTATGGGCTCCAGCAACTCGCCGCCCCCGAAGCGGGGCGCCGCCCTACCGCCCACCAGAAGGCCCTTGTCGAGGTTATGGTGAAGTATCCTGTTGAAGCGCTCCATGTAGTACTTGGAGAGCTTTACGCTCGAGGCCTCGCAGATGGAGTCTATGATGAAGTCGGGATGTCCGACCCCTTTCCTCTCGACGATCTCGGCGTCGCGCTTGTGGACCGGAAGTGACCTTACCTCTTCAAACACCACGGTTCGGGTCTGCGTCGTCATGCCTTCGCGTCTCTTTGAGAAGGCTCCTATTTTGATTTACCCCCTGTCCTAAACTCCTCAGATGTTCTCGACGACAGCAACGTAGACCACGTTGTTCCCGCGTATCAACAGGTGAGGGTAGGAGGCACGTCGGTTACCGTTAACGTACTCCTCGACGCGCTCCAGCACGAGGTTCATGTAGGTGTCGACCTCGATCAGCTTTCCCACGTACTCAGCGTCGTTCTTGAGGACCACCCGAACCTCCTTGTTCACCGAACTCCTCAGCACCTCGATCGGCCTTCCTGACTGCGAAGACAATCTCCCTTCTCAGACGCTTTCCGCCCCAGAACCTCTTAAGGGTATTCCCGTGCGGATACAGGTCATCTGCGTGGTCAGGCCGTGGCCTTGACGAGCTCGCTGAAGCAGATGCCGCATGCGTAAAGGTCTCCGGTGATTCGCCTGGCATATGTGAGAGGGGCCCCACAAACAGGGCAGGAGTCCGCTGAAGACTTGGGGAAACCGTGGCCGCAGTAACTGCAGCGCTCGGCATCGAGCTCGGCACTCTGACCGCACCCGGGACAGACTTTCCACTCGCTCTTGGTCTTGACCGAGAACCTCTGCAACTGCCCGACGGGTCGCTGACTCGTCGTTTGAGTGGGTGGGACGGATGTCTTAACGGGTCTGCTGGAGGTGTTGGGACTCGTTTTTGCGGGGACCGCACTGGGGTCGGGTGAGACCGGACGGCCCCCCTTCGGGTGATTCGTCACTCCAACACTCGGTTCCGACTTCGTCTCGAGCATCGACTCGAGCACCTGTGAGGCGACCAACTCCCTGATGCCCCTCCTGAAGAGAAGAGCTCCTACTATCGACGGCGGTACGCCCACCATCGACAGGACGAGGTACAACGGGACCGAGGGAATTATTTCCGTAGCAAGGGCATCACCGAACGGCGTCCCTAGGGTGAAGATAAAGAGTAGGGTCGGGGAGAGGGCAACGCCGAGCCCCATGACCGAAAGCACCAGCCCTAAGGTGATCTTCGAGACCATGCTTACCAACTGGGTTTTCCAGGGTCGTATTTATAATAATTTTACCCAGAACCAGGTGACACAGCTCACGCTTGTGTGACTGACTTCAGGAACTCCTCAACCAGTGAGGGTGGAATCTCCACGTGATAGCGCCGCGCGAAGAAGTCGACGAGGTTTGAGACGTCGCGCCTGAAGTAAAAGAGTCCGTTGGGGTGGTCTCTGCTCACCCACTGCGGCCAGTCAATTATCCAGGGTCTGCCCTCAGAGTCGATGAGCACGTTGTAGGCGCTCAGGTCACGGTGTATCACGCCTGCCAGGTATGCGTCCCTGACTGCCCTGAGGAGCTCCTCCAGTATTATCTCCGGCGATCTGGGTAACGATCTGGCCTTCACCAGCATGCGTCCGTCGATCAGCTGCGCGACGACCGCGTGTCTGTTCCTGTAAACAGGGAGCGGCACCGGGAGCCCGGCCCCGCTCAGAATCCTGAGAGCGTGAACCTCGTTGGCCGCGAAGCGTGTCGACGCAGCGAGGTAGCTACCCAGCTCTGAAGGTACGTCCCTGGTTCTCCTGTACTTGGTCATGCTCACGCGCCCGGCTCTGTAGAGCTTGAGGGAGACCCGCTCGCCTTCCGGCGTGTCCGCGACGTATACGTCGGACTCCTTCCCGACACCTATTTCGCCCCCCACCGAAGCGATGATGCCCCTTCTCAACATCACCCCGAGGGCGAGGGCATCGAGGCCTGCGTAGGTCAGGAGGTAACCGGACCTCCTCCCCATCGGCGACCAGACCAGGGAGGCATCGTGCAGGTCACCCAGAAGCTTCTCGACGTACCCCTCCGAGAGTTTCACCGCCCTCGCGACCGACTCGACGCGTGCGAGTTTGCCCCTCACGGAGCTCCGCTCGACGGCCCGGAGAACGTTGAAGTGTCTATCGGTTAGCCCCGAAGCCGCCCTTAAGACTTTAGCCAATCCCAACTTTTTTCCTTCTCATGAGTCCAACGACGAGCTTAGTGTCGTCGACGTCCCACTCGCCAACCCTCTCGAACTCATCCGCGGTCGGCGGCGAACTCACTAGGTCGAGCCTGGTCCTCGTCTCCTCTTCTATATGCTCGACTAGGGCTCTCAGCCCCTCGAGCTTCAGAGGCTCCGAGATGTACACGCTACAGTCGACGACCTCCGTCAGCTCGAGGTTCGTCTCCTTCCTCATCACCTGAACCCTTCTGATCACCTCGTTAGCGAAGGCCATCGACTTGAGCGCCTCGTCGGCCTTAAGGTCCACGTAAACGGTCGAGAACCTCCCCTCCGAGGACTTGAGCCATTCGGGGAGCCTCTCCACCACCCGGACGTGTTCAGCCTTAAGGGCGAAGACCGTGCCGTCTGGTAGATTCAGGACGTACTCACCGCTGTTGTTGAGCGACTCTAAGACTTCATGCGGTCTTGAAACGCGCAGGGCCTCTATGACGTCGTGCAACCTCCTGCCGGCTGCCGGACCGAGCTCGCTCAGAACGGGCTCCAACTCCGCCGAAGACTCCTTCGGAGACCCGCCGACTTCTAGAACTTCGACCTTGACGGCGTTAGTCATCTTGGCCAGATAGTCGGAGAGCTTGAGTATTGCGTCCCTCGCCCTGGGAGAGTTGGGCGATACTACGACCCTCGACACAGGCCACCTGAGCTTGTATCCGGCCTTCTGCCTGGCGTTAAGGGAAGCGGCGATGACGTCATCTGCCACCTCCATCGCGTCCTCTAGCTCTTGGTCGACCTTCTCCTCCTCTACCCTGGGCCATCTCAGCAGACAGACGCTCTCAGGCATCGACTTGGTCCTTATTCGCTGATAGAGGTACTCGGCGACGTAGGGCGCGAAGGCCGATAGCATCGCGAGATACCTCACTATTACGTAGTAAGTTGCGGCGTAAGAGGCGATCTTCTTCGAGGACCTGCTCTCCTCCCAGAACCTGCGTCTGACAGCCCTGATGTACTTCCTGCTCAACTCGTCGGTTGCGAACCTCAAAAGCGCCCTCACCGCATCGGTCAGCTCGTACCTGTCGATGGAGGCGGTCACCGACCTGATCAGGGAGTTCACCCTCGAGACTATCCACTTGTCCTCGGGCTCGGAGTACCTCTGGTAAGCGTCGTATCCCTCCCTCTCCGGATCGTACTTGTCGAGGTCGAAGTACGTCTTCGCGAAGGAGACCACGTTCCAGAAGATGTTGAGGCTGGACTGAACGTGCTTGATCTCTTCTGGGTCGAAGTTCATCGACTCCCAAACCTGCGACTTGATGAGTAGGTAGACGCGCAGGTTGTCGACACCAAACCTATCGAAGGACTCGGTCGCCCAGATGACGTTGCCCCTGCTCTTAGACATCTTCTTGCCCTCTTTGTCGAGCACGTGGCTCTGGGTCAGGACTGATTTGAACGGTGATCTGCCGAAGATTAAGGCTGACGTGAAGAGCAGCGTGTAGAACCAACCACGTGTCTGATCGATTGCTTCCGTGATGAAGTCGTACGGGAAGAGCCTGTTGAAGAGGTTGGGGTTGGAGAGGTAGTCGACGCTGGCGAAGTGCGCGACGCCCGAGTCGAGCCAGGTGTCGAGCACGTACGGCTCTCTCCTCATCACCCCCCCGCACCTCTCGCACCTGAAGACGACCGCGTCGATCCACGGCCTGTGGAGCCTGAGCGGCCTCGGGACCTCGACCGCATCCCTCTCGATCTCGGCCTTCGACCCGACGACCCTCCTCGAGCCGCAGGACTCACAGGTCCAGACGTTCAGCGGCGTCCCCCATATCTTGGTCCTAGAGATGCACCAGTCCTCAGCGTTCTCGAGCCACTCCCGGAACCTCGCAGACCCTGCCCATGCCGGGACCCATTTCACCCTGCCGTTCTCCTCGAGCATGAGCCTCTTTATCTTGTCAACCCGGAGGAACCACTGCCTGCTGGCGAGGTAAACGAGCGGCGTTCCACACCTCCAGCAGTGAGGGTAGTTGTGAACTACCGCGCCCCTGTGTAGAAGAAGCCCCTTTGCGGAGAGGAGATCGATGATCTCACCGGCCGCCTCCCTGTGATTCTTACCGGAGAACGGACCGACCTCCTCAGTGAATAAGCCGTTAGACTCGATGGGACAGAACACCGGAAGTCCGTACCTCTTCCCGAGTTCGAAGTCCTCAGGGCCGTGACCCGGTGCGATGTGCACCAACCCCGTCCCCTCCTCCATCGAGACGAACTCCGCTGAGACGATCGTGTGAGCCGGATGAGGGTGCGTGCCGTGGACCTCCACCTCCTCCATGAAAGGATGCCTGTACTTCAGCCCCTCGAGCTCAGACCCCTGAAACCTCCTTACGACTTCGACGACACCAAGCCCGACGTTCGTATTGACCTGATCCAGCAGCTTCTCCGCCACGATCAAATTTCCCCGGCCCGTCCTGACCTCCACGTAACCTTCCTCCCCGCTCACCGCGATCGCCTCATTGGCTAACAGTGTCCAAGGCGTCGTGGTCCAGATCACCGCGTATGTCCCGGGTCTCTGTTCGATGGGGAAGAGCACATAGAGCGAGTAGTCCTCCACCTCTTCGTATCCCTGAGAGACTTCGTGGGACGACAGAGGGGTCTCGCAGCGTGGGCAGAAGGGAACGACCTTGTAGCTGAGCGCTAAGTCACCGTCGTCGTGAGCCTTTTTCAACAAGTGCCAGATGTGCTCCATGTAGCGCTCGTTCCTGGTCTCATAGGCCGTGTCGTAATCGAGCCAGAGGCCCAGCCTCTCGGAATCGGTCCTCCAGCGCTGGATGTAGTGATCGACCAGTCTGTTGGCCTCCTCGACGAACCTCTCCATCCCCACGGCCTCGATGTCCTTCTTCGACTTGATGCCCAGCGTCCTCTCGACCTCGAGCTCCGTCGGAAGGCCCTGACAGTCCCATCCCGCCCTCCTCCAGACGTGAAACCCCTGCATGGTTCTGAACCTGAGGACGACGTCCTTGCAGACCCTTCCCCGTGCGTGACCGACGTGCATGTACCCGTTGACCGTGGGAGGCCCCTCCAGAAAGGAGAAGATGGGCCCTCCCTTGTTGTGCTCGATGAACTTCCTGGGGATGTCGTGCTCCCTCCAGAACCTAGCCACCTCCTCCTCGACCTTTAGAGGGTCGTATATCGGCGGAAGCGCGTACATAGCTCTGCCAATCACCTTGATGCTAAGCTCTTTTATTTTTCTCTGACCTCGCCGAACGGCACCCATCTTTTACATGAAGTCTGCAACCGCTCCGACTGGCTGTCGGGGTTCCCGAGCTACATGCGTCCTTAAACTTCTTCACCCACGGAGTCGCGCACCCGCGATCGCGTTGCGGGTGAAAGTCTTTGCCCGCTCACCCCTCCGGCATTAAGGCTAATAGGACGACGTGGGTTTTCGGTGATGGGTATTGGACCGCGGGGGTAGCCAAGCCTGGTCAAAGGCGCAGGGTTGAGGGCCCTGTCCCGTAGGGGTTCGTGGGTTCGAATCCCACCCCCCGCATAGACGCATCTCTCAACTCAAACGAAGAACTCGAATGAAGAAACGACAGGCCCGGCGTACACCGACTGGATGTGCGAAGCACACGTCTCGCTGTAGGTGACCAGATGCCCCCGGAGTCCGCTTACAAGCCTGTCACAAAGCTCCACCGCGACAGCCCTTCTCTTCGCGTAAATGCCCCAAACCCCTCCCATTCCGCAGCAATCGCTCCTCAAGTCCCGCAGCGACGCGCCAGAGGCTCTAAGAGCACGCGCTATCTTCTCGGTCAGTCCCAGGAACTGTGAGAGACAGCTGGAGTGGAGCGTGACCTCACCGACCTGAGGCTCAGGAGGTCTGGAGCCGGACTCTACGAGTTCCAGAAGAAGCTCGTTGATGTCGACGACGTTCTCGGCCAACACTTCAGCCTCCCTCGTCGCAAGGACCCTCGGGTAGACAAACCGGAGCATCAGCGTCGCTGCAGGGGAACACGTGAGAACCTGCTCGCCCTCCCTTACCCTTTCGATGAGGCTGAGGACGTTGATGCGGGTCACCTCGCGGAGTCGATCATAGAAACCGTATTCGTACAATAATATGCCGGAATCGGTTTGAGGAGGTAAAGAGAGGGAGATCTGGTGACGCGACAGCAGGTCGGCGAGTCTGAGAGCCGCCGAAGGTTTCACGTATCGGTAGAAGGTGTCAGGGAAGAACGCGAACCTCCTGGTCCATCTGGGAGGCCGAATGTCACGCAGCTTATCGTCTAAGTTTCCGCCCTCTGGCAATGGGAGTGGAGCGTCCCTCGAAATACCGAAGGCCCGTTCGAGGAAGAGCCTACCTATTTTAGACCTCAAGACGCCGGTGACCGGACGTGGTACCTTCGAGAGCGTCACTGCGTATCTGTGATACCTCAGTGCGAGCATCTCCTCCCCCCTCACGCCGACGGCGCTGTGATACGCTTCTCTGTACCGCCTCACAACGTCCGGTATGGGTATTCCGGCCGGACAGACTTTCACGCACCTGTTGCAACCGAAGCAGAGGTCCATGAGCTCCGCTAGCTCCTCATCGAACACTTCTGGAATGGCCCCTTCAAGCGCCGATTGAATCAGGACCATCCTGCCTCTCGACGTCCTCGATGGCTTGTAGGCCGAACTGACCAGGCTGGTGGGACAGACGGAGTTGCAGAAACCACACCTGACGCACCTCTCCGCCATCAGTCCCTCTTCATCGAGCAGTTCCCTGAGGCTCAACCACGTCTGAGGTCGTGACTTCTTGGGTATATCCATTATGACCCGTTACACATGTGAGTGCCGGGACGTCGATCGACTGGTCTTCTCCCATTTCATGCGGTGCGATTGACCGTCCAGCTGAACGCTCGGGCGCGGTCGACGACTCGTAGTTAAATCGGAGTGGTGCGGAGGTGGATCATGGAGAAACAGATCAGAAGGGTTACCCTTTCGGAGCGAGTTGTGATCGGGAAGTACGTCGAGTCAAGCTTCTGGGAAGCAGCGAACCAGTTGGGCGACATCAGGATGACGATGCACTCGTGTTCGGTGGAGCCTTCGAGCGGCCCGCTTCTGATCATACTCGGTAGGATGAACGGCCGGCCTACCTTGAGGGGGTATGTGGGATATATGATCGAGCGTGAGATCAGTACGCCCCTGTTCAACCTGAGGCTGCCTGCCGGAGAGCACGTCGAGTTGCAGGTCGAGGGTAGGCTCGATGACCAGCTTACGACGATCTCGAGGGAATGCGGTTGGGACTTCGACCGGGTTGAGTTGGAGTTCCTGGTGAACCCGTTAGACTATCCAGAGGAGAAACTCAGGTCAATCGCCAGAGTGCCCCTTAACCAGAGGTTCCACCGCATCGCTTAGACTCCTTGCGAACCTCACGCCACGTTGGACCCACAAGGGGTCGGGGTGCCTGCCAACTATGACGCACTTGACGCCAGCCCTGAAGGACATCTCTGCATCGGTCTCAGGGTTGTCGCCAACAACGACTACCTCATCCTTCTTCAGACCCATCCTTCTCAAGGACCTCTCGAGCATCTCGACGTTCGGTTTGCCCACGACCGTGGGGGTTCTGTTGGTTGCGGCCTCGATGAACGCGACGATCGATCCAGCGCCCGGAACCATTCCGCTCTCCAGGGGGAGGTATCTGTCCCTGTTCGTGGCAACGAACTCGGCGCCTCTCGCGATCGCCTGACACGCATCAGCGAGCTTGGAGTAGGTGACGTACCTGTCGAGCCCAACCACGACGACCTCCGACTCTGCTGCACCGACGACTAGATGTCCGGACCTGACCAGCTCCTCGAACAGCCCGGCCTCGCCGACGACGTAAGCCCTCACCTGACCGTAATTCTCGAGGAGGTATTTCGCGGTTGCATGACTGGAGGTGATTACCTCATCGAGCCTGCATTCGACACCGAGCGAATTGAGCTTCCAGTATACATGCCTGACACTGTAGGTGGAGTTGTTCGTGAGGAACGCCACCTTGAGGCCAACGTTCCTTATGGCGGAGATCGCCTCCGCCCCCCCTTCGACCAACCGGGACCCTATCACGACCGTGCCGTCCAGATCCAGTACCAGTCCTTTTATGGCCATCCGAATTTACGGCCTTCTCGGCGCGGTCTTTACCTTTACCGGCCGTCCTCACGCTCCTCCGTTTAAATCAGTTCAATAAACCATAATATTTTTGAAATGGAGTTGACAACTATATAGCGAACCATGTCAAAACAACTCGTCTTCCTCTTCGAGGAGGCGAAGGGTCTCACCAGGTACGAGCTAGGGGGCAAAGGATACGGTTTAGTTGAGATGAGCGCAGCAGGCCTCCCGGTTCCGCCGGGCCTCGTCATCACCACGGATGTCTGCAGGGAGTACTACCGCAATAACGGAAGGCTGCCGGAGGGACTGATGGCTCAGGTATCTGAGAAGTTAAGGCAGCTTGAGTTGAAGACGGGTAAGAGGCTCGGGGACCCCGAGAGACCCCTTCTGGTCTCTGTCAGATCGGGAGCACCCTACTCGATGCCCGGTATGATGGACACGATCCTGAACGTCGGCCTCAACGACGAAGTCGTCAGGGGACTAGCGAGGACGACGGGAAACGAGAGGTTCGCCTACGACGCCTACCGAAGGCTCCTCCAGATGTTCGGGAGGATCGTACTCGGCATACACGGAGAGAGGTTCGAAGCGGTACTGAAGCGCTACAGGGAGAAGGAAAGCGTCGAACACGACCATGAGCTTTCCGTCGAGGCGCTGAAGTCTATTATTGATGAGTTCAAGAGAATAATCAGAGAACACTCGGGGAGGGAGTTTCCGCAGGACCCATGGGAGCAGATCCAAATGGCGATAGAGGCGGTATTCAGGTCTTGGAACAACCCGAGGGCTGTGGAGTACCGGAGGTACTATAAGATCAGCGACGAACTGGGTACGGCCGTCAACATCCAAGTAATGGTCTTCGGGAACTTCGGGCTTAACTCCGGGACAGGCGTGGGCTTCACCCGGGACCCGTCGACGGGGGAGAGGAAGCTCTACGGTGAGTATCTACCATACGCACAGGGAGAGGACGTCGTCGCAGGTATAAGGACGCCCATGCACATCGACAGCGTCGACCCACAACTGAGAGAGGAGCTGCGTGAGGTCGCAAACCTCCTGGAGAGACACTTCAGGGACATGCAGGACTTCGAGTTCACGGTCGAGTCGGGCAAGCTCTACCTCCTTCAGACCCGCAACGGGAAAAGGACCGCGCAGGCAGCCGTGAAGATAGCGGTTGACATGGTCAGGGAAGGACTCATCACTGTTGAAGAGGCTCTCATGAGAGTTGAACCGTCCGAGCTCGTTCACTTGCTCCACAGGAGGCTCGACCCGAGGGCGAAGGTCGAACCCATAGCCAAAGGGCTCAACGCGTCTCCCGGCGTGGCAACCGGAAAGGTCATATTCGACGTGGACGAGGCAGTTCAACTCGCTTCTCGGGGGGAGAGGGTGATCCTCGCGAGGCCGGAGACCACCCCCGACGACATCAGGGGCATAATCGCTGCGCAGGGCGTTCTGACCAGCAGGGGAGGTATGACGAGCCACGCCGCGGTTGTGACCAGGGGCATGGGAAAACCAGCGGTGGTCGGTTGCGAGAGCATCAAGATCGACTTGGAGAGCGAACGGTTCGTCACCGAAACAGGTCTTGTGGTCAGTAAGGGAAGCGTCATAACGATTGACGGATCGACCGGTAACGTGATGCTGGGAGAGGTGCCCACCGTGGAACCCGAGATGACCGAGGAGCTGAGGACGCTCCTGAGTTGGGCTAACGAGGTCAAGAGGCTGGGTGTGAGGGCGAACGCTGACACACCAGAGGCCGCGAGGAAGGCGAGGGAGTTCGGTGCGGAGGGCATCGGACTCTGCAGGACCGAGAGGATGTTCAACGCGCCGGACAGACTGCCCATCGTTAGGGAGATGATAATGGCTGCGTCCCTGGAGGAGAGGCTGCGCGCGCTCGATAAGCTCTTCCCGCTGCAGCTGGGAGACTTCAAGGAGATCTTCAGGGCAATGAAGGGCCTCCCGGTTACCGTGAGGCTTCTGGACATCCCGCTCCACGAGTTCCTCCCCTCACAGGAGGCCCTGCTCACGGAGGTCTACGAGTCCAAGATGACGGGCGTGAAGGAGGAGCACTTGGCCGAGAAGCTGTCTCTCCTAAAGAAGGTCGAGCAGCTCAAGGAACACAACCCGATGATAGGCCATAGAGGCTGCAGGCTCGCGGTCACCTATCCCGAGATTTACAGGATGCAGGTCAGGGCGATACTGAGGGCGGCGATCGAGGTGTTGAGGGAGGAGGGCGAGACTGCGGAGGTCCAGATAATGATTCCCCAGACTTCCATGGCCACCGAGCTGGCGTACTTGAGGAGGCTAGTCGAGGAGACTGCGGAGGAGGTCTTCAGGGAGATGGGGACCAGGATCCGCTACAAGTTCGGTACGATGATCGAGACCCCGAGGGCAGCGCTGACAGCGTCCGAGATCGCGAAACACGTCGAGTTCTTCTCCTTCGGTACGAACGACCTCACCCAGACGACGTTCGCGTTCAGCAGGGACGACGCTGAGGCAAAGTTCCTGGCGCCGTACCTCGATAAGGGCCTGCTCAAAGAGAACCCCTTCGAGATCCTGGACCAGGAGGGTGTGGGGAGGCTCGTGAGGATGGCGACCGAGGAGGGCAGGTCTTCCAACCCGAGGCTCGAGGTTGGGATCTGCGGGGAGCACGGAGGCGAGCCGAAGAGCGTCGAGTTCTTCCACAGCGCAGGCCTGAACTACGTCAGCTGCTCACCCTTCAGGATACCCATAGCGAGGCTGGCCGCAGCGAGGGCAACGCTCAAGGGCAAGGTCGTGCAAGCGGTCACGGTCTAGCCACAACCCGCCTCGACGCTGATGAGAACAGAGTATTTCCTGTATCCGAACCTCAAAGGTAGCTCCTCACCCAGTCCCATCTCCTTCACCGCGGAACGCAGCTCTTCTGAGTCGATCTCCTTGATCACGGGGTCCGGCAGAACCGTGGGGAAGTCGTTTCCGAACCTCTCCACCAGCGCCCTTCTCGACTCGAATGACTCGATCGCCAACGTCACGGCCTCCACCAGTCCGTACTTCGAGAGCACACGCTCATCTAATCGAGGTAGGGAGTCATCGCCGAACGACGCGGTGACCTTCAACCTCGTCCGGTGAACCACCACTTCCTCGCGAGAATCGCCACGCCTCAGATATCAACGTCTCTCTTCACGGAACGGAAGGCCCTGGTCTGGTAACTGATCAGCGTGAACCTGTCCTGAGGGCCCTGAGGCCTCTGCCGATGCAGCCGTACTTGGTGCTCAGGTAGGACGAGAAGACCGCGTTACCGATGGAGGCCGCGAGCAGCAACAACCCAACCACGTCGTTGAGACTCCTGAGGAGGAGGAAAAGAGGTACCGCGAAGGGAAACACCATCGAGGCCAGCGCCCCGGCGAAGTACATCGACGCGAAGCCACTGGAGCTCGCTCTGCTGTTCTTCCTGTCGATCTTGATGCCCAGCGCAAGGACCAGGGGCTTCAACTTGGCGGGGAATGATGGCCAGTTGACCATGGCAGAGAGACCGATGTAGTAGTGGCTGAACCTCACGCCGACCAGCGACCCCACCGCCCAGTGGAGGAGGTCATGGGTGAAGAACCAGAGCAGGAACCAGGCAACGAACTTCCCCAGCGGGTAGAAGGGCCACGGGAGGTCGTAAACGATCAGGAGTGCAGCCAGTGCCACCATGAGGAGGCTGAGCGCGTTCCCGAGGTGGAGCGGTATCCTGAACGGGTCCTTGAAGGTGGGCTGCGGCCCCTCGCCAAAGGCGCTCCTGATCGCCTCTAGCCTGTAACTCAGCGCCCTGCCTAGGACCTTTTCAGCGATGGGTCGGAACAGTGTTTCCCGGACCTCGAACTCCTCGTAGACCTTCGTTTTCTGACCCATCGGGGAAAACCGCTGTCTGTGCCAGATCCTTCCGAAGGGGAAGTCGTACGTCTCGTGGACGGAGCCGGAGTCGTCGAGCTGGACGATTCTGAAGCTGGCCGGAAACTCCTGACCCAGCAGCCGTACAGCTACCCTGTACTCTGCCCCCTCCCTGAGAGGTGTTGGATCGCTGAGCAACCTGATCCTGAACTGACTGGGCCAGACCTTCTCGAGGTTCCTCGGGTCATAGAAGAACCTCCTGACCTCCTCAACTGGTGCCGATACGGTGTATTCGTATCTCATGACGCCATTCTCTCTCTTCAAGGTCCGAGGATAAGAGCGTCTCCGTTTGACCGCCTGTCGATCTGAAGGGGACTCGGTGGTTCTCCTCAAAACCCAGCGCGTTCGTGGGTGCCGACGGTGGGCCGCCTTCAGACATCAAGTTTATGGATCTCCCTGCGGAGGGGGAGTGGATGACGGACACTCTGAAAGACGTTGAGCTTAGGCTAGCTTCGCTGGAGGCAGAGGTAAGGGAGCTCAGGAAGGCGATCGCTAAGCTCGAGAACGAGGTGAAGGAGCTCAGGTTGGAGCTTGAGGACCTCTTCTCGAAGCTCGAGGGGTAATATCGGTTGAGCGGAGGCTTCAAGTCCAGCAGACAGTCGATATCTGAGGACGCCGAGTTCTTCAGCAAGGACGAGTACTTCGACCACGTCGTCTACAGGGAGCTCGCGAGAATGGAGCGGGACGGCCCGAGGAGGGAGCTCCTCGAGCGGCTCTCCGAGATGGAGGACAAGCACTACAGGTTCTGGAGCGGGTACGCAGAGGCCGCGCAGGTCAGGGGGCTGAGGCTCCGGCTGTTCTTCATACTTCTCCTGAGGAAGTTGATGGGAATAGTCTTCGTCATCAAGCTGCTCGAGAGGCACGAGTCCGAGGTCGTTGCCAGGTACAGGAGAGTCTTGGAGAGGCTCGACGGTGACCTCAGGGAGAAGGTCGAGGAGTTCCTGAGGGACGAGGAGGTTCACGAGAAGTCCCTCATGTCCCAGCTCGACGAACCTGTACTCAAGTACATAGGCTTCGTGGCGCTCGGGCTCTCCGATTCGATCATCGAGATAACCGGCGTGCACGCCGGGTTCCTCGGTGTGACGGCCTCCACTCTGGTCGCGGGGGTGGCGGGGCTCATCGTCGGGTTCGCGGCCTCGATATCCATGGGTGTCGCGGCCTACCTGAAGGCGAAGAGCGAGCTGCGGCACACGCCCATCAGCTCCGGACTGGTGACCGGGCTCGCGTACATGGTGAGCACGGTTCTGCTGGCCTTTCCCTATTTCCTGACCCACGACATGATAACGGCCTTCGCGGCCTCCGTGTCCCTCGCGGTTTGCCTGGCTACCCTCTTCACCTACTACGTCGCGGTCGTACAGGACCTCGGCTTCAAGAGGGAGGCGCTCGAGAACACGGCCCTCCTGATGGGCACCGCCATAGCCACCTACCTCTTCGGAGAGGCGTTAGGTTCGGCTTTCGGGATAAGGGGCGCGATTCGATAGCGTTCAGGAGATACCGAGCCTTTCGTTGGCCTCGCGGAGCTCCTTGTGCAGCCTTCTCCGCCACCCCTCGAATCCCCCGGGGCTCTCCGGATAGTCGAGGTAGAGGGAGATGAGGCGCCTGCTCTTGTTGGCCACGTAGCTCAGACTCCTGGCCAGCTTGGGCCTCTCCCTGACGCGGCGACGCAGCTCACCGTCCATCAAGACCCTCAGGAAGTTCGTGAGCAGGGGGAACTTGGGGTGCTCCCTCCTCTTGATGCTCTCGATGTCGTCCTGGGAGAGGAAATGCTTCATCCCGAAGGAGATGTCGTCGTTGGGAAGGGTCTGGAGGTACCTCCTCAACACCTCGAAGCTGGCCATCTGATATCCGTACTCATGGACGTAGTTGACGTTGTAGCTCCAGAGGCCGGACTCGCTGGTGTCGTTGGACTCGAGGGCCTCGACCAGCACCCTCCCCAGTATCACGGACGCGTAAAGGGCGGGGCCGATGCCGCCGGCGTCGATGGGCCTAGGCATCCACGCAGCGTCTCCTATCACCACGAACCCGTTAGCCACGAGACAGTCGTTCTGACGTCGCACGGGAACCTGCCAGATGCTGTAGCTGTTGCCGAGGTCGCCGTACCCTTCAGGGGCCCTCGGGTTTACGATCGCTCGATTGGCCTTCAGATACTGATCGATGAGCGACGAGAGGTTGTCCTTGAGACCGTGGGCCTCGTTTCTCCTGTCCAGCGCGGCCTTCTGAACGCCCAGTCCTATGTTGACCTTGCTCTCGCCCTTGGGAAAGGTCCAGCAGTAGCCGCCGGGTGCGAGGAACTGGTCGAGGTGGATGATGCAGAACTTCGGGTCGAACCACGTGTGATCCTCCAGCACCCTGTCGAACTCGAGGATGTACCTGCCCGTACCCTCCATGTCCTGCTCCTTGTCGATCTCCCTCTCCATCTTCGACTCTATGGGGAGGTTGGCCCTGAGCACCGATGCGGAACCTGATGCGTCCACGACGACCTTCGCCCTCACCTCGAAGGGCTTCCCGTCGGAAGTCGTGCAACGGACGCCCCTCACGAAGCCGTTCTCGGCGATCAGAGACCTCGCGTCTACACCGAACTTCACCTCTACCCCGAGACTCTCGAGGTAGTGGAGCATCCGTTGCGGCCAGAGCTTCCTGTTGAGGAGATACCCCTCGCCGTCGAAGAGGACCTCAGTCTCGTGGTCCGGCGAGATCACTAGAACACCATCCACGTGGTGCTCGATTTCCGGCCGATCGTACCTGATGTCGAGCTTGTTCATCACGTGGTCGAGGCTCCTCTTGCTGACCGCGTCGCCGCAGGCCCATCCTCTCTTGGTCTTCTTGCCGAACTCCTCGCGGGTGTTCCTGTCGATGAGTAGCACCCTGAGGTTCCCTCCGGAGAACTTGGAGACGGCCATAGCTGTGTGGGCACCGGCCGGCCCACCGCCGACCACGACCGCGTCGTAATCGACTTTCATCACACGTCCGCAACCAGAGACGTTATAAAATGTGATCGCGCCCCTCGGTGTTGAACTTAACGCGACAGGGCGTCAAGATACGACCTTATAGCCCGATGCGCCTTGAACGGTTGAATTGGATCGGTACGACGTGGTCGTGATCGGTGCAGGCGCCTTCGGACTTGGGTCGGCCTATCACTTGGCGAGGAGGGGCGCTGGAAGGATAGCTCTGATCGACTCGCTCGCAGGACCGGGTCAGGGCAACACCGGCAGGAGCGTCGGCGGCTACAGGAAGGGCATCTTCACCTCGGAGCTCAACAGGATGCTCTCAGAGTCAACGGTCTCCTTCCTGAGCGACCTCCAGAGGTCCGGGGTGGACCTAGGTATGCACAACGTTGGGTATCTCGTGCTCCTGAATGGAGATCAGCTCGAAACCCATGAGGCAGCTATTCGCGAAATGGTGAGGAAGGGGAACGCGAGGCTCCTCTCCTCGGACGACCTCGGATCACTTGTGCCGTGGATGAGGCTAGACTTCAGAGGAGATGAGGAGGCTGAGATGCTGGGACTGAAGAACGTAGAGGCCGCGCTCCTCTCGGACCAATCGGGTTACTTGGACGTGGAGAAGCTCGTGAACTACCTCCACGAGGAGATAGCCGACGCAGGCGTTGAACTCCGATTCGGCGAGCGCGTCAGGAGGCTCAGGCTCGGGCCTGTTGTCTCGATAGGCCATCCCAGAGAGCCCCTGGTATGGCAGGAGAAGCGAATCGATATCATAGAGTCTGATAGGTCAGAGGTGAGGGCGGATCTGGTTGTCCTCGCGACGGGCGCCTGGATCAACGAGCTGCTGGACCCTCTGGGCTTGGACTCACACGTGAAGCCCAAGAAGCGGCAGGTCTTCTCGATCGACGCGAAGGGGGAGCTGAGGAAGTTCTTCGAGGTCGACGGCCTCAACGAGTACTCCACGTTGCCCATGACCTTCTTCCCCAGAGGCCCCTACCTGACGCCGAGGGTGAGGGAGAGAGCGCTCTGGACGGGCCTCAGCGACGACGTCGGTAGGTCCTGGGGGATCGATTTCGCTCCAGAAGAGACCTTCTACTATGACAACATCTATCCGTCTCTCAGCAAAGTCTTCCCGGTCTTAAAGGACGTGAGGCCCACCAGCAGCTGGGCAGGCTGCTACTCGATCAACACTATCGACGAGAACCCCATCGCCTTCAGGTGGAGCAACTTGATTGTGGTCACCGGAGGCAGCGGAAGCGGTGTCATGAAGTACGACGCCATGAGCAGGGTAGTCGCATCACTCGCGTTCGGTGAGGAGGAGGCGGTTCTCTACACCGGTGAGCGTCTGCCTGTCTCTTGGCTGGGGATCAAGAACAGGAGAGCGGAGCCCGAGTCGTTCGTCTTCTGAGAGACCTTCGCTGAAAGTTCCTCTGGAGGACGCGATCACCTAAATTCCCTTGAGGTACGGGAGCTCCTTCACCCAAGGGAGCTCGAGCTGGAGCCTATGCAATGACTCCTTGATCATCTCCTCCGGGTAGTCGTGAGGCTGGAGCTTCCCCTCGAAGTAATCGCGGTAGGCCTGAAGATCGAAGTAGCCGTGGCCAGAGAGGTTGAAGAGGATGACCCTCTCCTCACCGTCCTTCTTGCACCTGATGGCCTCGTCTACGACGTATTTGATCGCGTGAGACGACTCTGGAGCCGGCACGATGCCCTCCGTTCTGGCGAAGAGGGTCGCTGCCTCGAAGACCTCGGTCTGGTTGTAGGCGTGAGGCTCGATGTAACCCCTCTTCAGCAGCAAACAGAGGGTGGGTGCGTCACCGTGATACCTGAGACCTCCGGCGTGAATCGGTGCAGGTATGAAGTCCGATCCGAGCGTGTGCATCGGCAGAAGCGGTGTGAGCTTCGCGGTGTCACCGAAGTCGTAGGTGTAAACACCCCGGGTCATCG
Organism: Candidatus Calditenuaceae archaeon; assembly: GCA_025058225.1. Classification (GTDB taxonomy): domain Archaea; phylum Thermoproteota; class Nitrososphaeria_A; order Caldarchaeales; family Calditenuaceae; genus Calditenuis. The sequence continues at coordinate 1,123 of JANXEE010000012.1, read as the reverse complement.
TGGGGCAAGCGGTAGGCTCGGTGGCGACGAACTTCGTCGTCTTCGGGGCCTTCTTCGATGCGTGAACGTCGTGATAGAAGGGCCAGAACAGCCCAGAGAATGAGCTCCCTCCACCCACGCAACCTACGACGACATCTGGGTATTCGTTGAGCTGTGCTAGCTGTTCTTTCGCCTCCAGGCCGACGACCGTCTGGTGGATCAGCACGTGATTCAGCACCGAACCCAGAGAGTACTTCGTGTCGTCGTGGGTGACCGCGTCCTCGAGCGCCTCGCTGATCGCGACTCCAAGACTGCCAGGGTGATCGGGGTTAGAATTGAGCAAACCACGGCCGTAGTTGGTCCTGTCGCTCGGGCTGGGATGAATCTCCGCGCCCCAGAGCCTCATCAGGAGCGCCCTGTAGGGCTTCTGTTGGTAGGAGGCTCTAACCATGTACACGGTACACTTCACCCCGAAGAGCATCGTCGCGAAGGCCAGCGCCGATCCCCACTGACCTGCACCGGTCTCAGTCGTAAGGCGCTGAACTCCCTCCTTTACGTTGTAGTAGACCTGAGCGACCGCGGTGTTGGGCTTGTGGGAGCCCGGAGGACTGACGCCCTCGAACTTGTAGTAGATCCTCGCAGGCGTCTTCAGGTGCTTCTCCAGACGTTCGGCCCTGTAAAGCGGCGTCGGCCTCCAGAGCCTGTAGACGTTCCTGACCTCCTCAGGTATCTGGATCCACCTCTCCTGACTGACCTCCTGTTCGATCAGCTCCTTGGGGAATATCCTCGCGAGGTCCTGTGGGTTGACAGGTTCTCGGGTGGCAGGGTTTATGGGTGGTGGCAGAGGCACCGGAAGATCCGGGAGTATGTTGTACCACCTCTTCGGCAACTCGTTCTCGTCCAGAACGACCTTTCTCTGACTCATGTCCAGCGCAACCACATCGAACCGAACCAGTATTCAAGTTTGTCATTACGGGGTCAAATCGCAGAAGAGCGTGCTTCGTGGCTCTTCGGGGACAATCTTAAATGCTCACGTGGACCTCTGAAGGTTGAGCCCGGGTGGCCGAGCGGCTAGGCGGCGGCCTGCAGAGCCGCTTTACAGGGGTTCGAATCCCCTCCCGGGCTGTACGGTGAAGGCAGCTAC
>JANXEE010000007.1 GCA_025058225.1 Candidatus Calditenuaceae archaeon | reverse complement strand
TGGACCTCTGGAGGAGATCAGGGAGCTCTTCGATGCTCCTCCGCCGAGCGTCGTCCCGGTTAAGGTCAATGAGATCGGCCCGGCGCTGAGGGGTTGGAGCGTTGACGTCGTGATATTGGGCGACCCGAAGAGGCCGGTGGTTCCTGGAGCATCGGCCACCGCGAGGCTCTTCGTCGTGAAGTCCGACGGCACCGTTGAGGTGAAGGGACTCGGCGACCTCACCGGGACTCTCATCGCACCATTCTGTCCACTCCCGATCGAGAACAACCCGCTTCTGGCACCGTTCTGCCCGTTCCCGATAGAACAGGGCCCGGTGATCGCGCCCTTCTCGCCGTGCCCGATAGAGCGGGAGACGCTGATCGCCCCCTTCTCCCCCTGCCCGATCGAGGGCGGCCCGTTGCTCTCGCCGTTCTCCCCGTTCCCGATCGAGTACTCGGTCGGAGTCCTTGAGACGCCCTATAACGACCCATCTGCTAGGGCCGTCCCGAGGATCCTCGTGCCCGCCGACACCATGACCGGACCGGTCTTGATATCACCGTTCTCCCCGTTACCGATCGAGCAGACCGCCAGGGGGTGAGGACTTGAGGTCCATGGCAGGGCTCAGCACCGCGGTTCAAACGGCAACCCTCATCGCGATAACCGCGGCCCTCGCTGTCACCGTCGTAGCGCTTTGGAGGCCTTGGGAGGCCTCCGGCCAGGCTCAGTTGGCGGCAATGGGTACGGGCATACAGCAGGTTCACGACCTCCTCCTCAGGAGAGAGGGAGCGACCAACCTCGCCCATCCCGTTATCATCAGACCATTCGCGGAGGTGCACGCAGTAGCGATCGAGTGGAATGGGAGGAGCATCATCGTCCCGGCTGTAGTCAGCACCATCGAGTATGCCGGTCCGAAGCAGAGGATTCCGGGGATCTATTACTTGGATCGCGGGGAGGTCGATGTTCTGGGCAATTACATCGCGAACAACAAGCTGAACTACACCACCGAGGGTGTAGACGTGGTGACCTACGCGATCTACACCGACAGGGAAGTCAGGGTGATCACAAAGGCGCTGCCGTACGTCTCGTATTCCGTGGACAGAATCTACAACGACGTCGTCGTGACCGTGACAGTTAGGACAGTCTTCGTCTCACCGTACGCATCTGACGCTGAGGCGTTGAGGCAAGTGATTCAGACCGGGTACGTCGTCCCACCGGGCGACATGCTGACCTTCAGGCTAAACTCGACCCGGAGGACCTTCTACCAGCTCCCCGAGTCGATCGACGGCGGATCGCTCAGGGTCTTAGTTGACGGCCAGCCGGTTCCCCGAATTACCTTCTCGACCAATGAGAAGGTAGTCCTCAGAGTTTTCGTCGATTACGTTACCGTGACTGTCTGGGCGAGGTGAGCTGAATGACCGTCTCCTACACCTACATAATCACGATCGGCGTCATAATGTTGGTGGCCTTCTCCACTTCAGTTCTATTCTTTCAGCAGTTGAACACGACCGACTACATCGCTAAGAGGTCGGCCCTCTCAGTCGCGTCCTCACACGTCCTCTCAGGCATATGGAGTGCCGTTGAAGAGGCCAAGCTCACCGAGTCCGGAAGGGAGCTGAAGTCGGTATCGGTAGGTTTCCCCCTTAGGGCTGAGATAGGCATCAGTCCTAGGACCGGAGACATGGCCCTTTGCGTCGCGGCCATGGGCCTGACCTATGAACGGCCTCTCCCGAGGGTCTCGAACGTCGAGTACTTCCAGTCAGGCTCCGGGGGTGATTCCGTCACCGTAATGGCAGAGTTCTCCGGAGGGAGGGTGACCGTTAAGCTTGTAACGATCACGAGGGAAGGAGCCATCATCACAGAAAGCCCGAGCTCGTGCTTCCGCTGAGGAGAATGTATCAGCTGTTGTCAGCGGTTCTACTCGGATCACTTGCTCTGTTTGTGACGTGTTATGCTGTCAGTCCCGTCTCCGCGGTCGATGACCCTGTCTACGTAACCGCGCTCATCGAGGTCGATCGATCCTGCGTGGGTGATGTTAGGTTCACAGTCAACGTCGAAGCGCTCAAGGACTTGAGCATCAACGAGTTCTGGCTTTTGCTTCCGAAGGAACCGGTGAAGTGGTCTGTGGTGCCTGACGCGGTCACGAGGACGTCTGACCTCCCGGAGGACTTTGAGGGGAGATTGGTCTACAGCAACGTCACCTTCGATCTCAGGCCGTTAAAGGGCGAACTGAAAGTGTCCTACAGTTTCAAGCACGCTTGTCTCTTGATGGGGGATCGGGGGCTTCTCATAACCCCGTTAATCGTCTACGGCCCTCCCGTGAGGGGTAAGCTGGAGATCTCTCTGACCGACGTAGCGCTGAGGGTTATCTCGGTTGACCCACCCGCTACCCGACTAAGAGCCTCAAACGAGTCGTTCGAGTTCCGGCACGAGCTGCCATCGTTCATCAACAGGGTCGTGGTGAACTTCCGGGCGATCGAAGAGCCGATCGAGCTCTTTACCTCGAAAGGGTTTACGGTGAGGGCTCAGCAACGGTACAGCAATGACGCCAGAACGATCATCGATACCTTCACGAACGTCACCGGAACTCTCAAGGAGCTGTTCGGTGTGGAAGTCTCCGCCTTGGTCGTGGATTTCTTCTTGCCCCGCGACCACAGGTCAGGTCCAGAGGGATACGCGCCCGTACCGGTCGGCGAGGTCGGTTCGATAAAGCTTAACCTCATACTCCTCAGGAGGATTCAAGGATCGCTGGAGGTAACTGCGCTTCACGAGCTGGTGCATCACTACCTTTTCGCGGTCGGGGTGGGAGCGGGTGCTACGTGGTTCCACGAGGGACTTGCGGTTTACCTATCGGTGGAGTTGGGAAAGCGCTTGGGTCTGAGGGCTGCAGAGGTCCTCGAGGAGGAGTTGCGCAGGACAGCGACCCACTCGGATCAAATCGATTTAAGAGAGTGGAGGTCTGGAGAGATGAGGGACAGGGCATGGTACGCAGCGGCGTACACAGTGATCGATGAGCTGTTCAAGCTCGACAGACCAGGCATGTTGAAGGCGATCAGCGACCTGAAGAGCCTTGAAGGGGGACTGTCCTCCAGTGAACAGGTCATAGCGCACCTTTCCAAGTACCTGAATGAGGAGGCCATCGAGACGCTCTCGAAGGTCGGACTCACAGGCAGCAAAATACGGACCCAATCGAGCAACCCTGCGACCCGCTCGGGGACTACCTTGGAGGAGACGCCCTCCCGAACAGATGACCTCAACACGGAGCTCATTGAGATCGACGGGGGCCTCTTGCTTTTTACGGTGACGGCCGCTGCGGTTTTGATGGCAGTCCTTCTGGCCTTAGAGGCGCGCTCCACTTGGAGACAGAATCTGAAGTAATCGCCCCTTCAGGTCACCTAGATGAGCCCTCAACTTGATAGCCGAGCTCCATCAACCTGTTGACGTACTCGTTCCTCAATCGGTTATACACTGCCTCATTTATCTTACCGGTTTTGTAGTTCTCCTCTAATGACCTCAAGAAGTTCAAGTACCTCATCACCTCGACGGACAGCTGCTGCGCGGGTTGAGGTTGTCCGGGTGTCGTAACCCTCATGGCGGGCTCCTGAGGCATCGTCTCCTCTTGGGGAAATCTGGCCTCTTCCACCGATCTAGACATCTCAACGTCCCTCGCGGCCGCCTCTTCGGCTACGCGTTGCATTCCCATCTCCCAAGAGGACCTTATCCTTGAGACCAAGACACTGAGACCCATCTTTGGCTTCGTGATCAGGAGGTAAACGACATAGAGAGAGATTACACCACTCCAAGCGAGCAGACCGAGCAACACCGCTGAGGCCACACCGAACCCTATCAGCCCGAACGGGTGCGGTACCAGAGCATATATCGCAGACAGTATAGCGACGATGACGCCCAGTTTGATCATGTTGTTCCTGTTGATGGGGAGGTTCACCAAACCCCTGATCGCCAAGAACACCCCTAGGGTCAGAATGATCGCGATGCCCGCCCAGCCAGAGGCAATCTGCGCTATCGCCACGAGGAACAACGAGAACGTCAGATAGATTATCAGAACGTCCACACCCTTCACCATGGAGATGAAGGCCGCTAGGACGCCGATCAGGATCAGCGATAACACGAGGCTCAGCAGCCCACCGGTGGAGTAAGCTGTTGACGTCAGCAACGCCACGAAGACCACTAAAGATATGTCCTGTCTCAGGACCCGCTTGAAGTTCAAAGGTTCTCAAACCGAATTCGTGATGGCTTTAATTAAACGTTTTGAGGATCTCCTTGGATCTGCACACGGTAACAAATCATAAATTGAGGACTCAATATATTGAGTGCGATGGTGAAACGTTCTCTCTCGGCGATTCTGTTGACACAGATGCTAATCGCGATCATCACGCTTTCCAGTGCTCCATCGAGAGCGGAGGAGGGTGAACCACCCATCGAGCTCCCTATCAATGCACCGTTAGAGGTCAACGTGATAATCGCCGGTTTCTCAAGTAGGGATTTCGGCCTCACCACCGCACAGTTCCAGAGGTTGCTGTCGGAGCTCGTGAGGAGAGAGGCGACAGCCTACGCCGGGTTCTTCATGGACGAACCCTACTTGGTTGCGACCTTCGACGTGACCCTCTCCGTAATAGAGGCTGATGCCCGGCTGAACGCTGAGATACGTTCACTTTACCAACAGGTGACCTACGACCCGGCTCAGTTACCGGTAGACGTCAGGAACGGTTACAATCAGTACCTCTCTTTCATCAGGAACGCTTACGGCACCTCGACGGTCATCAGAATGAGCGACAAACTCACAGACATATCAAAGCTCACGATGAACCTTATCAGGCTAACCTATGCTTCCCTCCCGCGGATTGCTGATGGTTATAACATCTACCTAGTCTGCGGTCTACCGTTCACCGGTAACAAAATACCGGTTTACTTCAGTGCGGGCACGACGGTCGAGCGCGGAAACAACATAGGCATGGTGGGAATGAACCTTTACGGCGGGATAGGGACCTTCAGGTACGTGGTTCTTGACATATGCGCAATACCTAATCCAGCGGGGAACTTTGCACCCAAGACGGAGGATGATGTGGTGAAGTACATACCTCCGGCGTTCTATACTAACCCACGCGATCAGATAAACGCGATTGCTATGTACATCGACGAGATAATTGACAACCTTTTCGTGAAGAGCCTCCTCTACGTGCCCAGATATCAGATAACTCTTCTCTTCGATATAGTAGTAATAGACTTTACTACCACAGGAGGTGGACTGTCGTTCATAGCGAACAACTTCATTCCTGAGATATTCGAGGCGTCAATGAGGTGGTTGATGCCGTACAACGTTTACACGACTAGGTTCCACTACAAGACGATCGCGGAGGCCGCTGTGATGAGACAGGCCGTGCTCACCTATAGAGGTTATCAGATAATAGACGTGGAGAGGGCATTCACATTGGCTGAGAGAACGGGGCTGATACCGCCTTCACCTGAAGGCGTAATCAGGATCCCGATGCTGATCTTCCTCGCGGACGGTGACATCTATCCCGACTCACCAGGCACCCTAGGTATCGCGTGGCCTGACTCGAGGGATCCGAGATACCCGAGGGGTGTTGTGGTTGGGCTCTCCTACAGATTCGTAGAACGGGAGGGGCTGACGTTGGTCACAATACACGAAGCCGCTCACACCCTGGGGTTAGCTCACCCACATAACGACATGGATGAGACTGACCAGGAGATACTGGGCCCAGGCAAGTTCAAGCCCAAGATAACCAACAGGTGGGTTTACAGCTGGATCGAGACCGCTATGGCCTACGCCGACGCACCTCAGGTCATCAACCAACGGATGCTCTACCAGGGAGTTTATCCCCTGAGGTCCTACTTCAGCGCCTTTGATCTGGACGCGATAGACAGGGCCGTTGTGACGTTACTGCTGAGTTATTATCTGCAGTATAGGGAGGAGATCATCACCAAGCTCAAGGAGTCCGACCTGAAACTGGAGGAGATACCTGAGGCGGAACAACTCCTGAGGGAGGCTGATGAGGCGGCTGTCATGGCGGTCGCGAGGTTCAGGGAACACTATTACTTCGACAGGCTCGGCTTTGCGGGACTCGGCGCGCAGCTGGAGACGGCCTTTGACTTCGCGTGGAAGGCCTTTAGCGATATCATCGAACTCTACGACAAGGTTGAGGGTGCAAGGCTCGCGATAGAGTCTGTTAGGCCGCGGATCGCTCAGCTCGAGAACGAGATCGGGTCATTGAGGTCAGCGCTTGAAGGGCTGCGAGGACAGCTGAACACCGCAAACGCGCGCATAGATCAGTTGCAGAGGTCTCTGAATTCGGAGACCCAGGAGAAGCTCAGGGCCCAACAGGAGCTCGAGGCGACGCGGGGTGAACTCCAAAGGACCAGAAGTGAGCTTGAAGCGTCACGGAACGCGCTCTCTGCTGCACGTGCTGAGGCCAGCACCTTCATGCTGCTCACGGTCGTCGGTTTCGCGGCGGCGATCGGCGCAGTTGTCTTCACGCGGGTCATAAAGAGCAGTTCCAAGCCGCGAGTGATACAATAGAGCGCAGACCAACGAAAACGTGCCGCGAGCCATCTCCCCGTTGAGGGGTGAAGTCGCATGGACTTCGAAGACCTGACCGTAAGAATAGTCTCCTGCAGGAAGTGTCCAAGGCTTGTATCCCATAGGGAGGAGGTTGCGAAGAACCCCCCGAGGAGGTTCAGGGGACAGAGCTACTGGTCAAGACCGTTGGTTGGGTTCGGTGACAGGTCTGCGAGGATATTGGTCGTCGGGTTGGCGCCAGCTGCACATGGCGGCAACAGGACAGGGAGGATGTTCACCGGCGACTCTTCGGCCAACTTCCTCGCTTCGGTGCTTCATGAGTTAGGTCTAGCCAACAAACCGACTTCGGAGAGCGCGGACGACGGTCTTCAGCTCACTGGCGTATACCTGACCGCAGCGGTGAGGTGTGCCCCGCCTGAGAACAAACCCTCCCTGGTCGAGATGGAGAACTGCTATCCGTTTCTTCTGGAAGAGGCGAAACTGCTGTCTCAACTGAAGGTCGTAGTAGCACTGGGCGCGATCGGTTTCAGAGCGTCAGCGCGGTCGCTGAAAGACCTCGGGTTCAGCCCGGAGAGAAAACCGAAGTTCAAACACGGAGTCGAGCTAGTCTACACCGACGTTCAAGGCAGGAGGGTGTTCTTGCTGGGGTCCTATCACCCATCGAGGCAGAACACACAGACCGGAAGGCTCACCAGGGAGATGTTCGTCGCGGTCTTCAGGAGGGCGATCGAATTAGCGGGCTACTCGTAATCGATGGTCACGACGTCGTTCTGTATCCTGACGAACTTGTTGATGCCGGTCATCGCAATGAGCCGGCAGTTGTCGATGACGTCCATGAGACCCCTGAGAACCACCCTGTAGGAGAGGGCCCTGTCCTGGTCCCGTACGGTCTCGATCACCTTGTACTCCAGCGAATTGATCTCCTGGATGAGTTTGGGGATGAGCGACATCGACTCCTCGAGCAGCTTCAGGTCTCCGACGAGGTAACCGTTCAAGGCCATTCCGAAGGCTGTCGTTATGGACGTCGAGAGGTGAGTCAGCTCGGACGCTAACACCTTCGGGTCCCTCTCTTTTGTCCCCACCCACTTCATCGACTCACGGGAGATCTGCAACGCCTGATCGGCGACCTCCTCAACCGCTGAGAGGACGACTCTCAACCCCAACAGGGCCAGCGGCGACTCGATCCTCAGCTCCTTGATCAGCGACTTGTCCTTGCCCGCCATCAGGAGCTGCCTGAGACCGAGGAAGTAGTAGCCGTCTATCTTCTGCTCCGCCCTAGCGACCTCCGCAGCCTTCTCCGGAAGTCGTTCGACGAAGGAGTCGATCGCTGACTCAAGCATCGAGACGATCAGTGCTTGCATCCGCCTCAGGAGCTCCTCGATGGTGTACCTGCTGGAGTCGATGATCACCTTGAACTCGAGCTCGAAGTCGTCGTGTTTAGTCACCTCCAGCCCGGGGAGCCTGTCCAACTCCATGAGGACCTCGTTAAACATCCAAGAACTGGCACCGCTCGTCGACTTCACAGTTATCTTATCAACGCCCTGAAGGTAACAGGCAGTCACTATCCTCTGGAGCGAGTCAACTTTCTGGAGCTTGTCGGCCTCAATCCGTGCGACCAGATACCTCTCCGGTCTTAAGGCCGTCCTGACGAGTACACCCTCGTCCGAGACCTCAACGTAGACCTGGTCTCCGGCTTTCAGACCCCGCTCAGCCACCCACCTCCTGGGCAGAGATACCACTAAGGTCGTCGACCCGAGCCTCTGGACCCTCCTTATCTCCATAACCACCTCGGTATATGCTGCATATATAATATTTTAGGGTGACGCGACGTAACCCATCGGTCCCGTGAGGTCGCGTTCTGGCGGCGATGGTCTCTCATTCCAGCGAGGAGGCGACGCTGTGCATCCGACTCGGCCTCAATACATCTCCCTTAGCTGATCTGGCGGCAAGAACTCCTCCTCGATTCGCCGGTAACCCTCGATCCCGACCAAGGTGTGGTGGTCTGCGGTAGGGAGGCCCTCCTCTTGGCGCTCCAGATCCCATTGGGCCTCCTCCTGCCTCTCGGCGAGCGCCTTCGCGAACCTGTACACGGACATCATCTCAGCGTGCAGCGCCCCCATGCTCACGATGATCAACCTGTATCCCCTCGACGCTATGTCCGAGAACCTCAGGGGTCTCCTGGCCTTTGTCCACCTGAAGCTCGACGAGTAGTTGAAGACCAGAGGGACATCCGGGTGCTCCCTCCTGACCCTTTCGGCGAACTCCCAGGCGTCCTCGTCGTCAGGCCTCCTGAACTCTGCCCAAAGGGCATCGGCTCCGGCGTCCCTGAAGGCAACAGCACGTCTCACGGCCTCGTCGAGGGTGCCGCCCTTGGTTCCCAGGACATCAGTCCTCGCGATCAGCAGGAAGTCTGGGTCCACCGCGTCGCGCCGTTTGGCGATCGACTTGACCTTGAGGACCGCCTCCTCGAAGCTCAACACCCTCTTGCCTGCCAGATGACCGCAACGCTTCGGAAACTTCTGGTCCTCTACGTGTATCGCTGCCACACCGGCCGCGACGAACTCCTCCACGGCCCTGGTCGCCGTGACGGCGTTCCCGTAGCCGTCATCGGCGTCGGAGATCACGGGTATCCTCACGGCCCTCGCGACCCTCCCCGCGAACTCTACCATCTCGGGCAAAGTCAGGAATCCTATGTCCGGCCTCACCAAGTAACCCACGGAGCACGAGTAGCCGCTGACATAAACCGCCTTCAGACCGGCCAACTCAGCGAGCCTTCCCTGAATCGGCGTATAGACGCCTGTTGTCCAGATGTAGTTCTCCGTCTTCAGGAGCCTCCGGAGCTCCCTGCTGCCGTTCACGTCGATAGGTCGCCTCCACCGAATTAAGAGTTCACCGCAGGGTCTCGATTCGTTTCTGCCCCTACGCACCACTCAGCCTCCGTGGCATAGGATTAATATCCCGCTTAACTTTAAAATAAATTGAGTTGAGTAGGAGGGTAGCGATTGTAGGCATAGGATTAACTCCCTTCGGGAAGAGGTCAGACGCGTCGATCAGCGAGCTCGCCTTTGAGGCAGGAAGGGAGGCCATCAGAGACGCTGGTGTCGATGCGAAGGACATCGGCTTCCTCGCGGTGGGTAACGCCGGAGGTTGGAGCGCCGAGGCGTTGCCGGCAGTCTTGATCTCCGAGTACCTCGGGCTGGACCAGCCGGGCTCGCTCAGGGTGGAGGCCGCGTGCGCCACCGGCAGCGCAGCGATCAAGGTCGCATACGACGCGATCACATCGGGATCCGTTGATGTAGCGATGGCCCTCGGGGTCGAGAGAATGAACGAGTCGCCCACACCTACGGTCGTTGAGCTCATAGGACGAGCCGGGAACTACTTCTGGGAGTTCGAGAACTTCGGCCTGACGTTCCCGGGTTACTACGCGATCTACGCCACGGCCTACATGGACCGTTACGGTGCGAAGGAGGAGGACATCGCCGAAGTGGCGGTCAAGAACCACTACTACGGCTCCATGAACCCCTACGCCCAGTTCCAGAAGCCGGTGAAGTTGGAGGAGGTCATGTCGTCGAGGTACATCGCTTGGCCCCTCAAGCTCTTGGAGTGCTCTCCGATAACTGATGGTGCAGCCGCGGCAGTCTTGGCGTCCGAGGAGGTCGCCCGGAAACTCACCGACTCGCCGGTCTGGATCAAGGGCATGGGTTACGCGACTGGCACCGCTAACCTCTCCAAAAGGGCCGACTTCTTGGGGCTTGAGCCCGCCAGCAGGGCCGCCAAGGCCGCCTATGCCCAGGCAGGCATAGACCCCTCCAGGCCCTACAAGCAGATCGACGTCGCGACGGTACACGACTGCTTCTCGATCGCGGAGATCTTGGCCTATGAGGACCTGGGGTTCGCGAGGAGGGGAGAGGGCTACATGCTGTTGAAGGAGCACCAGACTCACATAGGAGGCCTTATACCCGTTAACTTGGATGGCGGACTCAAGTCAAAGGGGCATCCGATCGGTGCAACGGGTGTCGGTATGGCTGTCGAAGCCGTCAAGCAGCTGAGGAGGAAGGCTGAACGCGGAAGGCAGGCTGACGTGAAGAACGGCGTCGCCCTCGCCCACAACGTCGGCGGGACAGGTCACTACGCCTACGTCACGGTCTACTCGATCGACTGAGGACCACCGCGCCCACCGTCGAGCGCGAGGTGCCTTTATAGCGCGATCCTATTTGATCTCGGGAAATGAGAGCGGTCGTTCTCAGGGGGTTCGGCGAGGCCCCTAAGCTCGAGGAAGTCGAGCGTCCAGCTCACGCACCGTCTGGACATGCTCTTGTGGAGGTGAAGTCCGCGGGCGTCTGCTACAGGGACCTACTGGTCACCCAGGGCAAGTTCCCAAGGGCCAGGCTACCGGTCGTCCTGGGCCACGAGTACTCGGGCAGGGTGCTCGAGGTGAACGGCGAGTCCGACATCGAGGAAGGCGACCTCATCACAGGGCTGATTCACACGATCTGCGACTCGTGTGAGTACTGCCTGACCCAGCGAGAGAACCTCTGCGCTAACAAAAGGGCTTACGGCGAGACCGTTGACGGTACCTTCAGCGAGGTCGCGGTGGTGGACCTCAAGTCTTCGGTGAAGGTGCCCGAGGGAGTTTCACCTGAGGCGGCATCGATAGCGAGCTGCGTCGTGGGGATGCTCCTCTACGGCATCAGGGACGTCGGAGAAGCGAACAGGGGCGACAGGGTCCTCGTGACCGGTGCGGGGGGCGGAGTGGGAATTCACGCTGTTCAGGTCGCGAGGGCGATAGGCTGCAAAGTGATCGCCGTGACGCGATCCGAATCGAAGGCCGAGGAGATCAGGAGAGTCGGAGCTCATGAGGTGATCGTAGGAAGCGCGTTCTCCGATGAGGTGAGGAAGCTCTGGAACGGAGTAGACATCGCTGTCGAATGCGTCGGTGAACCCACCTTCAACGAGAGCATGAGGTCCCTGCGCGTCGGGGGCAGGATCGTGCTGATAGGAAACGTAACAGTCGGCACCTTCCCCCTGCCACTGGGGTTGGTGATACTGAAGGGCCTGAGCGTCAGGGGAGTGGTGGGAAGCACCCTAGCGAACCTGCGAGAGGCCCTTGAGATGATGGCACGGGGGGAAGTCAGACCCGTGGTGAGGACGCTGAGGCTCGAGGAGTTCGGGCAGGCGTTCGAGGCCCTGAAGTCGGGGTCGGCCCTCGGCAGGTTCGTGCTCAGGCCCTGAGGAGCCGCATTATCTCAGAGATGGGGGCGTCGGTCTTGATCGAGGATCCGTCGTAGTGGACCGGCGATGCGCGATATCCTATTGACCTGAGCTCATCTATCAACGTCGATACCTTCGGTGGGGAGCACCTGCCCCTCCTCGAGAGCTCGGAGACCGGGTAGGCGTAGGGCACGTCCGGCAGCTCCTCTAGGCCCCTCCTCAGAACCTTAACAGCCACCTTGTAGACTGGGTCCTCGGCCAGGTCGAGCCTGAGAGCCCTCTCGATGAGGGTGTCGTCTTTCAGAGGGCCCAACCAGATCGGACCTAGGAGACGCGTCACGGACCCACAGGAGCCGCACCGGTCCTGCGGTTCAGAGAGTTCCCTGACCTGATCGACCCGGAGACACGCGTCGCAGTATCTCAGGTAGCCGACCTTCACGATCGATTCGTAGGCCTTCAGCTTCCCCCTCTCCACGAGCGCGAAGACCCTGACGAAGTGGCCGTGACAGATAGAGGCCACCGGCACGGCGGACTTCGAGAGCCTGCCGGCGGTGACCGCGCAGAAAGCCGCGAGGGCCCTCTGTGCCACCTCCTTACCGAAGACGGTCCTCGAGAGGACCAAGGAGTACCTCCACCTCGCGGTCCTAGGAGAGGCCCCTGTCAGCGCCGCGAGATCCGTCGCCGATACGCCGACCATGCCGCCGCTCCTGACGGCCCTGATTGCGTTCTCGAGGAACCTCGCCGGCGATCCTGAAGGGTCCAGGTCCACGTAGTCGACCTTTGAGCCCTTCGCGGCCAGCTCGACCAAAAGCAGGTTACCGTCTGTGTGAAAGCCCTTCAGGGAGCCCTCGAGGCCGTTGACCCGAGCGTTGATGTCGATGAGCTTAGCCGAGTTCTCGTTGATGTCGCTAGCGTATCCCCTGACGAACCTCGACGTCTCGAGCATCAACCTCACCGATCTAGCACCGAGGCCCGCCAACGGCTCCGCGAAGGTCTTCTCACCAGAGTCGAAGAAGGCCTTCGTGACCAGAACCGCTATGTCCCTCGACGTCTTTGAGGCGGGGTTGTAAAACGCGGGAAGCTTGGAGGGCTCCACCCTCCCCACACCTTCAGGCACGATGAGCCTAGCCTTGCCCTCGACGACCTCCTTCACCGGAAAACCGATCTCCACCGCCTCTCACCCGATGAGGTGATCGACGGCCTGTCGCGCGACCGACTCCGCGTCACCGAACTTCATCACGACCCTCAGCGTCGCTAGCCCGTTCAACCTCTCGATCAGCGGATGCCTGGCCCTGAAGTGGACCGTGAAGAGCGCCCTGCTAACCGAGGACACCGCGGACCCGACGACCTCCACGAATTTCTGTGACATCAGCTCCATGGGCCCCACCTCGTCCACGACCAGCACCACCCCCCTCTCGAGAGCGAGACGTATCGCTGGCAGCCCGCACTTCTCGAGGTTGTCGGGATAAACCGCGTACGCTCCCAACCTGTATCGACTGGGCTGGCCTTTCCTCGCTAGGGGCAAGCTCGAGAGAGTGGGAAGCTCCACGATGTCGAAGCCCACCCTCGTCTTTCCCTCCCTAACCTCCCTCGTCACGAAGCCGCTGACCTCGATGCCCCTTGATCTCAGTTCCTCCGCGACCCTGAGGGCAGCGCTGGTCTTCCCTGAACCCGGAGGGCCCGTGACGACCATCAGCCTCCTCATAGCCCTTCGAGGAAAACGTCGAGCCTCGAGTCGGACCTGACGGTCTTCCACGACCTCCTCACGTATTCGGGCAGGTGACCGGAGGAGATGAGCAGCTCGAGGTGTTTTATCGTCTTCGGATCGCTGGGGTATCCGGATCCGACTTCCCCCAACTGCGTGACGGCCCTGTCCCTGAGGACCTTCGCCACGATCGAGGCAGCCGCAACTACAGACCTCTTGGCGTCAGCACGCACCTCAAAGAACACCCTGACTCCACGCACACTCCCCATCAATTCGGAGGCCCTCCTCGCGTTCCTGTACGGTGAGTCGATGTAGACCACGTCGGGTTTCACGTCTTCTATCAGGTCTCTCATGACCTTCAGCTCGAGCTCGTTGAGGCCCCGTCCTCCCCGGAACTTGGAGCTGTTGTCTATTACTTCGGGAGAAACATACCTCTCCCTAATCAGCGCCCCCATGCACCTCAACCGGTCGAAGAGTTGCTCCCTGGCTCTGGGGGTCAAGGCCTTCGAGTCCCTGACACCCAGCTCGCTCAGCTCCCGTAGTCTCTGTCCCTCTATCGCGAAGAGGGCGACGACCATCGGCCCGAAGAGGGACCCCCTCCCGGCCTCGTCGATGCCAGCGATCAGGCGCCCCCTCATCCGCCCGTGAACCTCGCAGCGACCAGCACGTGGTCGAGCTCATAAGGCTCCAGTTCGATCCTCTGCTCGACGGTCAGTCCGCCCTCTTCCATGATCCCGATCTCCCTTCTGAAGACCCTCTCGGGGTCCTCAGTACTGTCGATGCTCCTGGCCTTTATCGCGACCAACACCCTCCCTCCCCTCCTCCGGAAGAAGAGCCGAGCGTTGTCAACAACTATGCGGGCCTGATCAGGCTGGGCCACGTCGCAGTAGATCACGTCGACCGTCCCCACGAGGAAGGCGTAGCGCTCGGGCAGCCTGGCGTCGCCGAAGATGGGAACGACGTTCCTCCTCCGCTTGGCAACCCGCTCGATGAACTGCGAGAGGACCCTCGGGGAGTACTCCACTGCGTAGACCATCCCACCAGCACCGACGATGTCGGAGACGTGGCTGACCGTGGTACCCGAGGCTGCGCCGAGGTAGAGCGTCCTCGTCCCGGGTCGTATCGGAACGGCTCTCATTCCCTTGATCAAGGCCGCAGCGAGTTTGCTCCTGTAGGGCACCCATTCGCGGTACTCGTCACCCTCGGACCTGAAGAGCTGCTCGCCGTAGACAGAAAACCCTCTGTCGAGGTTCTTTGTGCAGAGGTACCGTTTCACCCCGTCCCAGACCCAGTAAACGTTCTCAGCGACTTCGTGGGGCTCGACCTCGAGTACCAACTCCTCCACCTTTACGATCGGCCGATGCCCTGACATAAAACCCTCGACAGCGCGCTGGTTCCCGGGAAGTCAGCGATCACCTGCGCCTCCTGCCCCGCCTGGTGACCCTCGGCGGCCTTCTGACCTCAACCCTCTCCTTTGCGGGCGGGGCGGTGTACTTCTCCCTGATCTCCCTCACCCGCCTCTCGAGCTCCTCCCTGAGCTGTGCGGACCTGTCCTCACCTGAAAAGTAATCGATCCGCGCAGCTATCGCTATCTTGGCCGCCAGAGCCCTCGCCATCTTCCCCCTCTGCCACTTGGGCGACCCGTGAACGTACGGATGCTGGAAGATCACGCCGTGCTTGGGTGCGCCCCTTCCGGTCCTCAGGAACCTGAAGAGCGCTTTCTCCGCACCCAGCAGCTGGACCAGGCTTGCAGGGGCTCTGGCGAGCCTGTCAAGCCCACCGGCTAGCGTGATGAGCCTCGCCCCGACCATGGGCCCGGCGATAGCGGATACGTTGGGAGCCTCCACAGCCATGAGCTGTCTGACGTAGGACTGAAGCCTGTTGCGGTACGCTATGAGGTCGTCGACGGTCTTCGCCAGCTCGAGCACCTCCCTCATGTCGACCTCCGCTATCTCGACGCCGAGGCTCCTCTTCGCGACCTCCGACACCCTCTCTGCCTCTCTCCGGTCGAGGACATCCGAGAGGACCTCAACCGAGAAATTTGACCTCGGTCCTACTGCGAGCACCACCTTCACGTACCTCTCGGGGTCGCCGACCAAGTCCCTGAGCTCGGGGAAGTGTATGCCATACCAGTCCGCGAGCCTCGAGTACAAAGAGTTGACGGTCTCTTGGGTCTCGTCTAGGGCCCTGACGGCCTGAACGATCATCTGGTCTCTCCTCACGACGGCCTCCTTGATCATCGCCTCCGCAACCCTGAGGGCCACCTCACGGAGCTTCTGCTCGTAACGCTCCAGCGAAGGGAACAGCCCCGAGCTCAACGCTAACTCCACTCTGTCCCTTTCAAGTTCGTTGGGGCTTAACAGCCGACAGCCGTAACCCAAGGAGCGCAGAGACTCGTGGAGGAGGGGATCTGGAGTCGCGAGGTCTTCTACGCCATGCGCCCTGAGGCCCTCGATTATCCCCTTCAGCCAGCCAGCTGCACCGGGCGAACGAAGCCGCGCGAACAGCTCACCAACCTCTTCAGACGCTTGGAAATGCTCACAACGGCCGTCTTCGGTCAGCACGATAACGCCGGTCGGCGCCAGCATCAGCGTAGCCCGCATCGATCCTCTGCACATCCCGGCGTGATATAACGTATAACACAGGGGGCGTAGCTTCGGTCTCTTGGGCCTCGGCGACTTGGAACACCGGACGAGGGAGCTCGAAATGGCCTGCGTCGCGGTCGGACGCGAGAGGGCGGAGGAGCTGAGGAGGGCCCTCATCAGGGAGGGTCTGCTGGTGAGGGGCGCGAGACCCCGGAGGGAGGGGGAGGCCGTACTCTTCCCCGTGGTGAACCCCGACAGGGCGTCTGAGCTCGCGGAACGGTTCGGAGCCAGGCTGGGGTCTTTCAAGTTCGAGGTGGAGGAGAGGCCCAGGGACATCAAGGAGGCACTCAAGGACGTCCCCGAGGAGCTGAGAGACCTGATACCGTCCTCTTATGACGTCGTTGGCGATATAGCGCTGGTTCACGTCCCCGAGCTGCTGTGGCCCTACCGACTGACGCTGGGTGAGGCGATCACGCGCGTCAACAGGTCCATCAAGGTGGTGCTCGGAGAGGCCGGTCCGATCAGCGGGGAGTTCAGGCTGAGGCAGTTCGAGTGGTTGGCCGGCGAGCGGAGGACGTTCACGGTCCACAGGGAGAACGGCTGTGAGTTCGAGCTCGACGTCGCTAGGGTGTACTTCTCTCCTAGACTCTCCGGAGAGAGGAGGAGGGTGGTGTCGCTGGTTCGGTGCCAGGAGAGGGTTCTCGACATGTTCGCGGGGGTCGGTCCTTTCGCTATCGAGATAGCCAAGCACCGCAGAGCCTCGGTGACCGCGATTGAGCTCAACCCCGAAGCCTACTCGTACCTGCTCAGAAACATCGAACGCAACAAGGTCTCGAAGCTCGTCGAAGCGATCAACGACGACGCCAGAAGGGCTGCGAAGTACCTCCCGGGCTCCTACGACAGGATCGTCATGAACTACCCGTCGGGATCTCTCGACTTCTTGGAGGCCGCGATCGACGTCTCCGCGCGGGGCTCGACGCTTCACGTCTACGGCTTCGCTTCCAGCCCTGACGATTGGAGGTGGAGGGTCACGGAGAGGCTCTCTGAGCTATCGGTCAAGGTCGACGACATATCGGTGAGGAAGGTGAGAGAGGTCTCGGCTGCGAGGGTGATAGCCGTAGCCGACGTACGGGTGGGTAACCAGCACTCGAGCAGACCGGTCAACCTCAAGTAACTGATAAATTTCGTTGGGTAGGAGACGAAGCGATGAGGGTCCTCACCGACGAGGACGTCGAGCGGACCGTGAGCCTGAGGGAGACGATAGAGGCCGTGGAGCGAGCCTTCGCCCTCTACAGCACCGGGAAGGTCCAGATGCCACCGAGGGTACACGTCCCCGTTCACGAGCACAACGGCACGATTCTCCTGATGCCCTGTTACGTCCCGGAAATGAACGTCTTCTCGGTCAAATACGTCACCGTCTACCCGAATAATCCCTCGAAGGGGTTACCGACGATATCCGCGACGCTCCTCGTTTCCGACCCGGCTACGGGGGAGCCGAAGGTCCTCGCTGATGCTCGGGCGGCCACAGGGATGAGGACGGGCGCCGCGACGGCGGTCTCGATAAAGCACCTCTCTAGGTCCAAGGACGGCACCCTCGGCATAGTGGGATGCGGGTATCAAGCTAGGTGGCAGCTCAGGGCGACCCTTGAGGTGATGAGGGTGGAGAGGCTGGTGGTGCACGACGTTGTGAGATCGAGGGCCGTCGATTTCGCCGAGGAGGCTTCCAGGAGGCACGGGTTGGACGCCGAGGTCGCTGAGGACATCAAAAGCCTCGCAACGACCAGCGACGTCATCGTTACGGTGACGACGTCTACCGAGCCGTTCCTGAGGGCGGAGTGGGTGAGACCGGGCACACACATCTCGGCCATCGGCGCCTTCACCCCCCAGATGGCAGAGCTGGAGGCAGAGCTCGTCGCGTCGGCTAAGGTCGTCGTGGACTCGAGGGAGGCGGCGGCCGCTGAGGCAGGAGACATCATACAAGCCGTTCAGAGAGGTTTGATGAGGTGGGAGGACGTGCACGCAGAGCTCGGAGAGATCGTCGCCGGCGTTAAGAGGGGGAGGGAGGGTGACGACGAGATCACGGTCTTCAAGAGCGTGGGCCTCGCGGTGCAGGACGCCGCCGTGGCCTCAATACTGCTCAGGAGGGTAGGCAGCGATTGATCTTCGGCCCCTCTCATGGCGTGATGACGCGTGCCCTTACACTCTGTCTGCTGGTAGGTGCCCTCGCCGTCAGTTTTGCGCTTCCAGAGCCGGCCCTCTCGCAGCCGACGTGGAAATTCTTCGTCAAGGTCTCGGGAGGTCCGCTGTACCCGGGAGAGACCGGAACGCTAACCGCGTCAGTCTTCAACGTCGACTGCGCCTCGAGGAACCCGCGCCTCGCGTTCAACTACCGGACTCACGCATTCCTCCGGAACCTCAACGAGACTCAGGTCCAGGTGTTGGAGGGCAGGTTGGCCTATCTGCGCGACCTGGAGCTGATCAGCGGACACTCACTCCTCCTGAATTCATCGACGTTCTCCGGGTCGACCATCGTCTCGAATTACACGCTAATTTTATCGAACGTCTGCATCGGGAGACAGGTCCACGTCAAGGCATCGAGGATATGGTTCCCCTGGCCGGGCTACGGGAGGTCCCTGTACGCTGAGAGGGCGGTGGAGAGGACGCTACTCCCGTTCGACGTAGCGAGCTACATCGCCACGGGTTCTACCTCAGCCTTCAGTCTGGACCTGAACTTTGAGTTCGCGGTGCCTAAGGACCTGCCATCAGAGCTGTTGAAGACGCACTCGCCGGTGATTGAGATCGACGCTACGATCGCAGGTACCACCTACACCTTCGGGAGGCCGTTCGGGCTTCCGGAGGTGATCGTGAGCGGTGAGGTCGAGGTGGCACCGTTCAGGACCTTCAGGCTGAGGCTGCTCGATAGAGAGGGAAGGCTGCCGTTAGCGGGCGCAGAGGTCCATCTGCAGGCATACGTCTACGTCATCTTCAACGTGAGGGTCAGCTCGGACGGAGAGGGGTACGTCTACTTCAGGAGGTTGCCGGACAGGTACATCTACAGCCTGAAAGTCCTCTATAGGACGCCGTACACCACCGAACCGATCCCGGTGGCTGTCTTCGACACCTCTGCTCTTGAGCTGGCAAGGTCGGGATCGCTGATGACGGAGCTCTACACGTTCAGGTTGACCGCAAACGACTTGAAGGGACGACCGGTTCGGGAGGGAGTAGCTAAGCTGACCCCGATCGACGTGATTTACGCAACCGCGACGCTCGCAGCCGAGTCGACCGTCTCCGAAGGGAGGGCCGAGTTCCCCCTAGTCCCTACAGGCAACTACACCCTTACGCTCAAGGTCTCCGACTTTGAGGTCGGGAGGTTAACTAGGTATGTGGGTTATCACCCCACATACGGACAACTGCCACCAGAGGTCACGATGACCGTAGCGCTGGATGACATCACGGTGTTGGTCGTCGAGGGCATGGGGAGGCCGCTGGAGGCCCACGTGCGGGTCGTTGACCCCTTAGGAAGGCAGGCAGCTGCGGGAAGGACGCGTAACGGTTCAATTACCTTCGTTCAGTTGCCCTTACTTCAATACTCGATCAGGGCTGCCGCGGTCGACTCTCTCGGAGAGGAGCATCTCTTGGACGTAAGGGGTACGCCCGGGGAGAGCATCAGGATCTCGTTTCCTCTATACAAGGTCTCGATCGTCCTCTTGACCCATGAAGGAGCGACGCTGCCCGGGGCGATTCTGAAGCTAAGGGGTAGGGAGTTGCCGGCCCGGTCGGGCGAACTCTCGTTGGACCTCTTCCCGTCGGGGAACTACCCAATATCAGTGGAGTTCAGGGGGGTGATTGTGTACGAGTCGACCATCACCGTCAGGACCGATGAGACCATCCGGCTCAGAACCAACGTATACGATGTCGAGCTGAGGTTCCTTGATGCAACGTCCAGACCACTCAACGTCTCCTGGCGTCTCTCCTATCTCGGTTCAGAGCAGGAGGGCCTTGGCTCCTCGGTCAGACTGACGACTGTTCCAGACGTTCAGCTGAGGCTGGACGTCACATACAGAGCGTGGAACGTGACAACTCCGTTGCTCTCACAGACTTTCAGGGTCTCAGAGGCCTGGCCCGTGAAGAACTTCACGTTACCGGTCGGCGGTTTGCGCCTGTCGATTCTTTGGGACGACGGTTCTAGGTTTGACGGTTCGATCGCCTTGAACGTCGGGGGATTGCAGCACAGATTGACTGTTAGGGCCGGGAACCTGCCGTCTACACCAGCGTTGCCCTTCGGTGATTACGGGTACAGCGTCATCGATGCACGGGGCTTGGAGGTCCTCCGAGGAGAGTTGTCTCATAGTGGAGGACCCCATGAGCTGAGGATCCCGCTTACTTCCTTATCGATACGCGTCACCGATCAGTTCGGAACGCCTCTGCAGGGTGCGAGAGTATCGGTCTCAAAACAAGGCAGAGAGTACGGAAGCGCGGTCACCGATGTCCTAGGAGAGGCTAAATTCCAGAATCTGCCGAGGAACTTGCTGCCCTACGATGTCAGGATCGAGATGGGGGAATACGTGCTCTTCCTCACGGCTCAACGAGATTTATCGGTCCCAACGCCTTTCCTTAACGTCGCAGGTGTAGCAGTCCCTTTAAACATGGTGGTAGTAGTTTTCGGATCGATCGCAGCAATAATCGTTGCTGTTGCCATAATGATTTACCTCACCAGACGTCGCCAGTCTAAGTGATATCAACGTAGTACTCTAAACAATCCAGAGGTAATTTTATAATAAGACGTACAACTCTTACATCGATTTCGAGCAGATTCTCAAAATATGTTGTTCAGCTGGAAATTACATTAGCGTTATAGGAGGTTATGGCCAAAAGGATGCGAAGATGTATAGAGAGGTCGAATGCGTATCCGCTTGGGAGCTCGACGGAACGTGGAAGAGCACTCGAAGGTCTGCGGGGCACTCTCTCCACACGCTCTGTTCGAGGACTGGTTCATTTCCACCGGCACTGGCGCGATACTTCATTGAGAGGTTTTCCAATAAGGGCTCCACCGTGTTAGACCCGTTCTCAGGAAAAGGTACAGCACCCCTTGAGGCCTGTCTGGCGGGACGAAGAGGAATAGCCAACGACCTGGCGCCGGAGGCATACGTCCTCAGTAGGGCAAAGGTTAAGCCCGTTGGAATCGAGGAGGTGCATGAGTGGGTGAGAAGGAACAGGTCGTACATCGAGTCCTATGACGGCTCCGACGCGCCTGAGGAGGTCAGGGTCTTCTACAGCAAGAGCACTCTAAAGCAGGTACTCGCGGTTAAGGAGTTGCTGTCGGACCCGGTGAGCGACGTGGACTACTTCGTGACCGCGGTGATGCTGGGAATACTTCACGGCTCTTCCTCGGACTCGTTATCGGTGAGGTGCTCCCACTCGTTCTCAATGTCACCGTGGTACGTCGCCAGATCGGTACGTGAGTTCGGTCTCAGGAAACCCGACAGAAACGTCCCGGACTGCATCCTGAGACGGACGGCGAAGGTCCTAGCCGACGGCCTCCCTCCGACGTGGGGAATTGCGACCAACGACGACGCCCGAACGCTCCCCCTTCCCGACGAGTCGGTCGACCTCATCTTGACATCACCGCCGTACTTTAACATGCAGACCTACGCGTGGGACAACTGGCTGAGGTTGTGGTTTCTAGGACATGACTACAGGGAAGTTGCGAAGAGGCTTTTCCACACCGACTCCGTCAGCAGGTTCCTCAGGTTCTCCGAGGAGTTCCTCCGTGAGTTTCAGAGGGTCCTGAAGCCGGGCGGTTCGTGCTTCCTGGTGCTGGGGGTGGTGAAGCTCAGGGGCAACACGGTGAACATGGCCGAGCTGATGCTCCGAGTGGCCTACAGGACAGGCTTCGAGCCGGTAAGAATAATCACCGACGAGATCCCGAAGGAAAAGAAGTACCTGATGTACCTCGATGGAGAACAGGGCGTCAAGAGAGAGGTCGTCTTGGAGCTGCGGAAGGCCGATTCGATCTCACAACCCGTACTGCCAGTCGATCGCTGCGGGATGATTACGGTTGCTGGTTGAGACTCATGGTGAGGTCTGCAGGTTAGGGTACCTGAGGGTAGTAGCTGCAGTGGTCGCATCACTTGACGCCAGCGCTTCGTTGGAGTACGTAGCGGCGGTCCTTCACAACATCGCAAAGAACGCTCCGTTCTCGAGCTCAGCCGAGGCCAAATCAACAGGTGTCATCAGGAACCCAATCACTGCGAGGAACTACGTAACGCTTGCAAAGGAGCTGGGGTTCGTGGGATCAAGGGCCGGAGTGCTTGGACCGGTCGGCAACTTGTTCATCTCCATGAGGTCCTCGGCGAAGTTCGTAGCGCTCGTCAAGGGCGACACGAAGCTTGCTCACAGAGACCTGATCGCACTGAACCCCTTTGAGCGGTTCTTCATGCTCTACGTGATTTACACGAAGGACCACTTGGCGCTCAAGAGGTTGATACAGTTCGTGACGGAGAGGGAGGAGTTCAGCAGGAACGATTGCATGAACTACTTGATGGAGGAGGTCTACCCGGAAGCACTGAGGCTTGCGGCGTCTAGCGTCGGGAAGAGGAAGAGGGCCGAGTACGTCCAGAAGCTTGAGGAGGCGATGAGGTTCAGGGAGATCAGGCTCGGATTCAGCAAGAAGTCCGAGTGGATCAGGAGCAGCCTCTACGCGAAGTACAGACACATAGCGCCGCCCAGAATCGAGTGGCTGGTCGACCTGGGTTTGATCGAGAAGGTCGGCAGGGGCAGGTACGCCACAACCGCGTTTCTGAAATCCAATGCTGAGGCCTTCAAGAAGGTGATGGAGTTTCCACCCTCATCGGGCGTAGACGTTCTATTCTCCAGCGTGGCACCCATCTACATGAAATACGTCAAATCACCCGCTAAGCAGGTGGTACTTCAAGAGCTCTCCAGGTCCTTCAAGTCACTCTCGGGTGGGGGCAGGGAGCCGGTGGAGATGAGGTCCTTAGAGGTTGCAGCCGCACTTGCGCTCTTGGAGAACAACTACCTCATGACCCCGAAGGAGCTCCACAACTTCATAAACGGTCTGACGCTCATCTACAGCGACAAGGTCTACGTGATGCCGGGAGAGGATGGCCTGTACGTGACTAAGTTCGCGATAGCCGATCCTGAACAATAAGCCCCTTGCGCGGATGCACCCGTGAACTCTGAGACACCCTGACATCAGAGCCCTCTCTGCAAAGACTCCACAAGTGACCTGAAGGCCCTCGCTCTGTGGGAGTAAAGGTTCTTCTCATCGGTCGACATCTCTGCGAACGTCTTCGTCTCGTTCTCCGGCACGAACACAGGGTCGAACCCGAAGCCTCCGGATCCCTTTGGCTCCTCCGAAATTCTCCCCTCTACCTTACCGACGAATACTCTGACGGACCCGTGAAGGTCGGCGTAGCCCACCGCTGACAAGAAGTAAGCTCTTCTCTTCTGCACTCCGGTCATGAGCTTGAGAAGTCCCGAGACGCCTATCGTTCTGTAAACGTAGGAGCTGTAGGGGCCTGGAAAACCACCGAGCTCCTCAACGAAGAGCCCTGCGTCCTCCACGGCCAGCGGACCACCGAAGAGCCCGTAGGCCTCGACAGCGGCCCTCCTTGCGATCTCCGTGAGGTCATCAGACTGGACCTCCGTCAAACTGGCGTTCACCCGATCACATTCAACGCCGAGGGAGCTCAGCAGTCTTGAGACCTCTAACCACTTCCCCTCGTTAGACGTAACGAACTTCAGTCTCAGTGAGGCCCCGATCACACCGAGCTGGTGCTCATCGAATTGAAAACCCTCAACTCTTTACGGCTGGCAGGATAATATTACAGCAGTCAGTTATACCTACGTCATGGGAGATGCGTGGAACTCGTACGAGGCTCTGCTCAAAGTGTTGGAGGATCAGCGGAGAAGCACGAAGCTGGTCCGCATACCGCAGGCCGTAGCGTCTCAGCTCAGGAATAGGGCCTCTCTGCTCCGGCACTCGCTGAGGACGATATCCGACAAGAGGTCGGTCGGGTACAAGTTGAAAGAGTCAGAACTCCGAGCCTATCAGGAGATGGTCTCGAACCTGCTGAAGGCGAGGATGAGGATGCTAATATGGGCAGCGCAATCCGGCACCGATCCGGGTGACGCCCTCCCCTTCGAGCAGAGCCTTTACCTCGAACTCCGCACGATCATAGAGCAGTACCTCGAACTCTTGGACTTCTGCTCCAGATCGCTCGATCTCTCGAAGGATTTCACGAGGAAAGCCACGGTCACGGTCTCGGTGCTCGAGGACCTGCCGGCCCTAATGGACGTCTCCGGACGGAAGAGAGGGCCCTTCAAGAGGGGCAGCGTCGCCACGTTGCCTTACGACATGGCCAGGAACCTCATCGCCTCCGGGAAGGCTAAGCGCCTTGGACCGGTTTAAGGCAAGCTGAGCTGCGTAAACTATTATTGTAGGGCCTCGGAGTCATCGAGGGAAAAATGATTTCCCTCGTGTTGTCGGAGAGGGAGGAGCCCGGCGTCAGATCGGTCGGGGGTTACGGAGCCCTGATCAGGAAGGGAACGACGCTGGTGAAGAGGGGCTTCGCGCACATGCTGAAGCACGGAGTTGTCATGGACGTGACCAACGTGGAGCAGGCCCAAATCGCGGAGGACGCCGGCGCGGTGGCGGTGATGGTGCTGGACAAGCTGCCCTACGACGTGAGGAAGGCCGGTGGCGTCGCGAGGACCGCATCGCTCAGAGTAATCGAGGAGATCATGGACCACATCACGATACCTGTGATGGCCAAGTGCAGAATAGGTCACACGTGGGAGGCGAGGGTCCTGGAGGACATAGGTGTCGACATGGTTGACGAGTCTGAGGTCCTCACACCAGCCGACGAGGAGAGGCATATCTGGAAGTGGAACTTCACCACGCCCTTCGTCTGCGGCGCTCGGGACTTGGGAGAGGCACTCAGGAGGATAGAGGAGGGGGCGTCGATGATCCGCACCAAGGGTGAGCCGGGCACCGGGAACGTGGCAGAAGCGGTCAAGCACATGAGGCTTGTGAAGGCCGAGATCAGGCGGGTCAAGGCTATCTGGGAAGAGGGCGACGAGCAGGAGATGGTGAGGGCATCGAGGGAGCTCCGCGTCTCCTTCGAGGTCGTCGTGGAGACGGCCAAGCTGGGCAGGCTGCCAGTGGTGAACTTCGCCGCTGGGGGTATAGCCACGCCTGCGGACGCGGCGTTGATGATGAGCCTCGGTTGTGACGGCATCTTCGTCGGTTCCGGGATCTTTAAGTCCAGCGACCCACTCGAGAGGGCCCAGGCGATCGTCTTAGCGACCACCTACTGGGATAGGCCCGACGTGGTCTCGGAGGCACAGAGAATGGTCTCGGAGACCAAATCAATGACCGGACTCGACCTGAAGAACTTGGAGCTGAGAATGCAGGAACGAGGCACAGCCTGATCACAAGTCAACTAATGATTTATATAATATGTAAATACTGATATTCTATGTTAACTCCGCCTTCGACTGTGGAGGTTCTTTACACAGTAGTCCTGCTGTCGTGGGTCCTTTTTGTGGCGATGCTCCTGACCAAGTGGACATACAACGCAATGAGGTCGAGGGGTGTTGACCATCACGTGGCGGTCTATTACAACCGAAAGGTCATACACGTGCTGGCGGGCGGTCTGGTGGCGATATTGGTTCCCTACCTCTTCAAATCTTACACGATGATAGGATTAATGGTAGGTGTTTTGGCGATCGGAAACCTCCTTCCCCACCTTAGAGGCAAGCTGTTATACTGGTATCAGGTGAAGGAGAACATGTACGAGGTTAACTTCATCCTGATGTGGGGATTGATCATGTTCGTTGGTTTCCTAATCGACGACGTATGGCTTGCTGTCGTGCCGATAATGTTTATGGCGGTTGGTGACGGAATTACTGGATTTGTGAGGAACGCCGTCCATCGAAAGAGGACTAAGGCGTTCATCGGCAACATCGCGATGATGGGGTTCTGCGTCCCATACGGCTACTTGGTCCTCGGGTTTCCCGGGGCTCTTGCGGGGCTCTTAGCATCGCTGGTCGAGAGGTTCGAGTTCGGCGTGATAGACGACAACGTCATTGTCCCGATCACAGCGCTCATTGCAATTCTAATCATGAGGACTTTGTCGATTTGGTAGGACGCAGCACCTATCAACTGACCCCCGGTGGACACGAGTAGGTCTCTTCACTCACTTCCAATAACAGTCACAACCAGAGCCCTCTCACGCGACCGGGTGTCGAGTTCGATCAATACGACCTGCTGCCAGGTCCCCAGAACTGGCCTGTTCCTGTTGACCGGGATCGTCACGCTGGGGCCTATGATAGTAGCCCTGACGTGCGAGTGGCCGTTGTCGTCACCCCAGCGCAGGTGATGTTTGTACGTCTCGGACTTCGGAGCGATCCTCTCGAGCATTCTGGGAAGGTCTTCCACGAGTCCGGGTTCGTACTCCATGGTCGAGATCGCGGCCGTGGAGCCGGTAACGAACACGTTTGCGACGCCCTCCCTGACGCCTGACCTGTTCACCGCGTCTATGACTTGGTCTGTCACGTCGAGGACGTCTCCCTCACCCTTAGTCCTGAGCTTGAACTCATACGTCGCAACCTTGAACCCCATAGCGGATTTGAGAAGTTGCTGAAGAATATGAACCACAGGCTCCCCCTGAGAAACCTCTTTAGATCCCGGAGGGGTTTTCGGAGAGGTTGAGCAAGATAGGCGTCCTCAACTACGGTGTGGGGAACCTGTTCAGCGTGGTCAGCGCGCTGAGGCGCCTCGGCGCGGAGGTGGAGCTGTTGTCGTCATTAAACGGTGTCGAACTGGACGGACTGGTGCTTCCCGGAGTCGGGAACTTCACCGAAGGTTCGAAGAACATTCACGCTCACAGGGAGAAGATCATCGACTTAGTGGGCGCGGGGACTCCTACGCTCGGAATATGCCTCGGGATGCAGCTGCTCTTCGATGAGAGCGAGGAGGGCGAGGGCAGGGGGCTGGGGGTCTTCGGTGGAAGGGTGATCAGGCTGAGGACTTCAGCGAAGCTTCCCCACATAGGGTGGAATAAGCTATACGTGGTTAGGAGATCGGAGCTTCTGGAGGGCGTCTCGTCGGGCGAATGGGTTTACTTCGTGCATACGTTTGCTCCTGACCCCCTCGACGACTCACTGGTCTTAGCCCTGACGCGTTACTCCGATGTCGAGTTCCCGTCCGTTGTGGGTTCGAACAACCTATTCGGGACCCAGTTCCATCCCGAGAAGTCCGGAGAGACGGGGAAGAAGATCCTGAAGAACTTCGTGAGGCTCTGCGTCCGGCGCTAGAGGAGCCACGTCATCACGGGACCCGGGACTCAATTTATATAACGACTGAGTGAGGTGGAAAAGGATGCCGAGGGAACTGAAACTGTCCTCCGGTACCTACACGATCTATCCACTCAAGGAGCTCGAGGAGGTAGGGCTCGCACAGAACATAGAGAGCATGCCGTTCTCGATCAAGGTGCTCCTCGAGAACCTCTACAGGCATCTAGGCAACGGTATCGTCACGGAGGAGGAGGTCAGAGCTGTCGGGCACTGGGGAATCGGACAGGCCTCGGTCGAGGAGATACCCTTCTACCCCAGCAGGGTGCTCCTTCAGGACTTCACCGGAGTGCCGCTGATAGTCGACCTCGCGGCGATGAGGGGTGTAGCGAAGAGGTTGAACAGGGACCCAAAGCTCATCAACCCGCAGGTGCCAGTGCATCTGGTCGTCGACCACTCGATCCAAGTGGATTACTTCAGGCGAGCTGACGCGTTCGCGCTGAACCTCGAGCTCGAGTACGAGAGGAACAGGGAGCGTTACCAGCTGCTCAAATGGGCCCAGACCGCCTTCGAGAACTTCAAAGTGGTCCCTCCGGGGACCGGCATAGTGCATCAGGTGAACCTCGAGTACCTGGCTACCGTTGTGGACGACAGGGCCTTCGACGGAGCTCGCGTTGCGTTTCCTGACACCCTGATAGGAACGGACTCCCACACCCCGATGGTGAACGGCCTCGGAGTACTCGGATGGGGAGTTGGTGGCATCGAAGCTGAGGCGGTGATGCTCGGACAACCCTACTACATGACAGTCCCGGAGGTGGTAGGGGTGAGACTGACCGGCGAACTGAAGGAGGGTGTCACCGCTACAGACCTAGTTCTTCAGGTGACTGAGCTGCTGAGGAAGAAGGACGTCGTTGGGAAGTTCGTCGAGTTCTTCGGTCCGGGTCTCAAACACATCACCGTCCCAGACAGGGCCACCGTCTCCAACATGGCGCCGGAGTACGGTGCAACGGCCGGCTTCTTCCCGATCGATTACCACACATTGGTGTACCTTAGACTGACCGGCAGGAGCGAGTCGAGGATTTCACTCGTTGAGGCCTACGCGAAGGAACAGGGCCTCTTCCTTGAGGACTACGAGTGGAAGGGGAGATACACAGAAGTGGTGGAGCTGAACCTCACCGACATCGAGCCGAGCCTCGCCGGCCCCGCGAACCCGGAGGACAGAATCGCCTTGAAGCACCTCAAGAGAACCGTCCTCGACTACATCAGGAGATCCAAGGGTTTGTTGGGTCAGGGCGGTGCGACCAACAACGTCACGAGGTGGGAGGGAGAAGGTGGATCCATTACCGGCAGATCAGCCTCGGTGGAGGTGAAGTTCAACGGTGAGACCTACGCTATCGGCGACGGGTCCCTCGTTATCGCAGCAATAACCAGCTGCACGAACACCTCCAACCCGACGGTGATGATAGGAGCGGGCCTCCTCGCGAAGAAGGCGATCGAGAGGGGGCTCTCGGTACCGGCGTACGTAAAAACGAGCCTCGCGCCGGGCTCTCAGGTGGTGGTGGAGTACCTGAAGGGATCGGGGCTCTACCCTTACCTCGAGAAGCTGGGGTTCTCCCTAGTGGGCTACGGTTGCACTACTTGCATCGGTAACAGCGGTCCGCTGCCTCAACCGGTCGCGGAGGCCATCGATAAGCACAACCTCACGACCTTCTCCGTCCTCAGCGGCAACAGGAACTTCGAGGGCAGGATCCATCCGCAGGTCAAGGGCAACTTCCTTGCCTCGCCGATGCTCGTGGTCGCTTACGCGATCGCCGGTAGGGTGGACATCGACCTGACGGAGGAGCCGCTCGGCCGGGACAGGGAAGGCAGACCCGTCTATCTCAGGGAGATTTGGCCGGACATGAAGGAGATCGCCGAGGTGATCGAGAGGTCGATCAGCCCCGAGCTTTTCAAGCTCAAATACACCGACGTCTTCAAGGGCGATGACCGCTGGAGGGCCCTCGACGCGCCGACCGGTGAGGTCTTCCACTGGGACCCGAGCTCGACCTACGTCAAGGAGCCACCCTTCTTCGAGAGGTTCTCCCTGAAGGCCGAGGAGCCTGAGGACATCACGGGTGCAAGGGTTCTGGTGCTGCTCACGGACAGGATCACGACCGACCACATATCGCCAGCGGGCGCCATATTACCCGGCAGTCCAGCGGGAGAGTACCTGAGGTCGCTGGGCGTGTCGCCTGACGAGTTCAACACCTACGGCGCAAGGAGGGGCAACCACGAAGTGATGATGAGGGGGACCTTCGCCAACGTGAGGCTGAAGAACCAGCTGGTCCCGGGCCGTGAGGGGTGGTGGACGAGGCACCTGCCATCGGGGGAGATGACGAGCGTCTACGAGGCCGCGATGCGGTACAAGGCCGAGGAGGTACCGCTGCTTGTCATCGCAGGGAAGCAGTACGGCGCTGGGAGCTCTAGGGACTGGGCTGCCAAAGGGGTCCATCTGCTCGGGGTGAGGGCGGTGATCGCGGAGAGCTTCGAGAGGATCCACAGGAGCAACCTAGTGGGGATGGGGGTGCTCCCGCTGCAGTTCGAGACCGGGCAGAGCTGGAAGGGACTTGGACTCGACGGAACGGAGACCTTCGACATCTTAGGAATATCGGAGGGACTTCGCCCCAGGAAGAGGCTCCTCGTGAGAGCGAGAAAAACCGACGGTTCCACGATCGAGTTCGGAGCGATCGCAAGACTTGACACACCCATAGAGGTCGAGTATTACAAAAACGGAGGAATTCTGAATTACGTGTTGAGGAAGTTGCTGGGTTCATGAGTCACTCGATTTTGAAGGAGACAGTCACCTGAGCCCATACGGTCAGCTCACCGGGCGATACGGGCGTAGACCTCAACTCGGCACCCCTCGCTTCAACGGCAGTAGGGACGACTGGCATGGGTTCCTGGAGGTTAACGGATACGCTTGCAACCCCAACTATCCTGAGACCTAACTCCCTGGTCAGGAGCTCGGCCTTTGAGCGGGCGTCCGAGACAGCAGCCCTCATCAGATCTTGACTAAGTTGGCGCTTCCTTTCGGTTGATACCGTGAAGGAGATGCCGTAGATCAAGTTAGATCCGGCCTCAACTGCCTCGTCGATCACCTCGCCGGCCCTCCTCACGAACTCCCCCCTGAGAGTTACCTCAAGCGTGTTCGTGGCCACGTATCCCTTGAGGACACACTGTCCCGAACTGCAGTCATACTCCGGGTTGACGGACACGCCACTGGTCCGGAGGTCCCGATCTGCTAACCCTATACCCTTCAACGCCGAGACGACCCTGTTGGAGACCTCCGAGTTCGATCTCATCGCCTCCGACGCGGTCTGTCCTCTCGTGAGGACTCCCACCTGCAGCCTCCCCTCATCTGGGACGACCTTCATCGATGCTGAGCCCGTGATGGTGATGACGTTGTACTCCGTTCCTGGGCCACCCATGTTCACGTTTATGGTCCTGCTGTTCGTCGAGACCAAGACGAAACCAATCGCAAGGGCTACGACCGCTGCTACAAGTGCAAGGTTTGTCACACTTGTTGTACCAGTTTGACCCATCTCACAGGTTCATTCGAGTGGTGTATATGTCAACTTTTACCAGAGTGAAGACCTCCCACCTCACGATTCGGATAAACTCAGAAATATACGATCTACGGAAGTCCCTAGGGGAATGAAGTTAGAGAGGGCCGTTACGGCTGTGACCAATAGGTGGTACGACTACGTCGCGGTAACCCTAGCGGTCACGGGTGTCACCCTTACGATCCTCTGGTACATCTCATGGCCCCAGGACACTTCTGAAGTCGTGATCACGCGTGAGCCCCTCCGCGAAGGCGAACCCGAGATTGCAGGTGCTCGGACCAGAGGTGAGATCCTGAGCCCATCAGGAGCGTCGAATGCATTGTTGCTGGCCGCTGTAGGTGCCTGGATCGGCTTCATAGGTACGGTCGCCTTCAAGGGATACGTCAGGAGGATGTGGACCCGGAGCTACTTCGACTACGACGTCTTCAGACTTCTAGTGAGGATGAGGGGTGCTAAGACCCGGGTGGAGATCCTCAGGAGGCTGGAAGAGCCCATGAACAGGAACCAGTTAGCTGAGGAGCTGAAGATGGACTGGAAATCGGTCGACAGACACGTCGAGATACTGAGCAGGTACGGACTGATAGAACGCGTCGACGATCAGGGTTGGAACTACAGGTTGACGGAGAACGGCAGACGGGTCCTTGAACTGCTGGAGGAGCTTGCGAAGATCTAACTGGCCCTCTCCTTCAGGCTCTTCAACCACCTGTACCTCCTCCATTTGGTGTCAGGGAACCCGCAGTGGGCGCACCTCCTAGATCTGTAATGAAAGGACCTCCTGCCACACCTTCTACATCTCGCGTGCGTCGGGGTCTTGAACTTCCCCATCGAGGGCGTGCCCTTCGTCATCAGGTCTCACTCCCCCTTCAACTGACCTGGGGAGATCATGACGATGTTGTCCCCTCTGAGGATTACGGTGCCAAGCCTGTTCGAGTTGCCGTCCTGATGGACCTCCTCCGCGGGGTTGAGGACGACGTTCATGTGCTGGTCGAAGCCCACCAGCACCCCCCTTATCATCCTGCCGCTCCTAAGCTTGATCAGCACCTGGTTCCCGAGGCTCTTGTTCAGCAGCTTGAGTGTTATGTCAGCCGACATGCCCGTACGCATTTCCTCCCCGGGTCGATCCATATTAACGTGCTGGTCAGAGGAAACAGTGATAACGGGCATGGGGGAACTCGACCCGTGTCGTTCAGGTCCGGGCGTTTAGAGAGGGAGATGCCTGAGGACGTGGCGAAGTTCATCTCATCGCTCGACGTAGACCTCCAGATCTTCGATGAGGTAGTCCTTGTGAACGCGGCCCATCTGACCTCACTCGAGAGGATGGGTCTGATAGACAGCGAGACACTGGATAGGGCTATCAAGGCCCTGAGGAGCGCGCATCCGTCAACGCTCCCCATGACGGATTACAAGCTTGAGGACGTCCACATGGTCATCGAGGAGTACCTGAAGTCGGCCGTTCCAGAGGCCGGTGAGAACTTGGCCCTTGGAAAGAGCAGGAACGATGCGGTCGCCGCAGCGATTCGGCTGAGGTTGATGAAGTACATCGCGGAGTTGGTCAGCGAGGGATCAAGTCTGGCGGAGGCGCTGATCTCTAAGGCTCGGGATCACGCCGAGACCGTTTTTCCCTTGTTCACACACGAGCAGGTCGCTGCCCCTGGAACGTTCGGGTTCGTCCTCACCTACCACGCATCTAGGATCCTGAAATCCTTGAGGGCTCTCAAAAGCCTCTACGACGACGTCGCCGAGTCGCCGCTGGGAGCGGGCCCCGTTGGAGGCACTTCCGTACCCCACGACCGTTCGGCCCTCTCGGAGCTGCTCGGGTTCAAAGGACCTCTCCTGAACGCACTCGAGGCGAGCTCTTCTAGAGATTTCATAATAACATATCTTGGGGCGCTGTGTAGATTATCGGTCGCACTGACTGATCTGGCAGAGGAGATCGTGAGGTACGTCAGCATGCAGCTTATCGAGATAGGTGACGAGTATTGCTCCACGAGCAGCATCATGCCCCACAAACGTAACCCGGTGGTGGCAGAAGTTGCGAGGACGATCGCAGCGAAGGCCCTCGGCGGTCTGACGAGTCTCACGGCGACCCTAGCCCGCAGGTTCGGGGGCTACGTTCTCGACCTTCAGGAGTCAACAAGGCACATCTGGCCTCCATCTGCCGCAGCACTTGACTCGATGAGGGTGATGAAGGGCTTGATAGCGGGTATGAGGGTTACGGAGGAAGCTGTGCGCGCGGTTCATCCGATAGCGGGGATCACGGAGTTCGCCGCGCACTTGGCTCTCAACCGCAAGATGACCTTCAGGAGGGCTCATGGCATCGCCGCGAGGCTTTCGAGGCTCTTTGCTTCAGGGTCGGGGATCTCTGAGGTGATAGCGGAGGGTAGGGCGCTCGGACTGGACGACGAGTCGCTCTCTGCGCTCAGCGATTTCCTCAAGCCAGAGAAGGTAGTTCGGAGCTACAGGGTACTGGGTTCCTCCCACCCCGACGAGGTCCGGAGGGCTTGCGACCTCTTGGTGCTCGAAGTCGAGTCGCTGAGGAAGTGGGCCGAGGCCGAACTGGAGGCCAGGGAGCAGGTCAGGATGAAGTTGTTGGGCAAAGCCAAAGAACGAACTCACCTGGACTGAAGCTCACTGATGGCGCCCGCATAGATCTTGGAAGCGAGCTCCAGGTCTCCGACGCTCACCTCCTCCTCTGAGGTGTGAGCCAATAGAGAGTTCCCGGGGCCGCAGGCCGAGATGCTCATCGTCAGCTTCCAGAGGACGTTCATGTCGCTGCTGCCTGTCTTCTTGACCACTCTTGGCCTGACGCCCAACTTCAGCATCGACCTGATGAGGGCCCTCGGCACGGGTTGCGAGACACTAGTCTGGAACGGCTCGGTGACGTCCCTCACCACGAACGAACAGCCGTAGAGCGAGCAGATCGCCTCCACCCTCTCCAGTATCGATCTGGTCTCCATCGAAGGAGGGAACCTCACGTTGACGATCGCTTCAGCCTGCTCAGGCAGCCTGGTCGGCCAGTCTCCCGCCTTAATCACGGTCACCGCTGAAGTTGGTTCGTCGTAACTCCTTCCGTTGAAGACTGACCTTATGGTCTCGATCGCATCCAGCAACCTGTCGAGGGCCGAGTCACCCATGTAGGGCGCTGAGCTGTGACCGCCCCTTCCCTTACTGGTGAGCGCCAGCGTTACACTGCCCCTGTAGCTGATCGCGACCCCGGTAGTGCCTGTCGGCTCGCCGATAACGATGTGGTCGGCCTTGAACGCCGAGTTGAGTAGCTCCTTAGCACCGGAGCCCTCGCCCTCCTCATCCACTAGTCCTCCGACAACGACACTGTAACCGGACCGGACTTCGCACTTCGATCCGGCGAAGAGCATCGCCGCGAACGGTCCCTTCGCATCGACCGCACCCCTGCCCCTTATCCTGTCGCCCCTTCTGGAGACCTCGATCTGACCCGGGACGGTGTCGACGTGCCCCGCCAGCAGCACCCTACGGTCTCCGCTCCCCCTGACGAAGAGGTAGTTGCCCGCAGAGTCGATCACGAGATCGTTGTATCCCAGCTCCCTCTGGAACCTCCTCATGACGGGTTCGAGGGCCTTCTCTTGGCCGCTTGGAGAGTAGACCCTCAACAGTTCTATTAAGACCTCCTCTACCCTCAACCCCAGATCAACATCGTGAGCCTCTTATTAACCCGGTAACCCCTGAAGGGGCCTCAGATATTTACCGGTGGTTTTGAGTTAACGTGAAGGAGCGAAGTTGGAGGTCACAGACCTTGCCCGGATGACCGGGGAGCTCGAGGAGATCGGGGTGGTCGCGAGCGGATCGAGGGAGAACGAGAGCCTCGTTATTCTCTACGAGGGTATGGAGAAGCTCGTCACGAACGAGACGCTGGTCCTGATCGACAACCGTAACGGCAACAAGGTCCTCGCGATCTGCAGAGGCGGATTCGGGGTCAACGACGCCCTTCGAGCCGTCAATTACACACCCGGCGTGGCATACGCGAGGAGAGGTGGGACCGCCAGCACCGCGAAGGAGTTCTACGCCTTCAGGCTAGTCGTGATCGGCGACGTGACCAGCGGCAAGATCCACCAGAACATGACCATCGTGGCCCCGGGGTCCAAGGTCTACAGGTTCAACGTCCGGACCAACCCCATGGAGTTCCTCTCGACCTCGACGCAGAGAGTGGGTTACTACGCGACCGGCTTCAAGACTTGGGAGGTCCCTGTGCAGGCCGAGTACATCTCATCGCACATAGGGATCTTCGGCGTCACCGGTTCAGGTAAGTCTTACCTTTGCAGACATCAAGTGATACCGCTGCTGATGAGGAACGGATACGACGTGTTGATACTTGACTGGAAAGGTTCCGACTACGCACCCTACTACTCCGATCGCGTGATAAACATGGGTGACGTTGAGCTAGACGACGCCTCAGTCAAGGATTACTTGGCATCCGCACTCAACGAGTTCGGAGGTGGTGACACGGGTTCGAGGCTCGTGAACTATTTGGACGAGGTGATCGCCACCACCAACTGGAGGGGCATCGACGAGCTCGAGACCAAGTCGAACCTGCTGAGAAACCTCGAGAGCGTGATCAGGGCCGACAACACCGACCAGTACGGGAGGCTCTCAAGATGGGGAGAGATTTACCTGAGGAAGGTCAAGAGAGTCTTCGACAAACTCGACGCTGCAGAACTGAGGCCGGTGATGGGGACCAAGAGGCCCGACGAGATCATACGGGAGCTCAGGGAGAAGCACCTTTTGGTCCTTGACCTGAGTTACGGCGCCAAGGAGCAGAAGCTGAGCATGTTCCTCTCGATCGCGAGATACCTGAAGAGGTTGATGGAGGAGAAACAGGAGCTGAGGATCGCCTTGGTGATCGACGAGGCACCTCAGTACTGCCCGTGGCAGCCAAAGGGACTAGAGGAGAGGACGACGAAGATGCTGACGGAGCTCGCGGCGCTCGGAAGGTCCTACAGACTGGCGTTGACCCTGATATCACAGGGCATCGCGGGTGAGATTGGCATAAACGCTGCAGTCAGGCGAAACCTCAACACGCTCTTCATCGGCAGGATACATCCGCTTGACGCGCTGGAGGCGGAGAAGTTCTTCGCGACGTCCTTAGTTCAGAGCGATCAGCTCCTCAGACTTCCCGAGGGCTACTTCTTCCTCATAGGCAAGCTCAACCCCTCACCTGTTCCGCTGTTGATCACGTTCGAGATCCCAGAGGAGGAGCGAAGAGGTGGGCGCTGAGGAAGACCTTCCGGACCTTCAGAAGATCCCCAAACCGCTCCAAGAGAGGTATTACGACTTAGCGAGGAGGGAGGTCGAGTCGATCCTCAACTACCTGACGAAGGTCGACGTGGAGTTCCTCAAACCCTTCGAGGACCTGGTGAAGAGGGCCAGGCGCGGTCTGAACAGGGTCGAGTGGAAGGAGAGGACCTTCGCTGTTGTGGACGGCTCCGACACGCCGGCGATCGACGAGAGGATCGGGGTGAAGTACGGCCTCTCAACAGCTGGCGTTAAGGCGTTCAGGGGCCTCGAGCCGTTGGAGGACGGTGAGCTCTACGTTGGGGACATGTTGAAGGGGTCTGTCAACGACAGCAAGGAAGAGTTCCTGAAGAAGCTGGACTTGGTGACGACGTACTTGGAGAGGGCCCTCGCCCTCAGGGCGTTGGAGGAGGCTGATTACGTCGTCATAGACGGCAGCTTCTTCGGCTTCAGGGCGGGATGCAGTAGGGTGAAGACTAAGAGTTTGAATTGGGTCGACCCGGTGAGCCGTCGTGAGTTCAAATCGGTTTACGGCCTGATCGAAGAGCTGCTGAGGTCGACTGAGAAGCTCCTCGACTCGGGGAGGGCCTTTGGCATCGTCAAGAGGGTCCCCACGTCGGCTCTGGACGGTCTCATCGGATACACCTACGGCCCCGGGAGGATGCTAGGCCTCTCCGACAGGTCGATACTCTTGCTGACGACGAGCCCGGGCGATGTCATCGCGTACTCCGAGATCTTCCCAGAGGGGTACTACCACGACGTCTTTTCGCTCTTCTGCAGCCAGATGGAGGAGTACGTCCGGAAGGGCAGGTCGGTGGACGTGGAGAGGGCCCTTAAGGGGGCCGAGAGGAGGTTCAGGCTGCAGGTCGTGTCAGACCTCGGAAGGCACAGGGACGACAAACGCAGCGACGAGCTCATCAGACTGATCAGCTCCACGGAGAGGGTCTTCGTGAGGACGGTCGAGGCCCAGCCCCCGGTATGCTTGGAGTTGCCGAGGGGTGCGGGAAGCGACCTGAAGGACATCGCGATCACCTACGTATTGGAGTCCCACAACCCAGCAACCGGCCTACCGTTGGCGCTCGACGTCGTGGACGACCTCGTCTCCCTCCCGAGAAGGGTGGGTACCGAGTTCGTGGACGAGATCGAGGCTGAGCTGTTAAGGAGGAACGTCGATCTGAGGAGGATGAGGGCTGTCTTCAGCAAGATCAACCCTCAGAAGGAGTTCGAGTGAGTGGTCAGAGCTCCGGACTGGTGGAGGTCAAAGTTTATTGACACCGATCCACGTTGAATGGTGGATTGAAAGAGACTCCGCTGACAAGCGAAATACTGGTCCGTGACGTGATGACCAGCCCGATCATTGAGTTGAGCGTGGAGGACACCGCCGCAGACGCGGCGCAGCAGATGGCAAAGTACAAGATAAGCAGCGTCCTTGTGATGAGGGACAGCTCACCGGTCGGGATAGTCACAAAGCGTGACCTGGTTGAGAAGGTGGTTGCGAAGGACCTCAAGCCGAGCGAGGTGAAGCTGAGGGAGATCATGTCCAGTCCGATCATAACCGTGAGACCGGAGGAGACCATCGAGGAGGCGTTGAGGACGATGAACAAACTAAACGTGAGCAGGCTCGTCGTAGCCCACAGGGGCAGGATCGCCGGGATCATCAGCATGAAGGACATCCTGAAGTTCACGCCTGACATCATAGAGATCGTCAGGGAGCAGCTGAAGATAAGGGGGATAGTGAGGAGACCTGAACCATACTTCGAGGGATACTGCGATTCTTGCGGTGAGTGGAGCGACATGCTGCGCCGCATCGACGACCACTTCCTCTGTGAGGAGTGCAGGCTTGAGACCGGAAGGGAGACCGTCGAGTGAGAGGCCACAGTTCATCGCTGACTCCATGCACGGCAAGCTCGCTAGGTGGTTGAGGCTATTAGGGTACGACGCTGTCTATTCCAAGTCCGATGACGACCAGCTCCTCTTGGAGGCAAAGTCCTCCGGAAGGGTACTGGTGACCTCGGATATCGAACTGCATAGGCTCGCCATCAGAAGGGACATCAGGTCAATACTGGTGCCGCTGGAGGGGATAGAGAAGCAGCTCGCGGTCGTGGCAGAGGGAGCCTCGAAGATGTTCGGCATAGAGGTCGCGCAGTTCCTTGAGCCAAGGGCAACCCGATGTTCGATCTGCAACGGCGAACTGGTCGACGAGGGCGACGGCCGTCATTACGTATGCCTGAGTTGCGGACAGAGGTACTGGGAGGGCAGCCACTGGAGCAGAATCGAACGGACGTTGAAATCCGCGAAGGAGCTGGCCGTCAGCAAAAACGCTTCCTTAAAGAGGTCCTAGCGGAACGTGCCCGTGCTAAGGGTAAAAGGGACGGGCCAACTGTGGAGGCTCGATGGGTGAGATAGGAGAGGAGGCGGCTGCGGGGTTGATCAGAGTTGCAAGGGGTGCGATAGAGTCGGTCTTTAAAGGCGCAGGCCCTGACGAATTACGGTTCCCCGCCGTGTTCAGCGAGGTGGTGCGCAGAGGGGTTTTCGTCACGCTCTACACGTATCCGGAGATGGAACTGAGGGGTTGCATAGGCTACCCGAGACCCGTTGATAGGTTGGAGGTCATCACCGCAAGGGCCGCGATCGCAGCTGCCTTCTACGACCCGCGTTTCCCGCCCCTAGAGATCGATGAGCTGAAAAGGGTCGTGTTGGAGCTGAGCGTGCTTTCACCCCTCGAGCTCATCCGAGTCGATGACAGGCGCAGGATCGCCGAAGAAGTTACGGTCGGTAGGCACGGACTCATTATAGAGTATGGGGACGCATCGGGCCTCCTTCTGCCGCAGGTGGCCGTCGAGCACGGATGGGACGCTCACGAGTTCCTCATCAACGTATGCCTCAAGGCAGGCCTTCCACCCACCACCTACCTCGACCCGGAGTCAAACGTCTACAGGTTCGAGGCGGAGCTGTACATCGAAGAGCGGCCCTACGGTCCGGTGAGGAGGCTGAGGTTAGAGGACCTCGGGGCCAGGTGCAGCGGTTGAGGGTGCACGTTGGTGTCTGCGGGATAGGTTTCGGTCACGCGGCGCGATGCAAGGGACTGATCGAAACGCTCTCGGCGATGGGACACGAGGTCATCGCGACCTCCTACTCGGAGGGCCTGAATTACCTCAGGGCCAACGGTGTGCGGACCATCGACGTCCAAAGGGTTGACTACGGCAACTCCCCTGATGGCAGCGTGAGCTTCAGGTGGTCACTGCTCAAGGGCTCGG
Organism: Candidatus Calditenuaceae archaeon; assembly: GCA_025058225.1. Taxonomy (GTDB): domain Archaea; phylum Thermoproteota; class Nitrososphaeria_A; order Caldarchaeales; family Calditenuaceae; genus Calditenuis. The sequence goes on along the minus strand of JANXEE010000007.1, from coordinate 4,017 downwards.
TTCTGCCGCTGAGGGTGACGACTCAGATCCTCCAGGAGATGGCCGTCTCGGACGGTTTCGGTGCCGACGTGGTACTTTCAGACACCAGGGGATCCACCCTGCTTGCGGCGAAACTCCTCGGGCTGCCCGTAGCCGTACTGCTGAACCAGTTCAGGCTGGTCGTCGAGAGTGAACGCCATCGTACCGCTTCCGCCTTCACGAACGCTTTCGCGGACGTAGTTGCGAGGGTCTGGTCGCTCGCAGACGCAGTACTCATTGCAGACTACCCTCCTCCCCTCACCATCTCGAACAGGAACCTGTTCTTCAGGGACGCAGAGCTGAAGAAGGTCGAGTTCGTTGGGCCCGTCTTGGACCGCTACCCCAACGAGCTTCCCGATAGGAGGACGGCAAAGGAGATGCTGGGCTTCGATCCTGACGAGCCGCTGATCCTAATTCTGAACACCGGCCCCGAGTCTGAAAGGAGAGCGTCGAGGGAGAGGTTGACCGGGTCCCTTGAAGGCCTCGCTGATTATCAGGTCGTCTTTTCATCGGGAGAGCCGGGCCACAACTTCTCCAACAGAAGTGGGAGACACCTATTGGTTTCATGGTTGCCTGATGAAACGATCGCGATGGCTGCCGCGGACGTCGTCGTGTCAAGGGCGGGTCACTCGACCATCTCGAAGGCGCTCGCATACGGATGCAGCTTAGTGTTGTTACCGACACCCAATCACACCGAGCAGCTCGGCAACGCCGAATCCCTGGCTGAGAGAGGTGCGGCCGTCGTTCTCAACGTGAGTGAGCTGACACCTGAGTCGTTGAGGGCGGGGGTGGACAGGGCTATTGAGGTGGACTCTAAGGTAATTCGGATGTACAGCGAGCTTTCGAGGGAACTCAACGGAAAGATCAGGGTCGCAACTAGGTTGGTGGAACTGGCCGGAAAATGAGAGCGCGTTACAAGCTGATCGGCAACGTCGTTTTGGTCAGGCTGGGTCTCGACGACGATCCCGACGAGGTCGTGAAGCAGCTGACGAAAAGGTTCGCACACCTCAAGGCGGTCCTCGCCTACGAGGGAGTGTCCGGAGACCTCAGGCTCCCGAAGGTGAGGCTCCTTTACGGCGAGAGGCCAGTCGTGACGACCTACACCGAGCACGGCGTCATCTATGAGCTTGACGCTGAGCAGACGATGTTCTCACTCGGCAACAAGTTCGAGAGGATTAGGGTAGCTGCGCTGGTTCGTGAATGGGAGGTCGTTGTCGACGCTTTCGCAGGCATAGGTCAGTTCTCACTCCCGATCGCGGTGTTCGGTCGACCGAAGGCGGTGCACGCTATCGAGCTGAACCCAAAGGCCTATGAGTTCCTCGTCAGGAACATCGAGAGGAACGGGCTGGGTGGCCGCGTATCGGCATACTTGGGCGATTGTAGGGACGTGGCCAGACACCTCGCGGGCATCGCAGACAGGGTGGTGCTGGGATACTTCCCAGGGACGCTCAAATATCTCGACGTCGGGCTTAAGCTGCTGAGGCCCTGCGGAGGCGTCGTTCACCTACACGACCTCGTGAGGAAGGGCTCCGAGGAAGACTATTCCTCTGAAGTGGTGAGGGTCGCTAAGGAGAGGGGTCACGAGGTGATGGTGTTGAGGACGGGCCGTGTGAAGTCGTACTCGGCTAGGTCGGACCATATGGTCCTAGACTTGTTCTGCTTTCCGACGAGGTCATCAACGCATTGAGCCTGATCAGGGACTTTATGAAATCCTCAGCCCCCCTCAGCAACGATTTCTGACCTCCCCTCCGACCGGCCTCGCGCAAAGACTGTGCGAGGTCGTGGAGCTGGTCTATGACCACGGAGTTCCTCAACTCGACGACGAGAGTGTTGAGCTGCTCCAGGACTTCGGCGAGGTGGATCAACGACATGAGCTCCTGCCTCCCAATGGACGCCACAGACTCCTCAACGTCTCTGACCAAGTAAACTAGGTTCGAAGCCGCCTCCATCAGTGCGGGTATCGCATAAAAGGGACTCTGCTCGTCGGGAAGTGCCACCATCTGTGAGACCATCCTCTTGAGTGACGACGCGTGACCGGCGCAGTCCTTGAGGAGCTCCTCCAGCTCGTGGCTAACGCCTCCTCCGGTACTCAGATCGGACTCGACGCGCCTGAGGGCCCTCACTAGGGACTGAAGCGTCACCGAGAGCGCCTGCTCGACGGACCTGAAGGGGTCGCCGGAGATCTCGACAGCTACAGAGCCCTCAGACTCCATGGTCGTGAACATGCCCTGCAACCTCTCCCTCAGCCGCCTCGTCCTCACCAACAGCTCATCAGCCCTGCCGCGCCTCGTCAGGACCCTCAACGATGAGACCCCTGCTTCATAGCACGCTACCATGACGTCCTCCACCAGATCGCCCAGCAGATCAGCGTCGATGGTCAACTGAACGGTTAGCCTTCTCCCTGAAGGGACGACCCGTAAAAGGTCGCGTTCGGAGATCACAGTCGCCGCAGACCCCTTCTTCAGGCCGCTCTCCTCCACCCACTCCTTCGGTAGCGTGATTACAAAGGAACTACCCCTCAGCTGCTGAACCCTGCGTTCGTGAAAGCGGGGCAACCCTACCATTCCCTATAACGTCTATAAAAAATAGTTTCGGGGTGGCGATCAATATTTAGCGTGCGATTGGGGTTATGTGCCGATGGGAGAGGGGAAAGAACTGATTGCCTTTGTCCACTTGTGCGTGGAGCCGAACCACGTGAGCGATATCATCTCGAACCTCTGTTCGTGTCAGCGGGTCACGAGGGTCTACGGAGTAACGGGCGAATACGACGTGATCGCGATAGTAAAGGTTCGGGACCTCAATGAGCTTCACAGGTTCCTCAGGTCAAACGTAATGAACCTCAGAGGCATCAAGGGTGCCACGACATCGATCGTGCTTGAAGAGAGGTTCGCCGTTGGTGAGACGGTTGACCTATCACACCAAAATAACCGGCTCTAGGATGTGTCTCGAGACGCTTCAGAACTCCTCTTCTTCCTCCTCCTCCCACTCTTCCTCCTCCCACTCTTCGTCGAAGTCCTCCTCCCAGTCCTCCCACTCCTCTTCCTCTTCTGAGATCCGCTTTACGAGCTGCACAATTGCACTCCTCACCTCCTATATTTTAATGTGAACAAGAGGAACTGAGCCAAGACCTTCCGTGAATGTTTCAGCGCGGACCCGAAGCATACATTGGTTAAACCAGCGTTCACTTGATATTAATCGATGAGAACACGTGATGGGGCCCGTAGCTCAGCCAGGAACGACAAAATCACTGGCGTATAGCTCAGTGTACGACCGGACAATCGGGGCTGTCTGGCCTCCAGCATATCGCACGGGGTGTGTTCGTTAAGTTCCACTTAGAGACGAAGAGGATTTTCTTCTGAAATAACACCAGCAGATCCTCTTTAGCTTTTCGGGTAGTTTCTTTTCGCTTTCTTTGCTGTGATTTTCCACAGCCTTAGGCAGTATTTTCCAAGCCTCCTCCATCAGTTTACCCTGTTGCAAGGCCCTCCATAGCTGGTCGACAATCATTTTGCTCTCCGAGACCTTCCTAAACATGGCTGCCAGCTTCTCTCCATCTTGGCCATGACTTGATAGCGTCTCGTAAATCTGCCTTACTTTTTTGTCGGGTCTAAGAGGCCCTGTCATTGTTTTTGCTCTCTTCACTTGCTCTTCAAGTTCCTTCGAGAGATTTTCTTTGGTCATTTTCAGTAGCGGTATTATGATCTCGTAGTCTATGTTCTCGCCTTTCTTCTGGCTATCTCCTTCTAAGAGGAGGTCGACGATCTCTGTCGGTGATGTGATGATTTTGTTGTTATCATAGCGGTGAAGTCTCCAATAGAAGTTCTCCCCGTCAGTAAACAGTACAAATATCCCCTCGAATTCTCCGTCCTTTATTGATCCTATGCCCTCTGGGATTTCTTTTATCCAATCTAGCCCCTTCTCGTTGAGTATTCTTGCTAGGATGTCTATCGGGTCTTTGGTGAATTGTTCTATTCGCCTCTCTAATAGTTCTAATACTCT
>JANXEE010000014.1 GCA_025058225.1 Candidatus Calditenuaceae archaeon | reverse complement strand
TGGTGCTGGGCAACTCTTTCAACGGCATGTCCCTAGCTGTTGACTTGGTGGAGTTGAGAGGGGGTGTGGTGGTGACCGAGGAGGTGACGGCCGGAGAGGAGCCGACCGTTCTGACCGTCGAACTGGCCCCCGAGAGGCTGAAGGACCTGAGGGCTGAAAGGCTCAGCAACAGGCTCAGAGAGGCCTATGAAGTCTGAGACCTCAGTACTGCTCCGCTATCACTTCGACATGGATCAGCGTCCTGTTGTGGGGCGAAGCCCTACCGAAAGCCCTCGGGAAGAAACGCTCCAGAACTCTACCCCTGTGGGCCGCCGCGTGGACGATCCTCAGCCTCGCGGTGTCCAGGCCTTTGAAATCTGCGTTAGCCTCGAGCGACTCGAGGAGCTTGAGGAGCAACTTGGCAGGCTTCACCGGATAACCTCCAGGCCCCTTCGTCTCCGAGTGATGGGCCCTCAGCTTCCTGTACCTCCTGTAGGGTATCATCCTCCTCTTCGCGATGACGTCTTCGAGCAGTTTCTTCGCGTCCTCGAGGTTCATGCCCTTGATCGCGGCGCAGAGCTCCCTGGTCCACTTCGGCGATGCGTCCACCTCCCTGAGGCTCGCCTTAACGGTCCTTGACTCGTCGAGGTCCTGCACCGAGTAACCCCACGTCGGCATGGGCCTCTGCCAACTCCCACTGGGCTCCTATTGATGTTTTCCGAACTGGACGTCGGTCCTCCAAGAGGAAGAGGTTCATCTAAGCCGACGTTTGAGAAGGGTCGTTGAGGACGGGGGCGGAGCTGGAGAGGGAGGCGGCCGCTGTGAGGGCCGTGGAGACGCTCCTCTCGCTCGGGAGGGACCTTTTCCTCGGTCTGGGAACGGGCTCGACGGTCGAGGTCTTCGGGAGGGTGCTGAAGGAAAGGGGGGCGACCTCTGCGGTGAGAGCGGTCATACCGACGTCGAGGCAGTCGGAGGAGGTCGCTAGGAGGGTGGGGCTGAGGGTGACCGGTCTGGCCGAGTGCGTCGAGCCGGACGTCTACGTGGACAGCTTCGATCTGGTCGACAGGTCCGGCAACTCGGTTAAGGGCGGAGGTGCTGCGGTGACGAGGGAGAAGGTCCTGATGAGGGCCTCGAAGAAGGTCGTGCTGATCGGTGACTCCGCGAAGCTGGTCGACAGGTTGCGGGGCCCGGTACCGGTCGAGGTGCTGCCGTTCGCGGTCGATTACCTCATGCACCTCTTCACGGAACAGAGATGGTCGCCGAAGTTGAGGGTGGGGACGGGCAAGGTGGGGCCTGTGGTTACCGAGAACGGCAACTTCATCTTGGACCTGATGACGGGCGAGCTCGATGACGCAGCGTCGACGGAGCTCTACGTCAAATCGATCCCCGGCGTGGTGGAGGTCGGCATCTGTCCCAACAGAGGATACACGGTCTTGGTCGGGGCCGGTGACGAGGTGCTCGAGCTGAGTCGCTGACGAAACGAAATTAGCTGCACTCTGAAACTGAAGCCAGGGAGCGCGTCATGTCCGGGAGGGCCTTGCAGGTCTTCGCGGAGAGGTTCTCCGAGCAGGGCGGCAGGTTGCGTACGGCGAGCGGTCACGAGGCGGTCTTGAACGCGTTGATCGAGGAGCTGAGGTCCTCCGGTGGGAGACGCGTCTGCATCGCCACTCCTTGGGACGGGTTCGGCGGTGAGCTGCTCGAGGCCCTGAAGGCGGAGTTCGAGGTGATAGGACCGAGAGCGCGACCCAGGGAGATCGCCTCGTGTGACGCGGGCATCACGTTCCCAGTGGCCGCGGTCGCAGAGACCGGCTCGATACTGGAGATCAACTTCGACGACTCCGACAGGCTCGTCTCCTCTCTCCCGCCTCTACACCTAGCGATCCTGAAGGGGAGCTCGGTCCTCGAGAGGCTCGTCGATGTGGCCCCGTTGATAAGGGAGGCCTCGCGGAGGAACTTCGCTGTCACCTTGATCTCCGGCCCCAGCAGGACAGGCGACATAGAGCTCCGGCTGGTGATGGGAGTTCACGGTCCTCATTCGACGGTCGTGGTGGTGGAGGTTTGAGGGGCCTCAGGGCCCTCGAGCAGACGGTTGAGGAATCCCTGAGCAGGGGACCGGTGAGGGGGCTCTACCTCGCGATGATGAGGGGCCTCCTCGGGAGGAAGAGGGCCGCGTCGGAGATTGACGACTACGAGCGGTTCAGGGACGAGGCCAGGAGGATCAAGGAGAGGAGCTTGGAGGAGATGGAGGAGTTGCTGACCGAGTTCGTGAGGAACGCCGAGGCCCGGGGTGCCAAGGTGCACTTCGCGAGGGACGCGGTTGAAGCCAACGAGATCATCCTCAGGGTGGCTTCCGGTGCGAGGGCGAGGCTGATCGTCAAGTCAAAGTCTCTCACCAGCGAGGAGATCGAGCTCAACCAGTACCTCGAGTCGAGGGGCATCGAGGTCGTCGAGACAGACCTCGGCGAACGCATCATCCAGCTCGCCGGAGAGAGGCCGAGCCACTTGGTCTTCCCCGCGATTCACAAATCGGTCTCCGAGGTCGCGGAACTCTTCTCCAAGGAGGGCGGGGAGGAGCTGGATCACGACGTGAGGCCGATACTCAACTACGTGAGGCGCAGACTGAGGTCGCAGTTCTTGGACGCGGACGTGGGGATCAACGGAGCCAACGTCGCGATAGCAGAGCTGGGTGCGGTGGTCCTGGAGACCAACGAGGGCAATGGACGCCTGACGGCATCGCTCCCCCGCGTTCAGGTGGTGCTGATGGGGATCGAGAAGGTCGTGAAGACCGTCGAGGAGGCGCTGATTCTCGCGAGGTCTCACGCGGTCGCCGCAACCGGTCAGCGTCTGACGACGTACGTCTCGATTATGGGCGGCAGGCTGCCGGTCTCCGGTGAAGGTGGAAGGGAGCTGCACATCGTGTTGCTCGATAACGGCAGGAGGAGAATGCTGGACGACCCCGTATTCAGGGAGGCGCTTTATTGCATCAGGTGCGGCGCCTGCATGAACGTCTGCTCGCCGTACAGCGTCGTAGGAGGTCACGTCTTCGGTCACATCTACCCAGGACCAATCGGGATACCTTGGACAGCGAACGTCCACGGTCTCGATAGGGCCGAGTTCGCGGAGCTGTGCATCAGCTGCGGCCTCTGCATGGAGGTCTGTCCGGTCAAGATCAACATCCCCATGTCCATCTCGAAGGTCAAGGGGCTGCTCGCGGAGTCAAGGGGTTCTCCGAGGTCCAGCAGGGCCATGATGCGCTACGAGACATTCGCGCGGGTCGCCTCCAGGATCGCTCCGTTGGCCAACGCACTCATGAGTTCAAGGGCCTTCAGGGAGTTGATGGAGAGGGTCGTCGGACTGGACTCTGATGTAGAGATGCCCAGACTCTCGTCGAAGACGCTCACCGACCGCTTGAGGGAAGAGAGGTCATCGGTCGAGAACCCGAGGGACACGATCGTGCTGTTCCCCGACTTCTTCTACCAGTACGTCAGGCCGGACCTAGCGTTGAAGTTCGTGAGGGCCCTCCGCGCCTCTGGGTTGGAGGTCGAGGTGCCGCAGGTGATGAGCTCAGGCTATCCGTTCGTCGCATACGGAGACCTCAAGCGAGCCACTGAGGTCGCAGAGCGGAACGTCTCGGTCCTGAAAGCCCACGTGGATAAGGGGAGGAGGGTAGTGTCACTCGAGCCGACGGCCACCTACGCGCTGAAGCACGTCTACCCATATCTCCTGAGGGGCAGGGATGACGCCGAGTCGCTCTCGAGGGCGACTGCTGAGGGCATGGAGGTCCTCTTGGAGCTGGTGGAGGGAGGTCACCTGAGGGCCGGCAGCGTCGGCGGAAGGTACGGACTTCACGTGCCCTGCCATCAGAGGTCTCTGTCGAGCGGCGCATTCACCTTGAAGCTGCTGGAGCTCTCCGGGTTGGAGGTGGTTGAGGTCGGGGACGGTATGTGCTGCGGAATGGGTGGGACATTCGGGATGAAGGCCGGACCTATAGGGAGGGGGCTATCGGACCTGATGGGAATGAGACTCGGAGAACTGCTCCGCTCCAAGGGGGTCGAGGTCCTCCTGACAGAGAGCAGCGTCTGCGCGATCCAGTACAGGCGAACCACTGGCCTTCGGGTTCTTCACCCGCTGGAGGTCATGACGTTTCAGACCCGATGAGATCACTCCCTGCCGACCGACTTCTCGTAGACGTATATGCCATCGAGGAACTTCCTCAGGTCCTTCTCCCGAATCTTGGTGGCCTGCTCGATCATGCCTGCGGTGAGGCCGACCTTCTCCTTATCGATGCCGGAGACGATGACGTCGTCGCCCTTGACGGCCACCTTCACGCCGGGGACCAGCTTGATCGTCCTGGGAACCCTTTCGCCGGTGAAGTTCTCTATCAGAAGCGTGTCACCCTGCACCTTCACCGACATCGGGAAGTGGGTCTTGACGATCTTGAGCTTGTAGGTGAAGCCCTTGGTGACGCCCAGCGCGGCGTTCCGTACCTTTGCTCTGACCGTCCCCAGCAGCGCCTTCGCCTTCTTACCCTTCCCGTGAACCCTCACGACAAGACCTCCATCGGAGCCGATGAACTCGACGCCTGCGACCCTGAAGTCCAGCGTCAGCTCTCCCAGCGGCCCCTTCACCCTGAGAACGCCTCCGTCCTCGACGGTCACTTTCACGCCCTCCTCTACCCTCAGCACCTCCTCAACGTACCTCTTGACGACCCTCTGCCCCTCGGTACCCTCGGCAGCTGCCATGCTGAACCGAATCACCGACGGCCTCTAATAAAGCTCTCTGATGAGAGCTGGAAAGAGCGCTCTCACCTGGGAGGCCACAGTTCTAAAGATCACCCCGTAAGAGAACAGTGAATCTTCTAATGAGCAGACCGCAACGATAACCGGCTTAGAGCCCTTCTACTTCCTCGGGACTACCTCCAGCTCGAGTCCGAGCTGCTGACAGATCCTGTGGAGCCTCTTCTGCAACTTCCTGACGTAGACCCTCATGTACTCCGGAGGTACCTCGAGCCTTACCACACCGCCCGAAACCCTCAGGTCGTAGCTGTCGATGTGTTTGCCGATCAGTTTGTTCAGGACCGACTGAACCCTTCCCTCCTCGTGAGAGGTGCCCTGAGACCTGCCTACGGGGACGATGAAGGTCCGCTCGCCGAAGACGTACATCTCGTACTCAACCTCACCGGTCAGGAGGTCCTTCACCTCTATCGTGGGCCTTGCGAGGTCGGCCCTCTTCATGCCCCTCGGAACCCTCACGGAGACCTCAAGGACGTGGACCTTCGATACCTCGCCGGAGTGCATGAAGATCACGGTGTCTATTATCGACGGAACAACACCTATGTCCACCCTGTTGGCGACCCGCTGAATCGCGTCGATGGGAGAGGTTGCGTGGACGACGCCCACCATCCCTATGCCGGCTAGCCTGAGGTCAACGAAGAGCTGGAAGTCCTCCTCATTGCGCATCTCGTCGAAGACCGTGTAGTCGGGCCTGCTGAGGAGGAGCACGTCGTGGAGCTCGCTGCCCGATGAAGAGGACTTGGAGTACTGCGTGACGTCGGCCGGAAGCACCAGGTCCCTCGGGCTCTCCACGGTCTTCACCACCTTCCCCATCGACCTGTAGTGCTCCGCGATCGCTTGAGCGAAGGTCGACTTGCCCATCCCCGGTGCACCGGCTATGAGTATGCCCTCTGCACGGGTCGTGAGCCTCTCCATCAACACGGATGGAAGGCTGTACTCGTGAATGGACTTCCGGACAACGGGCCTGACCACCGTGACCTCGAGGCCGTCGCTGAGAGGAGGTCGGGTGATGACGACCCTGTACTCACCGTACTGGAGGATGGTGACGTTCTTGCCGTCGACCTCGATGAAGGAGGTCCTTGACTCGTCCTCGTAGACGCGCTGAAGGAGATGGAGGACGAAGAGCTCCAGCCTCTCCCTCTTCACGGGTTCGGGTGATAGCTCCAGGAACCTCCACCTGCCGGGGGTACCGGCCTTGACCCTCGCCGGGACGCCCTCCTTCAGGTGCAGCGACATCACGTTCCCCCTGAAGACCTCCTCGAGGGACCACTCACTTCGCACCTCGACGCGAACGGTCTTGACGCCCAGGGCCTCACAGAGCCTGTAGGTGAGGGGGTCTGCGGTAACTACGACCGCGCCGTTCTTGGTGGCCTCCTCTCTGACGACGTCACGAACGTCACCACCGGCTTCCTCGCTGCCGATGAGCTCTATCGATATGCCTTTCCGCTCACAGGACTCCCTCAACACCTTCAGAGAATCCAGAGCGTTCTCGTCGCCGCTCCTGAACCTCTCGCCGAGCGACCTGACGATCCTACGGTGAAGGAGTATCGACCCCCTCAGCTTACCCTCCTCAACGAGAGATGACGCTAACCCCGTAACCAGAGCCACGTCGTCGACAACGTAGCGTTCCAGCACCTTCCTTGCCTCTACACAGTCTGCTCAGGCCCTCTATTCAACCCCATCGCGCCTATCTCCCCCCTCGCCCGGCGAGGTGACAGTTTAACGTAATTTTGTTTTTGACTTAAATATGGGTGACGAGAACTACCAACGGACCGGGGATGTTTACGTCGGGCGAGGTCGTCAACGAGTGCCCGCGATGCCATGCCGACATACCGGAGGACGCCCACAGATGTCCTCGGTGCGGGCTCTGCGTGAGCTGTTCAAGCCAGTAGAACCGGAAGGTCTGGTTCATCGAGTGAAACGCTGCCCTCTGTACCGAGCAGGACCCTCATGGCCCTCACCTCGACCCCAGCTTCTGAGGCCCTCGCCAGCTCCGAGGCCAGTTCGGGGTGACGCTCGACGAAGGGCCTGAAGGCCCTGCACGAGGGGTGGGCGACGACGAAGGCGATCACCGATCTCCTACCCTCCCCTCTCAACACCTCGAGCGCCCTGACGTGTTTCAGACCACGCTCGCTGGGGGCGTCGGGGTACGAGCACCGGCCGAGCTGATCGAGGTAGACGGCGGACTTCAGCTCCAGATACCCGACCATGCCTTTGTGCCCCAGCATCTCATAGTCGAGTTTCACGCCGCGCACTTTGACCTCAGTCCTCGTGGGACACCATCCGCTCAACCAGTTCACGTAACCCCTCCTCCAGGCCAGCTCGAAGGCCTTGGCCTGCGTCGGAGGGTCGACGAGAGCCAACCCCTCGTCGGTCGACACACCGATCAGCGTGCCCGAGGTGGACGAACCTCTACCGCTCTCTTTGGGCGCGTAGAGCAAGTCAGCACCCGGTCGCAACAGCTCTCCAAGCCGGCCGGTGTTCCTGTTGTGCAGCCTGAGGAGATCACCGTCGGACTCCGCGATCACCAGGAACCTGTTAGGCCTCGAGACGAACCTCGAACGCCTCAGCCTCAGCCACAGCAGCGACCTCAACTGCACCGCCCACATCAACGAGCGAGCCCATTACCGTTCGATGGTCATCAGAAAAGGCATATTAATGCGAGGAACCGGTAAAATCCTGACCCTTGACAACGGAGGTTCCCTGGACGCTATCCAGAGAGCCGACACCTGTCTGCAACCCGCTCTGCAGGTTCTTCAGGTGCACGAAGTTCCTAGCGCCCGGAAGGCCGGCACTCGACTTCAAGCGGAACCCCCCTTGGTGCAACTGGGTCGATGGCCCCTGCATAGGGTTCAGGTGCGTCTACGCGTCGTGCGTCCAGCTAAAGCTCCTCCCCGACGGGAAGTGCTCCCTCTTCATCAAGCCGAAGGAGGCGGCGAAGACCGCTGAGGCACAGGAGGAGGTGCCTGAGGTGAAGCTGAACATTCGGGGCCGGGCCGGTAAGAGGATGAGGGACCTAGGGTTCTGAATGGCCGATGCTCCGAGGAGTCCGGAGAGTTGAGGTAACAGGGCTGAGTCTGCCGGTGGTGAGAGAGGGAGATGACCTGGCGGAGCTGATAGTCTCCGCGGCCGAGGTGCACGGCGTCGGGTTGAGGTCGGGTGACATCGTCGTGGTCTCCCAGATCGTCGTTTCCAAGTCCGAGGGAAGGGTGATGCCACTCGCATCGATCGAGGCCAGCACCAGGGCCCACAGGATAGCACGCCTCACGGGCAAGGACCCGAGACACGTCGAAGCGATACTCAGAGAAGCGGTGGACGTCCTGAGGGTTAGGGCCGATGGTCTCATCATCACCGAGACGCGTCACGGACTGGTCTGTGCCAACAGCGGCGTGGACCTTTCCAACGTCGGCGAGAACAACGTCTCACTTCTGCCAGTGGACCCCGACTCCTCCGCGAGGAGGATAAGGGAGAGGATAAGAGAGCTGAGAGGGATCGAGGTGGGCGTGATAGTCTCCGACAGCCACGGCAGGCCCTTCAGGAGGGGTGCTGTCAACGTGGCGATAGGGTGCAGCGGGATCGAGCCTGTTCTGGACCTCAGGGGAAGTAAGGACCTCTACGGAAGGGTGCTTCAGAGCAAGCAGGTCTGCGTGGCGGACGAGCTGGCATCGGCCGCGGAGCTGGTGATGGGCAACGCCGACGAGGGAATACCGGTCGCGATCATCAGGGGATACAGATACAGGGCCTCCGAGGAGGGTGCTGCGGCAATCGTGAGGCCTCGAGAGGAGGACCTCTTCAGGTGACCCCTTCGGTCGATTAACCTCGGTACGTCGCTGATTCGACGGAATAGACCTAAATATCGTAGATGGAGCGATAACCTCGATGCCACAGGTAAAGATAGTGTACTGCGTCCCCTGCGGTCACCTCCCCAAGGCAACTCAGCTGGCGTCAGAACTTCTGAACAGGTACGGGACGAAATACCTCAAGAACTTCTCGGTCACCTTGGATACCTCTGATGGAGGGACGTTTGACGTCTTCGTCGACGGCAAGCTCGTCTTCTCGAGGAAGGCCGCTGGCGGCCGGTTCCCCACCGCAGACGAGATCGCCAAGGCCATCGAGGGATAAGCCCTGAGCGGCGGAAGACCGAGGAGAGTGGCGGTAGGAGCTGACGACATCTATCCCGCTGCGAGGGCCGTCGTTGAGCACCTTAGAGCGAGGGGCTTCGAGGTTGTGGAGCTGGGATCTCTGAAGTCGGGCAAGGTGGAACCGTGGCCGGAAGTGGGAACCGAGGTCGGCGAGAAGGTGACGAGCGGTCAGGTCGATTGGGGGGTCGTGATCTGCTACACGGGGACGGGGGTGTCGATCGCTGCGAACAAGGTGAGGGGCGTGCGGGCGGCGCTCTGCTTCGACGCTGAGACCGCAAGGGGGGCGAGGCTCTGGAACGACGCGAACGTCCTCGCGCTGAGCGGTAGACTCGCATCACCTCAGGTCGCCAAGGAGATAGTGGAGGCCTGGCTATCGGTCGATTCCATCGACGAATCCGAGAGGAGGAACATAGAGAAACTGAAGGGCTACGACTCGGCTCGGGTCTGAGAGCTCAACCGCTCGAGGAGGGACCGAACCTCCCTTGCGTGCTCTGACGGGCTGACCTTCGTGAAGACGCCGACCACCGTACCATCAGGACCTATCACGAACGTGTGACGCTTCGACTTCCTAACTATCGAGTTGAGCGATGCGTAGGCCCTCGAGACCTCTCCCTTGACGTCGCTGAGGAGAGTGAAGTTGAGGCCGTGCTTCTTCGCGAACTTCGCGTTCCTCTCTGGCGGGTCTGTGCTGACCCCGACGACCAACGCTCCGAACCGTGAGAGGTCTGGCAGAGCATCCCTGAAGCTGCAGGCCTCCCTCGTGCAGCCCGGCGTGTCGGCCATCGGATAGAAGTAGAGAACGACGTATCTGCCAGACTTCAGCGACTCGGAGAGTCTGAAGGTACCTCCGTCAGATGTGGGTAACTCGAAATCGGGGGCCTTTCTTCCCAGCAGCTCTTCGGGACCCGAGGACATAGCCGATAAGATCGACTAGTGTCCGCAGCCGCAGGAACAGCCGTGCCCTCCGCTGGAGGGCCGGGCGCCCTTGACCACGAACCCCTCACCGTAGGGTGTAGAGGCGTAGTCCAGCACGACGCCCCGCAGTCTCTCCGCGGAGAAGCTGTCGACGAGGAACTTGACACCATCGACGTTGAGAACTATGTCGTCACCGTTCACCTGATCGTCGAGCGCGAGTCCATAGGACGGACCGCAGCAGCCCTCGCTGACGAATATCCTGACGCCGACCGACTCACCGGCATCCTTCAGTGCCTCTTTCATCTTCCGGACCGCGAGAGGTGTCACCTCGATGTCTAACCGATCCACGTGGCAGATGATCCTCTCCATCCCAAAAATCTTACCTCACAACTCAATGATAGGAGAGTGTTTGAGACCGCAGAACCCTTCAGGTCGAGGCGCTCATGACGAGCATCGTGAGCGTCGACCTGACCTTGTCGAGCCTCCTGATGTTCCAAGAGACGATCTCCTTCAGCTTCTCCATGTTCTCCGCCTCGACCTTCGCGACGATGTCGTAGACGCCATAGACCGCGTAGGCCTCCTTTACCGCAGGTATGCTCTGCAGCTTCCTGAGCACCTCTTCCTCCGACCCGATCTCCGTGTTGATCAGGACGAACGCGATCGGCATTTCGGGTTTTTTACAAATCCTCGCCTAATAAGGTTATTTCGCCACTCATTTGGCCTGAAAGCGACCGAAGAGGCCACACCGAGGGACGCTCACCCGAGTAACCTGAGTAATTTCATATAATGCTCTTATTGTGAAATAATGCTAAGATATGGACACGCAAATTCAGCCCTTGGTCTCAACCGAGTGGGTCGCGAGGAACCTGAGTAACCCGAACGTTCGGATAATCGAGGTCGATTACGACCCCCTGACCGCGTACAATCAGGGGCACGTGCCGGGCGCGGTGCTCTGGGACTGGAAGAGGGACATCAACGACCAGCTCGAGAGGAACATCGTCTCGAAGGAGGGCTTCGAGGCCCTCATGTCACGTAGCGGCGTGTCCAACGACACACACGTCGTCCTCTACGGCGACTTCAACAACTGGTTCGCGGCGTTCGCGTTCTGGGTGGTGAGGCTCTACAACCACGAGAGGGTCAGCCTCATGGACGGCAGCAGGAAGAAGTGGATCGCGGAGGAGAGGGAGCTGACGAAGGACGTCCCCTCGTATCCACCGACTCAGTACAGGGTCACCAGGGTCAACTACGAGTTCAGGGTCTTCATGAACGACGTCAGGACGAGGCTCGGAAGCCCGCAGGTCGCGCTGGTCGACGTGAGGTCACCCGATGAGTTCACGGGGAAGATACTGGCACCTCCGGAGTACCCGACTGAGCACGCACAGAGGGGTGGACACATACCGGGAGCGGTCAACATTCCGTGGGGAAAGGCCCTCAACGAGGACGGGACCTTCAAGAGCATCGAGGAGCTGAAGAGGCTCTACGAGTCGGCAGGAGTCACACCGGACAAGGAGGTCATCACGTACTGCAGGATAGGCGAGAGGTCCTCGGTGACTTGGTTCGTCCTGAAACACCTCCTGAACTACCCGAAGGTCAGAAACTACGACGGCAGCTGGAGCGAGTGGGGCAACTCGGTAGGTCTGCCGATAGAGCGCTGAAGTCACCCCCGAACTTTAACCTATATTTCTGAGACCTCATCACCGACGAAAGGAATGGACGGAGTTGCCCACATCGGTAAGGGGGTCTACATGATCGACAACGGAGGCCTCTACTACGACAGGACCAACGCCACCTACGTCATCAGGAGCGACAACAAGGCCATCATCGTTGACACGGGTTACGCGTCGAGGTATGATCGGGTCAAGAGGGCCCTCACATCAATAGGAGTATCCAGGACCGAGCTGAGCGTCATCGCGCTGACCCACGTTCACCTGGATCACTGCGGTGCTGCGTCGAGGCTGGTCAGAGATTACCCGAACGCGACGGTGCTTGTTCACCCGAAAGGCTCCAGACACCTGATCGATCCGTCGAAGCTCTTGGAGTCCACCAAGAGCATCTTCAGGCCCAGGGACTTCGAGGCGATGGGGGGGATGGACCCCATGGACCCATCGAGGGTAGTGGAGGTATCGGACGAAGAGGACGTCGGGGTCGGGGGCGTGACGCTGAGAACGATCTACACGCCCGGTCACGCGCCTCACCACGTTGCCTACCTCCTCTTGCCTCACAACTACGTGTTAGTGGGAGACGCTCTCTCGACGAGGGGGACGGTCTTCAGCTTCCCTCTGCCGGACACGGTCCCTCCCCGGTTCGACTACGAACAGGGCCTCAGGAGCATAGAGCGGATCTTCGACCTCAAGGGGAAGCTCATCCTCCTGACCCACTACGGTGGCTACCTCTCGACGGAGGAGCTCAGGGAGGAGGAGCTGAGCCTTTACCGTGGATGGTTCGAGAGGATCAGGGCCCTGAAGAACGATAAGCTCAACCACGACGCGATAGCGGAGATATTCATCAGGGAGTACGAGTCGGTACTCAGGGCACCCCTTCACCCGATAGCGAGGGACTGGATAAGGAGATACGTCCTGGGAGCGTACCTGAGCGTGTGATACGTAAAATAGTTGGACCGCGTGAAATCTGAGGGTTGAGCGTCAAGCTGGTGGACTCGTGGAGACTGATATCGGACCTCTCGAGGTACCTGAAGGAGAAGAGGGTAGTGACGCCGCCACCCTGGGCGAAGTTCGCGAAGACCGGGGTCTCGAAGGAGAGGCCACCCACGGACCCTGACTGGTGGTACGTCCGATGCGCCTCGTTGATGAGGAAGCTGTACTTGAAGGGGCCGATAGGAGTCTCGAGGCTGAGGAGGGAGTACAGCGACAGGCACAGGATGGGCCACAGGAAACCTCATTCGGCGCCGGGGAGCGGAAGCGTCGTCAGGGAGGCCCTGCAGCAGCTAGAGGCAGCCAACTTGGTTACCAAACACGGCAACAAGGGAAGGGTGCTCACCGAGAAGGGCAGGGAGCTGGTGGAGGAGTTCTGTGAGAAAATACTGAAGAGCTCATGAGCCCGAAGGAGAGGATGCGACGGATCAAGTCGGAGACCTCTGAGCTGTCGGATGAGGTCAGGCGACTCAGGGACCTCTACGAGAGGGGAGAACTCGACCGCGACGCCTACATCTCCTCTAGGTTCAAGGCCGAAGTGATCTACGGAGTGAGGGTGATGGAGCTGGTCGAGGAGGCCTTCGCACCGGTCACTCGCCGTACATCTCGACCCTCCCGATCAGGTCCATCAGCACGTTCATGAGGTCCAGTCCCCTGACCCTCCCCACGGAGCCTCTGCTGCAGCTGAGCTCATCGAACTTGGCCACGTCGTCCCTCCTCACCCCCTCGCCAGCAACCGCCAACGGAACCGGGTCTCCGTGATGGCGGCCGTCCAGCGAGCTGGTCGTGTGGTCACCGGTGACGCAGATCACCGACCCGGAGAGGATTGAGTCGAGGTGCCTGTGAAGCTCCCTGTCGATCCGCTCGATGAAGTCCCTCTTCGCTGAGGGGTTGAGGTCGTGTGACGCCGTGTCGGTGCCCTTGATGTGGAGGAAGACCAGCTCGTACGACCTAAGCGACTCCACTGCGGCCTCGAACTTCGCCCGGAGGTCCGTGTTGAGGGTGCCGGTTGCTGTGGGCACCAGCCTCACGTCCATTCCCGCGGCCCTGCAGACGCCCCTGTAGAGGGCCCCACCGGCAATTACCACGGATCTGACGCCATACCTCTCTCTGAGCGAGGGCAGCTTCGGCATGACGCCGGCGCCCCGAGGAAGGAGAGCGTTCGCGGGGTTGAGGCCCCTCTGTCGCCTCGCGACGTTGAGCGGGTGACGGTCGAGGACCTCCTTCGCCCTGAGGAGGAATCTGGTCAGCTCCTGAGCGGTCACCCTCGCTGACTCGCTGCCATCGGTCGGCCTCGGCATCTGAACCCTCACACCCTCTCGATGGGGGTCCACATCCGTGACCGAAGACGACGCCTTCTCCCCCCTGATGACCAGCACGCCCCTGTGCTCCACGGTCGAGTGGAACTCGAAGCTGAGCGTAGAGTCGAAGCGCTCCGCCAACTCAGCGACCGCCCTCGCAAGCTCCCTGGCCTCCCCGGTCGATATCCTCCCGGCCCTCCTGTCGAGGAGGTTCCAGTCGTCGTCAACGGTGGCCATGTTCACCCTGAAGGCCACGTCGCCTGGCTTCAGGTCTATCCCCGCGCCGAGCGCCTCCAGCGGTCCCCTGCCTGTGTAGTAGACCTTCGGGTCGTACCCCAGTATCGAGAGGTGTCCGGTGTCGCTGCCGACCGGCACGCCCGGGGCGTATGGGTCAAGAAGACCGGTCATCCCCTCCGAGGCGATCAGGTCGAGAGCGACCTTGCGTGCGGCCTGAAGCGGCGTCATCAGCCCAAGCTCACGTGAAGGCCTGTCGCCGAGACCGTCGAGCATCAGGAAGAGCACCCTGTCCGGCACAACACCCGTTATCAAGCCCCCAGTGATTTAGCTTTCCTGACGGAGAGGGGAGGGAGGTGAGGGTGATAGCCTGTGTGGACATCGACTACTTCTTCGCTCAAGCGGAGGAGCTGAGGAGGCCGGAGCTATCGGGTAAGCCGGTGGTCGTCTGCGTCTACTCGGGGAGGGACGAGCTCAGCGGTGCTGTGGCGTCTGCCAACTACGTCGCCAGGTCGTTCGGCGTGAAAGCCGGCATGCCGATCAGGGAAGCTGTCAGGAAGTTGAGGGGGAAGGACGCGGTCCTGCTACCGGTTGACAAGCAGTACTACCTTGAGCTCTCGAGGAGGACCTTCGGGTCGCTGGAGAGGTTCTCGAGCGTGATGGAGGTGGTCAGCGTGGACGAGGCGTTCCTCGACCTGACGGAGTTGGCCGGCGGCTTCGAGGGCGCAGCGGCGGTGGGAGCGGAGCTGAAGCGCGCGGTGAGGGAATCGACCGGCCTGAGGTGCTCTGTAGGGATAGGGCCCAACAAGCTGATCGCTAAGGTGGCCTGCGACAGGTCCAAGCCTGACGGGTTGATGGTTGTGAGGCCCGAGGAGGTCGAGCTCTTCCTCAGGGACCTCTCAATCACGGAACTGCCCTTCGTGGGACGGAAGGTCGGAGGACGTCTGAGGGAGATGGGCGTCGAGAGGGTGGGTGAACTGGCCAAGGTGGACCCACAGGTTTTGGCGGAGAGGTTCGGCCGCTCACTGGGGACCTATCTCTATCTTGCGAGCAGGGGCCGGTACGACGAACCGTTAGCCCCGAGGACCGAGAGAAGACAGCTCAGCAGGATCGTGACGCTCAAAAGAGACAGCTCCGACGTCGACGAGATACTTCAACAGCTCCTCCTACCGGTGGAGGACCTGTGTTCGAGGCTGGCCGGCGAGGGCCTCGCTCACAGAGGAGTCGGCGCCATCGGCATCTCAACTGACCTGAAGGTCTACACGAGGTCCCTGACGTTGCCCCGGCCCAACAAGGACCGGGAACAGATAATGAGGGCCCTCAGGTCGCTCTTAGCGGAGATGCTGGACGAGGTGCCGGGGCTCAAACTGAGGAGAGCCGGCGTCAGGCTTCACGAGCTCGTCAGAATGGGAGGTCAGAGCGCGTTAACGGACTTCACCGAGGAACCCTAATCCGATTGCAGAGCTCGTTACCGGCGTGAAGTCGAGGTATCTCCATCTGTCGAGGAGGAGGGTGAGGTTCGCGGAGACCGACTGCACCACGAGGGTCTTCTTCCCGAGGTACGTCGAGTGGATCGACGACGCGGTTCAGGACTTCATGAGGGAGAGGGGGCTCGAGTTCGACGAGCGCGGCAACGTGGTCTACAGGGGCCTCAAGGTCGAATGGACCTTGGTAACGGGGGAGTACCATTGCAGGATGCTCAAACCCCTCAGGCTGAACGACCAGCTGGAGTTGGGGATCGAGGTCGGGAGGTTGGGGAGACGGTCCTTGAACTTTCGCGGTGAGGTGTTGAGGGGAGGTGAGCTGGTCGCAACAGGGTCGATAACTTACGTCTGCGTTGACCCGAGGTCCATGAGGTCAAGGGAGCTGCCGAGAGAGCTCATAGAGGCGCTCAACACCGGAAGTCACGTCGGAAAGGGACCCTCATCCGGCGACTGATACCGCGGCGTCCCTCATACAGAGCGCGTGAACCGGGAAATTACCGTCTCGCCGCGAATTCCGATCTGCAAGAGTTGTCAGGTCAGGTGCCCCTCGGAGCTTGGGCGTGCCTAGACTTTGAGGACACACGGTTAATTTCGTGTCTGGTAATCGAATCGCACGGATGCGGGGCGACACCACCACGAAGAAGGTAATCGGAAGGGGGACTTGGATGGACATGGTAGCCCATAGAATCGCTCAGAGGGAGCGGGACCTCGGCAGGAGCCTCCGCCTGATTCGGACAGAGAGCGGGTTCGGTGCCAGCGGAATTCCGCACATCGGCAGCATGGCCGACGCAGTCAGGGCCTACGCGGTGACGCTCGCCCTGAGGGACATCGGTTACAGCTCTGAGCTGATCGTCTTCTGCGATGACATGGACGGCCTCAGGAGGGTTCCTGCGAACCTGCCTCCTTGGCTGAAAGAGCACGTCCTCAGACCCGTCTCGAACGTCCCAGACCCCCTGGGCAACTTCGGTTCCTTCGCAGAGAGGATGACGACCATGCTGCGCGAGGCCCTGGACGAGGCCGGACTCGACTACAGGTTCATGTCCGGGAGGGAGGCGTACAGGACCGGCCTGCTGGCGGACCAGATCAGGAAGGTGCTGCTGAGCTGGCGGAGGATCGGCGAAACGATTCGAGAGATGACCGGCCAAGAGAAGTACACGAAGGTCCTGCCCTACTTCCCGATCTGCAGAGGGTGCGGTCGAATATACACAGCCGAGGCCTACAGCTTCGATGCGGAGAGGGGCTCCGTGAAGTACAGGTGCGTCGGCACGCAGCTGAAGTCCGGATGGTTCGACGGTTGTGGATACGAGGGCGAGGCGAGCGTCTACACCGATGACGGCAAGCTGGCCTGGAAGACCGAGTTCGCTGCGAGGTGGGCGGCGCTCGACATCAGGTTCGAGGCATACGGCAAGGACATCGCCGACTCCGTGAAGGTGAACGACTGGGTCTCGGAGAACGTCCTGGGACATCCGCATCCGTATCACGTGAGGTACGAGATGTTCCTCGACGCCGTGGGAAGGAAGATCTCCAAGTCGACTGGAAACGTCTTCACACCGCAGATGTGGTACCGTTACGCCTCGCCTCCGAGCCTGACGCTCTTCCTCCTCAAGAGGTCCGTCGGCACTAGGAGGATCTCACCCTCCACGATAATCAGGATCATGGATGAGATCGACAAGCTCGAGGAGCTGTACTTCAGGACCAAGCACGTGACCGACTTCAAGACTGTGAAGCTTCGGGGGCTCTACGAGTACGCCAACCTGCTCAAACCGAAGAGCAGGCCCTCGGTCAGAATCCCCTACAGGTTACTGATCGATCTGATATCGCTCGCTCCACCAGAGAAAAGGAACGAGTTCGTAGTCGAGAGGCTGAGGAGATACGGGTACGAGGTCGATTCGGAGGACGCGAGGAAGAGGATCTGGTACGCCACCAACTACGTCAACGACTTCGGAATGACCGCAAGGCCCTCGAAGGTGGAAGTGCCTGATGACGTCATGTCGGTCATAAGGGAGCTGGTGGAGGTGGTGAGGAGGGGTGCGGGGCCCGAGGAGATCCAGAGCGAGGTCTTCAACAGGTCCAGGGCTAGGGGCATTAACCCAGCTGACGTCTTCAGGTACTTCTACAGGGTCCTCCTGAACAGGGACAGCGGCCCCAGACTCGGCCCTTACCTCTACGACCTGGGCCCCGCGAGGCTCGAAGAGATACTCTCACAGTACGCTCCAGGAACCGGATCGAAGGGGGGATGAAGGGCTACCGTTGAACCCGACTCCCTCCACGGCCGACCCTCAAAGGTCCGTAAGCCTCCCCACACCGGCACGAGTCGCCCGACGTGTTGAGCTCCGGATCAGACTGTCAGGACAACAGAAATAACTCACCGGCCCCCGTTGTTTGTGAGGGTCATGAGAGTAACGGCGCTTTCACAGACCGTCGGGGCGGCCCTCGGAGCGCTGTACTTCCTCGCGTTCTCGACCCTCTCGGGCGCAACCACCCTCTGGATCGTCCCCAAGATAGGCGTGACGGGAATCGTGGTGGTTCCTGCTTACCTAGAGTCGCAGGCCTACACTGGCCCGGCACTCCACCTCATCGGCGACGGATTCATCGTCACGTTCAAGGTCTACGCGGTGCTGCTGGGTGCCCTGCTCTCATTTCTGCTGGCGCTCAACGTGTTCTACCTCGTGACGCTGCACGCTCAGGGACGGCTCAGGTCGTGCCTCGTGATAGGAGGAGGATCGGCCATAGGAGCCCTCGTAGGTACGCTGGCGTCGACCTTCTACCTGTGCTGCGGGTGGGTTCCGTCCCTCGTTCTGGCCCTCATGGGGATAGGCATCGCCAGTACACTCGGCATGATACCGGGCTACATAGGCGCTGCGTTGCTGGCGTTCAACGCATTCGTGTTGAGGATGAGGGTGAAGGCTCCCATCACGCCCTTCAGGAGGTAGTAGTGACGTTCAGCCTCCGAAGGATCTCCCTGACCTGATCCGTTGGCAGGGATTCAACGGTGACGGAGCCCCTCATCCACGGATGCGGGACACAGTGGTAGCTGTATAAGCCCTCCCTGGAGAAGGAGTACTTGTACGTCTCCCCCTTACCGAACAGCCCCGAGTCAAATAGCCCGCCGTCATGGGTTACCGTGTGGGCGACATCCAGCTCCTCGTCGTTGGTCCAGACGACCGTGTGGTTAATCATGAGAATCACCCTGATGGCGTTGGGAACGTAGTTCTCGGTCTGCCTGGGGTCCCAAGACCCGGGAACTATCGAGACGAAGACCTTTATCGGTGACTCGCCGATCGTTGGACCCGTTGCGTAGAGCAGCTTGAAAGGACCGTAACCGGTGACGGCCGCGGTCGAGAGGCCTGCGCTCACCGCGAAGACTACTATACCCAGTGCCATGACCTGCCGCACGTTGACGTTCGGGGGCCCTCCCCTCAGGAGACCTCCGGGGAGCATGAGAACGCCCATCAAAAGCAGTAAGGCGGAGACCGCGTTCATTCCGTGTTCGAAGGTCTTCGAGACGCCCGAGTACGTCAGGAATATCCCCGCAACCCCCGTGACGATCAAGAGCACTGAGATCCACGTAATCGTCTTGTCCACGGTGAGTAGAGCACCGAGGCCCTATTTAACGACATGACCGGCCGACGCTCTCCGAGGCGAGCGCATCACGGGTCACTGACGCTTTCCGGGCGGAGACGACTGAACTGACCTCAGGACGATGCAGGTGTTGGTGCTCCTGATGCCCTTTATGCGCCTTATGCTGTCAATGCACTTGTTCAGAGAGGCCATGTCTCTTGCGAGGATGACCGCCACCGCGTCGAAGTTCCCGGTGACCTCGTGAACCTCAAGGACGCCCTCGAGCTTGGACAGGGTCTCCGCGACGGCCGGCGTGGGGGTGCCTGGGTCGACGTTGATCATCGTGACGGCCTTCACCATCGACTTGTCGTCCACGATCACCGTGAACCTCAGAAGACCTTGCTCCCTCAACCTCTTCACCCTCTTCCTCACCGCCCCTTCGGAGAGCCCGACCAGCTCGCCAAGCCTCTTATAGGGCGTCCTCGCGTCCCTCGCGAGATACTCGATAAGCTTCCTGTCCTTCTCGTCAAGGCCCCTGACGGACATCGTAGTGCCAGTACATATTCAGCACTAACATAAATAGATTTTTATAACAAAGTTGAACTGCGGGACGCATAACGGAAAGTGCTTACCGATAACCGGAAATTTAGGGTCGACGGTGCAAAAGACGCGGACTGCGGACGCTGGGGTGACGGCTCAGGATTAAATACGAAGTGATACCGGAGAAGCTTCGAGGTGGTCGAGCTAACAGGTCTGGAGCCCGTTGTGAGGGGCTGGGAGGAAGTGGCTCTGAGCCTTCCGGAGATCAGGCGGTACGGCAGGCACCTCATCATGCCGGAGGTCGGTATGAAGGGTCAGAAGCGCCTCAAAGCAGCGAGGGTGCTGGTGGTGGGGGCCGGTGGATTGGGTTCCCCCATCTCCCTCTACCTCACGGCCGCCGGTGTGGGGAGAATCGGCATCGTGGACTTCGACGACATCGACGAGACCAACCTCCAGCGCCAGGTGATCTTCACCACCGAGGACGTCGACAGACCCAAGGTTGAGGTCGCGAAGGAGAGGCTGAGGAGGCTCAACCCTTACGTCGAGGTAGAGACCTACAACTCACCCATCGACTCTTCGAACGCGCTGAACATCATTAGGGATTACGACGTCGTGATAGACGCCACCGACAACTTCCCCACCAGATACCTCCTCAACGACGCATGCGTCTTCTTGGGAAAGCCCCTGGTCTACGGGAGCATCTTCAGGTTCGACGGTCAGGTCTCCGTGTTCTACGCGGGGAAGGGACCCTGCTACAGGTGCCTCTATCCAGAGCCTCCACCGCCGGGTCTGGTGCCGTCCTGTGCGGAGGGGGGTGTTCTGGGAGTGCTGCCGGGCATCATAGGGTCTCTGCAGGCCAACGAGGCGATCAAGCTGATCCTCGGGGTCGGGAGGCCGCTGATAGGGAAGCTCATGCTGGTCGACGCGCTCTCGATGAACTTCAGGGAGCTGTCGTTCCAGAGGGACAGGAACTGCCCCGTCTGCGGCGACAACCCGACCATCAGGGAGCTGATCGACTACGAGGCCTTCTGCGGCGTCAGGGTCACGGGGGAGGAACTGGGCGCGAGCTTCAGCATCACACCCGAGCAGTTCAGGGAGATGGTCGAACGGGGTGAGAGAGTGGAGCTGATCGACGTGAGGGAACCCGTGGAGTGGGAGATATGCCGCATACCGGGCGCGAAGCTCATCCCGCTCGGACAGCTCACGTCCAGGCTCCACGAGATCGACCAGACCAAGAAGCTGGTGGTCTACTGTCATACGGGACAGAGGAGCTCTCTCGCGGTCAAGCTGCTGAGGGACATCGGCATCTCCCGTGCCTTCAACCTCGCAGGCGGAATAGACGCGTACTCGGAGAGGATCGACCCGAGCATTCCCAGGTACTGAAAAATTCCGCAAGGCGATTACCCCTCTGAACATATTCTCTACGACGTATGACGCAGATATTATGAGGAACTGCCTATTCTCTAGAACCCACGAAAAAGATATTTGGCCGGTTCTCTACATTCCCCGTGATATGAGGAGTGCTCAGCTTCTACTGCTGACGGGAACCCTTGTCATGGTGATCGCGCTGAACGTCGCTCACGCGGAGGTGGTGACGTTCCGGCAGAGCTTCGGCGGACCTCAGCCGGAGCTTTTCGGCGGCATAGCGGTCGACGGGACCTATCTGTACGCCGTGGGGGCAACGCAGAGCTTCGGCACTAACCCGATGAACTTCTTCCTCTCCGTCTTCAGACTCTCGGACAACGCGCATCGGTGCAGCTCTGCGGTCGACATCAACGGCAGTCCTAGGGACCTCGCGAGGAAGGTCGTTGTGCACGGAGGCTGGGTCTACGTCGTAGGGCAGACTGACCACGGCCCGAACCCGCCGAACGTCTTCATAGCGAAGATGGACTCCAGCTGCAATCTAGCGGGACTGAAGGTCTACGACTTGGGCCCCTCGGACCAAGTTGAAGGGGTGGCGATCAGCGGAGACGGTAACACCATCTACACCGCCGGCGCTACGCAGCTCGGTGCGTTGCTGATGGCCGTGAGGGCGTCGGACCTCTCCGTGGTATGGGTCAGGGAGTTCAAGGTCGTCGGAGGAGACCTCGCGCAGTCGGTGGCCTTTGACGGAGGGAAGCTTTACGTAACCGGCAGGACTTTTAACGGCGACCTCATCGTGTCACGCTTCGACGCCAACGGCAACCACGAGTCAACGAGGACGTTCGCGACGCCTGACATCGAGGGAGGGACGGACATCGCGATATCGGGAGGCAGGGCCTACGTCTCAGGGATTCATGCACCACCCGCCGGACAGAGGATGCTGGTCATGAGGCTCGACCCGGCGAACCTCAACCCCGACTGGGCTAGAGTGATCGACATGTCGCCCGGTGCGGCGATCACGCAGACCGTATCTGTCGTGGGCGGCATCGTATACTCTCTCGGGACGACGACACTCTTCGGCACACAGGACGCCCTGATGGTCGCGCTCAAGTCCGACGGCAGCCTCGCCTTCGCCTTCGTCGTCGCGAGGGAGATGTCCCAGCAGAGGGCCATGGACTCAGCGCCACTGGGGTCCTGCGTCGTCTTCGGCGGCGACACCGACAGCTGGCCGATCTTTTACGCAGTTCCTGACCTCACCGTGGGACCGATCAGCTTCAGCATTTCTTCCCCGAGCCCGTCGATCACAACTCCTTCACCAGTCGATGTCGCAGCGTCTCCGTCGCTGACGCCGTTCACGCCGTCCCTCAACACCCCGGGGACCATGGATTCCTTCTACTCGAGGTTCTGCCCCGACGCGCTAGTCACCTCGACCACCACGACCGTCACCTCATCCACGACGACGACCCTCTCTACTACGGTCACCTCGGTGGTGGGCACGACGACCACGGCCTACGACATCAGGACGACCACCATCACGCAGACCGAGAGGACGACGCTCACCGGGACCACGAGCACCACGACCACCATCACGGCCCTTACGACTACGACCAGAACGGAGTCGACGACCCAGACCTTCCAGACCACGCAAACGCTCCAAACCACTCAGACCTTCCAGACGACGCAGACTTTCCAAACAACTCAGACCTTTACTACCACGCAGGTATTCGCGGAACCGATCACGACCTACATCATACCCGCGCTCCTCGCGGTGATAGCGGCCCTGCTCGGCGCTGCGATCGTGGTGGGCAGGAGGAGAAGGTATCCGTTCTGAAGCCGACTCAGCAGGCCCAGATTTCTCACTCTATCAGCGGCAGGACATCCCTGACCACGTAGTCGAGGAAGTCGGACTCGGAGATCCTGCTGAAGGCGGTGACGACGCAGTTCCTGGTCAGCCCGTAGATCCTCCCGCCCTCCCTCGTGGCGTAGACGATGTACCAGATCTTGCCGTGTTTGAGGGCTTCGTCGTACATCGAGGTGTCCATCAGCGAGGGCCCCGCGAGGGCCAGCTTGTCGACCCCCGGGTAATCGACCTGATCGAACCAGATGAGCCTCGTCGACTCAGGGTTTCGGTTGTGGAGCTCCACCAGCCTCTCGTGTGGGATCCTCGCCTCGACGATCGACCTGTAGTTGAGGAAGAGGGAGTTGCTGAGGGTGGTTGCGACGTAGTTCGCGAAGTGCTTCTCCTGCATCACGACCAGCAGCAGCTTGTCTCCTCTGTCCCTGAACTCGATGTACGCGTCTACGGTCTTCACCACAGGTACGACCTTCCCCCTCTGCCTGACCCTGACCAGCTTGTCCCTGCTGAACACGCCCGAGACCCTATCGCGTTCGCCTCTGACGTCGTGAACGTCCGTGATCAGCTCGACTTCCGAGTCGTCCTCCTTGACGGCCTCGACGTTCCTGAAGTCCTTCAGCTTACGGGCAACGGCTCCCAACGTCGACTGGGCCCTCACCTCGAAGACCTTCGCGGTCAGCACCATGCCTCCGGAAGTCCTCAGAACCCGGTGATAACGGAATCGCCGCGATCTCAGGGGCCGGTTCCCGCGATCAGCGCCAGTATCGCGGCCCTCACGTAGAGCAGGTTCTCGGCCTGGTCGTAGATGACGCTCCTGGGGCCGTCCATGACCTCGTCGTCGGCCTCCTGCCCCCTGAAGACCGGGAGGACGTGTGTGACGATGCCGTGCCTGTCCATGAGGTCGGTGAGCTCTGTGGTGAGCCTCCAGCCTTGATACCTCCTGTGGAGCTCCAGCTCCCTTTCCCTCCCGAACCTGTTGAGGCCCTCCATGACGCACGCGTGGCTCGCCCAGCTCCTCGGGAAGACCGCGTGGGCCCCCCTCAACGCCTCTCTCGGGTCGTGGGATACTTCGAGGGAGCCGCCGGAGTCCCTGGCGTTCTGCCCCGCTAACTTGACGAGATCATCGTCGAGGTCGAAGCCGGGTGGATGGCAGAGGACCACGTCCATCCCGTACCGCGTGGCCAGCAGCATCTCGTCCTGAACGCTCCCCCAACTCCTGATCCGGTCGCTGTAGGTCCACATTATCACGTACCGCTTCTTTTCGGTCCTCCACCCGAACCTCTCGGAGATCGTGTACAGGTCGGCTATCGCTTGTGAGGGATGATACATGTCGTCGGCCATGTTGACCACGGGGATCTTCGCGTGCTGGGCGTACTCCCTCACCACCGCGTTCCCTCTTCCGTAGACGTAGTCGACCGCGGACTCCAGTATCCTGACGCCCATCGCGTGCCCGAAGCGCTCGTACATCTTCGCCATGTCCTTTACCGACTCACCCTCAGCACCTCTAGTGGTCGCGAAGTCGATGAACTGTGCGTGCCCTCCCAGCATCGTCGCCGCGGCCTCGAAGCTCGCCCTAGTTCTGGTGGAGGTGTTGTAGAAGATCATGAAGAAGGTCCTGTTCTTGAAGAGCTCCGGGACGTTCCCGGCGTACCTCATCACCTTGATCTGTCTGGCGAGGTCCATCACCGCTCCGATCTCCTCAAGGGACCAGTCCTGGCTGGAGATCAGGTCCTTTCCTCTCAGCTCTATCATTGAGACAATCACGTTCTCTCTCGCCAATAAACCGTGATCGACGTCAGTCAGTTATCAGTACCTTCATCTCTTCCGCAACGCCGAGGAAGGTCCTCCTGACCCTATCGATGAGGTTGTTGGGGCCGGCGGTGACTTTGCCGACTATCACGAGGTCCATGTCGCCGTAGACCTCATCAACCGCCTCAACGTCCTGCCAGCTCGCGACCTCCTCGATGATCCTCGACGCATCGGACTGGGGCCTCAGCTTCACCAGGACGTAGACCTTCTCAATCCCGAAGTACGTCCTGAGCAGGTTCTCCGGTATGCGGAGCCCGAGAATTGACTCAAGCCCCTCCCTCAGCTCCTGGAACCGGACCTTCCCGCCGGTGGCGACGTAGTGCGCCGCAACGAACTCCGACGCCCTCTTCGCGGTCTCCTCGTCTATTGAGGAGTTAAGCTTGGAAGCTATGTCCAAGAAGACCTTGTGGCTGATGTAGGGTGTCGGTGCGAGGGCCACGCCGTCGAAGTCGAACATGAGCTTACCCCTCGGTACGTACCCCTCGGGCCTCTTGATCACCATAGACTGATGGACCCCGGCCCTGACGGTCCTCGACTCCGGTGCCAGGGGATGCCTCCAGTGATGTCTGATGCCTGTGAGCTTCGCGAACTCGGAGTAGGTCCATGCCAGCCTCTCCCTCCTGATGCCCAGGTCCATGCCGTGGACGTCGTGGAGCGTGGCGACCACCTCGTAGAGGTCGGCGATGCCGTTCCTGTCGCCGATGCCGAAGAGCGTGACGTGCGCCTCCTCCGCGCCCTCCAAAACCGAGGCCACCGTGTTGGCGGAGGCCATTCCGTAGTCGTTGTGGAAGTGACACGCGATCGGCAGGGCCGACCTCTCCCTGCAGTACCTGGTGAAGGACGATGCCGTTGGGGGCGTCATGAGGCCGCTCGTGTCGGGGAGGCTGACCATCGTGGCTCCGGCGCCCCGGAGCTCATGCGTGAACTCCAACAACCTGTCGAGCTCCTCGAACTGCCGCTCGACGTACAGCCTCGAGACGTCTTCGAGTGTGACCCTGATGTACCTGTAGCCCTGGGACCTGCAGAGCTCCGCCGCCTCGAGGAACCTCGCCATCACCTCCTCCTCACTCATGCCCCTCAGTTTGTGCTCGCGATGCACGCGCGACACGGCGATGTAGACCGCGACACCGAAGAGGTCGTACTTCGAGAAGGCCTCTACGTCGCCCTTGTAGGCCCTGCCGTGCATCACCACCTCAACGCCCTTCTCCCTGAGGAGGTCCACTACCGGCCTGACGTCGGCCTCCGTGGTCTTCGGGGGGTAGTCGACGGTCACCTCGACCCTCCGGACCCCCAGCTCGGCCAGCAGCTCCGCGACCCGTAGCTTCCTCTCCGGCGTCAGGAACTTGAAGAGCTCACCCTCCCTCAGCGTGGAGTCGAGCACCGTTACCACGCCACGCACCTTGAGCGGCTGAGAATTAGCCGATAAATCAATCTATGTTCAGACTTTCGTCGAACATCGGAACCACTGGATCGCTGAAAGGCGACGATCACCCAAAAATACTGGGGTCCGGTGATAGGGCACGAGGGCCCGTAGCTCAGTCAGGTAGAGCGGCCGGCTCTTAACCGGTAGGGACGGGTTCGACCAAGTCCCCGGGAGAGGTCGCGGGTTCGAATCCCGCCGGGCCCGCGCTCTAGGGTCGACGACGGGTACCACAGCAAAAGGTCTATGGTCTAGCGGGCCTGCGTAACTGCACGGTGAACACCGATGGTCCACGAGTTACCGGGACGCTCGTCGATGAGCTCGGATTCCCCGTACCTTCTCGAAACGCCCCATCACAACAGGACGGCACCACGCAACGTATCGTCGCTCGATCAGGTCACCGTTAAACAGACCTTCCCACACGTCGTGGAGGTGTGACGTGGGATGGACGTGAGGCTGCCCGAGATCGGTGAGGGCGTGACGGAGGCCGAGATCGTCCGCTGGCTGGTTAAGGAGGGAGACCACGTCAAGAAGTTCCAGCCGATCGTGGAGGTCACGACTGTCAAGGTGAACATCGAGGTCCCCTCACCGGTGGAGGGGAGGTTGACGAAGATATTGGCTCGAGAGGGTGAGATCGCCAAGGTAGGCCAGGTCATCGCGGTGATAGAGGAGGTGGCCGCCGAGTCGGAGGTGTGGGCGGCTCCGCAACCTGCTGAGGCGACGGCAGCACCACGAGAGATCGGTCCGCGAAGGGCCGAGCGCGAAGCCCAGCGGGAAGTCTTAGCATCGCCGATGGTGAGGAAGCTCGCAAAGGAGCTCGGAGTTCCACTGGAGGAGGTCAAGGGGACCGGGCCCGGGGGCAGGATAACAGAGGAGGACGTGAGGAGGCACGCCGAGTCGATGAAACCTGTAGCCGCGGCATCAGCGGTCAGCACCGAAGCCGAGTACGAGGAGGTCCCGTTCCGGGGCGTGAGGAAGGCTATCGCCGATCACCTGACAAGAGCTGCTAGGAACGCGGTGTACGTCACGGTCTTCGACGAGGCCGACGTCACGAGGCTGGTGGAGCTGAGGGAGTCCCTGAAGCCCATCGCGGAGAAGAGAGGCGTGAGGCTGACTTACCTTCCATTCGCTGTGAGGGCCCTGGTGCTGGCGGTCAAGGAGCATCCGGAGCTGAACTCCACCGTCGACGACGAGAGGCACGTCATCAGGTACCACAGGAGGGTGAACGTGAGCGTGGGGGTGCACACGCAGGACGGCCTGATAGTGCCCGTGCTGCACGGCGCCGACTCCCTGAACCTCTTCGAGATCGCTTCGAGACTCGAGGAGCTGATCAAGAGGGCCAGAAGTAGGACCCTAAAGGTTGAGGAGGTCATGAAGGGCACGATCGGCGTCACGAACTACGGTGCGGTCGAGGGGTTAAGCGGCAATCCGATACCGAATTATCCCGAGACGGCGATACTCGGGACCGGCAGGATCGTCCTGACGCCGAGGGTAGTCCAGGGACAGATAATGCCGAGGCACGTGATGCCTCTCTCCCTGACGTTTGATCACAGGGTCGTCGACGGCGAACCGGCGGCCCGCTTCCTGAGGACAGTGGTCAGATACCTCGAGAACCCGGGGCTGCTGGTGGTGTAGTTCAGGAGGAGCCTGTTCCCCCCAGACGCTATACGTAGTCGGACCTGTCGACCCTGTTGAGCGTCTCATCGCCCCTGAGGTACCTGAGGACGTTCAGCAGCGCGGACCTGACCATCTCACCGAAGACCGCCGGATTCCCGAAGGCGCCCGCGACCCACGGCGTCGAGATTACGTTGGGCAAGAAAGCGATGTCCCAGTCCTTCGATAGGTCTTGGGTGTTCCACCAGACGTCGGTCGCGTAGACGAAGTCCGGGTTCTCGTTCAGGAACCTCATCAGGTCCTCCTTCACCACGATCGGCCCCCTCGCGACGTTGACGAGAATTCCGTTCCTCTTCATGGAGCTCAGGGCCTCGTAGTCTATCAGACCCCTGGTGTGCTTGTTGAGGGGAAGGGCCACCACACCGGCTTCTGCCCCTCTCAGGGCCCCGGCGATGTCGGGGTGGAGGAACAGCTCATCGACCGATGGGTAACTTCTGGGCCTTCTGACGTAGCCCCTGACTTTCATGCCCATAGACCTAGCGTGTTCAGCGACCTTGAGCCCTATAGGCCCCAGTCCGAGGACGGTCAGCGTCGATCCCTTGAGCAGGGCCGTCCTCAGGGGCCTGCTGAAGTCTCCGGACTTACATTTACTGTCGTAGAAGGTGACCCTCTTGGCCGCGGCCAGAAGCAGGGCCATCGCGTGCTCGGCCACGGGCTCCGCGTTGGATCCGGCGTTAGTGCAGACCATCACGTCCTCAGGTATCACCGACCAGTTCAGGTGGTCGACGCCTGCCGAGAGTACCTGTATGAACTTGAGGTTGTGCATGAGCTTGAGGTCGTCCGGGCTGAGGTAGAGCGTCACCAGAACCTCCGCGTCCCTGAGGTCCTCCACGGTGGCGGTGCCGTACTTGATGACCTCTGCGTGTTCGGAGAGCTCCGCTATCAGGTCGGCCGGCCACTCCTCACCGGCGTTAACCAGAACCTTCCTCCTCATCGACATCCGAGACCCCTGACCGTCATAAAGGTTCTGCTGAGGCCTAAGAACCCTCCACGACCGAAAGGGCGAAAGGTTTAGTGCCGGACGCACCTTCAACACCAGAATTGGTCGAGGTGAACGGCATCGACGTGGAGGTGCTGGAGAAGGCGATACGGATGGTCTCGGAGCAGTACGGCGAACCCAACAGGCGGAGACAGATGAACCTGAGGAGGTCGAGGGCTTCCTGGAGGGGAGGGATGAGGTCCCTGGTGAGGGCTGGGGCGGGGAGGTTCGAGGTGGACGAAGACCCCAGTGGCCCCTCAAACACTCCAACCTCCTTGGAGTACCTGCTGGGCGCGTTGGGAGCGTGCGTGCTTCTGACGTTCGTCTACGTCGCTACGAGGAGGAACGTCCGCGTGGACGACGTTGAAGTGGCTGTTGAGGGCGAGCTGGGAGACCTGATGACCTACCTCGGTCTTTCGGACGAAGGCGACCCAGGGTTCGTGAGGATCTCCCTGACCTGTTACGTCAGGTCCGACGCTGATGAGAACCTCCTGCGGGAGATCTTCTCGGAGTCGTTGAGGAGGTCGCCTGTGCTTCGGACCTTCATGCGTGAGGTCGAGCTCTCCGCCAACCTGAGGACCCTGAAGTGAGTCGGGGGAAAGCGTTATCGAAGGGCGAGCGGTGTTAGGGAAGGGAAGGGTTTGGGCGTAAAGCTCGGCGACATAATCCCTCCCGGGGCGGCGGAGGAGGTCGAGCTCGGGTTCTTCAGGGGCAGATCGGTCGCGATAGACGGTTACAACGCGCTCTACCAGTTCCTCTCGATCATCAGGGGCCCCGACGGAAGACCTCTGATGGACTCCAAGGGCAGGGTGACCAGTCACCTGAGCGGCCTCTTCTTCAGGACCGTCAACCTGCTCGAGGTCGACATGAAGCTGGTCTACGTCTTCGACGGAGAGCCCCCGCAGCAGAAGCTCGAGACGATAAGGAGGAGGATCGAGGCCAAGAAGGAGGCGTTAGCTAAGTACGAGGAGGCTCTGAAGGTGGGCGACCTGGAGGCCGCGAGGCGATACGCCGTCCAGACCGCGACGCTCGAGAGGTACATGCTGGAATCTGCGACGAGGCTCCTGGACGCGATGGGCGTGCCGTACGTCCTGGCGCCGTCAGAGGGAGAGGCCCAGGCTGCACACATGGCCAGAAAGGGGCTTGTGTGGGCCTCAGCTTCACAGGACTACGACTCGATCCTCTTCGGCTCTCCGAGGCTAGTCAGGAACCTCTCGGTGATCGGCAGGAGGAAGCTACCGGGGAGGAGGGAGTACGTCGAGGTCAAGCCAGAAGTCATCTACACGGAGAGGTTGTTCAACTCCCTGGGTATCGGCAGGGAGCAGCTGATCGACGTGGCGATGCTCGTCGGCACCGACTACATCGAGGGCGTCAAGGGCATAGGCCCCAAGAGAGCCCTGCAGCTGATCAGAGAGCACGGCAGCGCGGAGGCTGCGCTGATACACCTGAGAGTCGAGCCCAAGGCGAACCTGAGGGTGGTGAGGAAGCTCTTCACGGAGCCGGCCGTGACGGACGACGTCAAGCTCGAATGGAGACCGGTGGATCCGGAGCGTGTCAAAAGGGTCCTCTGCGACGAACACGACTTCAGCGAGGAGAGGGTCGATAAGGCCCTGAAGGGGCTTCTGGAGCAGCAGAGGAAGAGGTCAGGTCTGACGAGCTTGGACCAGTGGTACTGAACTCACTTGACGCCGACGACGCTGATCAGCTTCCGCTCCTCGTCGAGGCTGTGGACCCTGATGACCCCGTTCAGCTCCATCACGAGCAGGGCCTTCCTCAGCTCGGAGAGCGTGACGTCCCTGTACCTGTTCTGTAGCGACTTCAGCAGGCTCGACTCCATCATCTTCCCGCTGTTCTTCCTCAGGACGTCCAGAACCGCCTGGATCAGCTCCGTCCTCCCCATGACCTCTAACCGAACATCGTCAGCGGCTTGTCGGAGGCTCTCAGCAGCTCGGCGATCTTCTCGTACTCCTTCAGCATCTGAGGAGTTATGCTGGGCTTGACCAGCTTCAGCCCCTCCTGGAAGTCGGCCCAGGTCACGTGTTCCGCGTCGGGGTTCCTCCTCAGGGCTGAGAGCCCCGCCTCCCTGCAGAGCGCCTCTAGGTCTGCACCGGAGTAGCCCTCGGTCATCGCCGCGAGGCGTTCGAGGTCTATGTCAGGCGCAAGGGGCATCTTCCTAGTGTATATTCGGAGGACCTGATACCTGCCCTTCTCATCGGGTGGAGGCACGTAGATCAACCTGTCGAACCTCCCGGGCCTTAAGGCAGAGGGGTCAAGGAGGTCAGGTCTGTTGGTCGCGCCTATGATTATGACGTCCCTCAGCTCCTCGATGCCGTCCATTTCTGCCAGCAGCGTGCTGGTTACGCGGTGGGTGACGCCGGAGCTGTCGTCCAGCATGTCCCTCCTCGGGATCAGGGTCTCCACCTCATCGAGGAAGATGACGCACGGAGCCGCCTGCCTCGACTTCCTGAAGACCTCTCTGACCGCCCTCTCGGACTCTCCGACCCACTTCGAGTAGACCTCGGGGCCCTTGATCGTGACGAAGTTCGCCTCCGCCTCGGTCGCGACGGCCTTCGCCAGCAGCGTCTTACCACACCCAGGTGGGCCGTAGAGGAGCACGCCTCTGGGAGGTTTGATGCCCAACCTGTCGAACTTCTCGCCGTACTTTATGGGCCACTCGATCGACTCGATGAGCCTCTGCTTGACCTCCTCCAAGCCGCCGATGTCTTCCCAATTGACCGTCGGTGTCTCGATCTCAACCTCTCTCAGCGCGGTCGGAGTTATCTCCTTGTAGGCGTCCATGAAGTCCTTCATGGTGACCACCAGCTGGTCCAGTATCTCTGGTGAGAGACGCTCCTCGTTGAAGTCGATGCTCGGGAGGATGCGCCTTATGCACTTCATCGCGCCCTCTCTGCAGAGGGCAGCCAGGTCCGCACCCGTGTAACCCTTCGTAATATCGGCCAGCTTGTCCGTGTCCACGTCAGGTGCCAACGGCATCCCTCGGGTGTGAATCTGTAATATCTCCTTGCGGCCCCGCTTGTCCGGTATGCCGATCTCGATCTCTCTATCGAACCGGCCCGGTCTCCTGAGGGCTGGGTCCAGCGCGTTGGGCCTGTTGGTGGCACCGATCACGATCACCTGCCCCCTTCCCTCCAGTCCGTCCATGAGGGCCAGTAACTGAGCCACGACCCTCTTCTCGACCTCACCGGTGACCTCGCTCCTCTTAGGCGCGATCGCGTCGAGCTCGTCGATGAAGATGATGCCCGGGGCCTCCTCTTCTGCCTTCCTGAAGACCTCCCTGAGCTTCGCCTCGGTCTCGCCGTAGTACTTGTTCATGATCTCGGGGCCGTTGATGAGGAAGAAATTGGCCTCCGCCTCGGTCGCGACGGCCTTCGCCAGCAGCGTCTTACCACACCCAGGCGGGCCGTAGAGGAGCACGCCCTTCGGTGGGTCGATGCCGAGCTTCTGGAAGAGCTCAGGGTACCTGAGGGGCAGCTCGACCATCTCCCTGATCTTCTGGATCTGTTCGTGAAGGCCGCCGATGTCCTCGTAGGTGACGTTGGTGCTCAGCGACTTCTCCTGGACAGGCCTGCTGTGGATGACGATCTTGGTCTTCGGGGTGATCTTGACTATGCCCGTGGGCCTGGTCTGGAGGACCGCGAAGTTGAAGAGGTTCCCGAAGAAGAGGACGGGGATGACGTTCTTCTGGACCAGCGGGTACTCGATGAGCCTGCTCTTGACGAGCTTCGTGAAGTTCTCGTCGGGCTTGATGGTGTTGTTCACGGGCGCGAGGACCACGAGCTGCGCCTCCTTGACGTTGGCCTTCCTCACGATGACGTACTCGTTCAGCGAGACGCCCGCGTTGCTCCTGATGTAGCCGTCGATCCTGACGACGTCCTTCTCCTCCTCAAGGTATCCTAGCCAGAGCGTTGCCGCCGCCAGCTTCCGACCCCTGATTTCTATTATGTCGCCAGTTGCTAGACCTGCAGATGACCCTACCTCTCTGTCGATCCTGGCTATTCCGTACCCGACGTCCCTCTGACGCGCCTCGGCAACCCTCAACCTCAGCTCCTTCACAGGCTGCTGCTCCTCATGCATTCTGGCTTACAACACTAAGAGGTGCTTATCAAGATTGACCTACCCTGTCCGTCGGTCTGTCTGAGAATTCCCCTTTCAATTGAATTGGTGAGATAGCAGGTTATCACGTTTTCGCATACAGGTTAACCCTTATGAACCGACGGACCAACTCAACGCACTAGGTGCTGAAAAGGTGCGCGAAGGACCCCTGCAACTCCCCCTGAGACCGATCGAGGTGAGTGCCGGAAAGAACGTCTCGAGGATCCTAGAAGAGATGTCTGGGACCGGATTTCAGGGCCGAACGCTCGGAGAGGCCGTCAGGGTCTGGGAGAAGGCGATCAGGGCCGAGGACACGGTGATCTTCATGGGGCTTGCGGGCTCCATGAGCACCACTGGCCAGTGGAAGGTCGTGAAGTGGCTGATCGAGAAGAGGTTCGTCGACGTTCTGGTCTCGACGGGTGCGAACGTCTCCGAGGACCTCATCGAGGCGATGGGGATGAAGTACTGGCAGAGCTCCCACAACTTCGACGACGCGGAGCTCAGGTCCCAGCGGATCTATAGGTTCCACGACGTCTTAGTCAGAGAGGAGGACTACCTGAAGATGGAGGAGATGGTCGCGGAGTTCATGCTAAGCCTCGACAGATCGAGGGTCTACACGTCTGCGGAGTACCTTCACCTCTTCGGGGGTTGGCTCAACAGCAGGGGGGTCGACGGCATAGTGACGTCTGCCTACAGGGCTGGTGTTCCAGTCTTCGTGCCGGCGCTGGTCGACAGCGGTTACGGCGTCGCATACCTCGTGAACAGGTGGAGGGACAGCTCCTTCGGCCTCCTGATAGACCACTTCAGGGACTTCGAGCAGATGGTGAGGATCAGGTCGAGGTTCAGGGACAGCGCTGCGGTCTTCATCGGAGGTGGAGTCCCGAAGGACATCATCCAGCTGGTCGCGGTCTCGGTCGACGTGCTGACCAACGGCGACCTGACGAAGACTAGGCCGCACAGGTTCGCGATGCAGGTGACCACCGACAGCCCGCACTGGGGAGGGCTCTCGGGGGCGACGCTGGAGGAGGCGGTGAGCTGGGGGAAGGAGGCGAAGGACAGCTACAAGGTCCAGTGCTTCGCGGACGCAACGATAGCGCTGCCGCTGATCGCACACGCGCTGGCAGAGAGGGTGCCGGAGGGCAGGAGGGGCCCGGACCTGAGCTGGGTCTTCTCGGGGTTGAAATAGAGATTAATTGGGCGGCTTGAAGAGGTTGGGACGGCATGCCGGTGCTTGACGCCTCGCTGATCCAGCTCGCTCAGAGGAAGAGACTGCACTACAAGATCTGCAGGAAGTGCGGCGCCAGGAACCCGATGACCGCCGAGAAGTGCAGGAAGTGCAGGAGCTACAACCTCAGGTGGAAGAAGAGGGAGATCGCGCGCAGGTGAAGCAGAGGCATCATGAGCGAAGGCTGGTACGATCAGCTCAGGTCAGCGGGCGAGATAGCTAGGAAGGTCAGAGAAGAGGTCAGGTCCATGGTAAAGGAGGGGACCAGCGCTCTGGAGGTGGCCGAGTGGGTCGAGTCCAGAATAGCGGAGCTCGGCGGAAGGCCTGCGTTTCCGTGCAACGTCGGGGTTGACTCGATCGCAGCCCACTCCACGCCGACACCCTCAACCGATTACCAGCTGAGAAGGGGATCGCTGGTCAAGGTGGACCTTGGAGTCTCTATCGAGGGCTACATAGCTGACACTGCCGTGACCGTCCCCCTGCCCGGATCAGACGAGGGCATGGTGCTGGCTGCGGAGAGAGCCCTTCAAGTCGCGGTGAGGGTCTCGAGAGCAGGCACCCCAGTGTCGACAATAGGTGGCGCGATCGGCGACTCGATAACGTCGCTCGGCTACAGGCCCATCAGCAACCTCTCTGGACACCAGATCGAGCGTTACAACCTGCACGCGGGCCTCTCGATACCCAACGTGAAGGCTGGAGAGGGAAGGCTCGAGAGGGGGAAGGTCTACGCGATAGAACCCTTCGTCACGAAGTCCAGCGCCGCCGGAAGGGTGACCGACTCAAACTCGGTCGAGATCTTTCGGGTGCCTCACACTTCCCTCGAGAGGGCCAGCAGACTTCCGAAGGAGCAGCGGGAACATCTGACGAAACTCCACGAAGCGACCGGAGGTCTGCCCTACTCCACCAGGTGGTTCAGGTGGTTGGACCCCTCACTGCATGATGCCCTCTACCGCAGAGGCTACGTGCACGGCTACGCGGTCCTCGTCGAGAAATCAGGAGCGCCGGTAGCGCAGGCCGAGCACACTGTACTGATCTGGGAGGACGGTGCAGAGGTCCTGACCTGAACTCAGGTCTTCTGCTTCTTCTCCTCGACGTGAATGCTCACGACCACCATCTCGGTCTCCGCGTTGCACTTCGGACAGAAGGACTTTAGCTTCTTGAAGACGAAGTCCTGCTCCTGATGCGGCCTTGAGTGTTCGGTTCCACAGACCTCACACTTCATGACAGTTATGGGAGTCGCCAGCTGCCTCGGGAGCTCCTCCTTCGACCCCCTCAACATCGCCAGAAGTTGTGATCTTATCCGAATTTAATTTTAGTGTGGGGTAGCTGGGGAACTGCGGGCCCGCCGGGATTCGAACCCGGGACCTACGGGTCTCTTCAACCCTAAAAGCCCGTCGCTCTTCCTGGCTGAGCTACGGGCCCACCGGCCGGAGCACGAGCGTCCCTTGTGATAGCTGTTGCTTCGGAGCCTGAGCCCAACTGACTCTGGAAGGTTTATAGATGGTTCGAGGCAGATGACCGATCGGGGGCCGTGGTCCAGCATGGAGTGGACGCCAGCCTGGGGTTAAGCTGTCCTGTGGCTCGATGAGGGGCGACACAGGGGCGAGACAGAGCGCTGGATGTCGTGGGTTCAAATCCCACCGGCCCCAGACGACCGAACCCCGCCTCACTTCTTCTTTTTCTCTCCAGACTTCTTGGACTTCTTCGCCTTGGAGACGACTGCCCCTTCGCCGGCGGCCTCGACCTGCTGACCGGGAGAACCTGTTGCCTGAATTCGCGTAGGAGCCTTACCGCCGACGACAGCGTAGATCCGGAGCCTGTTCGTGCCGCTGACTACCCGGAGGAGACCCTGCGAGGCAAGTTGGGAGAGTAGGTCCTTCGCCAGCGAGAGCCTCACCTTGAACCTCTCGGCGAGCATCGAGGGCGTCACGTAGCTGAGGGACCTCACGTACTCCTCGAGCTCCTTCGCGGCCGGCGTCTCGACAGACCTTACCACCTTCTCCCTGACCTGCTCCTTCCTCGCCTTCGACAAGCCACTCCTGTCATCCAGTTCCTTCAGATAAAGCGTTCACTCAGCTGAAGCAGGTGCCTTTGGTCGACATAGCGAAACGCGTAGCCCGGGGCGGATTCGAACCGCCGTCTCCGGGGATCCCCTCTCTGAGATCCAGAGCCCGGAATCCTTGGCCCTCTGGCCAGTTTGGCCGCTAGACGACCGGGCTTTCGCAACACAAGTTCCTGGCGGATCGATTTAGACC
Organism: Candidatus Calditenuaceae archaeon; assembly: GCA_025058225.1. Lineage (GTDB taxonomy): Archaea > Thermoproteota > Nitrososphaeria_A > Caldarchaeales > Calditenuaceae > Calditenuis. The sequence continues at coordinate 23,509 of JANXEE010000014.1, read as the reverse complement.
TTTTCACGAGTTCAGGACGTGAGCGGCTCGACGACGCTGACGACGGTATCGGGAAACAGACCGAAAAAAAGGCTACAGGGCCTCCTTAGGGCTACTATATCCAGCTGCCCTTCTCCCGCATCTCCTTCGCTGCCGCCTCGATAGCCTTGACGATGTTGACGTAGCCGGTGCACCTGCACAGGTTCCCCGAGATGCCCTTCTTGATCTCCTCCCTCGTCGGATTGGGGTTGATCTTGAGGAACCCGAGTGCGGAGAGTATCATGCCGGGTGTGCAGTAGCCGCACTGGAGGGCGTGGTGTTCCCAGAAGGCCTTCTGCAGCGGGTGAAGCTCACCGTCCCTCGCAAGGCCCTCGATCGTGATGATCTCTGTCCCATCGGCCTGAGGTGTGAAGAACGTACAGGACTTCACAGCCCTCCACTCGTCTCCCCAAGGGCCTTTCATCAACACTGTACATGCGCCGCAGTTGGAGGTGTCGCATCCGATGTGTGTTCCCGTGAGTCCGAGGACGTCCCTGATGTAGTGAACCAGCAGAAGCCTCGGCTCGACCTCATGTGAGTACTCGACGCCGTTGACCTTCACTCTCACGGAGACCTTCGAGAGCGGACCTGCAGCCTTGGCACCACCGGCCCTACGAGCCATTCACCTCACCTCCGCGACTTGGGGCCTTATGAGGTTGGCGCGCTCACAGGCCTCCACCAACGCCCTCCTCACGAAGACCTTCACCATCTCGCGCTTGTACTCGGCGCTTCCCCTGAGGTCGGACGTTGGCTCAGCGACCTCCGCGGCCTTCTCCGCGGCGCTCCTCAACAGGTCTATCGTCGGTGTCTTTCCGGCCAGCATCCTCTCGGACTCTGTGGCCCTGTAAGGCCTGACGTGCACCGCACCGACCGCTATCGATGCCCTCTCGATGCGACCACCCTTACCGGGGATCACGATTACGGCCGTGTTGACCGTCGCGAAGTCTCCAGCCTTCCTCTCGAACTTCTTCCACGACCATCCGTGGTTCGGAGGAGGTTTCGGTATCACTATCTCGGTCAACACTTCGTAGTACTTCAGCGACGTAGTGAAGGGCCCCTGGAAGAACTTGACAGCTGGTATTCTTCTGGTCCTCCCGCTGTAGGCGACCATCGTCGCGTCGGTGGCGAGCATCACCACAGGCCAGTCCGAGGCCGGATCCGCGTGAGCCAGAGACCCTCCTATGGTCCCCATGTTCCGGACCTGCATGTCACCGATCCACTCGGCGGCGGTCGGCATAATCGGGAGCACCCTCCTCAGCTCCGAGGAGTGCTCGATCTCAGCGTGCCTCGTCAGCGCGCCTATCCTCACGCTCCTGCCGTCGGTCTTGACGTAAGAGAGCTTGGGCCTCAAGTGCCTCATGTCAACGATCACCTGCGGGTTCGAGAGCCTGAGCTTCATCAACGGAACAAGGCTGTGACCTCCTGCGAGGAGCTTCGCGTCTCCTTTGTACTTCCTCAACGTCTTCACGACCTCGGGCAGAGTCCTGGGCGCTGCGTACTGAAAAGACCTAGGAATCATGCGTCTCAAACGACGTCAGACGATTTAGTTAAACGTTTCCGTGAAGAGGGCCCGCGGGTAGAGCAGGTGCGCTGAGCCTTCGGTGCCTTCTGAGAGATGATTTATCAGGCTCTAATGCGTTGTTGGGACGTGAGCCGTCAGCCCAGGGGCGCGCGGCTAGACAGGTACGGTGGTATCGTTGAGCGGGTCGAGAGATACGAGCTCGTCGAGGGTTACGGTGAGGTCGTTAGGAGGGGGAGGGAGGCGAGGTTCCTCACCAGAGAGCGGCTGGCGGAGCTGGTGGGTGAGAAGGCGTCCACCATCAAGAGGATCGAGAACGGCGAGCTGAGGCCCTCAATGGAACTGGCCAGGAGGCTAGAGAGGGCCCTGAGGATCAAGCTGCTGATCGAGTCGACCGACGAGGCACTTGAGAAGGCCCTCAAGAAGGTTCCCAGGCAGGGCCCTACCTTGGGTGACATGCTCGGCGAGGAGAGCTCTCCCCGTTCGGGGCGAGGGCCACCGGAGAGTTGAGCTGATCCGCGGGCGAGGACTTGGGTTCTGAGGTCGTCACCGCGATCCGGCGTCAGGACGTCGACGCTATATTTTTAAGAACTGGGCAGTGGCTCCCCACAATGGGTGGTGGGCTTAGCGGGGAGCAGAAGGGTGGCGATCGTCCACCGGCTCTACCCCTGGGAGGAGGACGACAACCTCGACGAACTTGAGGAGCTCTGTAGAACGGCCGAATATGACGTCGTTTACAGACTGGTGCAACACAGATTCCCTCACCCCGTCTACAACATCGGGCCGTCGAAGTTGCGGGAGCTCAAGGAGGCGGTGAGGGACCTCGGGGTCACCAAAGTTGTCTTCGAGAACGAGCTCAAGCCCGTGCAGGAATACAACCTCGCGAAGGAGCTGAACGTCGACGTGATCACGAGGATCCGGCTGATACTAGAGATCTTCACGATGCACGCAACCAGCCTCGAGTCCCACCTCCAGATCAAGCTGGCGTCGCTCAGGTACGAACTACCTAGGGCTAAGGAGAAGGTGAGGCTCGCGAAGCAGGGCGAGCAGCCCGGTTTCCACGGGCTCGGCGCATACGAGGCCGACGTCTACTACGAGGAGGTCAAGAGACAAGTGGTGACGATCACCAAGAAGCTCGAGGAGATAAAGAGGAGGAAGGTCTGGGAGAGCAGACAGAGGAGGGCCTCGGGGATACCCACGATCTCTCTCGCTGGTTACACTAACGCCGGCAAGTCGACGATCTTCACGAGGCTGACCTCTGTCCCAACGGAGATCTCAGACGCGATGTTCACAACCCTCTCGACGAAGAGGAGGCTCACGCGACTGAACGGCAGACCGGTCTACGTCTCGGACACCGTCGGTTTCATCAGGAACGTTCCGACGCTGCTGATCTCGGCGTTCATGTCGACGCTGATGGAGATAGCCGACTCTGACCTCGTGCTGCTGGTGCTGGACGTCTCCGAACCCGTCGAGGTCCTCAGGACGAAGCTTGAGGTCTCTTTGAACACGCTCAGGCAGATCGGTGCCAGCGGACTGCCGATCATCGTCGCGCTCAACAAGGTCGACCTCCTGAAAGAGGAGGAGCTGAAGGAGAGGACGGAAGAGCTGGACCTTGGAGAGCTCCCATCGGTACCGGTATCCGCGGTGACCGGGAAGGGGATGGAGGAGCTCGTCGGTGCGATCTCCAGGCACCTGCCCAACCTGGTGAGGTTCGAGGCCAAGCTCGATTACGGAGACCCAGTCAACTCGCTTCTCGAGGACCTTTACACCCACGGAAAGGTCGAGAGCGTCGAGTATCTCAGCGACGGCGTGAGGGTGATCGCAGAGGCTCCAACGAATCTGGCCGAGAGGGTAAGGGCCCTCGCACGGGGAAAGGCGTTCGCGGTCGTTCCGCTGGGGAGCGTCGAGCTCCGGGACGCCGATTGACCTGAACGGTCAAACTCTTTTAGCAGTGCAGACCATCCCGCACCGATCCGCACATGTACAGGATCGCCGTCATTCCGGGTGATGGCATAGGGCCGGTGGTGGTGAGGGAGGCGAAGAGGGTACTGGAGAGGGTTGCGGACGCGTGGTCCCTTTCACTGGAGTTCGTCGACGCACCTGCAGGAGACGCCGTCCTCAGCGAGAGGGGGGTTGCGCTGCCGAAGGACTCCTTCTCCAAGATCAGGGACTCCGACGCCTGCCTGAAGGGACCTGTCGGAGAGACCGCGAGGGACGTGATCGTGCTGCTGAGGAGGGAGCTGGACCTCTACGCGAACCTGCGCCCCGCGAGGACTCTGAAGGGCGTTCCGTCGAGGTTCGGGAACGTGGACCTCCTGATCGTGAGAGAGAACGTCGAGGACCTTTACAAGGGAATCGAGGACGTCGGGAGCGATCACGCGTTCTCGGTGGCCGTCTACACAAGGAAGGGTACTGAACGAATAGCCAGAATCGCGTGCAGGTACGCATCACAAAGGGCCAAGAAGATCACGGTCGTAGACAAGGCGAACGTCCTCCTCTCTCACAGGTTCTTCAGGGAAGTGGCGGCTGAGGTGATGAGGGCCCATCGGGGGATCTCCTACGAGTTCATGTACGTCGACAACGCAGCCTATCAGCTCGTCGTGAGGCCGGAGAGGTTTGACGTGATCCTGACCACCAACATGTTCGGTGACATACTCAGCGATGAGGCCGCGGGCGTGTGCGGGACGCTCGGCGTTGCGCCCTCCGCGAACGTCGGTGACCGCTACGGGCTCTTCGAACCCGTCCACGGCTCAGCTCCAGACATAGACCCTGAGACCGCGAACCCCACGGCGATGATACTGGCTGCTGGGATGATGCTGACATGGCTCGGCGAGAGCAGGACGGACGGGAAGGCGCTGGCTGCGGGGAGAGAGGTAGAGAGGGCCCTCGAGAGCACGCTGGAGGAGGGGAGGGTCAAAACGCGAGACTTGGGAGGGAGCGCCACCGCTGCCAGGTTCACCGACGAGGTGATAAGTAAGATCTCACAGAGGCCCGGGTGAGGTAACGGCGCCTTTGCTCGCTGACTGAACCAGCGCTGCGTACTTCGCCAACAGGCCCGCCCTCACCCTCGGAGGCATCGGTTTCCAATCCTCAAGCCTTCTCCGCAGCTCCGAGTCATCGAGCAGCACGTCGAGCCTACCAGCGTCTGAATCGATGAGCACCCGGTCACCGTCCTGAAGGGCTGCGATGGGTCCCCCCACAGCAGCCTCCGGAGAGACGTGACCGACCATCATGCCCCGGGTGGCGCCGCTGAACCTTCCGTCGGTAACCATAGCCACCGAGTCCCCTAGACCCGCACCAACGATCGCCGAGGTCACCCTCAGCATCTCCGGCATGCCGGGCGCGCCCTTGGGCCCAACGTACCTTATCACCATCACTTCACCCTCGGTGACCTCGTTCTTCTTCACCGCCTCGAAGGCGGAGTCCTCGTCGTTGAAGACCCTGGCCCTTCCCTCGAACCTCATGAGACCAGTCGCAGCGACCTTGAGGACCGCGCCCTCGGGTGCTAAGTTGCCCCAGAGGACCCTTATGCCGCCGGTGGGCCTGAAGGGCCTTGATGGGTCCCTTACGATGTGCTCGTGCGGTACCTCGATGTGCCTGTACTCCTTGAGGCTCTGCGAGAGCGTCTTCCCGGTTACCGTGAGGGCCTCTCCACGAAGGTACCCCCTCTCCATCAGCTTCCTCAGCACCATCGGAACCCCACCTACAGCGTCGAGGTCAGCCATCACGTATTCACCCGCTGGCTTCATGCTGACGATGTACGGCACCCTCCTTGAGAGCTCGTCGATGTCCTGAAGGGTGAAGTTGACTCCGGCCTCGTGGGCGATCGCCAGCAGGTGCAGGATACCGTTCGTGGAACCAGCCGTGGCCATCAGGAGAACCGTCGCGTTGTACAGCGCGTCGTAGGTGACGATGTCCCTAGCCCTTATCCCGTTCTCTATCAGCTGACCTAGGGCCTTTCCGCTGGAGTAGCAGTACTGCGCCCTCCTCGAGGAGGTGGCGACGGGGGTTGATGAGCCGAGGAGTGCTAAGCCGAGGGCCTCGCTGATGCTGGCCATGGTATTGGCGGTGAAGAGGCCGGCACACGTCCCAACGGTTGGATGAGCCCGCCGCTCGATCTCGTAGAGCATCTCTTCTGTTATCTTTCCTTTGATGTACGCGCCCATCCCCTCATAGATGTCCTCGATCGTCAGCTTCCTGTCGCCGAGGTAGCCGGGCTCCGCTGATCCACCATAAACGAAGACCGATGGCATGTTAAGTCTAACCATCGCCATCATGATGCCTGGCTGGGTCTTGTCACAACCGCCGATCCCCACGAACCCATCGAAGGCGTGGGCTGAGACCTGAGCCTCTATTGTATCGGCTATTACCTCCCTACTGACGAGGCTGTACCTCATCCCCTCGGTTCCCATGCTGATGTTGTCGTTGACCACTATCGTCGGCACCGCGAGGCCCGTCACACCGGCCGCCTCCATCCCGCCCCGCACGTGTCGGACCAGCTCGAGCGTGTGGAAGTTGCAGGGGCCAGCCTCGCTCCATGAGACGACGATGCACCCGAGCGGCCTGGCCAGCTCGCTGTCGGTCAGCCCTATTGACCTCAGAAAGGCCCGATGGCTGGCGTTGAAGACCCCCTGATACCTCTGCTGGCTCGGGAGAGACCTGTGCCTGAGACTCGACTCCATGACCAGTCAACCGACTCTCCTGATATTAGCGCTTCGGCGCGAGCTAATCCAGACAGCTCACCTTTCCGAACGGCTTAACCCCCGTGACCGTTGGGGGCCCTCAGGTCTCCTGAGCGTCTCTGGAAGGCCAGGCTCTTCACGTCGTTCTTGAGTAACGTGAACCGCAAAGACCTCACCGCATCTGAACAAATCAAGGAGGACCAGCATCAGGGCGCGACGATTTGGACGCGGAGACGAACACTGGACGCCGTTCTTCAGACCAGATGAGGGGTCTCGAGACGTCAGAGGACGGTCATCGTTCCGACGAACCCGGAGACAGTAACCCTCACCAGATCAGCCCTTCGACCTTACGACCTGATGGTTCAGCCCTGCTCGTCGATGTAAACTATATCACGGAGCGTTGGGGAGCAAGACGTGAAATGGTTCGGCAGGTGGACTTCAAGTCGGCGCCCATCGATCCCGACTTCAAGAGCAAGCTCACGAAGACCTCTACCCACCACGCTCACGAAGTCTGGGGAGAGGGAATCCAGAGGTTCGACGCGGAGGGTAAGCCCTACCCGACGAAGCTGGGAATTCACGGATCGGCGGTGGCGGTCGACTTCGACTCGTGCGTCGCTGACGGTGCCTGCATGGACGTCTGCCCCGTGAACGTCTTCGAGTGGCTCCTCAACCCCGGACAGTCTGGATCCGGAAAGGACAGGGTCATAGACCCCAACAACGACAGGGAGCTCTGGGAGAAGTACAGGACCGACAAGTCGGACCCCGTCAGGGAGGCCGATTGCATCTTCTGCATGGCCTGCGAGTCGGCTTGCCCGGTGCTGGCGATAAAGATCTACCCGCCCTGAGACACAGTCTGTCTGCCTGTCCTGCGGAACGTCCGGACGCCGCATCAAATTTGGGACCTCTTTTCGGCCGCGAACTCTGGCCCGACCCAGGATGGATTTAGTTTAAATGCTTCGAGAAGTAGGAACCTGAAGTGATGTGGATAGACCCGATGATCCTCACAACGGCACTTGGGGCGCTCGGAGCGCTGACCGCGGTGGCGTTCGTCATTCTGGTCAACAGGTATCCGAAGGGTCCTGACGCGTTTGTCTCCGTATGGGCGGCCATCAGGGAGGGTTCATCTGCATACCTCAAGAGGCAGTACAAAACGATCTACGTGATCGCCGCCTTCATATTCTTGCTGATCGTCGTGAGCTTCGGGGCCTTCCCCGCGATGGGAGGTTTCAGCTACGGCCTCTCCATCGGTGGCAGCTTCATCCTCGGCGTGACGTTCTCTCTGATCGCGGCGAGCATCGCGATGGACTCGGCGACGAGAGCCAACGTAAGGACCGCCTACGCTGCGTCGAAGGACTCGGTCTCCTCGCTCAGGGTTGCGACGCTGGGCGGAGCGGCCTTGGGACTTGCGGTGATCGCGATGAGCCTCCTCGGCCTCTCGATACTCTACTGGGTCTTCAGGGATCCCGGCATACTGGCGGGCTTCGGGTTCGGTGCGAGCCTCGCGGCCCTCTTCGCTCAGCTGGGTGGGGGGATCTACACCAAGAGCGCCGACATCGGTGCAGACCTAGTAGGGAAGGTCGAGGTGGGTATCCCCGAGGACGACCCCAGGAACCCTGCAGTGATAGCGGACCAGGTGGGCGACAACGTGGGAGATGAGGCCGGAAGGGGTGCAGACCTCTTCGAGTCTGTGACCGCGGAGAACCTCGGCGGCATGATCATCGCTCTGATGGTCTCGATCATCCTCTTCCAGCGGATAAACGAGGACTACGTCGTGATGCCGTTGCTCGTCAGGGCGGTAGGCGTCGTTGCAACGCTCGCGGGAGTCGGGTGGGCCGTCTACCAGAGGGGCTTCAAGGACGCGATAGAGCCGCTGAGGAACGGGCTTATAGTCACCTCGGTTACAGCCGCTGTCCTAATGTACCTGATCTCCTCCACGGTCTTCGGGCAGAGCTTCCTCCCCCTCTACGTCTCCATGTTGGTGGGCCTGGTAGCTGGAATTCTCATCATGTTCTACAGCGAGATCTACACCAGCTTAAGGTCCAAATACGTGGGATCCATAGCCAGCAACAGCGAGTCCGGACCCGCTCTGACGGTGGTCTCAGGGCTCGCGGTCGGAATGATCTCCACAGCGCTCCCCGTGATAACCGTGGTGGTCGCGATAGTAGTCTCGTACCTGCTGGGGATCGAGTGGGCCAAGATGGCTGGACTTCCGGACCTCTTCCTCGGAGGAGTCTTCGGCACGACCATGGCCACCATGGGCATGCTATCTACCGCAGGTTTCGTGCTCACGATGGACGGAGTGGGCCCGATCGTCGACAACGCAGGAGGCATCGCGGAGATGGCGAACGCACCTAAGGAGACGAGGGACAGGTTGGAACCGTTGGACGCGCTGGGCAACACGACCAAGGCCCTTACGAAGTCCTACGCGATGGGGTCCGCGGCGCTCGCGGCCCTGCTGTTGTTCCAGGCTTTCCTCCTAGAGGTCGGCAGGTACCTCGCGGGAATCATCGAGCTGAGCCACCTAACGCCGGCGCAGTCGCAGAGACTACTGCTTCAGATCGAGCAGCTCTCGAACCAGCTCCAGCTCAACTCCCCGACGGTCCTCATAGGGCTCTTCATCGGCGCGATGATACCGTTCCTGTTCTCGGGTTACGCGGTCAACGCTGTCGCCAACGGGGCCTTCCTGATGGTCGAGGAGGTAAGGAGACAGTTCCGGACCATTCCGGGACTCCTGAACGGGGCTGCGAGGCCCGAGTACGGGAGGTGCGTCGACATCTCGACCAGGACCGCGCTCAAGCTCATGGTCACACCGACGCTCGTGGTCACGCTGGCCCCCATCCTGGTCGGCGTCCTGCTCGGGTGGAAGGCAGTCGGCGCGCTGGTAATAGGAGCGACGATCTCAGCGATACCGCTCGCGATAGTAGGGTTCTACGGAGGGGCCGCGATGGACAACGCGAAGAAGTACCTCGAGATCGCGGGGAAGAAGGGTTCGGACGCACACAAGGCAGCGGTGGTCGGCGACACCGTCGGTGACCCGATGAAGGACACCTACGCCCCGAGCCTGCACATACTGATCAAGCTGCTTAACACGCTCTCTCTGGTCTTCATACCGCTCTTCATCTACTCCCTGCTGACGCTCTGAGGAGTCCGCAACCTGAAAGCATCTATCGATCAGGCCTTCCTCAGTCTCGGGTTGACGAGCGGTTCGAGCCCCAGCGCGATCGACGCGAAGGCGACGCCTGTGAGGACCAGCAGAAGTCCGGGCGGTATGACCCACCACCAGTAGCCGGTGAAGACAGCGCCGGTCCTGAACCCGAGCTCCAGTATCTGACCCCACGTTGGAATAGTTGGGTCTCCTAGCCCGAGGAAGCTCAGCCCCGCCTCTGCGAGGATCGCCGAAGGCACGAAGAAGACCATCTGGGCAGCTACGTAGGGAGCGATCTGTGGAAGGACGTGATGCAGGATCACCCTCATGTCACCCGCGCCTTCGGCCTTAGCGGCTTCTACGAACGGCATCTCTATCACCTGAAGCACCATCGACCTCACTATTATGGTGAGTCCAGGCCAAGAGAAGAGCACGAGTATCGACATGATGGTTAGGATGCCGGGCCTCAGGAGGAAGGAGAGGAAGACCAGGAGCGGCAGGAGGGGGACGTTGGCCACCACGTCCGCGACCCTCTGTATGGCCTCCTCCAGAAGACCCCTGTAGTAGCCGCTGAGGAGGCCCAGGAGCGTTCCTATGGCCGTGACCAGAACCGAAGCGAACGCGCCGATTCCCAGCGCCACCGGGAAGCCGTAGAGGAGTCCGAGGAAGATGTCCCTTCCGACCACGTCGGTGCCTGCCAGACCGTAGTGCGACCCTCCCAGCACCACGGAGACCGAATCTACGCCGTCACCGGGTGAACCGAAGAGCCTGGCGACCAGGACGTACTCGCCCTTCAGGGGCACCGGCCCCATCGACGTGGGGAGAGCGAAGGCCATCCTTGAGGTGACCCCGCTGACCTCGGCGCTATACGTGGCTGAGAACCAGCCTGTTAGTGCTGTGATGAAGTCCTGTGAACTCTCCGGCGCGGCCCTCAGAGGCGGATCTGACCACCTGACGTAGGGGCTCCTCTCCTGAGGTGAGGGGGGAGGCACTAGCACCCTGGCCAGAGGGAGGCGCAGACCGTCCGGCCTGAGCAGGTCGACGGCGATCGTCGGCGGATCACCGGAGAACCTCACTCCCCGAATGACCACTAACACGTGCGAGGGTAGGACTTCGTAATCGTACTTGAGACCGCCGACGTATGTGACGAATCCCGCGTCATCTCCAACCCTCAGGAGCGTCAACTTGGTCTGGGGGAAGTAGGGAGAACCTGTGAACCACGCGTACCACGCAGGCGGCACGGCCTTCGGCAGCTCCATCCAGTGCGCAGGGTCGTTCCAGTACCTCGTACCGAAGTCGAGGGGCATGAGGATCAACACCAGAGCCGACACGACGACCATCGCCGCTAGGAGCGAGACGCCCACCCTTCCCGACCAGGTGGAGGTGAGGAGCTTCCAGGAACCGGACGCGCTCAACTAGACCCTCACCCGTGGATCCAGCAGGTGATAGAGGACCTCGAGGATGAACCTCGCGGCGACGTACATCAGCGTGAAGAGGTAGGTGAGCGCGACGATCAGCACCTCGTCGCCCATGATGACCGCGTTGTAGTAGAGCCTTCCCATCCCTGGCCAGTTGAAGACGGTCTCCGTGAGTATCGCTCCACCGAGCGACGCCGGCAGCGACAGCGCCAGGCCGGTCACAATCGGAGGTGAGGCGGGCCTGAGGACGTACCTGAGCGAGACGACCCTCTCCGGGAGGCCCTTGGACCTCGCGACCGAGACGAAGTCCTCCTGTGCGACGTTAAGCAAGAGGGTCCTGCTGGCGTAGATCGAAGGCCCTATCGATATCAGGACGAGCGTCGTCACGGGTAGCACCGAGTGCCAGAGGACGTCGACGGCCCTCTCCAGCGCCCCCTCGGGAGGTGGACTGCTGAACATGCCCGAGCCCGGGAACAATCTGAGCTGATACGCGAAGACGATCAGCAGCAGTATGCCTGTCCACCAGCTCGGTAAGCTGTTGGAGACCGCGGAGAGGTACGTGACGGACCTCTCGAGTCGTGTCCCGACGCGCTTTGAGAGCGTCGCGCCGATGTAGAGGCCCAGCAGGGAGGAGATCAGCATCGCCGTCGTTACGAGGACAACGGTGTTCGGGATCCTCTCGGAGAGGACGTCGATGACCTTCGTGCTGCCGGAGGTGCTCCTGGCAGTCCTGGAGTCGCCCAGGTCCAGCGTCAGAACCCTGAGGACCGTCTCGGGGATCCTCGTGTACCACGGCCTGTCGAGCCCGTAGGCCCTTTCCATCTCCGACTTGAGACCGGAGAGGGCCCTCTCCAGCTCCTCAGGGTCCCTGATCCTCTGGGCCAGACTCTCGCGCATCGACCTGAGCTGCTCGCCGATGAGGGACTGGATGATCCTGTCGGAGTAACCCGTAGCCCCTAGGACTACCGTGAGGAGCGTGAGGACCGTAATGAGGACAGCCGTCAGGGTCAGGGCACGGGAGAGCAGCCTTCTGAACATCAGCTACCCTTTCTTCTCCTCAGCATCACCAAGAGGACGGCCGTTACCGCAACGATTGCCGCTACGACTCCGATCGCGACGGTGGTCAGCGGAAGCTGCTGGGGCTGCTGTGGGGCAGTCACGGTTCCCGGAGTCTGGGTGACCTGCGTCGGTGGCGCACCGGCCGGAAGGGCCTCCGTCGTGAACCGGAACGTCCTGATGACGCCTAGGTTTTCGGGGTTGTAGAGACTTACGTCGACGACCAAGAGGCCTCTCCTCAGCTGTGACGTGATGGCCGTCGGCAGCGTGACCCTTATCCTTCCGCCCTCCACCGGCACATCGGCCGACCTGAAGACGACCCTGCCGGTACCACCCTCGTAAACCCTGACGCTGGCCTTCGTCCCCGGGTCACCGGTGGCCCTGAAGGTCAGAGTGGAGTCGCTGCCGATGACCACCTCCAGCCTCCCCTCCGGAGAGGCCGTCGGTAACCTGGCCTCCTTCGCGAACCCCATCAGACTGCCCTTCGAGAACGGATAGGTCGCGTCCCTGAACGCGGCTATCTCGGCTGTCTGAGCAGCTCCGTCGAACCTGTCGAGGTAGAAGGGGCCGTTGCTGATCACGAGGTGCCTCCTCGAGTTGAACCACGAGATCGCGGCCTCATACCTGCTCAGGGCCTCCGCTGGAGAGACGAGACTCCGCCCGTCGAGCGTGAAGACGGTCTCCGGTACGAAGCGCCTCTCCGTGAAGGACCTCAGGACGTCCACCAGCAGTCTGCCGTGAACCTCCTTGACGAGGTTGAGCCAGATCACGTTGAAGCGGAAGGCTGCCGTGTCGCTGTAGGCAGCCCTCCTCCTGTTGAAGACTAGCTCGTCCATCGCAGCGTATAACTCCCACGGCATCGACGGAAACCCGATCGCCGCATACTCAGCGATCTTGTCGGTCTCGAAGTTCCAGTAATCGACGTATACCTCCAGGTACCTGTCACCAACTATCCGTATGCCCTTCACGGTCTCGAGGAAAGGCCTGCTGGTAACCGCGATCGCTGTCTCTATTCTATTCTTGTTTGAGTTGTATGACATATCAAAGCCTTGGTAAATGGAATAGAGGACATCTGCCCACGTGATGGGCTGGCCGTGGTGCCACCTGGTTCCTATGTACTTGGACATGTCGAACGTGACCTTGCTCCTCGCTGTGGTTCCGGGCACGACCCGCCTCCACGCACCGGCATCGGCGTTCCAGGTGAAGGCGTCCGGAGGCACGGTGAGCGTTCCTGCGGGACCTGCAGTCTCGACCCTGAACTCGGACCTGAACGGGACCGTCCTCCCCGAGACGGGATCACGGACCAGCGGCGAATCTACCAGATACCTCCAGATGTCGACGCTGTAGACGTCCCCGAACCCACCCACAGGATTCCACGTGGTCCTCTCCGTGTCGACCCAGAGGTGCCCGACTCTGATGACGTTCCTTCCCTCGATGGAGGCCTCCCTGAGGCTGAAGACGGACCTGACGCCCGCCACGAGGTCCGTGATGAGGTTCCTCACGGCCGGTGCCACGGGATAGGAGTTCATCACGGTGACGACCCAGACCCGTATGGACTCGTCGAGGCAGAGGTCGGTCGCGCTCCGGTAGAGCTCGTTCCGGTCGTTGAAGTCCCTGAACTCCCCCTTGAAGATCCTCTGGCCGAGCTCGTCGAGCCGCGGGTTCTCGTACTGCCAGAAGCCCACCTCCCTCCATCCAGGCATGTTGCCCAGCCACGGAGCGCAGAACTGGTTGATCCCCGTAGAGTCGTACCGCTCGACAGCACCTCTTCCCCATCCCTCGGTGTAGGCGTGCCAGGCGAAGGTCCTCGGATCAGTCGAGTAAACTCTCTGAATCGCCAGCCCGAACTCGAGCAGGATCTCCTCGACGTTGAACCCGAGCCTCTTCAGCTCCGCGACGAACGCCAACCCTATCTCCCTCCTCTCGTCCTCGGGCCTGATGATGACCCTGACCGTGACGGGCTTTCCGCCGAAGTACCAGATACCGCCCCTCAGCTCAGCACCGGCCCTCCTCATCGCGTCACTAACGACCTGCCTCGCGTACTCAGGATCGTACCTTATGCCGCGCCTGGATATGACGTCCTCGACCGTCAGTTGGTCGAGGTCCATCGGCGAGACGTGCGTGTACATCGGGATCGCCATGCCGCCGTAGAACCTGGAGGCGATCGTCTCCCTGTCGACGAGGAACTGCATCGCGTACCTCACCTCCTTGATGGAGAACGGGTTAAGCTCGCCCGATGGCGCGGGTGCCGGGTTGAGGATGATCGCAACGGTCGACGAGGGGACCTCCACCAGCCTGATGTCCCCCCTTGCCCTGAGGGCCCTCGCAGCTTCAGTCTTGAGGTTGTAGAAGAAGAGGTCGATGTTGCCGGCCCTCATCTCGAGCTCCGCGATGTCCTGCGACCCGAGGCCCCTGAAGATCACCCTATCGACAGCCGGGCCCTTCACCTCCTGAGCGAGGGACGGCATCGGTGCAAACAGCAGAACTGCGACGATCGCGACGACCAGCACGCCGGCGGTATACCTGATGCCCGTTCACCTCCTCCGCGATCTGACCAAGAGGACTACCAGCAGGGCGGTGTTGAGCGCCGCGACGGCTGCCACCGTCAACAGGACCGGCATCAGCCAGTCGCTCTCGGTGCCTCTCGGGGCCGTGACACCTTCCGGGTTCGAGGAAGTCCGGTTGAGGGCCTTTATGGAGTCGAAGATCTGGCCGGAGAGGGACCTCATCTGTTCGAAGCCCCTCCAGAGCGTGTCGATTCCGACCTGAGTGTAGAAGGACGCCGATGCGAAGTTGCCGGTCTGGTCGTAGACGACGACCGTCTGGGTGCCCTCGGTCGTGACGGGCATGAAGAGCCTGACCGTGAAGCTCCCGTCGGGCCCGGACTTAGTGGTCGCGATCACGGACCCTGAGACCTCGATGTAGACGTTGGAGTCGGGCTGAAAGTTGGTGCCCCTGATCGTGACGCTCTGGCCGCTGGTGCCGACTGAAGGCCCTATGAAGACGCTCGGCGAACGCATGGGCCTGACACGCGCGAACCCGATCTTCTGGTTGAGTCCGAGGAACTCTCCCAGCCTGCAGTCGGCCCAGACCGCGTAGACGTCGTTCTCAGTCGCCTTGATCGCGAAATAGTCGCCTATGAAGGCCCCATTCGGGAAGCAGAAGTTGGGGTTCGAGTAGGCGTCGGTGACCCTCGTGTTGACGACCCTCTGGCCTATCTCCCTGATCAGGAAGCCCCAGGTCCTGCCGCCGTCCTCGCTCCTGGTGTAGTAGATGTGGTAACGGGTCTCGCTGGGGTCGTCCCTGAAGTCGCCCCAGATGACGTGTATCACGCCCTTCGGGTCCGCGGATATCGCGGGGAAGAACTGGAGCCTGTTGGTGTCGTCGTCGTTAAGCCTCAAAGGCCTCGACCAGGTCGCGCCCCCGTCGGTGCTCGAGACGAAGTAGACGTCTCCGTCGTCGAGGGGCCTGTCACCCGGCCTTCCCACGAAGACGACGTATACCTCGCCCCGGGGGCCGAGGGCCATCTGCGGGAACGCGGAGCCCCAGTACCTGAAGTTGGCGTTCCTGGGCGTGAAGGGGATCTCGTTGAAGACCGCGGCCGTCACGGGCCTGCTCCAGGTCCTTCCGCCGTCGGTGCTCCTGACGACCTTGATCTCCGCCAACCCTTCCATCTCCCCGTCGTCTAGGGTATCGAGGTAGGCGACGTAGACGGTTCCGTCAGGAGCCACCGCGACGTTGGAGCCCTGAAGGACCCTCTTTGGCCCTCCCGGCCCGAACCACCTGATCACGGTCGGGCTGACGCTGATCGGCGCGCTCCAGGTCCTGCCCTCGTTGGTGCCCTTCACGAGTTTTATCGTGGTCTCGAGCACAGGGTTCGCCAGGAACACCAGCTCCCCGATGTAGAGCAGGTCGTAGACCGTCGCGAACTCTGTGTACGTGACGTAAACTGCGTCCCGCCGCGGGTCGTCCCTGTCGGGCCCCACGGCCATCCAGGGCTTGTCGATGAACCCGAAGGCCAGCTGACCCCTGAGCCTGCCGAGCTCGTCGACGCGCTCGTTCCTGAGCGTTATCCTGCTCCTCGCCGACGAGACGGGCTCCGACCAAGAGAAGCCTCCGTCGGTGCTGACGGCGACGCCCGCGCTGGACACCACCTCTTCGATCACGAAGGGACCTATCCTGACGTCCTCGATCCCCAGCGAGAGCATCACGTAGTAGGCCACGCCGTTCCTGTCGAAACCAACGACCGGATCTCCCCCGGTCGCAAGGTCCTTGCCCAGGTACTTGACGAGCTTCGGGCCCTCCCAGGTCTCACCGCCGTCGATCGAGACGTAGGCCGAGACGCTTGGGAAGTTGTAGTCTATCACGCCCACCAGGATGTGGTCGGGGTTCCTCGGATTTACGGCGATGTGGGGCTCCGTCTGGTACGGGAAGGGGCTGAAGTCCCGTGTCAGGAGGACGTTCCTCGAGAACGCCGGCGCCGGGCTCCTGAAGGGTATCAGGACTCCGGCCGCTCCGGGCGCTTGGAGCGCGGGCGTCGGCGTGAGCCTAGGTCCCTGCTGTCCCCTGTCCTCGGGGGCCCTCTTCTCCCGCTCGACCTCGCCGGTAGGAAGGCTGGTAACCGGGTCTATGCCCTCGGCGATCAGAGGAGACCTCCCCGTGAGCATCGGCGCGATCAGCTTGAACGCGTTGAACTTGTGCGGCACCGGCGGCGGCATGGGGTTCGCCGTCTCCACCTCGCCGGAGAAGGTGGGGGGAAGGAGAGAGACTAGAAAGGCCATGGCCAACAGGCAGGAGACAAGCTCTGCTGACTTCACGACCTAACGAGCAACTCCCTGTTATTAAGACTCCCTATCCGACCTGAACGGTTCGCTCCTGAGCTGCTCCGATCTTGCGCCTCTCGAGGACCCGCTTGACGTGCTTGAGCTTGACGAAGTAGTCCCTGTCGGACTCCTCCAGCGACATCGCGATCTCCTTTATGGCGTTCCTGTACTTGGGCATGATGACGTACTCGAGGGCGTTGAGGAGCCGTTGGGTCCGCTTCAGCTCCTCCGCGATCCGGAAGATCGCGTTCTCGACGGCTGCGGCCCTGCAAATGTCGCCTATCACGGACCTCAGCTTCCTGGACGCCTCGTCGAGGTGGACCGAAGTCTCCAGGAACCCGTAGGGCAGCGGGAACGAAACCTCCTCGAGCTCGACCGTGGGCACCTGTATCCCCATCATCGTGTAGGAGCCGACCTTGACCTTTAACGTCTCCGGGAGGGTCGAGGTGATGGTCTGAATGGTCTTGGGCCCGGACTTCAGGTAGGCGGTGATCAGCTCCTGATAGGCCTCCGAGAGCTTCGCGTTGAGGGCCTCCCTCAGCTCTTGGGCCTCGTCGATGAGCTCGTTGATCCTCCTCACGAGCACGTCACGCTTGTCCTCGAGGATCCTGTAGACCCTCTCCGCGGTCCTGAGGGACCTCCTTAGCCTGAGCAGTTCCAGTTTAGTCCTCAGATAGCCGCCGCCGAAGGATACGGACATCCTCGTATTCCCTTCGATGGCCATCTTATGAAAGTTAACCGTCCTCAGCCCTTTCTCAGCATCAGGACGCTCTCCCTCGACTCACCGATCCTCTTCACCCTCTCGTAGGTGGCGACCCGCTTGCCCATCGCTATCACGCGCTCGACCTCGAACCCCAGCCGCTTCGCGATTCTCGCGAGGACCGAGTCCACCTCAACGACGATGCCCGGGTAGACCCCTCCGGAGACCACGAAGGCCGCCCTTCCGCCCCTCCTCAGCACCCTCAGGACCTCCGAGAGTGACTGCTCCAAGTCTACGAAGTAGGCCACCGCGGAGTCTGGTAGCCCCTCGGCCTCGGGGGGGATGCGCCCCGGCCTCGGTGAGAGCCCGATGTAGGACCTCATCAGGTTGGGCCTCGACCCGCCGACGAAGAGCTCCATCTCGATCTCATACACTCTGGTGTACTCGATCTTGTTCAGGTAAGGTGGGGACGTGATGACCGCGTCGATCGATTCGTCGCCGATGAAGTTCATCTCTCTCGCGTCACCCGCGTAGATCTCCGCCGGGCCGGAGCGCAGCTCTATCCTTTTCACGTCCTCGATCATCTGCCTCACCTTTGACCGGAAGACCCCTCTGAATTCAGGGAGCTTACGCTTCCTGATCTTGATGACTGATCCGTCCTTGATCGCGTAGGAGCACCTCATGACAGCCGACATCAAGGCTAGGGTGAAGAAGGCCCTCGCGTCGTGGTCTTCGATCTTCATCACCTCGTCCCTGAGGGAGAGGAGCTGCTGAAGTGTTTCCGGCGTGAAGGCCCTCCTCACCAGTGGGCTGACGGAGGAGAGGTCCTGAGCTCTGAAAGCGACCGACTGGAGACGGCCCGCTATCTTCAGCAACCTTTCGGGATCGTAGAGTCTGGTCTTGGCGAAACTTATCAGGACCATCAACGGCGATGCGTCAACGCCTGCCGCGTCGAGGCCCAACTCCATGCAGGTCAACGGCGTAGTTCCTGAACCTACGAAAGGATCGAGCACCACCTGGCCCTCCTGCAGCCCCATCCTCCTGACCACGAACTCCACGAGGTCCCTCGAGAACCCCTCCTTGAAGTGGAACCACCTGTGCACGGGATACGCCAGGTTGGGTTCGAAGGTGGGGAGCCTCCAGAGGTCGTAGCGGAGCTCGAAGGCGAACTCGTTCATCTCCGCGGATTCAGCCCTTCATCGGCACACGTCACGTGGGCTTCTGCGACATCAGCTTCTTGTAAAGGTAGAGGATGGCATACTCTCTCGGAACCTGTTCGTCCTGAACGACCCTGGTTATCGCGTGCTGCAGCTTCGACTCGTCCAGAGGTTTAGACTCCTTCAACTTCTTCAGGTATTCCGGAGCGAGGTCACCGTAGGTGGTGAACTTGTAGATCGAGTTCGGGAGGTTCCGGAGGACCTCGAGCTTCTGTGTCAGTTCGCCCCTCAACGACATGATGCGCGCTATCTCACCCCGTATCCTGTTACACTCCGCCTCCAACTCCGCGACCGGTCCCTGACTGTCACCTTTCCCTGAAGACCTGGCCTCATAGAGATACTCGAGGTCAACGGACTTGTCGAAGAGGACCTGCTCGAGCTCTGAGATCACCGAGTCCAGCTCGTTGATCGCCTGCTGAATCGAAGCCTCTATCTCGCCAACGCCGGCCAGAATTCTGCTCCTTTCGGCCTCGAGCTCGCTGAGCTTCTTCTTCACGACCGTCAGGTTCGGTGTGGGGTACTTCTCCACGAAGACCCTCTGGATTGATTTGTCGCGTGTGCGGAGGTCTTCCAGCTTAACGAGGAGCTCATCGTACCGAACTTTTGCCCTCCTGCACTCCTCCTCAGCCCTCCTGATCAGCTCTTCCGCTTCAGGACTCACGGACCCGAGCTGCGTCGATTCGAGTGCCCGAGCGTTCTGCTGGGCCTCATCGGCCAGCTGCCTCTCCTGAAGACCGACCGGAGCGAGCGCGTTACTCTGGGTCTGTGCCGACAAATCCTGTGGTTGCTCGAGGGGCTTTTTCCTGATAATTATCCGGCGGCGCTGATCGAACGTCACTGCCTCCACCAGGATATCTTACTGATGAACTCATTTATATAATACAGCAAACCCCTGCTCGAACCCACTCCAGGGGACTCGTGAGAGGTCACGAAGCCCTCGTCTCTTTCTGGGCTCGACGATGCGGGCAGCTTGGGAAGCGACAGGACCCTCACTTCTCCCTCGACCAGAGAAGGAACTTCGACCACCAGTCCGCTGTCCACTGTAATCCTGAAGAACCTGAAGCATGAGGGGGACAGCCCGTTGTACCTCACGAACTCCCAGGGGTCAACCACCAGAGCCACCGCGCGGTCATAAAGCCTCTGGTAGTTGAGCTGAGTGGCGTAATCGACTGCGGAGAGGAAGACGCCCATGCCTGGGTGGGTGTGATACCATCCAACGACGTAGAGCTGAGACCTCTGCCCTTCCAGCAGCTCCGAGAGCGTGGCCATCAACGAGTCGTCAAGGGTTACGTGCCCTGCCGAGCCCTTCTGATGTCCTGTGACCGCGTCCGTGACGAGAAGCTCCTCCCTTTTCTCCCTCCCGATCAGGAGCCCAGCTACCTCTCGCCTCGGGTGGCTGAGCGCGTGCCTGAGGACCTTCGTCAGGGCCTCGCCCGAGACCCGTATCACGACCTATCCGACCATGAAGCACATCGGAGATATATATGCGGATTCCTCGGAGGGACTGCGATCGTATTTCTTGGCGCATCACGAGGGATGACGGTGAGGGGTCTCGAGCGGTCTCAACCCGACAGAGCATCGGCACCTCGCTTAATACGAAGGCCTCCTGAGGGTTCTCGGATGGGCGTGGAACCTGTCAGGGTCGCAGTCATAGGTGCGGGGTTCTGGGGGAGGAATCACGTGAGGGTGCTCTCGGAGTTACAGGGCTGTGAGGTGGTCGCGATCTGTGACGTTGACCTGGCAAGGGCCAAGGAGGTCTCGAGGAGGTTCAGGGTCGAGAGGTACCTGACCGATTACAGGGACCTGGTGAACGACGACGACTTGGACGCCGTGACAGTCTGCACCCCGTCGACCTCCCACGCCAGAATCACGATCGACTTCCTTTCGTCCGGGAAGCACGTCCTGATAGAGAAGCCGATGGCCTCAAACCTCAGCGAGGCCCTGGACGTTGTAGACGCCTCCAGGTCGTCAGGGTGCAAGGTCATGGTGGGGCACATCGAGAGGTTCAACCCCGCGGTCGCTAGGGCGATGAGGGAGCTCGAGGCAGGGGCGATCGGAGACCCTCTGCTCATTTACGGAAGGAGGATTGGGCCGTGGCCGGAGAGGATAGGGGACGTGGGAGTTGTCCACGACACCACCATTCACGACATAGACCTGGCGTACTGCGTCTTCGGTTCCCCTCCTGAAAGCATTTACGCGGTCGGGGGGTCTCTCATTCACACCAAGGAGGACCACGTGCAGGTCACGGTCACCTTCAACTCCGGCAGGTCTGCGGTGCTGGAATCCAACTGGCTGACACCGAGGAAGAAGAGGGAGATGTACGTCACGGGCACACAGGGCGTCATACGCCTCGAGTTCCTCACGAGGGAGGTGGTCATCGAGAAGAGCAGCGGCTCCTATTCGCCTATGGTGGAGCAGAGGGAACCACTGAGGGTAGAGCTGGAGGAGTTCGTGAAGTCCATCGCTGAAGGTATCGAGCCCGTGCCCAACCAAATCGACGGGTTGATTTCGGTTGCTGTCGCCGACGCGGTCCTGCTCTCCATGAGAACGAATCGGGTCGTTCACTTCAACGAATTCTTGAAGGAACACGGCATCAGACTTCCCCCGTGACCGGTTACGTCTCTGCTATTTCCGTCTGAAAATTATCTAAAATGCCGATTATTGAAATAAGAATCGTTTGTCTAGGATTAACTTTCAAAATCTAGTTCTGAACTTCAACGAATAATTCGATAAAACTCGTGAGATCAAAGTCGGTAAAATGAACTGAGGTAACAGACCAGACCTTGAGTGTGTGGGGACATGTGT
This sequence comes from Candidatus Calditenuaceae archaeon, assembly GCA_025058225.1. Taxonomy (GTDB): domain Archaea; phylum Thermoproteota; class Nitrososphaeria_A; order Caldarchaeales; family Calditenuaceae; genus Calditenuis. The sequence goes on along the minus strand of JANXEE010000014.1, from coordinate 2,126 downwards.
ATAAAGTGATGCTTGGTAAACGCTGATATCGCAGCGACGGCCACGTCTTCTCATGAGGGAGCTGAGGACGCTCTACTGGAAGGGTTCCAAGGTTTACTTCCTGGACCAGAGGGCCCTGCCGCACAGGTTGAGGTACGTCGTTGCTGCCGATTACAGACAGGTCGCTAGGGCCATCAAGGACATGACCGTAAGAGGGGCTCCGGCCATAGGCGTCGCCGCGGCCTACGGGCTGGCCCTCACCGCGGTGAAGTCCAGGAAGCTCGACCCACAGAGGGCCCTGGAGAGGCTTCAGAGGGCGGCCGACGTCCTGAGGTCGACGAGACCGACCGCGGTCAATCTCTTCTGGGCGATCGACAGGGTGCTGAGCAGGGCTGAGAGGGCTGTGACGAACGGTGAGGATCTCGCCGACGCGGTCCTGGAGGAGGCCCACAGGATGGCTGAGGAGGACGTCGAGGTCAACAGGGCCATCGGAAGGAACGGAGCCCAGCTCGTGCGGGACGGCGCGCGGGTGATGACCTACTGCAACGCCGGAGCCTTGGCAACCGTGGGATACGGCACGGCCTTAGGGGTGATAAGGGCCGCGGTCGAGCAGGGGAAGAGGGTCTTCGTCTACGTCCCCGAGACCAGGCCGAAGCTGCAGGGCGCGAGGCTGACCTCCTTCGAGCTGAAGTCCGCAGGCATCGAGCACAGGGTGATCTCCGACAACACCGCGCCGTTCTTGATGAGCAGGGGCGAGGTGGACCTCGTGGTGGTGGGGGCCGACAGGATCCTCGCGACATCCGGTCACGTGATCAACAAGATAGGAACGCTCTCGCTCGCCCTCGCGGCGAACTACTTCGGCGTCCCCTTCTACGTCGCGGCACCGGTCAGCACGATCGACTTCGTCAGGAGCCTTCCGCAGGTGAAGATCGAGGAGAGGGACGAGAGGGAGGTGCTCGAGGTCTCCGGAAAGAGGATCGCGCCGAGAGGGGTCAGGGCCATCAACTACGCCTTCGACGTCACGCCTCCGGAGCTCGTGAGGGGGATCATCACCGAGAGAGGGGTCTTCAGGCCGGACGAGCTGATGGCCCTCAGGGAGCGCTCCGGGGTCTGAGGGGGAGGAGTTGGGCTACGACCTCGCGGTGATAGGCGCAGGACCAGCGGGATACGTGGCCGCGATCAGGGCCGCTCAGCTCGGCTTGAAAGTCGTGGTCGTCGAGAGGGAGTCAGTTGGTGGCGAGTGCCTGAACTGGGGCTGCATACCCTCGAAGACGATCATCGGCGTCGCGGAGGTCGTCCACAGGGCCGAGAGGCTGAAGGAGGTGGGGGTCGAGTTCGGACGGCCGAGGGTCGAGATGGCGAGGCTGATCGAGTGGAAGGACTCGGTCGTGAGGAGGCTCGTCACCGGGATCGAGTCGCTCTTCAGGGGCCACGGCATCGAGCTCGTCAGGGGCGAGGGCAGGGCCCTCTCGAGGGGCACCGTCAAGATGCAGTCCAGCTCAGGGACCCAGACGCTCGAGGCCAGGAACGTCTTGATCGCGACGGGGTCGGCGCCCGTGGAGCTCCCCCAGATCCCCTTCGACGGCGAGAGGGTCCTCAGCTTCAAGCAAGTCTTCTCGATCAGGGAGCTCCCCGAGAGGCTGCTCGTGGTAGGAGGGGGAGCGGTGGGCCTTGAGATGGCGACCGCGTTCAGGAAGCTCGGCTCTGAGGTGACCGTGGTCGAGGTGATGGACAGGGTCCTCCCCGCGATGGACAGATTCCTCTCGGCCGCGGTGCAGAGGAGGCTCTCGGAGCTCGGCGTGCGGGTGATGCTCAACTCGACGGTCATCGGGCACGAGAAGCTCAACGGCTCGGTCAGGGTGAAGGTGAAGGGGCCTGCAGGCGAGGAGGTCTTCGAGGCCGAGAGGGTGCTCGTCTCGGTCGGGAAGCGGGGGACCGGAGCGCCGGTCGCGGAGGGCCTCGGAGTGAGGGTCGACCCGAAGGGGTTCGTCGAGGTGGACGAGGAGTGCAGGACCGGAGCCGGATGGATTTGGGCCGCCGGCGACGCTACTGGTCCCCCCTTCCTCGCCCACAGGGCCTACAGGCAGGGAATGATCGCTGCTGAGTCGGTCGCGGGCCGCGTCACCACCTGGAGGCCGAGGCACTAC
>JANXEE010000006.1 GCA_025058225.1 Candidatus Calditenuaceae archaeon | reverse complement strand
GCGATGGAGATCGTCCCGGACGAGGTCGTGAAGCTGATCACAGCCTCCGGCACATCCTCTGAAGTCAAGTCCAAGATTAACGAGTACATGAGTCACGGATGCACCGCCCCACTCATTCTGCCTCTCAGTGGTGACATCGATTACGCGATAAAGGCCCTCGCATCGGTTTGAGGTGGTTCCTTGAGATCTGAAAGAGCCCTTGTTCAGGGCGGGTTGGTCGTCACCATGGACGAGAACCTAAGAGTAGTTCACGACGGAGCGGTCCTGGTGGAGGGTGACCGTATTGTGGCAGTCGACAAGGCGGACAGGTTGAAGTCGGAGGCGAAAGCCGACTCGATCATCGACGCAAGGGATTGCTTCGTTCTGCCGGGTCTCATCTGCGGACACACCCACCTCTACGGCATCGCGCTCAGAGGGTCTGGAATGAGGGTGGAGCCTCCGTCGGACTTCCTTCAGATCCTTCAGAGAGTGTGGTGGCCGCTGGACGAGAGGCTCGAAAACGACGCCGCATACGCTTCTGCCCTGGCCGCCTGCATGGAGATGGCCCTCACCGGTACCACGTGCTTCGCCGATACCTATTCCGCACCCAACGGAATAGACGGCTCACTCGATGCGATAGCGAGGGCGGTCAACGAGGTCGGCCTCCGGGGTATGATCTCCTTCGAGGCGACTGAGAGGCGAAGCCGGGAGGAGGGCGTGAGAGGTCTGAGGGAGAACGAGCGTTTCCTCTCCGTTTCACCTGTGGGGAGAGTCATGGGGATGGTGAGCATCCACGCCTCCTTCACGGTGACCGACGACCTCGTCGGCAAGGGGGTCGAGATCGCGGAGCGGTTCGGGTGTCCGATAACGATTCACGTCTCAGAGGGACCCAACGACGTCTACCACAACATCGAACGTTACGGCATGAGGACGGTCGAGAGGCTCGAGAGGCTCGGTCTGCTATCCCCCAGAGCGGTGCTGGCCCATTGCGTTCACCTAACTTCGAGGGAGATCTCTATCATCGCGAGGACCGGCGCGAGCGTTGCCCACAACCCCATGAGCAACATGCTGAACGCGGTGGGTGTGGCACCAGTTCCGGAGATGCTGAGGTCCGGAGTGAACGTCTGCCTCGGCAACGACGGTTACGTGTTCGACGCCTTCGAGAACATCAGGGCCGCATTCTTGGTTCACAAGGTTCACAGGAGAGACCCTACGATCATCTCTGCTAGGGAGGTACTCGAGATGGCAACGAATCGCGCCGCGAGGTCATACGGCCTCAAGGATCTCGGCTCACTCGCAGCCGGCAAACTCGCAGACGTCGTCGTCGTGAGACCGAGGGTCATGGCCGCGCCTTACTCCGGAGACCCGTACTCCTACGTCATCAACGGGCTCAGGGGGTCAGACGTCAAGGCCGTGATGGTGGGAGGAGAGCTAATCGTCAGAGAGGGCAGACTCCTCAAGGTCGACCAGCGGGAGGCCGAGAGCAGGGTCTTGAGGTCGATTCAAACCCTGTGGGAGAGGTTGGGCGAGGGGCCGCACCACGCGGTCGAACCCCTCAGAGGCGGGGTGTGAAATGTCCTTCGTGAGCGAACTGGTCTGTTCGCGTTGTGGCAGGAAGTACCTGCCCACAGAGAAACCCGTGATGTGTGCATCTAGGGACCTGGGGAGGCTTGACGTGGTCTACGAGTACGAGGAGCTGAAGGAGTTCCTCAGGAGGGAGTCGATCGCGAAGAGGCCCTGGACCGGCGGACTCTGGAGGTATTGGGAGCTGATGCCTGCATCGAGGGAGTTCGGGGCGCCATTGGGTGAGGGTCTGACGCCGCTCTTCTGTGCCCGCAGACTCAACGAAGCGATCGGCCTCAAGAGGATGCGCCTGAAAGACGAGACTCGCAACCCAACCGGTTCCTTCAAAGACAGGTCGATGTCAGTCGGGACAGCGAAGGCCGTTGAGATGAACGCCGATACTGTGGTGATCGCTTCCAGCGGAAACGCGGCTTCGTCCCTGGCAGCGTACTCAGCGAGCCTCGGTCTCAGGTGCTACGCCTTCGTACCGGAGAACGTATCGACCGGAAAGGTCGCCCAGCTTCTCGCGTACGGCGCGAGGTTGTTACGGGTCAAGGCCGTCGAGGAGGGGGTTGATCCGACAGTTCAGCTGATGCTGAGGGCTGTTGAGGCCTTCGGATGGTATCCCTGTCCTAGCTTCGGCCCCTTCAACCCCTATCAGGTCGAGGGCCCGAAGACGATCGTCTACGAGGTCGTCGAACAGTTGGGGTGGAGGTTCCCTGACGCGATGCTCGTTCCGACGGGGTCAGGGTGCCTGCTGACGGGCATATGGAGGGGCATCAAGGACCTCATCGAGCTGGAACTGGTCGATGGGGAACCACCGAGGCTGATAGCGGTCCAGCCCGAGGGCAACCAGCCCCTGGTCAGGGCTGTCAGGACGGGGTTGTCCTTCGAGGAGATCGTGCCTGAGAAGTCTCCCTCCTCGATCGCTTCAGGGTTACTGGACCCCTACCCCTGGGACGGCGACGCCGCGATGGAGGGCATCAAGAGGACCGGAGGGACTGGGGTGGCCGTCAGCGACCAAGAGATAATGGAGTCGGTGAAGCTCCTCGCAAGCAAGGCGGGCGTCTTCGCGGAGCCGTCGGGCGCTGTCGGAGTGGCTGCTGCTAAAAGGTTACGTGACGAGGGCACGTTCGACGAGTCCGACGAGCTCGTGGTTCTGGTAACGGGTTCAGGTCTGAAAGAGGTCGAGAGGCTCGCGCCGGAGGTCGGAAAGGTGCCCCTGATCCTGCCGGAGATCGATCTGCTGAGACCCCACGTCATGACTTGAGCTGACGCCTCCTGCTCCGATAGAGGTACATACCCCTTCCCGGCCTAGAAGTCGGAACTCCGTCCTCCGAAACGACCTCGCCCCGGGAGAGGGTCAGAACCGGGTATCCTGTCACCTCCAGCCCTTCGTATATCGAGAAGTCGAGCCTGCTGTGAAGGAGGTCCTTTCCCAGCCTCACCCGCCTGTCAGGATCGATGAGTACTAGGTCCGCGTCTGAACCCACGGCTACCCTGCCCTTTGAGGGGTAGAGGCCGTACAGCTTGGCCGGGTTGTAGGCCGTGAGTCTAACGAGCTGTTCCAACGTGACCCTTCCCTTCAGGACGCCCTCCGAGAACAGCACCGGCAGTATCACCTCCGTACCTGGCACCCCACCGGGTATCTCCCTGAAATCCCTAGACCGGAGCTTGTGCTGAGAGGAGTAAGGCGCGTGGTCGCTGCCCACGACGTCTATCAGTCCACCCGAGAGCCCTGACCACAACCTCTCGTTGTCCTCCTTGGACCTCAGTGGTGGGGCCATCAGGAAGAGGCCGCCGTCGCGTCTCGCGTAAACGTCCTTCGTCAGGAGGAGGTAATGGGGGCATGTCTCGACGTAAAGCTTCGCTCCCATCCCCCTAGCTCGCAACACCGCGTCCAGACCCATACCTGACGAGAGGTGGACCACCAGAGCCTCCGCACCCGTGACCGAAGAGAGGTATCCGAGCCTGAGCACAGCCTCGGCCTCCGAAAGGGGGGGCCTGCTCTCCTCGTAACGAGAGACATCGGCACCACCCTCACCTACGAGCCTCTCCGTCTCCTTCAAGACGATCCACTCGTTCTCACAGTGACAGAGCGTCAGCACGCCCCTCCTAGAGGCCCACCGCAGCACGTGCACGAGGGAACCGTCTTCCAGCATGAGGCCCCGTCTGCTGTACGCGGTGAAGACCTTGATCGACGAGACTCCACGGCTCTGCACCAACTCCTCCAACTCCTCCTCGATTCGTCGGTCCCACTCGACCACACAGACGTGTAGCCCGAAGTCGATTCTGGCCTTGCCCGATGCGGCCTTCAACCTCTCATCGTAGGCCTTCAGCAACGACCCTCCCCTCTCGGGCGTGACGAAGTCGATGACCGTCGTGACTCCGCCGCAGGACGCAGCAGCGGTCCCCGAGTCGAAGTCATCCGCGGTCCTGATCTCTCCTCCGTAAACCATCTCGAAGTGGACGTGGCCGTCGATGGCTCCAGGCAGGACGACCTTACCGGACACGTCTATGACCCGATCGGCCTGTGCGTCAATTGATTTCGCGAGCTCGACTATTCTACCACCCTCAATCCCGATGTCGCATTCGAAAGTCCCGAACGGGTCAGCGACTTTGCAGTTCCTCATCACGACGTCGAGGGTCACGTTCCGCACCCACCGGACTCTAGCTCGGAACGACCGCCGCGATCGGTTCGATGAACTTCTGTTCGTTGACGTCGAAGAGCCCCTTATCGGTCACGCGGGCCTCTGGGATGACTGAGAGTGTCAGCAGCGAGACTATGGGCATGTAGGGGTGGTCGATGGCTCCCAGCCTCGTGAGGGCCCTCCTGAAACTCCTCATCTTCTCAGCCATCACGTTCACGGGTTCCTCCGACATCAGACCTGCGATCGGCAGCTCAATCTTCGAGATCACCTCTCCCTGTAGAACCGCGACCAGCCCGCCCTCAGACCTGACCACCTCCATGGCAGCCAAGTACATGTCATTCCGGTCACACCCGATCACGGCCAGGTTGTGGGAGTCGTGTGCGACGGTCGTGGCGATCGCGCCCCTCTCCATGAAGCCCTTCACGAATCCGTATCCCCTCTTCCCGGACTGTTTGTGCCTCTCTATCACGACCATGAGCGCCACTTCACCGAGCAGTAGTTTACCGCCCTTGACCTCGACCTCAGCGGTCGACCTCTTCGTGACTACCATCTCGAGGAACGTCCTCGAGACGTCCAACTGAGTCGGGTCGGGCCTCTTGAACTCAATAGCGTTGACGACGATCTTCCCCCGCTCGATCGGCGGTCTGAACTCAAACTGCTCAACGCTCAGCTTACCGACCCGCACGGTGCCTATCGCCCTCTGGTCGAACCTCCTCTCAGGCAGACCGACCAACAGTTGACCGTCCCTTGCAACCGGTTGGCCCCCGAAGACCACGAGCCTGACGTCAACGCTCTTCAGGCTCCTGAGAACCAGCAGGTCCGCGACTTTCCCGGGTGCTATGGCTCCTAGGTCGAACATCCTCATGTGGGTCGCGGGCCTCAACGTGACGCTTCTAATCGCCTCAACCTCGTCCATACCCGCCTCGATCATGGACCTCACCACGAAGTCCAGATGTCCCCTCTCGGCCAGCGTGTCCGGCATCACGTCATCGGTCACCAGGATCACCCTCTCCCACGGTTTGGGCAACGACCCGATCCTCTCGACGAAGCTAGCAGGGTCCAGGATGTAGGGCCCTCTGAGCTTGACGTACATGCCCCTCCTCAGCTTCTCCACGGCCGACTCAACGGTGAAGTTCTCGTGGTCTGCCTCTGGACCTGACGCGACGTATGCGTTGAGCCGCACACCTGAGAGGAGAACGCAGTGACCGTCTATAACGGCCCTCCTCCGCCATCCTATCTCGAGTATCTTCATGAACTTCTCGCGTCGCGAGAGAACCGACTCGAAGTCCATGACCTCACCGAGGCCCACGATCCCTTCCCAGTTCAGTGAGGACTCGATTTCTTCGGGCGTGATCTCTGCACCGGCGGTCACCGCGTCGGACTCCGGCACGCAGGTCGGGACGAAGAACGTGATCCTCATCGGCAGGTCCCTTGAGTTCTCCAGCATCATCCTCACACCCTCGATCCCTAGGACGTTCGCGATCTCGTGAGGGTCCGCGCAGACGGTGGTGGTTCCGTGGGGTACGACGGCTTCTGCGAACCTGAGGGGCGTAACCATACTGCTCTCGATGTGCAGGTGCGTGTCGATGAAACCTGGCACCACGACGCCATCGACGGCCATCGTTTTCTCGGAAGCCGGCTCATCCCTCCCGATGTAAGCTATCCTGTCGCGGTAGAACCCGACGTTGACCCTCTCAATTTCACCCGAGTGAACGTTCAAAACCTCAGCTCCCTTCAACAAGAGCGTGAGCCTCCTGTGCCCGAGAGCCGCCTCGACGAGCTCTCTTATCTGATGGGCCTCCATACCCTTCAGATTCCTCCGGTATTAATTTAGGTGCGGGGCACGAAACGCCTCCGTGCGTGGGGCAAACCAATATCAACAGGGGCTTCGAAGTTACTGACAAGATGGAGCTGTTGCCGAGGACGCTCCCCCCGGGGCAGAGGTACATCAAGGACTTCATCGTCTACGCTGCGCTGGGCATACCCAAGGTCGACTTGGCCAGCTACAGGCTCACCGTCACCGGGCTCGTCGAGAGACCGCTCTCCTTCAACTACGAGGAGCTGATGAAGCTACCGATGAAGAAGTACGTGAAAGACGCCCACTGCGTCACGAGGTGGTCTGTGAAGGACGTTGCTTGGGAAGGGGTGCAGATCAAATACCTCGCAGGGCTGGCAGGCGTGAAGCCCGAAGCCAGCTGGGTCATGTTCAGGTGCCTGGACGGTTACTCGACGCCGGTACCGATTGAGGACGCCTTGGATGAGGACGCCATCGTTGCCTTGAGAATGAACGGCAAGCCTATACCCTTAGAGAACGGGTTCCCGGCGAGACCCTTCATTCCGCACCTCTACCTCTGGAAGAGCGCCAAATGGTTGACCGAGATCGAATTCATGGACGAGTACGAGGACGGTTTCTGGGAGAGGGCCGAGAACGGTGGTTATCACGAGCGTGGCAACGTCTGGGCTGAGGAGAGGTTCAAGGGGATGGGTGGCACGCACACTAGGAGAAGGCCTGTTAGGCCGCAGTGGATTTAGTTCTGAAGTGGTTCCGAAGACCGTCACGAAGGCAAGAACCTAGACCTCAGTTTGCTGCTGATGAAGTCGAAGGCCACCACGAACACCAACACCACAAGCAGCGTCGTAGTCAGCGACCTGTAATCTAATACCTGGACATAAGAGAGGATGTAAAATCCGATTCCGCCGGCCCCGACGAGCCCGAGTATCGTGGAGGCCCTGACGTTGTACTCGAACATGAATATCGACTGGCTTATGATGTAATTCGCTGATTCGGGGATCACGACGTACCTCATCAGAGCGAGCTTGCCTGCTCCGGTCATCCTCACAGCGTCTAAGACCTCTTTGTTCACCACGTCGAAGGCCTCGTAGAGGAGCTTGCCAAGGTAGCCGAGAGAGTACATCGCCGTTCCCAAGACCCCCGCGAGGGGGCCGAAGCCCACGGTGATCACGAAGAGTAGGGCCCAGAGGATAGAGGGCACGGTCCTGATGACCGAGAGGAGAAGCCTGAAGAACGTCGTCACCGGCGTGGAGAAGAGCGATCTCGTGCTGAGGGTGGCCAAGGGCACCGCGATCAGAACTGCGATCACCGTCCCTGCAAGGGCTATCATGACGGTCTCGACCATGCTCAGCAGCAGCACGGGTATCGGTGCGGGGTTCGGTGGGAGGGCGTTAGAGATGAACGCACCTAAATTGGGAAGTTTGGCGAGCGTTCTGGGGTTGAAGGCGTCGAAGTACCACAGGAGCAGTATGGTCGCGCTCAGCAGCATCAGGAAGTTCGTGTTAGGACCTAACTGCCAACTAGTCCTCATATCAACTCAAGAACCCCTTCGGCCGTCATGCCCGACGCTGCTCGATGGAGGACTATGCGCCCCTCTTTGATCACCGCGACCTTGTCACCGAATTTCGGAACTAAATGGACGTCATGGGTTGTGATCGCGAACCCTATCCCGTGGTTCTTGAGGTCCTTCGTCAACTCGAGCACTTCAAGCGACGTCAATGGGTCCAGCTGTGAGACGAACTCATCCGCGAGAACGATCCTCGCTCCCTGTACGAGCCCCCTCGCTATAGCGACCCTTTGCTTCTGACCGCCGCTCAGTTCCCTCACTTTGGACCGAATGTGATCCCCGAGTCCGAGGACTTCACAGACTTCGACCGCCTGTGCGACCAAGTCCCTCGGAAAGGACCCGATGACCTGCGTGAAGAACGAGAGCTTCCCGAGGGCTCCCAGCAGCGAGTTCTCCAGCACAGTCAGGTTCTCCACGACGCCTATACCCTGTGGTATGTAGGCGACCCCCTGCGAATCTTTCTCGTCCCCGCGGCCGTCTTCGTAGGAGACCGTACCTGATTGAGGTTTGAGAAGCTTCGCAGCCAACCTAAGCAGTGTCGTCTTCCCGGCCCCGCTCCTTCCGAGTATCATCAGGACTTCGCCGGACTCGATGGTGAGGTTCACCGAGTGAAGTACCTGCTTGCCCGGCCTGTAAGCGTAGTCGACGTCCCTCATCACGATCCTCAATTACGGCCCCTCAGTTCTCATACCGAAGACCCGTCAGCTCGATAAACCTTTGCAGAGGCCCTAGGTGCTCCTCTGAGGTCCTCCTCGCCCAGCCGACGAAAAGTCCCGAGACCAACTGTTTCATTAGGGCCCTGTGCTCCTCTTTTCCGAGCTCCTCGAAGGCCGAGACCAACCGTTCCTTCGTCTGTGAGTCGAGCCTCTTCGAGACGACCAGAGTGTGTGAGGGGAGAGGTCCCTGCTGCTCGATAACCCTGGTTGTGGCCATCACCCTCTGATAGAGTTCGTAGGCCACGTCTCCAGCGGTAACGGTCACATCAACGTTGCCCGCCATGAGGGCCTCGTAGCACTGCTGATATCCCCCACCGAAGTAGACCTCGGAGAAGAACTCCCTCGGCTCGACAGGCCGGTCACCCCTCTTCGTCAGCAGCCCCAGCTCCACCATCCTGGCCATCGGGGCCAAGTAGCCTGAGGAGGAGATCGGGCTGGGGAAGCACGCTCTCTTCCCCCTTAGGTCCTCGAGCCTCCTGTAGGTCGACTCGGGCTTCACGATCCAGTAGGAGAAGTAGTAAGTCTCAGAGACCTGTCTTCCGTCCACCGCGACCGTCCTGACCTCTGCCAGGACCACCTCCGAGTCCGTCACCCGGACAGCCAGAGCTGAGGGCCATGATCCCATCATAGCGGCGTGAACGTTGCCGTATCTCAGGGCCTCTATCACCGCGGAGTAGGTGGTCGGCACATATATCTCGACTTTTCTGCCGATTCTCTCTGAAAGGAAAGCCTTCAGGTCCTGTGCCCTCTCCATGATGGTTGCAGGGTTCTGGGTGGGCTGTATGGCGATCACGATCGTCTCCTCGCTCGACCGGGGGGTGAGGAACGTCCAGAACGCGAAGATCGCCAGGGCGGCGATGACGACTGCCACGAGCACAAAAGACCTCTTCACGCCAGTCTCCACATAACGTCGTTATAATAAACCTTTCACGATGACAAAGATAAGCGATCACGACGTGTTGGTTGAATCAGCTTAATTTGGGGAAGAAAGGCGAAACTGGGAGATCTTTTAACCGTGTTAAATTCCGTTACGGGCCCGGTGGTCAGCTCTGGCTTGGCCCTGTCCTCCTTTACTCTTCGACCCCAGGAGGAGCTCGAGCATCGCGACGTGTTTACGCTCGTCGTAATCGATGGAGATCAGCAGAGCGGCCGCAGCGGGGTCGCTGACCTCACCGACCATTTCCTCGAAGTCCTTCTCCTCCGCCTCGGACTCGTACTTGACCAGCTCCTCGACAAGCTCGATGTCTGATCGAAATGCCTCGTCTTGCACCTCGATCCCCCTCGTGATCAGCGTGAGGATCTCTGCGTGCCGCAAGCTGTCCGCGGCGATCTGCCTCAGGACGAGCTGGATCGCCTGGTTCCTGACCTTGTTCATGACCTCCAACACCCTCCTCGCAACCGCCTCTTCGAACCTTATCCTGTCCTTAAGGGACTCCAGCGTCTGATCGCTGAGTGGGGCCCTCCCGGTTGACGGCAGCCCTCCGTAGAGGGCGCTGAAGGCCCTGGTCGTTAACTCTGAGATCTCTTTAGAGGCGTCGAAGGGAACGCCCAGCTTGTACCTCCTCGCCAACGACTCGGCCACCTCTGATATCATCTTCCTGATCTCCTCACTGGACCACATCGCATCCAACCATTGAGCCCCCCTCTTGCTGCTCAGGTAGTGAGTCACCGCCGAGGGCTTCACGCCCAGAATCGCAGCGGCCTGGATCCTGCGGAGCCCGTGGCCCTCGAGCAGCTCCCTGCATATCGCTGCCCTCACCGATGGGAGGAGCTCCTCAGGACGCTCGGGAAGCCTCGAGCGCTGCACGCTCTAACCATACATCCCCTAGATAAAACCGAATCCTTGCCGTTTCGAAGGGTCAAGACCGGGACAAACCTACACCTATAGAAGGTAACGCGAGCCGTTCTCGGCACGATGCGTCTCACCGTGAAAAGGCTTTCGAGGTAGTTCATAGCAGGTCTCGAGCTGGAGGAGTTCAGGGGATGAGAGAATGCCTCTGAGAGGATCCAACGTACTCGCACACCCGGACAACGCAGTAAAGATGATGATTCCAGATGTCCCAGCGATACTGCCATCACCCAGTGAGATGGTTCACCTCAGGGTGCCTTACCTTTGAATCCGTGACTTCACAGCTGATACAGTACGAGACTACTTGCGATATTATTTGGTAAGTGGAGGACTCTTGACTAAGTCGAATAAAATCAGACAGTTAGGACGTGCTGCTGCGAGTTTCAATAAACGGTTCAAGAGGAGCATCGAAGACGACATCGTTGCATCGATCTACAAAGTGGGGGAAAACAGATTAACGAAGAGAGTGTCTGAAGACGTTTGAAATGTTGTAATGTTCACATCAAAGAGCCAATTGAAAAACTATCTATGACTCAGACTAAGAAGCTTTTCCCGGAGTAGTGAAGGTCTTGAATGACACGCGCGATGACTGCTGATGGCAGAGGTGTCAGCACAGCGTATGAACTCTGAGATCCTAGACTACCTCGACCCTGATGACCCTCGTTCCAGACCGAGATGGGCCCTGAGGGCCTTGAAACGCTCGAACTGACGCCGCACCTCGTCTGTTGAGCCAGAACCCTCTTCGAGGCCGTGCTCGGCCCTGATCTTCCTCTTCAGCTCGACGAGCTCCTTCGCAAGTTTCTCCAGCTCCTCGTCGTCGACGTCGTGTTCGAGGACGCGCCGCGCGATCCTGCTGAACCTCTCAACGTGACTCATGGTGAGTACCTCTCCGGGGCCCTCGGGAAGAGGGTCACCTCCCTGATGTTGGACGCACCGAGCAAGGCCATGGTAAACCTCTCGATCCCGATGTTGAACCCTCCGTGAGGCGGGGCGCCGTACTTGAAGAACTCGGTGAACCACTTGACGCTCTCGGGGTTCATCCCCTTCAGCCTCACCTGCTCCATGATCTTCTCGTACCTGTGCTCCCTCTGACCTCCGGAGCTGAGCTCAAGGCCCCTATAGACCAGGTCTACGCTTCTGGCCCAGACGGGGTCCTCGTCGACGCGCATTACGTAGAACGGTTTGACCGCGAATGGGAACCTGTTGATGAAGAAGACATCGGAGTTGTACCTCTCCATCACGTACTGGTTGAGGAGGCGCTCGCCCTCACGGTCTATGTCCTCGCCGAACTTCACCTCTTTCCCCATCGAGCTCAGTATCTCGTATATCTCAGGAAACCGCAGCTCGGGAAACGGCGCCTTGGGCACGTCCACCTCCACCCCGAGCAGCTCGAGCTCCTTCGTCCTCTCCTCCACGACCCGCTTCAACGCAGCGATGAAGAGCTGCTCTTCGACCCTCATGACGTCAAGTTCGTCGGAGATGTAGGAGAGCTCGACCGCACAACCCCTGTGCTCGCAGAGGTGTCTGGGCGTGTGGCTCGGCTCGGCACGCCAGCTTGGACCGATGTCGTAGATCCGCTCGAACCCTGCCACCATCAGGAGCTGTCGGTGAAGCTGTGGGTCCTGTCTGAGGAAGGCCCTCTTCCCGAAGTAGTCGATCTCGAACATCTCTGCACCGCTCTCGGAAGGAGCTCCGATGATGCAGGGCGTGAAAACCTGCAAGAAGCCGTGCGAGTCCAACCATTCCGTCATGCCCCTGACCAAGGTGCTCTGGACTTTGAAGATCGCCAGGTTCTTGGGGTTCCTGAGGTCGATGGCCCTCCAGTCGAGCCTCGTGTCGAGCTGGGTCGAGACGCTCCCGGAGACGTCTATCGGCAACCGCTCCGCTTTTGAGAGGACCTCAACCTCGAGCGGGATCAGCTCCATCCCGACCTTCGCCTCCCTGAGCTCCGGAACGGTCCCGAAAACCGACACAACGTCGTGCTTGTTGAGGGACCTAGCGATTCTCAGCAGCTCCTCACCAGTCTCTCCTTTCTTCAGCGTCAGCTGAGCTATTCCGGACCTGTCCCTCACCCAGACGAACACGAACCTGCCGACTTCCTTGACGTTCTCGATGAACCCTGCTATCCTTACGCGGGCTCCCGGAGTGTGTGGGACGTCGGCGATCTCGTGCGTCCTCTTCACGACCCTTTCCCTGCCCAAGAGGGTTAAAAGGGTGGTCACGTCGCTGCTGACACGTTTTATTAGATCGAAGTGAACCATGGGGTTGAGATGCCGATAAAGACGCTCAGGTTCGATGTGGAGGGTGGCAAGGCGACCGCAGGCCCTCCGATCGGTCCATCCCTGACACCACTGGGGATGAACGTGCTCTCCGTGGTCGAGAGGATCAACGAGCTCACCGGCGAGTTCAGGGGGATGAGGGTGCCGATCAAGGTGACCGTGGACACAGAGACTAAGTCGTTCGACGTCGAGGTCGGCATCCCAACGGTGTCCGCGCTGATAGCGAAGGAAGCACAGGTCGAGAAGGGGTCAGGCGAGCCCGGGAAGAAGGCCGTTGCAGAGCTCTCGATGGATCAGATAGTCAAAATCGCGAGGTTGAAGACGCCCCACATGAGGGTCAACTCGCTCAAGGCCGCGGTGAAGAGCGTGCTGGGGGTCTGCGTCAGCATGGGCGTCAACGTCGACGGTCGGAGTCCAAAGGAGGTCATCAAAGAGGTTGAAAAGGGGACTTACGATCATCTCTTACAGGGCTGAGCTAACCCTTGACGGAGAGCTTCACGGGCTCTCCCATGGCTAGCTTCAGGTGAACCGACTCCACGTTGGCCCACCTCTTTGGGAGCTTATCGACGACCCTGTTCAACACAGCCTGCGCGTTCTCCGTCAAGTGTTCAATCGGCATCTCCTCGGTCCCTATCACACAGCAGGCCTGAGGGTTCTTCCTCACCCTGATCGTAACGCTCCTCTTGTACCGGGCCGCCAGTGCGTCTACGTCGGCCCCGGAGGGCACCGGAACAGGCGCCTTCCCCACGAACCCTAAGGCAGATCCAAGCGCCCTAGCGGCCAAGGAGATGAGAGAGGTGTCCACGAGGAAGTAGTCGAACTCCCTCGCCAACTTCTTCGCCGCCTTCTTGTTCCCTATCAGCACCTCCACCTCCTCCCGCTCGAACACCCTGTCGACGTTAGCGGACTTCCTCGCCTCAACCACGAGGGCACCGGACGCTATGACAGCCACCCTCCTAGCTCTCGAACCCAGGCCTTTGGGCAGCTCCACGGTCTCGGTAACCCTGCTCTCAGGCCTCTTCAGGTCGACGTCCTTCAGGTTGATGATCAGCTCCACAGACTGGACGAACCCCCTCTTCCTCTGACCTTTGACCGCCCTCGTCAGACCCTCGATGATCTCCTGCGGGGCCAACATGCTCCTCCCACACGATACGGGTCCACAAGAAATACGTACCGTGAAACGTAAGACGGTATAAGTTCCGAGGCCCGAAAATGTTAAGAGTTGAGCATCAACGTCCATCGTTGGCGGCCGTAGTCTAGTCTGGTAGGACGCCGGCCTGCCACGCCGGAGGTCCCGGGTTCAAGTCCCGGCGGCCGCAGCTGAATCTGAGTCGGTGGTGAATGCAGTTCGTCGCAGAGGTGAACGAAAGAGAGGGACGCCAGAGACGTGGTGAGGCGACGACTCCAGCTAACGCAGAGAACTATTCTCCCCTCGAATTTTTCTTACTCATCGTCATTATTCACGCAGTTCGTCGACGGTATCCCGCACGTCAATCGTGATCGTCGGCGACCGGCACGGGAGATTTCGTCGAAACGTGGACGGGCGACGCACGGGCCTACGAGACGCTTGAAGAACTTATGAAGAAAATGAGCGATCACCTGATAGAGAAAGTCGGTGAAAAAATCCGCAAAAAGGCCCACATCTAGCGGCAACTTGGATGCATCCCGCAAGGATACCCGCATCGGAACTCAACGAATTAGTGGTTGGAATCGACAGTTGGAAAACCTTTTATGAATTTTGTGGAATAGTTACGTGTGGCAAAATATTGGATTGTATGCGGAACTCCTGAGCATTGGCAGATTGCATTCGCTATGGGAAGGATCTGGGGTCTGATAGACAAGCCGAATATGTTCAAAAGGTGGGAGAAGATTCAGGAGGGCGATAAGATTCTAATCTATGCGACTAGGCCTGTGCAAGGCGTTATTGGGCATGGCACCATACTCAGAAAGTTCAAACAAGACCGACCTCTTTGGCCGCCAGAAGTCCAGAAAAACAGGGTTATCTGGCCTTATAGATTTGAGTTCGATGTTGATTACGTTCTACCACAGGAGAAATGGGATAAGTCTAGTGTTGTGACAGAATACATACGCAATGCCGCACGTGCTGGTTTTCAGGTATTGAATAAATACGATGAAGTTAAAAAGGTCATTGAGCTTCTCGAACAGAACAAACCACCACAGCCCCTGACGACATCACCAAACCTTCATGACCAAATACAGGTCATGCTACACGAAATAGGCGAGATGCAAGGATTTATTTCTGAAACTGAGTTCGACGTGGATGGTGCTAGACTTGATGTTGTTTGGAGAAGAGTGGAAAGGTCTGTGCCCACCTATGTTTTTGAAATACAGGTTGGGGGAAATTTGTACCATGCATTATCTAAGCTCAAGCATGCCAGAGACATTTGGAACAGCAGAATATATTTAATCGTGGCGCAAGAAGACAAAACCAAAGTCGATGAACTACTTAGAGGAGCTTTTCATGAAATAAGGGGAGAAATCAAAGTCATCGAAATATCCCGCATAAGCGAGCTTTATAGGAAGAAAAAGGATTACAAAGAGCTCGAAAATGCCTTAGGCTTATAGTCGGGTAAATCGGAAAATGGCAAATATCTAATTTTTTTCAGGCGCCTGTATAGGTAGGTGATTCTTCCCTCCTTTTTTCTCGGCTTCGGATGAGATGCTTGCTTCACCACATGTGCTCTCCAGAGAGCTCACGTCCACTTTTCAGGCATCAGCCCTCCGGCCGCATCGAGGGTCCGGTGATCAGAAGTCTCGCCACTTGGTCATCAAGACCGCAGACGTCACCCCAACGACGGCTAAAGCCGCAACCAGAAGGGCTGGGAACAGAGCTGTTTCCGGCGACCCGGCGACCAACGTCTCCCTCAAGGCGACGTGAAAATAGTAGAGCGGCATGTATCGGGCTGCGGCCTGGAGGAACCCGGGCATCAACTCGAGCGGCCAGAAGGCCCCAGAGAGGAACATCATCGGGAAGGAGATCGAGTTCCCCAAGGCTGTGACGGCTTCGGCCTCCTTGACCGTGCCACCTATGAGGACACCGAACCCGGTGAAGGCCAGCGTCCCCAGGAGTATAACTGCCAAGCTGTAGAGATCGGGTATCGCCACGATCCTGAACACCAGCCATCCGACCGCGACCATCACGGCCGTCAGTAACAGAGATGCGAGCGTCTGAACGACGATCAACGACGTTATCCACGTAGCCTTGGAGACCGGAGTGGAGGCCAGGAGCTTGATCACCCCGCGCCTGTGCATGTCTGATACGAGGGAGGATACACCGATCAACCCGTTGGTCATTATGAAGGCCGCTATGTACCCGGGTAGGTAGTAGTCGACTGACCGGAGCTGCCTGACCTGCGCATGGACGGTCCTGATCTCTATCGCGGATGAGGCGTTGAGAAGACCGAGTTCGAACTTCGACGCGATTACGTTGATGATGCCCTCAATGGGTTGGAGCAATCGATCGTCGGGACTACCCTCAAGGGTAATCTGAACCCCCTCGGCCACGATGAACCGTTTGAACGTCTGAAGTCCCTCCATTGAGGCCTCGATCTGGTCGCGGGTCTGTTCAGGAATCCTCTCTCCTGCCATACGGATAATGCTCGTTATCGTGTCGGTGGTTACGTCGATCCGGTTAAGCATCGTGGTGTTGAGTAAGTTGTCGGTGAAGCCCCGGGGGATGGTGAGGACTCGAACGGCTGCGAAGCCTGTGCCGCGTGGCGTCGGATCGCCGGGTTTCAGGAGACGCACCTCGAAGACGCTGCCGTTAAGGGCCCTCACGAATGCTTCCGAGAGGACACCGGGGGTGCCGTGCTGGTCGACGTCGAGGTTCCTGACGTAAAGGGTGTAATTGGGTGGAGAAGGCCCTCCGAAGATGCTCCCGAACACGAGCAGCAGCATCACGGGAAACAGGAAGCCGAAGAACAGGCTCACTTTGCTCCTCATCCACGACTTGAAGAGTAGTTTGACCAGCGTGGGCGTCGTGGTCACACAAGCTCCCCCCGTTCGGAGAGCCTCGAACCGATCACCCTCAGGAAGACCTCCTCCAGCCCGGCCTGTCTGATCTCCGGGTAGACGTCGAGGGACAACGACCTCAGCGCTGACAGAACCTCGTAGATCTCCTGGTGCCTCTCGACTTTGACCACCGTACGACCGTCGGGCGCGACCTCGAGCTCGTAGCCCCTCTCCCTCAGCAGGGATTCGGCACGTCCGTCCAGCTCCTCGAACACCAGCTTGGTCTTCCCGCCGTACTCGACGACCAGCCTCCTGACCTCTCCCATAACTGCTATCCTCCCCCTAACGATGATCGCGACCCTGTCGCTCAGCCTCTCGGCCTCCTCCATGTAATGGGTGGTGATGACGACCGTCACGCCTGACTTCTTGAGCTGCTTGACGTAGAGCCAAGTCTCGCGCCTCGCCTCGGGGTCGAGGCCGGTGGTCGGCTCGTCGAGGAAGACGATCTCAGGATCTCCAACAAGGGCCATCGCTATCCCGACCCTCCGTTTCAAACCACCCGAGAGCTTTGAGAACGTCCTCTTCCTCAACTCCCAGAGGCCCAACTGCTCGAGGACCTCTCTGACGTTCTTCGCCCCCTTCGCGGCGGCCGCGAGCTCCACGTTCTCATGAACCGTCAGGTTATCGACGGCGTTGAACTCCTGCGGAAGGACGCCGATCAGCCTCTTGATCTCGCGGACACTAGAGGGGTCTCGGATGCTGAAGCCCTTCAGGTACGCGTTCCCTGAGGTCGGCGTTCGCAAACATTCGAGCATCTCCACGGTCGTCGTCTTGCCGGCACCGTTCGGACCAAGGAGCGCGAAGACCTCCCCCTCATCGACCGTGAATGAGACGCGATCTACAGCCACAAGGTCGCCATACCTCTTGGTGAGGTCCTCTACTACGATGGCCGTCGAGCCCACAACACAGCCGAAAAGTTGAACGTATATAAAAGGTAGTTCTGTGGAACCGGGCAGGAACGTGGACCGGAGTGAGGGGTCTGAGGAGGAACACGTGTGAATTCCGCGTTCGAGCTTGGGTCACTTGCGTCTGTTAAAGAGCATTAGAGCCCGACCGCGGCAAAGGGTCACGACCAAAACTGAATGAGCTTTCAATCCTCTTCGTGAGGTTCACATCGTTTTCGCAAACGGCAGGACGGCAGAAAACGCCCTCACTTTCAATCCTCTTCGTGAGGTTCGGAGGGCCGCGGGGCGGGAAAGTCGCTGAGCTCACAGCCGACTTTCAATCCTCTTCGTGAGGTTCCGCGTGGGATGCCGATGCCGCGGTCGCGCGCATCAGACGGTCTTTCAATCCTCTTCGTGAGGTTCGGAGTGCGGCATGACACCAAGCGCGCTGGCGAGCGCCCCTTTCAATCCTCTTCGTGAGGTTCCGCGACGCGTGGAAAAAGATGCATGTCGACGAGCTGGCTTTCAATCCTCTTCGTGAGGTTCCCCTGGCCAGTAAGGTGATTTTGTTGTGGTAGTCCACATCTTTCAATCCTCTTCGTGAGGTTCTCATTAACATACGACGACGTCTGCAAGCTCTTAGAAGACCGCTTTCAATCCTCTTCGTGAGGTTCATCAACGTGCTTCGTCACGAATGCGAGGATCGCTTGTAGCTCTTTCAATCCTCTTCGTGAGGTTCCACCAGACTTGATCACTCCTTCATCATCTAACTCGGCGTAAAGTCGTGATTTTGAGCCGCCCACGTTAATCATCAAAAATGCGACAAAAGTAGTGCCCGCTATCAACAGGGCGGTCATCATTAACACGAACATGAGGTATG
>JANXEE010000030.1 GCA_025058225.1 Candidatus Calditenuaceae archaeon | reverse complement strand
CAGCACGTAGATCACCGAGAGGAAGCTCAGCGGGTGAAAGCCCGTGAGGGTGATCGCGAAGTACGCGAGCCCTGCCCAGAAGAAGGCAACCAGAACCAGAGCCGGGCCCTTCCCTATGAGTACGGGCGTCGTGATTATGCCTGATCTCTTATCGAACTCGATGTCCGGTATCGCTGAGAAGACGTGCATCGCGGCTATGTGAAGGAACGCCGCGACCAGTATAGCTGGCTCAGGAACTCTGCCCGAGGCAATGTAGTGTCCGAACACTCCGGGCATGATGTAAAGGTAGTTCGAGGCGAAGTCTATGAAGGGCTTGCTCTTGAACCGGAGAGGGGGAGCGCTGTAGAAGACCGTTAGGAAGAGGAAACCGCCGAAGAACAGCCTTGCCAAGTTGTCCTGAAACACCATCAAGGCTAGACTCAAGGCGATCACTGCCACAAGCATCCACTTCAGCCTGGTCCTCAAGGCCCCCACCGCCCTGATCTCCCTCTCGTCCTTCTTGGGGTTCAAAAGATCGGTCTGGACGTCGAAGTAATCGTTTATGCCGTATATCAGAACGTTCGCTGGCAGAAAGAAGTAGATCAGGTAAATGTAATACTCGGGTCTGAGGAAGTCGTTGAAGCCCGACGCGCCGAGTGTGTATCCGATGACATAGGGCCCTGCAGCGTAAATCCAGAACCTGAAACGCGATACCTTCAGAAGCTCCATTACGGCTTCGGTCAGCCGCAAGCTAGGTTACCCCCAGGAACCACGTATCGTATTGCGCAGACTAGATTCGTGTAGGCCCTAGAGAATATCTGGGTCTTTTTGGGTTTCACCTTTCTTACGTATACTATAGTCGGATTACTGTAAATTATTCTAGCGGTCAGTTTATACATGTCGGCAGCCGTTTTTATCGGGATAAGGTATCTGTAAGGAATGTAACTATAGCCCTCCTCCGCGAACTTCTGCCAGATCAAGTACCTTCTAATCTGGTCGCGTATGAATCGCGTGAACCCATCACGCTTTTCGAGGGCCTCTGTCGGTTCTAGACTGCTGATGCCGTACCTCCTCATCTCCTCCATCGGAAGGTACTGCCTTCCCAGTTCTAGGTCCTCCTGAATGTCCCTGATGAAGTTGATGTACTGCATGGCCCTTCCGAGAAACCGTGCGTAGATGAATGACTCCTCACTCAGCCCCAAAATTCTAGCCATGAAAAGTCCCACGACCTCCGCAGAGCCGTATACGTATACGAGTAACTCGTCTATTGTGTTGTAGACCCTCTTGTAGAGGTCTGCCTCCATGGAATCGAGAAACGCCTCGATCCAGCGCTCGTCGAAGTCTCGCTCACGTGAGAGGGCGATGAACTCCCTGATCACCACGTCGGAGGTATCGTGACCCCGCGCGGCCCTCTCGTACTCGCGCCTGAAGGCGTAGAAACCCTCGGCGTCCTGGGGAACGCTATCGACGAAGTTGTCGGCCTTCCTCAAGAAGGCGTAGAGCCTGAAGACGTCCCTTCTGACCTCGTTGGGAAAGAAGAGCGTGCTGTTGAAGTAAGTCATGCTACCGCGTTTGAACAGCTTGAAGATCGCGGGGTCAACTTGTACGTCCTCACGGGGTATCATCTACTTCACCACCTCCTTCGCGATCTTTCTACGGACGATTTCAGCAGATATCAGGACCATAGGAAGACCGATTCCAGGATGGGTGTACTGGCCTGTATAGTAGAGGTTCTTGACCTTGCTGCTCCTGTGTCTGGGCCTCCAGAAAGCAGTCTGTCTCAGCGTGTGTGCTAGGCCCAGAGCTGACCCTCTGAAGGAGTTGAAGCGATTGACGAAGTCCCTTATGCTGAAGAGCCTTTTCAGAACGACCCTCTCCTCGATCTCCTCTCCCGTCTTCCTCTCTAGGTCTCTAAGGACATTGGTGTACAGCCGTTCGCGTTCTGCGTCATTGTCCTCAAGCCCCGTGGGTATCGGTATGAGAAGGAAGACCGCCTCCCCCTCCGCTGGTGCGGCGGAGCTGTCATTCTTCGACGGTACATGAACGTAATAGGAAGTGTATTCCGGCCATCTGATCATTTTAGGATTAAAAATTTGAGAGAAGTTCTCGCTCCAGTCACGCTCTAAAACGACGTTGTGATTGACCAGAGACTCTAGTTTACCGTTGAGCCCGATAAAAGCTATCAGAGCCGAGGGAGTGAAAGTCCTTGTCCTCCAGTAGTTAGAGTCGTAAGTCCGGTACTGCGGCTCGAGGAGTTTCGTCTCGACGTGGGCGTAATCAGCGTTCATTACGACCACATCGGGCTCGAGGGATAATCCATCCGCGTGTATCCTTCGAATCTTTCCGTTGGAGACTTCCAGCCTGTTGACTTCGCGGCCAAAAAGGAACTCGACGCCGTGCTCTCGCGCGAGACGGTAGACCGCTCCAACGACGCGCCTGATACCACCTTCCGGATAGTACACTCCTTGGACGAGCTTCACGTAGTTGAGGATGGCGTAAAACGACGGTGCCTTTGAGGGCGGTGTGCCGATGAACCCTATCGAGTAGAGCAGCAGCTTGCGGGCTTTATCGCTCTCGAAATGTCTCCTGACGTAACTGTCGACAGATTCGAAGATGTTGACCTTTATGCCCTGCGAGAGCACCTCCCGGTTGAAGACGCTGAAAGGGGAGTCTAGATCGAGGTAGAGGGTCTTTCTGATGCTGTCGTAAAGCTCCTTGCTCTTCCTCAGGAATTCTCGTAACTTCGCCCCGCCGTTCCTCTCCAGGTCGTCGAACAGCCTGTATACTTCCTCGAGGTCAGAGCTGATGTCCACGACGCCACCGTCATCGAAGAAGACCCGGTAGCTGGGGTTGAGTCTCTGGAGTCGGTAGAAGTCCTCAGTTCGCCTGCCGAACTGCTCGAAAAACGCATCGAATACTTCGGGCATGAGATACCATGTCGGGCCTGTGTCGAAGTTGAAACCGTCTCTGCTGAACGATCCCGCTCTACCACCCACCTGATCGTTCCTCTCGATAACCGTGACCTCATGACCGTCCTTGGCTAGGAGCGCCGCAGCGGCGAGCCCGCCGAACCCCGCCCCCACGACCACAACCCTGAGGCCTCCGTTATGATTCGACTCCCCCGGCAGATGATCCACGGTGGAGGATATTTGGACTGTGGAGGCCATGACTGTTTCACCTAACTTCGTTCGTTACCGTTGGCATTAAAATAGCTCACGTGCTTACTCAGCATACGAGGCTCAGCTCCAGACGTTCGGAGCTGGTAAATTGGGGCTCTTCCGATGAGTCCACTAACGGTGATCACAAGCTCTCGAAGCAGAACGATCCGGAGGCTAAGGCGCAGAGTAACTACGCGACGGCATCTCACCAGACTCTTTCATACGACGACGTTGGCGATCACACAATACACCGGCAATCGCGCCGCGTCTTCTGTTGAAGGGCGTGTTATAGACAAAACCGTGGGTCACAGGTAAAGAGGCGTCTGGGTTTTTGCTTGCCGGGTATGGTCGCTTTTGTAGACCGTCTCAGACATTAACAACCCTTATCTCTCGCGTGAACCTCTGTCATCCGTGCATGAACTGGTTGAGAGATTATGGAGAAGGATAAAAGAGGACGAAGAGGTTTACGTCAGCAGGCTCAAGAGGCTCCTCGAGAAGAGCGGGGTCTCCGCGACCGGTGAGGGGATCGAAGAGGCTTCCTCTGTCACAAGGGAGCTCATGGACGAGGTGGGCCTGAGGACCGAGACGCTCAGCACCGGTGGCTACCCGGCCGTCTTCGGCGAGGTCAGAGAGGAAAGGCACGGGACCGTTCTCTTCTACAACCACTACGATGTCCAGCCCCCCGATCCCCTGGAGCTCTGGGAGAGCCCTCCGTTTTCACCGTCCGTAAGGACGGGCCGCGTCTTCGCGAGGGGTGCAGCCGACAACAAAGGCAACCTCGTCGCTAGGCTCTGCGCCGTGGAGGCGGTCAGGGAGGTCGCGGGAGAGCTCCCGGTGAACGTCAAGTTCCTCGCGGAGGGTGAGGAGGAGATCGGAAGCCCGAACCTACCGAACCTCGTGAGGAGTCACGGCTACCTGCTGGAGGCGGACGCGTGTCTGTGGGAGATGAGCTACATCGATGACAGGGACAGGCCGGTGATCGCGCTGGGCGTGAAGGGCCTCGTCTACTTGGAACTGGTCGCGAGGCGTCGGGGAGGAGACCTCCACTCTTCATGGGGAGCGGTCTCGGTTAACCCAGCTTGGAGGCTGATGGGTGCCCTGAGCCTGATAGCCGACGTCGCCGGTTCCCCGAAGCTGGCGGAGTTCAACGAGGACATCGACCTAGACCCGAAGTTCCTGAAGCTGATCGAGGAGTCCGACTACGACTTCAGGGAGATAGAGGAGGGCGCGGGCGAGCTCATCCCGACGGTCAGAGGTGACGTCAGGGAGGCGCTGAAGAGGTTAACCATGATGCCCGTGGTAAACGTCTGCGGGATTCACTCAGGGTACACCGGTAAGGGCTCGAAGACCGTTCTGCCCTCCGAGGCCTTCGCGAAGGTCGACGTTCGACTCGTTCCACGGATGAGGCCCGAGAAGGTCATCGAGTCGGTTAGGAGGGCGCTGAGGGCCGGGGGCTATGGCGACATAGAGGTAAGACAGCTCGGGGGCTCTTACCCTGCGGCCAGGACCGCGCCGGAATCGCCGTTCGCCGAGGCGGTCACTCGGACTGCCAAGGTCGCCTTCGAGAAGGAACCGGTCGTCCTTCCCTCGATGCAGGGCTCGGGACCCATGTATCTCTTCACAGAGGTTCTAGGCCAGCCTTGCGTGCTGGCAGGGGTCAGCAGGCGGGACTCCAAGTACCACGCACCGAACGAGAACCTCAGGATCGACGACTACCTCAGGGGAATATTCCACGTTTCGTTGTTGATGCTGAACTTCGTCCCGATGATGAGGTGGGGCGTGATGCCCTACCGGTGAACTGTGGTACCGCCTATCGTGGACGCAAAAACCTATAGCATGACATCTCGTGGTGATGGAGGTAATGGCAAGGAATTCCTATAAAAGTTACTACGAGATTTCCACCACCCGTTTTCCCAGCGAATACTGGCACAGTAACATCATCAAGGTTACCAGAAGTGTCTTGAAAGAGCACAACGTTCGTGAACCTGTGCTTGACTTGGGGTGTGGTGATGGTGTTAGGTCACGTCTAATACTTGGCGATCATTTAGAAATTCACGGTGTCGATATTGACACAAAAATGCTCGAATTCGCTAAAAAACGACTTAACAAGGTTTATCATCATAACATAGAGGAAAATCTTGATGAGATTTTAGATAATCGGAGATTCAACACAATTCTACTCATAGAGAGCCTAGAACACGTACAGAACCCCGAAAAGGTATTACAGAATGTAGCTCGACTATTGAATGACGAGGGGCTACTACTAGTCGTCGTTCCTCTTGAAACCCCCCTGTTCCGTATTATCTGGTGGATCTGGACAAGGACTTATGGAGCCATATGGCGAGAAGCTCATCTATACAAATTTAATTCTGCTGATCAACTGTTATCGATGTTAAAGAAGTACTTTATGATCGTAGAGCATCGTACGACAAATTTTGGTTGCATCCTCGTGGTACTGTGTAAGAAGATCTCGAACAAATTGTAAGTTGATCGATGAATCGTCAGCTTTTCCTTGTACAAAGTTCGGCGAAATTTAAGTCAAGAGAGATTTTTGAATCGTGTTTTCAGGGCAAAAAAGTACGTAAATGCGAGAGCAACGGCCCTTATTAGCGACATGGTCTGAGGCAAGGTCCATGGGTGTGTAGGATTATTTGTTGTAAACCACGTAAGTATAATATACACGTTAGCGATGTCCATAATGGGCCAAAGGTAAATCGTAACGATGGAGAACGGCATGAGCGGTATCAGCCAAAGCAACATCTGGGGTGTGAAAATATATGTAGTCAGCAACCAACTGGAAACTGTCAGAAACGATCTGGGCCCTATCGGAAGCGCTGCAGTGTAGCTTCGCAACAGCAACGGGACCAGCAGCATGACACCGAAGACCTTTGCCGTGGGTGAGAAGGGATCTTGAAAGATCCAGATGTACCAAGCGTTCTCAAGCCCCCAACCTCCGAGATACCGTACGAACTCCAGAAACCACGGGGGGTTGAGCAGCAGGACCGGGAGTGTGGGTATGCCAGCGCCCACCACGAACCACGTGAAGACCTCGAGTCTTCGCCCCTTCCCCTCCAGCAGGTAGAGCGGCAGCAGAAGCACCGTCATCAGCTTCACCGAGACCGAGAGGCCGAGAAGCAGGCTCGCCAGCTTCCACCTCCCCGAGATCAAGGCGATTATTGAGAGGCCCAGCAGCGCGGCGAGGAAGTGATCGAAGTTGTATATCCCGTAAACGGCTAGACTAGGTGAGAACGCGAAGACGAAGGCGAGCGGGTTCACCTCCCTCGACATCCTCTGAAGCGCGTAGCCGATCGCTAGAAAGGCTGGAAGGCTCAGCAGCGAGAAGGCCAGGTAGTATCCGATGAGGTCCTTACCGCCCACTAACCTAGCTGCGTACGTCAGATAACAGGCCGATGGTGGGTACTCGAAGAAATACTCGATGCACGGAATCCTTCCCTCTTGCAGGTGCTCCTCCCTCACCCAGAAGCTGACGACGTCGCTGTAGATCGACCAACCGACGAACGGGTGATGAAGCGCGAGGCTCAGCCCCCAGCTTAGGGCCGTCACTAGCGGCGCGAACTGGGCGAGCTTCTCCAATTCAACGCGCACGACGTAACGACCACCCTCAACTATTAAAGAGGAAAGGAACAGTCCGGTGAGAGTGCAGATACCGGTTTATATCAATCCGAATTGCTATTAACAGTCCGGCGATGAGGTGATAGGTGTGCCGAGTCAGGCGTTCTACGTCAAGTTCCAGACGCCGAAGGAGCTGGCGAGCGCGACGCTCGAGGTGGTGAAGCTGGTGAGGAGCTCCGGGAAGCTGAAGAAGGGCATCAACGAGGTCACGAGGGCCGTCGAGAGGGGCCTCGCGAAGCTCGTCGTGATAGCTGAGGACGTCGACCCGCCAGAGATCGTCGCGTTCCTCCCCATCCTCTGCGACGAGAAGCGTGTGCCCTATGTTTACGTTCCCAGCAAGAGGGACCTCGGTGGAGCCGTGGGTCTCGATGTTCCGGCGAGCGCGGTCGCCGTTATTGAGCCCGGCGAGGGCAGAAGTTACCTCGAGGAGATCATCAAGAAGATCGGTGAGGTGAGGGGCAAAGCTTGAGCCAGAAGGAGAAGGGAACTGCTGCCGCTAAGGTCGAGGAGCCTGTACCCGCGGTCGTTGAGCAGGTCGTCGGACGGACCGGAGTCTACGGCGACGTGACACAGGTGCGGGTCAGGATCCTCGAGGGCAAGGACACGGGCAGGGTCCTCACGCGGAACGTGAAAGGGCCCGTGAGGGTCGGAGACGTCCTGATACTCTTAGACTCGGAGCGCGAGGCCGAGAAGATCAAGTGACTCTCCCGCTGACCGGCCCCGGGAAAGCCTATTGTTGAGTCCTGCACGTCGCAGAGGCGCGGGTGGGAGTATTGGTCGTTCTGTCCTATCTCCGGACGGAGCCCTGCCCCTACTGCGGGGCGCGGGTCATAGTCACCGTCGACCCTCTGACCGGGGCGAAGAAGTGCCCGAACTGCGGCGGCCTCTGGTTCGAGTCCGACGGTGGGGGCAAACCCACTGTCCCTACGGACTGAGGCCTTCGTCGAGGGCGGAGAGATTCGGCCGGCGGGCCTTGAGCTAGTCGAAGGTCACCCGAGGGAGAAGCGTTCTCCCCGTCGACGGCCTCGACGGTTGACGTGTCGCTGGAGCTCTGAGTTCGTGAACTTCGTCCTCCGCGTGCGGCCTTCCCGGGTGATCGCCGTTGGAACTCGCGGGCCAGCTTCAGAGCTTCGTCAGGCTCAGGACCTGAGACGGCCTGAGGACCGAGACGCCGGTCAGGCCCCCGAGCACCTCGATCAGCACGATCCACGAGGGGTTCTCGAGGTCCACCCTCCTCTCCACCCTAGAAGCGACGGCCTCTATCAGCTCTCTGCTCGAGAGCTGCGTGTGCCTCTTCTCCACGACGACCTTGTACGTCGCGTCCGGGGGTATCCTGCCCTTCAGCTCCTCGACGGCCTCCACGATCGCCCCTAACTTCGTCTCGACGGCCCTCTCGACCGGTATCAGCCTCATCAGCCCGCTCACCTTCCACGGCTCCCTCTGCGCGATCTCCCTGGTCCTCTCGACGACCTCGAACGGGTCCAGCTCTGTGCTCGCGGTCAGCACTCCCTGGATCCTCGATATCTCGACCTGAGCTTCAGGGTCACCGAGCTCCGCCAGCACCCCCACCAGGCTCGAGACGCCCAACGGTTCCTGACCTCTGAGCGTCGTGGCAATCAAGTTGAACCTCTTCATCCACCTCAAGACGGTCCTGCACGCTAATGGGTTTCACCGTGGGCCGTAACAAAATGACCTATATTGTAGCAAAGGGTGGAAATCGGCGATGGAGGCTGTACTGCTGGAGGCTGTGCTGCTGATGATCGCGACGCTCTCCGCCATCATGTCCATCGAGACCCGAAGCCTCGTGAGGACCGCGCTCTGGTTCCTCGTCTTCACGGTCGCCCTAGGGTTGCTCTTCATCCTCATGGGAGCACATCTGGTCGGGCTCTTCCAGATACTGGCATATTCGGGGGGCGCGGTGGCGTTACTCATGGTCGTCCTGATGTTCACGAAGAGGAGGGACGAGACGGCATGAACTGGAGGCAGGCCATCGGCACGGCATCTTCCGTGATATTCGCGGCGTTGGTGTTCATCAGCTTGGCCTCCTCACCGCCCTTCAGGAAGTACTGGTCATCAGGCACCGAGAGGCTCATCCCCGACGACCCAGGTCTTGTCGGGAGGGAGCTCAGCGGGATCTTCTGGACAGGTCTCTCCTTCCCCTTGGTCGGGATTTTCCTGATAATACTGGCCCTCGCAGCCGGTGTAACGGGGCTCATCGTGGTTCTGACCAAGAGGTGACGTCCATGTACCCGGTATCGATTTACACGCTCTTCGCGGCGCTCTTCTTCGCGCTCGGTGTGTACACGCTGGCATCTAAGCGTAGCATCATCAAACAGATAATCGCGATCGAGCTGATGATAAACGGGGCCCACCTCAACGTCGTCGTCTTCGCTACCGCCGGGACCTCGGGGGTTGACCCGATGGGGCTCGGTTTCGTGATGGTGTCGCTGGGAGTGGGTGCAGCGGTCATCGCAGTCGCTGTGATACTGCTGGTACACGTTTACAGAACGACCGGCTCGATGGACATCGATGCGCTCAGGAAGCTCAGACGCTGATCAGCCGCCCGATATCGGAGGGATTATGACTACTGTGTCGCCTTCACGGACCGGTTCGTTGGGACCCACCTTGCGACCGTTTATCGCCAGAGCGAAGCTCCTCCTGAGTTCACCGTTCTCGTCGAGCACGTAAGCCGCCAGCCGCGCTCCGTGCGCCCTGATCAACTCCCTGACCACGTCTATGCAAACCGCGCTCTCGGGTACCTCGAGCTCCTCCGACTCCCTGCCCGTCAGCTCCCTGAGCCTTGCGAAGTAGAGCGTCCTCACCCTCATTCCAGAGGTGACACGATTGCGCCGGATTAAAGCGTCTTCTCAGGAGAACACCTTCGAGAGCTCCTTCGAGAGGGCCGAAAAGCTCGGCAAGACCCTGATGTGGCCCTCGCCCTTGGGGATGACGTCGAGCGTCTTGAAGCCAGCACCGGTGACGCAGCACACCACCTCCTCGTCTCTTCCGACATCACCCTCCTCAACCAGCTTCTTCAGGACAGCCACCGAGATAGCACCTCCGGGCTCCGCGAAGATGCCCGTCTCCCTTGCCAAGAGGTTTACAGCCTCAAGGGCCTCGACATCGCTGACGGCACCCGCAGTCCCTCCGCTGCTCCTGATCACCCTCAAGGCCTGCAGACCGTCACCGGGATCGCCGATCGCGAGGCTCCTGACGACCGTCTGGGGCGAGTGGACCGGCACCACCCTGTCGAGGCCCTTCCTGTAGGAGGTCGTTATCGGCGAGCAACCCGCCGGCTGAGCGCAGGTCATGGCCACGTCTGCGTCACCTATGAGGCCCGCGACCTCCGCCTCCCTTATACCCTTGTATATGGCCGAGAGGAGGGCTCCACTGGCCGAGGGGACAACGACTCTGTCTGGCGTCCTCCATCCTAACTGCTCGACTATCTCGAGCCCCATCGTCTTGGAACCCTCGACGTAGTAGGGCCTGAGGTTGACGTTCACCACACCGACGTTGAACCTGTCCGCGACGAGGGCCGCCAACCTGTTGACGTCGTCGTAGGTCCCGTCAATCAGGACAACCGTTGCGCCGTAAACCGATGCCTGAACGACCTTTGCGTCCTCGACGAAGGAGGGCATCATGACGACCGATCGGAGACCTGCCGCGGCTGCGTGGGCAGCGGTCGCCCCCGCGAGGTTCCCCGTCGAGGCGCATCCCACCACACCGAGCCCGAACTCCTTCGCCTTGGAGACCGCAACGCTCGAAGGCCTGTCCTTGAAGCTGAACGTCGGGTTCACGGTATCGTTCTTCACGTAGAGCCTTCTGACGCCTATCGCCCTTGCCAGCGAGTCGACCCTGATGAGCGGCGTGTATCCTGTGCCTATGCTGACGATGTTCTCGTCGCGGAGGATCGGCAGGAACTCCCTGTACCTCCTCATGTCCCTGTTCCTCTGCTCGATCTTGGACCTTGAGACCTCAAGATCCCTGAGGTCTATTGATACCTCCAGCGCTCCCAGACACTCGTCGCACGTATAGGCCAGGACGTGTCCGTGGTCCTTGCCGCACTCCCTGCAGACCAGGGAAACTGCAGCGTTTAGCTCTCCCACCCCGGACCATCGGGAAAGACCTGCCTATTTAAGATGTTCAGGCTCTTCCATACGCGTACCTCTCAGGCGTTTAATCTCTACTTGGAGTTCCCCGAACAACGGTCCTCTACAAAGAACGGGTCTTTTATAAGAGGAACCGATGCTCAAGGCGTCAACTCGGGGCCGTCGACCGAGGTCGGGATCACGGCCATACGGACCCAGTCAGCGCCGTGGCCAAACTGTGGAGGTCGCGGTCATCAATCTGCATCGATATCGAACGAGAGACCCAGACCGATCGGGTGCTGAAGTGTGAGCGGGGACAGTCACCCCCTCACGCCCTTTCGCCTCCCTACCCTCACCTCGATGTAGCTGAGGTTGATCGTCCGCTCGCCTATTCTGACCTCATCGGTACCCACTGATATCCCCCTTATCTCCAGGTCTCTGAAGAAGGACCTCTTCAGCGTCATCACGACGTCCACGCACTTCGAGACGCTTCTCCCCCTCCCCCTGACGACCACTTCCTCGCTTCCCCTGTTGAGCGACGTTATGGTCGCGAGGACGTACCTGAGGAGCGGTTTCCGTCCGACGATGATCACCTCGGTCCTCGGTGCTCTTGACGACAAGTCATTCGGTTCAAGAGACGGGTGCTAAAAACGTTAGCGTGATTCGATAGCGGTTCTCGGGCTGTGACCATCAACGCTTGAGCAGCGAGCTGATGTGTGAGGCGAGCGAATCGGCCACATCGATCCCGGTGGCCTCCATGAAGCCCTTGAACTCGGGGACGCCGTTGAGCTCGTTGACGTAGTACCCCCCAGATCTGTCCTGAAGTAAGTCGACTGCGATGAAGTCTCCCCTCACGATCTCAGCGCATCTGAGGGAGGTCTCGATCAGCTCCTCGTCGAGCTTCCTGGAGACGGTCTTGCCACCCAGCGCGACGTTCGTCCTCCAGTCGTCGGAGGGCCCTATCCTCTCCATCGCACCCAAGACCTGCTCGCCCACCACGATGGTCCTGACGTCCCTGCCGCCGTGGTCGACGTACTGCTGCATCAGGTGGACCTTCAGCTGTGCGCTTGAGAGCATGGACCTGTGCTCGAGGACAGTCCGCCAACTTATCGGATCGGTTATCAGGGCCACGAGCCTTCCCCAGCTCCCGATGGGTGGCTTATCAACGAACGGCTTCTGCATCGCCTTGTAAGTGATCTCCGCGGATCTCCTGTCGAGGGCCACGACGGTTCTGGGGACCCTTATGCCCTTCTTCCTGACAGCGCTCAAGCAGAGGACCTTGTCGCCGCAGGTGAACAGCGTCACCGAGCTGTTGACGGTGTAGGTTCCAGAAGACTCCCTCACGGCAGCCGAGTACATCGCCTTGAACATCGCCACAGGCCTCACGATGGAGACCTCTGCGGGGCTCTCGCCGACGACGAAGGGAGCGTCGTTGACGTTGGTGAGGGCCACATCCATACCCCTGCCCTTCAACCTCTCGATGATCAGCCTCTCCTCCAGCCTAGGATAGTCGAACAGCAGCTCCACCTTCTTCAACTGTCGGCCTTCACCGCCCAGTCCTCTTCTGTCTCGGTCTCTTGCCCTCTCTTTAACCTCACTCACCTCTTCCCTGAGCGCTCATGAGGGGCTCACCGTTAATAACAGCAGAGCAGCGGTGAGATTGCGATGGCGAAGCTGAAGCCACCGAAGGCGAGGAAGTTCGGGAAGGGCGTGGCGAAGTGCAAGAGGTGCGGAACGACCGTCGGCGTGATCAGGAAGTACAGGCTTTACCTCTGCAGGCGCTGCATAAACGAGGTCGCACCACTCATGGGCTTCAGGGTCTACAGCTGAATGGCCTGCGGCGAGAGGGCTTCGAGGAGTTCGTTGAGGTCTAGGTCCCACGCGCCCCCGCTCGTTATCCTCCTGAGCACTCCGAGCCTCATCTCCGACCTCATTCTGTGCTCCAACAACACAGCCTCGCCGGAGCCCCCGTCTCCAGAGGTCGAGGCCTCGACGACCCTAGAGGCGACCACAGCAGACTCTATCGCGTAGTCACCGGACCAAGGCGGCATCACTTCACCTGCGGCCTCTCCGATCGGAAATGTGAGGACGTCATCGCTGGAGGAGTCCATCGAAAGCGTCGATCTGGCGAGCGTTTGCTGTCCGGACCTATGAGTCCCAACGTGGAGGTAAGATCGATCTGAGAGGGGTACCGTGACCGCTACTCCTGAGCCTGAAACCCGAAGAGCTCCCTCGAGCAGCTCATTACCGCAGACCAACTCGACCTCCGCGAACCTAACGGGCTTCATCGGAACAGATCTCACCACCACGGATGCAGTCCCCTCAAGCTTTCCGTCTATGGACTCGACGCTGAACCGCACCTCGCCGTCGGTGGACCTGTCGAGTTTGTATCTCGCGTTGAAGAAGACTGACGTTCCATCGGTGATCAAGGACTCGCAGGCCCTCCTGACATCTAGCGGAGCCAACCTGTCGCCGCCGCCATGCATCAGAGACTTCTCGCCGAGCCGCACGTGAAGTTTCATCCTCACGAACCGGCCGATCGCCTTCCCGAATGGCAGCCTCACGGGCCTAAGAGTGCTCTCGAGGAGCGTCAGGTACGGATGAGGGCCTCCGAGCCTACGTCCCTGTTCGAGGATCACGACGCGGTACCCCTTAACGGAGAGGAGGTGTGCCAGAACCGACGCCGCTAGGTCAGAACCTATCACCAACACGTCGCAGCTGCTCATCCCACGCTCTCCACGATCTCCTTCGGCAGCCTATCGCGCCACCTCCTGACGAACTCGGCCTCAAGCTTTCTGTCCCTCAGCCCGTCGGGCAGCATTATCGGTATCTCGTCGAATATCGGAAACCACCGCCCGCACTTCGGACATGTGAGGAGCCCGTCGATCACCTCATACCTCCAGCAGGACCTGCAGTCGGGTTCATGACCCAGCTCCTCAACCAGCTGACCGTGATAGCCACAGAACATCTCGCACCTCCTCACCTCCTTGGGGTTGTAGCGCTCCTCTACAGAGAACACCCCTAGCCTCAGGGGGAAGTGCTTGCACATCGGGCAGGCGAGGATGTCCATGAGTCGGTACTTCATTCAAGGCCCGAGGCCTCGCGTTGAATATAAGCAGTTCAGCAGACGACGAGAACACGGTGGGGCTGCGAGACATCGTGACGACGCGGCGACCTTCGCATGTAGGGACGTACCCTTCCTCCAACCCTCGCAAAGGGTGGGCTCAGTCAGCTCCGCCTGAAAGGGTCATTCACCGGTAGGTCCGGGAGAGAAGAGCTCCTCCAGCAAATCTCTTACCGACACCACGCCCACGACCCCTCCCATCGCGTCCACCACAACGAGGTGCCTTATCCTCCGCTTGCCCATGACCTGCGCCGCCTCCTCCAGAGTGCTGCTGTCCCTGAGCGTGATTATGTCCCTCCTGCAGAAACTTCCGACCTTCTTCCCCAAGTCCTCCTCCTCTGCGAGCACCTTGATGACGTCGCGCTCGGAGAGGACCCCGACGACCTCCTCACCTTCCTTCACTATCAGGAACCCGATGTTCTCCACGGCCATTATCTTGATTACATCGCGGATCGTCGAACCACCGTCCACGACTATAGGCTTCCTCTTTATCAGGTCCCTGAGCTGCAATCCCGTTCGAATAGATCTGCACCCCATTATATTTAAAAATGTGCTTCAATGAATTCGAGGAAAAGGTCGTTCGAGTCGTGCTCGTTTTCGACGCCAAGTCCTCACAGCAATTAATATTCAGGCTTGTCGACAATCACTATCGGCGGCCGTCGTCTAGCCTGGAAGGACGGCGGGGCCCCGGCC
Source organism: Candidatus Calditenuaceae archaeon (assembly GCA_025058225.1). Lineage (GTDB taxonomy): Archaea > Thermoproteota > Nitrososphaeria_A > Caldarchaeales > Calditenuaceae > Calditenuis. Next base: position 41,096 of record JANXEE010000030.1, on the reverse strand, counting down.
CGCAGATCCCGGGTTCAAATCCCGGCGGCCGCACCCGCTTCTTCTCAACGCGAAGGCTCTCTGGCGTACTTGCTGAAGAGGGGTCTGAAGCCGACGTTCTCGTAGAACGTGACGGCGATCTTGTGTTGCGATGGGAACTCGGCAGTTATGACGCCCGCGCCCATGTTGACGAGCTCCTTGAAGGCCGTGTCGATCATCAGCTTCCCGAGGCCCTTCCTCCTGTATTCGGGAAGGACGTAGAACTCCCTTATCACGCCCTCCCTCTCGGGATTGTAGAACACCCTGTCGACGAGGTCGGCCTTGAGAAATGCCAGCAGTTTGCCCTTCTGGTCGTCAGCCACCAACACCAACGACTTGGCGTCGGAGAGGGCCTCGGAGAGGTACTTGCGCGCGGCGGTGCGGATCTCGCTGGAGACCGTGAGCATCGGGTCGAACTCTTCATTGAGCCTCTTGTTCCTGACGAGCAGCTCTACAAGGGACTCCAGATCGTTCTGAACTGCCCTCCTTATCCTGAACTCAGCGGACATCTCTCATCTCCGATAAAGCGCTCGCAATATAAAGCCGTCTCAAGGCCTGACTCCGAGAACGACGTCGACGTTCCTGACCTGGCCGTCCCGGTAAACCGTGAGCGTTACCCTGTCGCCGGGAGAGGTGTTCTCGATCAAATAATTGAGCAGGTCGTCCAGGGAAGCGATGGGTTGGCCCCCGATCGCCACTATCAAGTCGCCGCCAATTGAATAAGACTCGCCGGCGATGTTCACGTTACGGCTTCCTCCTCTCAGCCCCGCGGCGCTCGCAGGACTGTTCGGCGAAACCGTCTCGATCAGCAGCCCCATCTTGAACGGCAGACCCAGCTGCTGGGCCACCATCGAGTTGATCTCCCTCCCCGAGATCCCGAGGTAACTGTGGGAGAAGCGGCCCTTAGCGATCAGCTCGGGCACGACCCGCTTCACGATCGAGGACGGTATCGCGTAACCCACTCCAGCGAAGGTGCCCGTGGTGGTCTCGATGGCCGTCGTGACACCTACCACCTCACCCCTGGTGTTGAGCAGAGGGCCTCCAGAGTTGCCGGGGTTGATCGTTGCGTCTATCTGGAGCACACCGGGTATCAGGTAGCCTCTCCCTGAGGGGAGGAGCCTTCCCTTCTGGCTGACTATACCGACCGTCACCGAACCCTGAAGCCCGAAGGGGTTGCCGATGGCTATCACGGAGTCCCCTATTCTGAGGGATTTTGAGTCACCGAGAGACAGAGGAGCGAGCTTCATGTCGGGAGGTGGGCTGATCTTGATGACCGCTAGGTCCGTGTCGATGTCGAATCCGACGACCCGCGCAGGTAGCGTCGTCCGGTCAAGGAAATCCACGTAAACTGAGACTGCGTCCGATACGACATGCTGATTAGTTATTATGTGACCCTGCTCATCGTATACGAACCCAGACCCTATGCTGGACGTGAATCGCCCGTAGACCCTGACCACCACGACGGAGTGCTTGACGCGCTCGAACAGCTCCGTTATGTTCAGCTGAGAAGGAGTCTGTAAGGGCACCTCACGCGTTCCGGCTGGAGAAAGGGTCGTGGTGACGGTGACCGTCCGCGTGAGGCCGAGCCGTGCTGCGCTGATGTTTGACTCGAGCGACTCCAGTCTGAACCTTACCGACTCCAGGGACGTTCCGACGTTCTCCACCTGAAGGACGACCAGACCTATCAGTAACAGCGCGATGACGCCCAGGGCAACCGCGGCGTTGGCCATCGCCCTCATGTCTGTCACCTCCACAGCGCCTCATTTAAGGGCTGAGGACGAATCGTCCCATCACTCGGTCGGTGGCCTGGAGTATATCACGATGAGGCCCTCCTCTAGCTCAAGCCACACCTCATGGCCCATGGAGAGGAGCTTCATGAAGACCTCGTTCCAGGGGAACCGAGCGGGGTCCTTCACCTTGATCGCTATGCCGCCGTACATCGACGCGCACTCCGCTAGCCCTTTGACCAAGTGCCTGAGCTCCTGAACGGGATCTACCGCCGTCAAGCGACCCTCAACCCACCTCGTGAATTTTTAGTTTACAGGTTGTACGCTCCGAGATATTACCTGGCTTGGCGTTGAACCTCGTCGATCGACTCCTCAAGCCGGTTCAGCCCCTCTTCAAGCAGCCCCTCTTCGATGGTCAGAGGGGGATGAAGCCTGATCACGTTGCCGTAGAGTCCACCCTTCAGCAGTATGAGGCCCTTCCTCCGAGCTGTCTCGATGACGGCCTCCGTCACGCTGGCCGCCGGCTCCTTGGTTCTCCTGTTGCGGACGAACTCCACCGCCCTCATCGCCCCGAGACCCCTCACGTCGCCGACGATCTCGAAGCGCTCAGCCAAAAGATCAAAACGTGCAGCCACGATCTCTCCGATCCTCACAGCCCTCTCGAGGAGCCTCCTTTCTCCGATGGCATCGAGCACCTTACATGCGACGGCCGCAGCGATCGGGTTTCCGCCGAAGGTCGTTCCCAAACCCATGGGGTGGACCGCGTCCATCAGCATGGACCTCCCGACCACTGCGGAGATCGGCAGACCGTTGGCGAGGGCCTTGCCGAGCGTGATAACGTCAGGCTCGACACCGAAGTGTTCTATCGCGAAGACCTTACCTGTCCTTCCGATTCCGGCTTGAATCTCGTCGTCGATCAGCAGGACGCCGTGCTGGTCCAGGAACGATCTGAGCTCTCTCACGTAGTCCAACGGTGGCACGACGAAACCTCCTTCACCCTGAACAGGTTCCAAGAGGACCGCCGCGACCCTCTCCGGTGAGACTTGGGCCCCGAAGACCCACCTCTTCAGGTAATCGAGGCACGTCAGTCCGCAATCAGGATAGGAGGCGCTGAAAGGGCAGCGGTAACAGTAGGGATAAGGAGCGTGAAGGACGTTCGGCATGAAGGGCTCCAGACCGAACTTGTAGGGCTGGTACTTCCCGGTCGCGGTGAGGGCGAGGTAGGTCCGGCCGTGAAACGAGTTGAGGAACGAGATCACGAAGGGCCTCCCGGTGGAGAGCTTCGCGACCTTTACCGCGTTCTCCACGGCCTCTGCGCCGCTGTTGAAGAGGGCTGCCTTGTTCCTCGAACCGGTTGGTGCTATCTCGGAGAGCCTCTCGGCCAACCTGACGTACGGTTCGTACTGCGCGACGGCGAAGCAGACGTGCCACAGTCTCCTCAGTTGCTCTTCGGCCACGGCGATGAGCTCATCGTCACAGTGACCTAGGTTGACCACTCCTATGCCGCTGGTGAAGTCGATGTATTCGGTGCCGTCGTCGGCGTAGAGCCTCGCGTTCTTGCCCCTAACTACGGTGAGGGGGTGAAGGGTCGCTATACCCCTTGAGACGTAGAGGTCCCTCAACTCTGAGAGGCTCAACACCGATCATCACCCATGTATAATACGGCCGGCCGCTCTATGAACGTTCGTTAACCGGGTTAGGTTCAGCCTCTGATGCGGATCGCGCTAAACTGACCGTCTCCTGAAATCGGTGACAACCTTGAAGGGCTGCCCGGACTTCAACAACCTGACTGATATCAGGTCCTCTATGCCTGATGTGGCGATCTTCTTGGCAAGCACCTCCTCGACCTGAAAGACGCCCGCCTCGTTGACCATGTTGACGTCGATCTGCAGAGGCCTCTGACTCCCCCTGCTCAGTTCCACCGAGGTTATCGCCAGCGCGGAGAGGGCGTGTATGTCGGACTTACCGTGTCTGTAGGGTACCCTTGCCCTTCCACCGGACATGTCCGTACCGTCAGCGACCTTCACGATCCCAGATTCGACGGTGAGGGACTGCACGGACTCGTCGTGGGAGAGGACGCAGTGAAGCACCTCCTGACGGACCCTTCTCTCTACCCTTCCCCTTCCATAGATCTTCGGGAGCATCTCCCTCAACAGCCTGTCCGCGAGGTAAACTCCCGTGATGTGATGGTCCACCCTGTGGACCAAGTTGCCGATGTCGTGGAGATAGGCCCCTATCATTGTGATGAGCCTCGCGTCCTCTTCCGTAAGGTCGTCCCGACCTACCGTCGAGAACTTAACCCCGGCGCCATTCAGAACGTCGGCGATCTCCAGCGCAGAGCCGGCCACTATCCTGGCGTGAGTTGGCCCGTGGTCGTTGTAGTAGAGCCTGCTGACCACCATCTCGTTGCAGAGGAACAGCATGTCCTGGACCTCGTCGTCGTCCTCAAGCATGCCCAAGGCCTCCTCCAGCTTGGGCCACCCCTTCACCTTCTCTTTCACCAGCGAGGACGACACCCTCACCATCTCGTCTGGGGACAGAGCGGATGGAATAAATTGGTGATGCTGAACCTAGAACGTCGTGAGGAGCCTGCTCTTCGTGCCTGCAAACGTGGAGAGGTACGTGGTCAAGGCACCCACCGTGGGAGCGGACGCGGTAATCCTGGATCTGGAGGACTCCGTGCCCGAGGAGAGGAAAGGAGAGGCCAGGAGAGCCCTCAGGAGCGCCGTGAGGCACCTGAAGTCCAACTCGGACGCTCGCGTGATGGTGAGGGTGAACGCTGCGGACACGGCCCACTTCAAGGACGACGTGACGTCCTCACTGGAGGCTGGTTGTGACGCGATCGTTTTTCCCAAATGCAACGACGCATACACCGTTGAGTCGTTGAGGAGGGTGGTAGAGGAGGTCGGTGCGGAGGTCAGTGTCATAGCGCTGATCGAGAGCGCGAGAGGTGTTCTCAACCTCGAAGGGATTGCCAGGTCCTGGAGGTCAATCGAGGGCCTTGCCTTCGGGGTGTATGACTATTCGATCAGCATGGAAACGATCTTTCCGTCGCGCGGTCATCTGACGGTGGTGAAGTCGCTCATCGCGATCGCTGCCAAGGCCTACGGCCTCCTGGCGATCGACACGCCCTACGCGAAGGTGTCCGACCTTCAGGGCCTGAGAGAGGAGTCGATGGAAGCGAAGGCGCTCGGGTTCGACGGGAAGCTGGCGGTTCATCCGTCTCAGGTGCCGGTGATAAACGAGGCCTTCTCGCCGACGGGTGAGGAGATCGAGTGGGCGAGGAGGGTTGTGAGCGTGATGGAGGCAGCTAGGTCCGAGGGGAGATCATCGACGATGCTCGAAGGTAACATGGTCGATGAGGCCCACTACAGGCTCGCGAGGCTGGTGCTGAGCAGGCACGGCGTCAGGGGACGACCCTGAAGTAGAGCCGTTTGTTCCTCCTCCCCTTGCTCTCGAACCCGAGCACCTCTATCTCGCCGCATTCGCGCGTGTTCGCGACGTGTGGGCCACCATCGGCCTGAAGGTCTACGCCCTCTATCTCGACGAGACGCAGCACCGGTACCTCGGGTGGGAGCCTGTCGGCGAGCTTGGTGATGCCGGGTATCTTCAGGGCCTCCTCCCTGCTCATCCACCTCACCCTCACCTCCCTTCCCTCTTTGAGAACGGAGTTAGTCAGGTCCACGAGCCTCCTCAGCAGGTCCCTGTCCAGGCCCTCCAGCGCGAAGTCGACCCTGCAGCCCTCGTGTCCGACCTGATTCCCTGTCACCAGCGCGCCGGTCTCCCTCGCGACCACAGACGAGAGGGCGTGGAGCGCCGTGTGGGCCCTCATGACCCTGTAGCGCCGGTCCCAATCTATTACCCCGTGAACCTGCAAGCCTCTCTGGGGCAGCTCACCGTCGCAGACGTGAACCACACCGTCGTCGATGAACTTCACCTCCTTCACGTACGCCGTGCCTCTGTCGTGCCGGAGCTCTCCTACGTCGAAGACCAGTCCTCCTCCTGTGGGGTGGAAGGCGGTCGCATCCAATACGACTCCACCCTCAACGACCTCGACGACGTTAGCGTCGAACTCTCTGAGGTAACTGTCATAGAGATAGAGGAGCTCCGTGCGCCCCTGTCTCACGAACCGAAACGTGACGGATCACGGATAAACTTGTCTCTGGCGGAGGGACTTCAAGGGCCTCACCGTCGGAATTCCCCGCGAATATCGCAGGCCACTGTCCTGTCACGGCTTAATGAGCGGACCGGCACGCGGTCTCTCGTGAGCGGCATCCTGAGGGGGGTATTAGGGTTCGTCTTCACGGTCGTAGGTCTGGGAAGCCTTCTCTCGGGGAGCACGTCCTATCCGTTCGCGAACCTGCAGCAGGCCCTTGTGGCTGAGGTCTACAGGTCTCTGACCTTCCACCTCGCACCTCTGTCGGCCCTCGCCGGCGAGGGCATCACCGTGGAAAGATATGGTTTCGTGATATCGACGGGTCACGGAGTCTACCCCCTCCTGTCACTTCTTTTAGCCGGTGTTGTGGCGGGAGTCTGTTCGGGCCGTGTCGGCTCCGCAGCAGCCCCGCTTCTAGGCTCCGCGATGATATTCGGGCTATGGCAGCTCATGGGCTTCTACGTGATGTCCACGACCTTCGGTGACCAGAGCTGGGTCGTTGTGATCGACAGGCTGAACGGGTTCCTGTTGCTCGAGAGGCCGCTGGAGCTGATCGCTTTCTTCACGGTCCCGCTCCCGGTGTCGTTGAGCATCGGTCACCTGATAGACAGGTCAGAGCAAGGAGGACCCCTCATGACGGTCAACTCGGTGCGAAGGTAAGGCGTAGCTAGCGAGGGCTCACGTCGCGGAGCTCCCTGAGCAGCGGTATCTCCGAGAGCTTCTCCTCCTCCAGCAGCTCCCAGTAGACCCGATCGGGTTTAGGTTTGGGAAGGCATCGTATCACCCTCCTCTCGGTGAAGACCGCGTCGACGGGGACATCGAAGGGCTCGACGGGAACGAAGTCCACTATCTGGAGCTCGTGGACCGTGGTGTAGACTTTGACGCCTTCATCCACCTTGCCGAACGTCCTGAGGATCGCGTATTCCAGCTCAGCGTATCCCTCGCCCTTCCCGACCCTCCACCCCTCCTCAGTGACGGCGACCGATCCCAAGACTATGAGGTCGACCTTCGGGAGCTCCTTGGGGTGTACGGGCTTACCGTAGATGAAGGCACCCCTTATCGTGGCCGCGCGCTCAAGCTCGCCTTTGGGCAAGGTTCGGGGATCGATCAGCAGGAAACCTCCCCTCAACCTCGGAGTCGGCATCACCAGCGTCTTCCCACTTCTGAGGACCTCCTTCCTGACTGCGAACTGAGGCGAGTCGGGGTTCACCTTGACGACTCTTGCCCTGTCGAACTCCGGATCTGCGGTCAGAAGCGCGGCGGCCCGTTCCGCTCCCTTGAAGTTCGGTATTCTCCCTCTTACGGGCACGGGAAAAGAGGTCACCCCTCTCTCCTCCATCGTCCTCCAGACCATCTCGCGTATGCAGGCCTTCAGGTCCCTCGGGCCCATCCCGCAGGAATCCCCGAATGATCACTATTAACTGGAGATTCAAGATGCAGGCGAATGGAGGTCTGGGCGTCTATCGACATTCTGGGGGGACACGTCGTGAGGCTGGTGAGGGGCGAGATCAGCAACGCGATCGTTTACTCGACAAACCCGCTGCAGGTGGCTAGGAGGCTGGCGGGCTACGGCTTCGACGGCATTCACCTGGTCGACCTCGACAGGGCGATGGACAGGGGCAACAACATCGAGCTGATCAAGAGGCTCATTCAGGAGGTCAGGGGCGTCAGGGTCCAGGTCGGAGGTGGGATGAGGGACAGGAAATCCGTTGAAGAGGTCCTCTCGATCGGCGCCGAGAGGGTGGTGCTGGGGACGCTGGTCTTCACGGAGCCTGACGTCGTTGCAGCGCTGATCGCGGAACACTCCCCGGAAAGGTTCGTTGCCGCCCTCGACTACGACCGTCTGGGCCGCGTCCTGATAAGGGGGTGGAGCTCATCTGCAGGGATGGAGCTGCTCAAGAGTTACGAGTTCGTGGCGAACCTCTCGATCAGGAACGTCCTCGCGACCTCCGTCTTCAGGGACGGAACGCTCTCGGGCCCGGACCTCGAGACGCTGAGCAAGCTGGGACCCGAGCAACTCAATATGACCTACGTCAGCGGCGGAGTCTCCACCGTCGAGCACGTCAGGGCGCTCTCCTCTGTCGGCGTGAAGGGGGTGGTCCTGGGAAGGGTCCTGTACGAGAACCTGGTACACCCGGTGAGCCTCATCTCGGCCGGGCGTGCTATCTCAGTCTCAAAAGGAGGTCCAACCTGACGCCGGCGCTGACCCTTGAGGTCGCCAGCACCCTGCCTCTGCCGTCGAGAAGCAGGAGCAGCCTCTCACCTTCGGATCGGGGTTCGTGGTCCATGTACCTGATTAGACCCTCCTTCGTCGCAGCTTCGACTAGGTAGCCCCTCACCGGTGCGACGTAGGGGTAGAGGATCGGTCCGAGGGGAAGGGTCGGCGGCCTTTGCTCGCGTCGGTACGAGAAGAACGTCCTGACCACGGTCGCCAGCGTCAGCCTCCTGGTCCTTCTCTTGGTCTCCCACCGGGACCAAGTCAGTGCGAGGGCCGTTACGATCGCTGCGCCCAGCACGGCACCCTCCAACGACAAGCGGTTAATCGCGGCCATCAGCACCACGACCACCGACGTCGAGGCGATCAGCTCCACGAACAGCACCCTCTTCATCCTGTCCGTGAAGTAGAGCCTCTCGAACGATACCGCTTGGGTCACCGTAACATTCACAATCAGGTAAGGGATATTGGTTTCGGCGTATAACGGCTGAAGGACCGTGCAGCCGCCTAGGAAGCCGCCGACGTGCGGTCTGAGGTCTCCAGAAGAGCGGGTTTAAGAAAAGGCGACGGGTAACTCACGGGGAACGGCGCATGGGTCACAGGAAGTGGTCGGCTCCCAGACACGGATCGCTGGCCTACTCGCCGAGGAGGAGGGCTGAGGGTCTGATCCCCACGGTGGGCTACTGGCCGAGGTGGTCTGACAAACCGAAGCTCCTGGGGTTCATCGGCTACAAGGCAGGGTCGCTGACGGTCAGGTACGTCGACGATGTACCGGGTTCCATGACCAAGGGCACGGAGGTTGCATGTCAGGCGACCGTCGTGGTGGTACCGCCGAACTACGTCATAGGGGCCAAGGTCCTCGTGCAGGACTCCAGCGGCGAGCCTCAGGAGGCGCAGAGGGTCTTCGCGAGGGAGCTGCCGCCCTTCCTGGACCGACTGAGGGGCATAAGGTCGGGTGCCGGGGACGTGACGGAGTTCGAGAGGGCCCTCCCGAGGGCCGCAGAGGTGAGGGCAATAGTGGCCTCGGTCCCGAAGGAGGCCGGTCTCGAACAGAAGAGGCCCTTCGTCCTTGAGGTGGGAGTTTCAGGGTCACCGGAGGAGTCGTATGGGTTCCTGAAGGACCTCATGGGCCAGAAGGTAGGCGTCGAGTCTGTCTTCTCGGCTGGTCAGTTCGTCGATGTGCTGGGCGTCACGAAGGGCCACGGCTTCACCGGCGTCGTCGCAAGGCACGGCATCAAGGTGCTCCCGAGGAAGCAGCGGAAGACGAGGAGGGCCGTCGGCGCGATAGGCGGCAGGAAACCCACCTACGTCACGAGGTTCGTGCCCAGGGCAGGCCAGTACGGCTTCCACGAGAGGACCGAGTACAACAAGAGGATAATGGCTGTGCTGCCCGACGGTTCACACCTGACCCCGAGGGGCGGGTTCCCGCACTTCACCGTGTTGAGGTCGCCGGCCGTCGTGTTGCTGGGGTCGGTGATGGGGCCTCCGAAGAGGCCGATCGTGCTGAGGGAGCCGGCCAAGCCACCCTCATACAGGCTCGGAGCGCCCAAGCTAACGTCCTTCCTCTTCAGAGACCAGCTTCTGGAGGTGACCGCAGCGTGACGGTCGTCCAGAGGGCCCTCGTGAGGGAGGGTGTCAGGAAGGTGCCCCTTTACTCGGTCAACGGTGAGAAAGCGGGTGAGGTCGTGCTCCCCTGGTTCTTCTTCGCGGACCGCAGGGAGGATCTGGTGAGGAGGGCCTTCGTTCATCTCAGGACCCACTCGCTCCAACCCAAGGGATCGTGGAAGGGGTCGGCGGCCAAGTACTCCGCCAGGTCGCTCGGCGTCGGCCTCGGGATCGCGAGGATCTCTAGGATAATGACGTCTGGTACCGGAAAGAGCAGGGCAGGAGGCTGGGTTCCGTCAGCGGTCGGTGGAAGACCCACGCACCCGCCTGTGCCCGAGAAGGTCCTGCGAAAGGAGCTGAACGAGAAGGAGAGGAGGGCCGCGACGGTCGCTGCGCTCGCGTTCTCCGCCGACACCGAGAGCGTGAGGAGGAGGGGCCACAGGGTTCCCGAAGGACTGGACCTACCGATCGTGGTGGAGGACAGTCTCGAGTCGATCACCAAGAGCGCGGACTTCAGGAGGCTGATGCTAAACCTGGGGTTGAACGAGGAGCTCGAGAGGGCCTCGAGGAGGAAGGTCAGGGCCGGGAAGGGCAAGAGGAGGGGGAGGTCCTACAAGGGAAGGGCAGGGCCGCTGGTGGTCGTCGCCAAGGACGCTGGGGTGATGAGGGCTGCCCGAAACGTTCCGGGAACGGCCGTGGTACTCGCGAAGGACCTGAGCGTCCTTCACCTCGCACCCGGAGGACATCCGGGCAGGCTGACGGTCTTCACGGTCTCAGCGCTCTCGGAGCTCGAGAGGAGGTTCGGGAGGCATGAACCCTGACGACGTGATAATCTCCGTCGTGACGACACAGGACGCCGTCTACCTCATCGAGAGGGAGAACAAGCTGACGTTCATAGTCAGAATCGAGTCCAGCAAGTCCGACGTGAAGAGGGCCGTCGAGCGGCTCTACGGGGTCAAGGTGGAGAGGGTCAACACGTTGATCACGCCCTACGGCGAGAAGAAGGCCTTCGTGAGGTTGAAGCCCGAGTACAAGGCGTCGGAGATCGCGACTAGGTTGGGGGTGATCTAGTTGCCCAAGCGGACCAGGGCCCAGCGGATAGGACTGGGGTCGCCGGTGTACGTGGCCAGCATCCAGAGGAGATTCGCCCTAGGCTATCCGAGCCATCTCTTCACCGGTGCTGACGTCGTCAGGGGCAGGGTCGTCGAGCTGCACCACGACGCCGGGAGAGGTTATCCGGTTGCGGAGATAGAGTTGAACGGTCAGACCTTCTTTGTGCCAGCGGTGATGGGCCTTCACGTCGGTCAGGTCATCGAGGCCGGTCTGAGGGCTAAACCCACCACTGGGAACATCGTCCCGATAGGAACGGTTCCGGAGGGGCAATCGGTCTCGTGCGTTGAGCTCAGGCCCGGTGACGGCGGCAAGCTCGTCCGGGGTTCTGGCTCTTACGCTGAAGTGGTATCGCACGCAGGCGATAGATCGATAGTCAGGTTGCCCTCGAAGAAGATGAAGGAGCTGGACAGCAGGTGCTTCGCGATCGTCGGCGTCGTCGCAGGATCGGGCAGGCCCGATAAGCCCTTCCTCAAGGCAGGTAAGAAGTTCCACTGGATGCGGGCGAGGCACAGGCTCGGGACGTGGCCCAGAGTCAGGGGCGTCGCGATGCAGCCGGTCAAGCACCCGTTCGGAGGCGGTTCGGGAGGGAAGCTGAGCAGGCCGGAGCCTGTCAAGAGGACCGCACCACCCGGCCAGAAGATCGGACTCATCGCAGCTAAGAGAACCGGGAGGAGGAAGAAGACCTGAGTAGAGCTGTTGGACTCATGACGTGCCGAGCTTCCACTCGTTGACGTACCTCAGTTGCTCCTCCGTCATCTCGTCTATCGTTATGCCCATCGAATCCAGCTTCAGCTCGGCAACCGCGCGATCCACCTCCGGAGGCACGTCCAACACCCTCGACGGAAGTCGTTCTCTCTCCCTCGCGAGCAGCTCAACGGAAAGCGCCTGAAGGGAGAAGCTGAGGTCCATCACCTCTGAGGGGTGCCCCTCAGCGGCCACGAGGTTAACGAGCCTGCCCTTCGCGAGCAGATAGATGTTGCGACCGTCTTTAGTCCTGAACCTCTCCACGCTGGGGGATATCTCCTCCACACTCTCAGCGAGAGACCTGAGGTCTCCGAGCGAGACCTCGACGTCGTAGTGACCGGCGTTGGCGAGAATGGCTCCGTCCTTCATCAGCTCCATGTGCTCCCTCCTGATCACGCCGATGTTACCGGTGGCCGTCACGAAGATGTCGCCTGTCTTCGCGGCGTCCTTTGAACCCATCACCCTGTACCCTTCCATCGCGGCCATCAGCGCCCTCACAGGGTTCACCTCGACGACGATCACCTCCGCTCCCATACCCCTAGCCCTGGCCGCTATGCCGGAACCGACTCTGCCGTAACCGAACACCACGAACCTCTTACCCGCGAGGAGCACCCCCGTCGACCTCATGATGGCGTCGATCGTGGACTGACCAGTTCCGAGCGGGTTGTCGAAGAGCGACTTGGTGGGGCTGTCGTTGACCGCGATTATCGGGTAGAGGAGTCTCCCTTCCCTCTCCAGCGCCCTTAACCTCGTGACACCGGTCGTCGTCTCCTCGGTTCCGCCCCTGATGTCCTCGGGAGCGAGCTGCACATCACCCATCCCGGTTAGAACGTGACTCAGCTCGGGGCTCTGGACGCGGTGGGCCAGCTTGTGAACCGTGACGGTCAGGTCAGCACCATCGTCAACGGTGATCTCCGGCCTTATCGAGAGGGCCCTACCTATGCATTCGTAGTACTCGGACTCGCTCATGCCCCTGTATGCGTACACGGAGACCCCTTCCTCGACTAACGCCGCGGCCACGTCGTCCTGAGTGCTGAGGGGGTTCGAGGCACAGAGGGAGACCTCAGCCCCGCCGGAAACCAAAGTCCTAACCAGCGCAGCAGTCTCCTTGGTGACGTGGAGGCACGCCGCGACCCGCACCCCCTTCAGCGGCCTCTCCCTTTCGAACCTCCTCCTGATGGCTCCGACGACCGGCATCCGCTGTTCTGCCCACGCGATCCTCTTCATCCCGTCAGAGGCAAGGTCTGTGTCCCTGACCCAGTAGCGATCGGTCCTCTCCACGCGACGTCAGACACGTCGCTGCGTATTTACGATTCGTGAATCGACGACTAGTGGGCACCGGGCCCCTCGTGGAGCAGCTCCAGCAGGTCCACCTCTCTCAGCAGCTTCTTCCTGTACCTCTCGAGCTCCATCGCGACATAGGGCAGCAGCCTGATGGTGTAGTAGTTGCTGGTCATGGGGAACCCAAGGAACTCCGCGAACAGGAGGGCGTAGAATGTGTCCTCGTACTTCACCTTGGTGTGGATCACCTGCTGGTAGAGCGCGAAGAGGAAGGCTCCGAAGAACACCTCCCAGACGGCCCTCTTCAGCTCGGCGAGGTTCAGCCGCAACTCCGTGCCGAGTCGGGTTCCGAAGCATTTACGCCTTTCCACGTGGCGACGTAGAAATAGGGCTCAGACGCGCTAGCGTGGGGCCCCGGTAGCTCAGCGGTAGAGCGCCGGCCTTGTAAGCCGGTGGTCGAGGGTTCGAATCCCTCCCGGGGCTGTTTCGGAGACGTGGATCGTGAAACTGTTGAGGAGAAGCAACCACCAGCCCGCTCCCTGGGCGTGTCCGCGGGTAGTGGAGGGCCTCCACCATCGACTGAACGTGTCAACTCGTCCTTCTTCGGGGATGGTCCATGAGACCAGTTGGGTCAGTCTGTGAGCTGATGTGCCACAGGGGTACTGCGATGGGAAGGTGCAAATGCAGTTCGAATCCCCTCATCGACGCTAGCCCGATGACGGAGGTAGCTGAAGCAGGAGCTCAGCGACCCTCTCGACGTTAGACGTCAGCGAGTTGGGTGCGTTGTCGACCCAGATCACTTCAGCTCTTGAGTTGGCGGCGAACTCCCTGTACCCTTCCCTGACGAGCTCTTGGAACTCCGTGACTTCCTCGAGGAACCCCTTCGTTCCCCTCGCGAGCCTCCTCAACCTCTCACGCTCTTCAACGTCGACGATCACGTAGACGTCGGGTGTCACGAGCACACCCTTCCCCAGCTCCTCCACCAACCTCATGAGGTCCGAGGCTTTCGTCTCGACGATTACGCCGCTGTATCGGAGGTACGCAAGCCCGAAGACAACGGAGCAGAGGTAGTACCTGTCGATGAGGAGATAGTCAGCTCTCGCTCTCCCGACGGCCCTCATCATCACCCTAGAGTCCTCAACGGTATTCGCCAAGAACAGGAGCATCCTGGTCAGCGGCGATACCGTCCTCCGATTGCCGTAGCTGATGGCGAACGTCCCGGTCTCGGTCCTGCTGGGCGTCTTGTAGGTCACGACCTTCTTCCTCCTCGAGCGCAGAACGCGAGCTGTGAGCCTGAGGAGCGAGGTCTTCCCGGAGCCGTCTGTCCCTTCGAAGACCGCCACGACGCACCGCTTCCCGCCGAGGTCGATCAAGTCGCTTGGGACCTCCACTTCCCCTTCCAATAAGAAGGATAGGTGCCGCGATCCATCAGTACAACGTCAGTCCTGACGAAGACGCCACCCTCCTCGACGTCGAGCGCCGACTTCTCAGCCCTACCGAGCGCTATCAGCTCGCCCTTCAGTGTGTGAACTGCCACAAGGTCCCCCGGCTCTATCTGACGACTCAGCCTGGCTATCCCTGCGACCGCGAGAGGTGCTCCGTGGCAGACCGCGTCGACCGCCGTGTCCAGGACCTCTACCCTGGGGAGGTAGGCCACCAACTCTTCCGGGTTTCTCACGAACCCCTCGAGCCAGCGGGTATCGCCCTCCCTGTGGGCCTTCACCGCCGCGAAGAGTTCCAGAAGGCTGACGGTCCTGTCCTCCGTTACCGGGCCGCTCCGTGTCCTCCTGAGCTCCACCATGTGGGCTCCAACGCCGAGCAGCAGACCGAGGTCGTGGCAGAGCTTCCTCAGGTAGGTGCCGCCGCTGACGAGGGCCCTGAAGAGCACGTCCCTCCCCTCCAGCTCGAGGACCTCCAGCTCGTAGACGACCCTGATCCTGGGCCTCCTCGCGACCCTGGACCTTATCGGTGGGGTCTGGTAGATCTCCCCAACGAACTCCCTCAGCGCGTCGAACAACTCCTCGTGCCGGACCTCGTCATGAAGTCTCATCAGGCAGACGTACTCCTTAGGTTGACCGGCAATCGCCTGAGTGAGCCTCGTGGCCCTCCCCAGCATCACCGGCAGCACGCCCGTCACGGCGGGATCTCCCCGGCCTCCCTCCGGCCTCCAGGGTCCCACCGTGTCCAGCCCTCTCAACTCCCAGGACCCTCCTGACAGAGTTGACGATGTCGTGACTGGTCGGGCCTGCGTGTTTGTCGATCGCCACGTACCCGAACTCAAGCCTCTCCTCCAGCGTTCTGAGTTCCGGCGGCTTCCCGTAGCGCGGATCCGTCTCGGCCTCGGTCAGCGTCACCATCTCCCTCGCCTGCGGCCTGAAAGGGTCTCCGTACCTCAGGACGTTCACTTCACCTCGAGCTGGCGTGTTCCCTCGGCGTGATATGCTTATTGTGATCGGCGAGGCGTGAGACCAGACAGGGGCCGGGTGGTCGTGACGGCCTCTGGAGGAACGCGACCCGCTGGAGGTTCTGAGGCAAAGAGCAAAGGTCAATAGAGCCTCGACTCGCTGAGGTTGTGCCTGTGTTGCCGTACTACGTGGTCCTTTGGCTGGTGATGCTCATCGGATGGATTACGAACTACGTCTGCAGGATCATAGTGGCTCCCGGCATTCCGGACATCATGAGGGAATTTGGGACTTCGTATGAGGTCGCCGGTCTGGGGCTCATGACCGTACTGTTGATAGGGTACTTCACGATGCAGCTCCCTGCAGGACTAATAGGCGATCGATACGGCAGGAAAAGGGTTCTCGTTCTAGGCCCGATACTGTGGGGGGCAGCGACCTTCGCGACCGCGCTCTCGCCCTCGTTTCAGCTGCTGGCCGCTTCGAGGTTCTTCAAGGGACTGGCCATGGGGACCTACTTCGGGAACGACCGGCCCGTGGTCGCGGCTTACACGCCGAGGGAGAAGATGGGACTTGGCCAGGGAATCTCCTTCTCCGGTCTCGGAATAGGCATGGGGCTCGGCATACTGTTAGGCGGTGTCCTGATCAACTCCTTCGGATGGCGAACGACCCTGATGCTGGTGGCCCTGCCGCCGCTCGCCGCGAGCGCCCTGTTATCGAGGCTTGTCACCGAGCCTCCGAGGTCAGCTTCCCTACCCAAGATATCCGGAGCGTCGATCAGGGCGGTCTTCAGGAGCAGGGACCTGTGGCTGCTGAACGGTGCTGCCTTCTGCTCGATCTTCTCCCTCTGGGCGGTCCTGTGGCTTCCCACGGTGTTAAGGGAGGAGGGCCTTGAGACCGGATGGGCGTCCGTGTTTTCGTCGCTCTTCGGGTTCGCCAGCCCCATAGGCCTCATGTTCAGCGGCATCGTCTCAGACTCGCTGGCGCGCAGAGGTTTCGGAAGGAAGTCGTGGCTTGGAGCGGCCATCGTTCTTCACGGTCTCTTCTGGTCGCTCTTCGGATACGCGCTGAGCGTGAAAGCACCGGTGTGGGTGCTCATGCTACTCATCTTAGGCGCGGGCTTCTGGCAATGGGGGCTGTGGTCACCGATGTACGCGATCATAGCCGTGATGGTGCCGGCACCTGTCCTAGGGACGGCCTACGGTTTGAACAACTTCATCGGACAGATGGGCGGCCTCTCACCGTGGATAATCGGGTGGATAAGGGACGTGACGGGCAGTTTCATCCCCGCCTACTACGTCGTCGGTGTGATCGCGGTCGTCGGAGGGGTTCTGGCGTGGTGCGTCTCTCCAGCGTTAAGGTTCGGTAGGGCGGAGGGTCGATCGAGTGAGTGACGTCTTTTCGAGGTCCTGGTTCGTGGAGAACGTGCAGAATCGATGACCCTTGTAAGGCCCTATCTCTGCGATGACCTCTCCGTCAGCCCGTCGGCTTTACTGCAGGTCTCAGACCCTTCCCTTAGTCGACCTGCCTGAAGCGTACCTCGGGTTCAGAGTCCACGCCTGCCTGAGCGCCAGCGCGAGTGCCTTGAAGGCCGCCTCGACCTTGTGGTGATCGTTGAGCCCCCTCAGGACCTCGATGTGTGCCACGGCAGGGACGTTCATGACCATCGATTCGAGGAAGTGCACGACGTCCTCCGTCGCGACGTCCTCCACCCTCGTGCCGGTGAGCTTCAAGTCGACATCGACGTATGCCCTCCTCACGAGATCGACCGCTACGCTGACGAGGCTCTCGTCCATGGGGACGAGTGCGTGACCGAACCTGTTGATCCCCTCACGCTCACCGAGCGCTTCGCCGATCGCCTTACCGAGCGCTATCGCCGTGTCCTCGACGCCGTGGTGAGCTAAGTCCCATTTGGCCGAGACCTTCAGGTCCGAGAGGCTGTGGAAAGCCAACTGCGCGAGCATGTGGTCGAGGAACTTCAGTCCCGTGTTGCCCTCGAAGCGACCCTCGCCGTCGAGCTCGATCGATATCTCGACTTCGGTCTCCGACGTTCGCCTGGAGCTACTGCCGAACCTCCCCAAGGTTGACCCAACGGAGCTTCGACCCGGCACTTATAGGTTCAACGGATAGACACCGGCCGTTGACCCGGGCGCACCGCAGAGGCCTCAGGATGGGTTGCCGGACGAGGGGGCCCTGACCGCCTCCATGAGCCTCACGAGGCCCTCGACGTCGTCGACCACGATGTCCGCGCCGAGTTCGATGAACTCCCTCGCTGCTGATTCAGGGTCCTCAGAGAGCCCAACGACGCCCGCGAAGAGCGGGCCAATCCCATAGGACTCGGCGTACTTGCACATGTAGAAGTCCTCGGCCGAATTGCCGATGTAGAGGACCTCGCCTACGTCGCCGAGTGCCGAGGTCGACTTGATGAGGCCGTAGGGGCTGGGCTTGGAGACGACCTCGCCTAGGCCGCTGCGGGACTCGTCGGAGAGGAAGACGCAGGCGTTGTCCTGAAAGAAGTCCATGACCGCGCTGAGCACGCGGACCGTAGTGTAGCGCTCCCGACCTGTAACGATCCCGAGACCCTTGATGCCCAACCGTTCCTTGAGCTTGAGGAGCGTCGCTCTGTCTACGAGCGGGGCCTCGTTCAGGAAGAGGCCCTCTCCCAGCTCGAAGTAGGGTCCCCTGCCGAAGACTTCCCGAACCACCGTTGGACCGAAGTAGAGGTCGTCGAAGACCGTCTCGAGCAGGTCCTTGCCGTAGACCCTGCCGGTGCCGATGAAGCGCTTGAAGAGCTCGTACTCCTCGCCTATTCCCTTGTCGCGGGCCTCGCTCTCGAGGACCTCTTCCAGCATCTCCTTGCTCACGTGCATACGCCTGTCTCCGGTGACCGACTTTATCGCGTCCTCGATGGGTATGGGGTTGAACCTAGCGAGCCTCCTCGCGTGAGACCTGTGCCTCCTCACCTCGGTCTCAACGGTCCTCAGGAGCTCCACGGGGTCCTCCGTACGGCTCAGCGCCGACTCCAGCACCTCTCCAAGCTCCCTCGCCAACTTCACCTCAGACCCCGAGAAGAGCCAGAGCAGCATCACCCAGGCCGCGTCGACGTCGTTGTTGAAGCCTCCGGTGTTCCTGAGCCTGTACACGACCGAGATGTCGAGAGATGACTCCGGGACTTCGACGCCCATGGAGCGCTCCAGCAGCGTCCTCACCGACTCCACTATCGCCCTGTCATAGGAGCCCCTCACGTCGATCAGGACGCCGTCGCAGTCGAAGACCATCGCATCGACCCTTTTCAGCCTCTCCAGCGAGCGGAGCGCTACCAACGCACCCGATACCTCCGCGTACTTCACGTCCTTTTCCCACTGAAGGGTTGGCTCGTGAACAAAAATCTACCCGGCGTTCGCGGGGACGCGCGTCGTAGTCATCCGATGTACCAGAGGTAGATCAGGTAGAGGGCCGAAACGGTCAGGACTACCCTCGAGATATAACCCGTGTACCTGGTAAGCGCGCCGACCCTTCTGGTGATGCCTGCTCCCAGCAGCGAGGAGGCTGCGACGAGGGCCGTCAGCGGCGCCGCGACGCCCGCCGTGTAGGCCAGTACCAAGACCGCAGCGCCGTCGGCGCCCAGCACCAGCGCATAGGTGAGCAGCACGACGAACGTGGGGACCGCGCAGCCCGCTGCGCCGAGTGAGTAGGCCGAACCTGCGAGCACCACCGCGATGGGCTCAGGACCCCTCAACCCGGTCCCCCGAAGGCCCATACGCGGCACGACGCCGAGCGCTCCCAGCGCGATGCACAGAACCCCTGCGGCGAGGGTCAGGTTCGGCATCAGAGACCTCAGGACCTCCCTGAAGGTCAGGGAGATGGCTGTGAGGGCGGACAGGGTCAGCAATGCGCCAGTCGTCAGCAGAACCACCCTCCAAGCTATCCTCGAGGGCCTCGGGTCGGACGTGAGGCCGTACAGGGCCAGCGCCGGCAGTAGGGAGTAACCGCACGGTGAGAGGACCGTCGAAAGACCCGCTAAGAACACCAGGGTGACCGTCACAGCGTCAACGTTCAACCGTGGGACGCCTCTATGATCTTCTTGACGGCCGATTCCAAGTCCTGTGGCGGGAAGACACCGAACCGCTTCTCGTAGACCATCCTACCCTTCACGTCGAACCCGAAGATCGTCTCCTGCGAGACCACCCTGAGGTCCTGCATGAACTGCAGGTTGGTGGTGATGAAGGTCCAGTCGTCCGGCAGCGAGTGTCTGATCTTGAACTGGGCTATGTCCTGCTCGGTGTCGCCCGGGTCGAAGCTCTTCACCAGCACCGTTATCGCGCCCTTGTACTTCGGGTAGACCTGAGCGAGGTTTCTGACGTTGGTGCTGCAGGTGGGGCACCAGGTCGCGAAGAACAGCATGATGACAGGCTTACCCCTGGCCAGGACCTCTCCGAGGGTCAGCTTCCTCCCCTCGATCGTGACCAGCACCCTGTGGAGGTAGTGGAGTTCACCCGTGTGTGACGCGTGGTCGTGTATTCCCATTCCGGAACCGACGGCCTCGCCCTTGAGCTTGGAGAGGTGCTCCTCCAGCAGCGCCTCCCACGACACGACCTTACCACCCCTCTTCAACGCGAAGTCTGATGCCTTGCTGATGTCCTTGAAGGCGATCAGGCCCGAGAGCATCGGTGTCCTGACTGGTGACCCGATGACGTACCAAGCACCTGCCGAGCTGACCTGCTCTCTGGTCTCGAGGTCGTAAACGTATACGACTTCAATCCTGTTGAGCCTGAGGCCCTTCAGAACGCCTTCGCCCTCGACCTTACCGGTCCCCACCAGTAGGTATGTGAGCATGCAGCCGATGTCATCGAACTTCCTCCACCTTCCGTCGGCCAGCATGAGGGCGGCGAACCTGCTGTCGTTGATGACCATCCCGCAGTACTCGCACCTGTCCGAGCCTATCCTCAGCTGTGGTCCACTCGGTTCGAGGATTTCCCTTCCCATGAGGAGCGCGGCGCCGAGCGCTATGGCCGCCGAGCCAGCGGCGATCAGGACCCTCCTCCGGCCTGAATCGATGGGGTTCATGGTACTACGACTACCGTCCCGGTCATCCACGGGTGCAGGTTGCAGTAGTAGTCGAACCTTCCGGCCCTGTTGAACGTGAAGGAGGCTGAGCCTCCGGGGCTTATCGACGGGTAGTTGAAGGAGCCGTCCCGAGCAACGACCGCGTGCACGACGTCGTCCTCGTTGACCCAGACGACCGTATTGTTGACGTTTATCTTGACCTTAACGGTCTGAGGGTCGAAGGTGAGGTTGGGATTTGTCCCGGACCCCTTCGGGTTCTTCACGATCACCCTTCCCGGCGTCGGTGTGGGAGTCTCCTGTCTAGGAGTGGTCCTGGGAGTAGGTGTAGGTGTCGGAGTTGTGGGCGTCGTAGGCGTCTGGGCAGGTTGAGGGGCCTCTAGCCGCGTGACCAGCAAGACGTAGGCCGCTGCACCGAGGACCGCCAGAAGTATCAGAACAGCTATCGCGGAGGTCCTTTTCATGCCGACCTAACCTGTCACTCCTCTATTATGAGGATGCCGATCATTCCAGCGTCGGCGTGGGAGACGACGTGGCAGTGGAAGAGGAATACTCCGGGCTTGGTGTAGGTCACCTCGATCGTGTCAGCGGCTCCTGGAACGAGCGGCACGACCTGGCCCGGCCAGGACCTTCCTCCCAGCACCCACTTCGACTTGAGGTCACCGACGTGGAGGTGGAAGCTGTGGTAGATGTCGCCGATGTTGATGATGTGGAACCTGATCTTCTCGCCGACCTTCGCCCTGAAGACCGGGAACGACTCGTTGAAGAGCTTGACGACTCCCTCCAGGCCCTTCAGCTGCGGGAAGATCTTGCTCTGGCCGACGAGGACCAGCTCGAGCTCCGGCTCTCCTCCTGGAAGTCCCATTCCGTTCATGATGTAGAAGGGCCTCGGTCCCTCGCCGACGATGGCTCCCTGCACCGACGGTAGCTCAGACATGAAGATCACGAACTCCCTAGCGGGCGGCTCGTCGAAGTCGTAAACGATTATGGCCCCGTAGAGGCCCATCAACATGTGGTCCACGATCCTGTGGCCTCCCCCGAGGAGCGGGCCGCCGGAGTGGCAGTGGTAGTACCAGATCCCCGGCTTCGTCGCGGGCCACTCGTAGGTCCACTCTCCTCCTGGAGGTATCATCGAGCCCTTCCCGACACCGGTAACGATGTTGATCTGACTGCCGTCGTGCTGGAGCTCATAGTACGGCATGTGCGGGTGGAGGCTGTGGGTGAGGTCCAATCTGTTGACGGCCTTGACTCTTATGAGGTCTCCCACCCTTGCCATCAGCGTAGGCCCAGGAACCGTTCCGTTGTAGGTCCATGCCTTCCAGGTCACTCCCGGCGAGATCTCGATGTTCGCCCCCTTGATCTCGATGTAGTACTCTCTCACCTGTCCTGTCTGCGCGATGGCAGGCACACCCACCAGCTGCTGGAGCTGTCTGAAGACGGGCGAGACGTACGGCGCCACCAGCACACCCAGCACCACTCCCAGTGCCACGAAGATCAGGAACCCCAGAACCAGCCTGCTGCTCTGCTTCATAGCCTGAGTTTTATCATATTACCTAAAATACCTTGACAATCCAGAGTTGCATACAATTTTATACATTATCAGAAAATGTATCTGGTCGAGTATAAAGGAGTTCCATCATCTACTCTGCGATTTACGATTCTGTAAATTTTGAAGTGTTCGGTCACCGGTTACCGGAGCTCATCGCTGCAGAATGGAACTTCAGACCTTCAGCGAGGGCCAGCACACCCACTTCTCTCGAAGCCCGTCTCACGACGTTCGCGTTGCCGGTCACGACGTTGACTGTTCTGACGAAGTCCAGCACAGACAGGGTACACTTCGAGGCGGCCCATCCACCAGTCGGGAGGACGTGCGAGGCCCCTGCGAAGTAGTCGACCACTACGCTCACCATCCCCCGGCCCATCGTGACCACGCCGGCGTTCACGAGGTCCTTAACGAGAGCTCTGAGTCCGTTGGAGGCGATCGAGAGGTGTTCTGGCGACAGGGCGTTGACAAATTTCATCGCTGACCTCCAGCTCTGGGATATCAAGACGGGTCCGGTCCTCTCGAGGCTCACCCTTACGGCGCTGTCCTCCGGCAATTCCCGCGTAAGCTCCCGCAACCTTTCGATGAGTTCGTCGGCTGCCGATCGGTCCGTGGTGATGGCTAGGACCAGCGTATCCGGCGAGTGCTCAGCCTGTGCCAGCAGGTCAAGCGCTACTGAATTGAGGTCGGAGTTCGAGTCGAAGAGCACGACGAGCTCCGTCGGCCCTGCGGCGAAGTCTATCGACACTTCGGATTGCAGCAGCAGCTTCGCTGCCACGACGTACCTGTTACCGGGTCCGATGACCTTCCTGACCCGTTCGACGGAGCGGGTTCCGTAGGCGAGGGCCGCGACCGCCTGCGCACCGCCTGACCACAGTACCGTGTCGAAGCCGGCAACGTGAGCCGCAGCCAGTACTTCCCTCCTTCTGCGCTCATCGGGTTGAGGAGGGGTGGCGAGTACCTTCCTCCTGACGCCAGCGACCGAGGCCGGGACGCCCATCATGACGATCGTGCTGAGATACACAGCCCTCCCGCCGGGAGCGTAACAGCCTACCGAGTCCAACGGCCTCACCTCCGATCTGATGACGGTCCCCTCAGGATAACGCACCGAGAATCTCAACCTTCTGAGCCTCATCCTCTCTAACCTAGCCACGCGCCCCGAGAGGGTCCTCAGACTTCGGAGGAGTTCCGAGTCCACACCCTCAGCCGCGTCCCTCATCTCTTCCCTGTACGATGTGAGTTCTGAAGGCGTTAGCTGAACGCGGTCGTATCGGTAAGCGAGCTCCACCAGAGCTTCGTCGCCCCTAGCCCTTACCTCCTCTATTATCTGCCGAGCCCTCTCTAGAAGCTCTGCGTCCACAGTCGAGGTGGTTCTCCTCAGCTCCCCTGCGAGAACTTCCTCCCTGCCGGGTTCCATCTCTGAGACCCTCAGTTCGCTCAATTGTCGACGTCAGGGGTAGCGGGAGGCCGGGACGTAAACCTTAGCCCCGACTCGATGGGTCTGCGCCGGCGTATTTTCATTTAGCGGCAGCTTATGGGTCGCTTGGCTTGAGGAGGACGGTCAGGGACTTAGCATCGGCGCTGGAGGGAGAACCAGTAGAGCTCTGGGGCTGGATCTGGAACAAGAGGGAGCACGGGAAGCTCGTCTTCGTCGACCTGAGGGACTGGACGGGCGTCGTACAGGTGGCGGCGAGAGCTGGGCTCACAGATCATGACAGCCTTCAGGTCCTGAGGTCGCTCAGCAGGGAGTCGTCGGTCAGGATATTCGGCACCGTGGTCAGGGACCCTAGGGCACCGGGAGGCATCGAGGTGAGGTGTTCGAAGGCCGAGGCGATATCGCCGTCTACCGAGGACTTCCCGATAAGGAAGGGCATGGGTTCAAAGGCCCTCTACGACCACAGACACCTTCACATCCGGAGCCCCAGGATGTCGGCGCTGATGAGGATAAGGTCCAACTTAGTCTGGTCGGTTCACGAGTTCTTCAGGAGTAGGGAGTTCGTCGAGGTCGATTGTCCGACCATCATCACGGCCGCGGTTGAGGGCGGGGCGACGCTCTTCGAGGTGAACTACCTCGGCAGGAAGGCCTACCTGACCCAGAGCGTCCAGTTCTATCAGGAGGCTGCGATATTCGGGTTGGGGAAGGTCTACAGCGTCCAGCCCAGCTTCAGGGCCGAGCTCAGTAGAACGCCGAGGCACCTGACCGAGTTCTGGCACGTCGAGGGCGAGATGGCCTTCTGCGACCTGGAGGGGCTCATGAGGACGATCGAGGACTTGGTGAGGTTCGTCGTTCTCAGGACAGAGGAGCTCTCGAGGAGGGAACTGGATCTCCTCAGGAGGCGCATCAGGACTGAAGAGGTCGAGGGTGAGTTCTACAGGGTCAGGTACTCTGAGGCCCTGGAGGTCCTCAGGAGGGCCGGAAGGGAGGTCGAGTGGGGGTCGGACCTTGGTGCGGACGAGGAGAGGATCATCAGCTCCCAGTTCGACAGGCCTCTCTTCATCACCCACTACCCGAAGGAGGCTAAGGCCTTCTACCACAAGTCCGATCCCGAAGACCCAAGAGTGACCCTGAGCACAGACCTCCTGGCACCGAGAGGTAACGGCGAGATAGTAGGAGCGGGTGTCCGGATAGACGACCATGAGGAGCTTCTCAGCAGGATCCGTAACTCGGGACTGAACCCGGAGGACTACGGTTGGTACGTCGACCTGAGGAAATACGGCTCTGTGCCCCATGCAGGCTTCGGGATGGGTGTCGAGCGGGTGCTGAAGTGGATCCTGGACCTGCCCCACGTGCGAATGGCCTCCCTCTTCCCCAGGACTCCGACGAGACTCTATCCCTGAACGGTTGACGAGGCCGTCCATGCAGTGCCGGTATAGCCGGGTCTCAGCGGTCTGATTCGGGTGAGGCCTTGAAGATGTCGTGATCCGTTACCGTCCACGAAGTCTTAATACTCGCGAATGTAATGTAAAACGTGCCGAAGTACGTCTTCGTAACGGGCGGCGTCATCAGCTCCGTCGGAAAGGGGACGATAGCTTCGTCGATCGGTAAGATGCTTTCGGTGAGAGGGGTGAAAGTTGACTTCCTCAAGATCGATCCCTACGTCAACGTTGATGCTGGGACGATGAACCCGTACGTTCACGGGGAGGTCTACGTCACCAGCGACGGCAGCGAGGCGGACCTGGACCTCGGTTGGTATGAGAGGTTCTTAGGTATTCCGACGAGCAGACTTAACAACCTCACCACGGGTCAGGTGTATTCAGAGGTCATCTCGAGGGAGCGTCGGGGCGACTACTTGGGGCAGTGCGTCCAGATAATACCGCACGTCACCGACGAGATCAAGCAGAGGATCAGGGCCGTGGCCGACAGAAGGGGCTCCGATGTGGTCATAGTGGAGATCGGTGGAACCGTCGGGGACATCGAGGGGCTGCCGTTCTACGAGGCCGCGAGGCAGATGAAGCTGGAGGAGGAGACGCTCTTCGTGCACGTGGCGCTGGTGATCTATCACGAGTCCACGAGGGAGCTGAAGACTAAGGCCTTCCAGCACTCCCTCCAGGAGCTGAGGAGGATCGGGATACAGCCCGACGTGATGGTCGCGAGGAGCCCCACGATGATATCGACAGACGTCAGGAGGAAGCTCGCGCTCTTCGGCACCCTCCCGATCGAGGCGGTCTTCTGCTCCTACAACGTTCAGCCGGTCTACAGGTTGCCGCTGGTGCTGGAGGAACAGGGACTGGGTGACTACATCGCAAAGAAGTTGGGACTCCCCAACTCACCGAATTGGTCGGGCTGGAAAAGGGTGATCGAGCTCTACGACAGAGCCAGCACACCCGTACGGATAGCCCTCTGCGGCAAGTACACGAAACTTGAGGACTCCTACATCAGCATCAAGGAGGCGATATGGCACGCGGCCGTCGCGCTCGGAGCCAGACCACAGATAGAGTTCGTCGAGACGGAGGAGTTCGAGGAGAATCCGTTACAGCTCGAGAAGTTATCGACGTTCGACGGCATAATCATTGCGCCCGGATTCGGCAAGAGGGGTACAGAGGGGAAGATCATGGCCATCAACTACGCTAGGACGAGGGGCATCCCGATGCTGGGGATCTGCTTCGGGATGCAGCTGGCAGTTGCGGAGTTCGCGAGGAACGTCCTCGGACTCGAGGGCGCCAACTCCACCGAGATCGACCCCAACACCCCGCACCCCGTGATAGACCTGCTACCTGAGCAGAGGGGTCTCAAGGCTTTGGGTGGAACGATGAGGCTCGGAGAGTCGGAGGTCATCTTGATCGAGGGGACGCTCGCCCACAGGCTTTACGGCTCCAGGAGTATCAGGAGGAGGCACAGGCACAGATACGAAGTCAACACCGAGTACTGGGACGCCCTGAGGTCCTCGGGGATGGTCTTCTCGGGGTTCACCCCTGACGGGACGAGGATAGAGGTGATAGAGATAGTGGATCACCCGTTCTTCCTAGCGGTGCAGTACCATCCGGAGTTCTCCTCCACCGCCGAGCGTCCTGAAGAGGCCTTCGTAGGTTTGATGGAGGCATCGCTGAAGAGGGCCCAAGAGAGGCTAAGGGGTTTGACTCTCAGCGCCAGCACCAAGACCGACTACAGATCGGCGTAAACGTCATCGCCCTCTGTTTTGGCGCGGTAGGTCCTGAGAGGCCGAATCGAGTCCGGCGGCTCGCCGCTGGGCCCCTCGACCACCGATCCGTCTGTCAGCTCGAAGACCGCCTGATGGAGCGGGCATTTGATCCTGGTCCCCTCCGTTATCCCGAGGCTGAGGTCAGACTTCTGGTGCGTGCACCACGCGTCCGCGACGTAGACCCTTTCTCCGATCAGGGCCACCAAGTACTCGCCATCGTCCGTGTCGACGCGTATCACGCCTTTTCGTCTCAGCGTGGTGAGGTCGCAGAGCCTCTTCCAAGTCAACTCCTCAGGGACCAGTTGAGCCTCCTCAAAACCTTCAGCCCTCAGAACCGGACTTGTCCCTGATCAGCTCCTCAGGCGACCCTCGAGTTTCAAAACCCTCGATCATCGAGAAGAGCTGCTTCACCCTCTGGGCGAACCTCACCCTTCCGTACGGCAGAAGCGCCACGAGCCTCCTGACCTGCCCCGTCACCTGAAAGGCACCATAGACCTTCTTGACCCCCCTTTTGAGCTCGGAGATCAGCTCCCTGTCGTCGATGGTCTTGCTGAAGGTCCGCTGATCTGGTGTGACTCCCTCGACGATGGCCGAGGTGGTAGAGAAGGTAACGTTCATCACCGTTACCTCGGCGAGCTCGATCTCTCCCTGCTCCGAGGCCCTCCTGATGTTATCGACGACGTTCCGGACGCCCCTGGTCGTCACCGCCTCGTGGAACTCCCCCTCGACCGAGATGCCGACACCCAGCCAGTCGGGTGGGTTGAGGACGTGGAACTCGGACGACTTCCCCTGCGGGGTGACCACCGATATCTTGACCGCCGGCAGCTCCCCCACTCTGCTCAGCGTGATGTTGCCGACTATTCCCCTGAACGTCACCTGTGTCGGGGCCCTATCCTCCCCCTTCCTCAAGGTACCGGTCCTGTGAATAGGTGTGCCGAGGTTTTAAAAATTGTTAACTCCGCCCTGACACGACGACTTCCCGGCATCTGTTCTGTGGACGGCATCGTTATAACTCTGGGTATAGCGTTACCGTACGCAGGGTGATGGCTTGTCGGCCAGGGTGGTCGCGGTGGCCTTCGGCGTCGAGGAGGTTCCGGAGCTGCTGACTGCGGCCAGGCAGTACGGCCACGTGACGGCGCTAACCGGTCCTGAAACGGACGCTGGGACGCTGGGGAAGTTCGGAGCGACGGTGGCGTTCGTCGTAAGGGAAGGGCTCAGGGATCCCAGAGCCGCGGGACATGCCATCAGGAAGGTCTGTGAGGACGTGAGGCCGGAGCTGGTTCTCGGACTCTCCACGAAGAACAGCAGGGAGGCCTTCGCGAGGGCCTCACACTCCCTCGGGGCGCCGATGGTCACCGACTGCTTGGAGCTCACGTTCGAGGGCGGAGTCGTCAGGGCATCCAGGCTGGTGCTGGGCGGCGGATACGTCGCCACGCTTGAGGCCTCCGGGTCACCGGTCTTCGCAACCCTCATGTCCGGCAGAGTCGAACCCTCCGAGTCGTCTTCACAGGTAGAGCCGAAGGTCATCGAACTGAAGGCCGAAGGTCCAACGAACGGGGTCGTCAAAGAGGTCAGGCAGGTCGAGAGGAGCGCTGTGGACCTTTCGAAGGCAGAGGTCGTCGTCTCGGTGGGAAGGGGCTTCAAGAGGAAGGAAGACCTGAAGCTGGCGGAGGAGCTCGCGAAGGCCCTCGGCGCAGAGATAGGTTGCAGCAGGCCCATAGCCGGCGACCTCAAATGGATGCCCGAGGACAGGCACATCGGCCTCTCGGGGAAGTGGGTCAGCCCCAAGCTCTACGTCGCCGTGGGGATATCGGGGCAGATGCAGCACATCGTGGGCATCAGGAGGTCGAGGGTCATAGTGGCCGTCAACAGCGACCCAAACGCTCCCATACACAAGGAGGCCGACTACTCGGTGATCGCGGACCTCTACCAATTCCTTCCTGTTCTGACGGAGAAGCTGAAGGAGGTCAAGAGGTGACTTCTCAGAGTTCTGGTCGGAGAAGGGTTGCCTTTCAGGGAGAGCTGGGCTCCTATAGCGACGAGGCCGCTTCAAAGTTCTTCGGTGAGGAGTTCGAGCCGCTGCCCCAGAGGACGTTGCCGGCAGTGTTCAACGCGGTTGAGTCCCAAAGGGCCGACGCCGGCGTGATCCCGGTTGAGAACAGCATCGAGGGCAGTGTCGGCGAGGCCTACGACCTTCTCCTCTCGACGGGGTTGAAGGTGATCGGTGAGGTCTACGTCAGGGTCGTTCACTGCCTCATCGGGCTTCCGAACTCGGACCTCTCCACCGTAAGGAAAGTCTACTCTCATCCCCAGGCCCTCGGTCAGTGCAGGAGCTGGATAGCGATGACAGGTTACGAGCCGATCAGCTTCTACGACACCGCCGGTGCGGTGAGGTACGTCAGGGAGAGCGGTGACCCCGCGTGTGCCGCGATAGCCAGCGAGAGGGCCGCGAGGATCTACGGCCTCAAGGTCCTGGCGAGGGGCATCGAGGACTACGGCAGGAACTACACGAGGTTCCTCGTGGTAGGGAGGGGCCCACCTCAGGCAGCTCAGAGGATGAAGACGACCGTAATCTTCTCAGTCAGCCACAAACCTGGAGCGCTCTACGGAGCCCTCGGACCCCTCGCGGAGAGGGGGATCAACCTCACTAAGATCGAGTCGCGTCCCACACGTGCAAGGCCCTGGCAGTACCACTTCTTCGTCGATCTGGAGGGCAGCGTCGAGGAGGAGCGGGTAAAGGAGGCGCTTGCGGAGCTCGCAAACCACACGCTCTTCATCAAGGTCCTGGGCAGCTATCCGATGGCGCAGCTCGAGGATCTGGACTGAGTAACCGTGCGCGATCCGTCCGGCTAAGTATTGACGTTGGTGTGGCACCCTCATCTGCCGGTCCGATTGCGTCGGGTGGCCCTAGGGCTCAACAGGCTCAGCCCGTGCAGCTTCGCCATCCCCTCGTCCCACGCGAAGAACGCACCATGCTCTCCCACGAGTATCGGCCTCTCGAGGGCTTCCGGGGTCTCCGATAGCAACCTCACGGCCTCTGCGATCGTAGACTTCAGGATACTCTCCCTGAGTTCCTTCGGAGCCCTCCTCCTCACGACTCTCTCCAGCCCGTACCTCCCGATTAACTGCTGAATGACCTCTGCTGAGGGCACGTTCTCGGTCAGCTCAATCGGATAAGTCTCTACCCTACGACGCCTCAGCTGCTCCCTTACCTTCACGCATGTTTTACAGCCTTTCCGATAATAGAATTTGAGCAAGTCGATTCTCACTCGGGTGCTACACGGAGCGGTACCCTGAGGCTTCTGTAGTACTCCCTCAGCCACGGAAGGATCTCGCGGCCCAGCATGTTCAGGAACTTCCCCTCGTCGGGGGAGGAGCTGTGCATGTAGACCCTGTCGAAACCGAGCTTCATGAACTCTCCGAGGGCCTTGTAGATGTCGTCGGGGTCGCTGGTGATCAGCCAGGTCCTCTTGATCTTCTCCTCCTCTTCCTTCCCCACCATCGCCTCGAGAACCCTCGGGTCCCAGATCTTCTCCCTCTTCTCCCTCGGAATCGCGGTCGACCCCCAGAACATCGCGCCCCTCAGGGCCCTGTCGTAGTCCAGGTCGAAGGAGACCTTGAACTCCAGGCACTTCGAGAGCGTCAGGGGATCCCTTCCCACAGACCTCGCACCCTCCTCGAGCGCGCTGATGATCGAGTTGAAGTTCTCCATGCCCCTGGGGTTGGTGAGGATGCCGTCGCTGAGCATCCCGGCTATTTTGGCCACGCCCTCGTTCGAGGTCGCGACGAAGAGCTTGATCTTGCCCTTGGGCTTGGTGTAGAGCTTCGCGGTGTTGAGCTGGTAGTACTTGCCCTCGTAGGTGACGAAGTCGCCCTCCCAGAGGAGCTTGATCACCTCGATGGCCTCCCTGAGCCTCTCGACCTTCTCCTTGTACCCAGGCCACCTGAAGCCCAGCGGGACCTCGTTCATCGCGTGCCCCGTCCCCACGGTCAGGGAGATCCTGTTGGGATAGAGGTAGTCGAGGGTCGCGAAGGCCTGCGCGACTATCGCCGGGTGGTACCTGAAGAGCGGCGTCGTCACCGCGGTCCCGACCTCGACGTCCCTGAAGCGCTCCGCGATCGCGGTCATGACGATCCACGGGTGCGGCGACTGGCCTCCTGTGTCCCTCCAGGGGTGGAAGTGGTCGCTGAGGACTAGGACGTCGAAGCCGGCGATCGTGGCGTGAGTCGCGAGCTCCAGCAGCTGCCTAGGGTCGTACTGCTCGGTCGCGAGCCAGTACCCTAGCTTCAGCGTCCTGTTCTCGGCCAAAGTCCTCTTCGGTCGGGATTCGCCGCGGGCCTGTAATAAGGTTAAACGCCGTCGGATTGTACGTGCAGACCCGGTGAGTCAGGAGGATGCCGTCTGAGGGGCCGTTGAGCCCGTATCGCGGTAACTGGGGAGCGTGAAGAGGCTCCGTGGGGTCTGAGCGACCGTCGTCACGCGCGCGAGCTCCCGTCCGGGTCGATGCGTGCCCTCGTGGGTGACGCAGCCTCCAGCTGGTCACCATCGGCCCCTGAATCGTCTCTGGCTGCCGAGCGAATGACGTTGCGAGAGCAACGGCCCTCCGGAATTTCCGCGGGCCCTGCGTTTATCAGGGTGTCCCGCCGGGATACGTCGCTGGGAGTTGGACGACGAGGAGTACGCGAGGTGGATGGCGAGCTCTAGGGCGACTCTGGACTCCGCGGCTAAGGACCTGGCGGGAGGAGAGTACAACTGGGCCTGCTTTAAGGCCCATCAGGCCGCGGAGAAGGCCCTGAAGGCCATCCTCTGGGGGCTCGGGCGCCCGGCGTACGGCCACAGCCTGAAGAGACTGTGCGAGGAGGTCATGAGGCTGGTAGGTGACGACGAAGACGTTCTGGAGGACTGCAGGAGGCTCGACAAGTACTACACGGTCACCCGTTATCCCGACGTCTGGCATTCGGGGGTCCCCGAGGAATACTTTTCCGAGAGCGAGGGGCGCGAGGGCTTAGAGAGGGCTGAGAGGGTCCTGAAGTGGGTGGAGGAGAGGTGGAGGTCGCTGAGGAGAGGCGCCGGATGAAGGCTGCCGCCCTCGAGTCGGCCCGGAGGTTCGTCGAGCTCGCGGAGGAGGTCCTGGGCCCGGTCACGGCGGTGGTCGTCGGATCCTACGCGAGGGGCGACTTCAACGCTTGGAGCGACGTGGACCTGCTCGTCGTCTCGCCGAACTTCGACCGGAACCCGCTCAGGAGGTTCGACCAGCTCTCCGAGGCGGTAAAGGCGGGCCCGGCCCTCGAGGTCATTCCCCTGACGCCCGAGGAGTTCGGGAGGCAGGTGAGGCTGGGGACGCCGCTGGCGGAAGAGGCCCTGACGGTCGGCGTCGTGATCAGGGACGGGCTCGGGCTGCTGAAGAGGTCGTCTTGAACCGGAGTTCCGCTCCTGAGCCCGGGGCACGAGTTTTCCGTCCTAAGCCATCGAGATTTTCGAGTTGAGGCGCGAGGAGGGGCGCTCTGAAGGTCCCTTGCGAACTAACTGTGACAACGGTGATGTAAATGGGGTCATTAGCTGACGATCCGTTCCCGACAGAGCCGAAGACCCAGACCGCTCATCCGCCGTAATACCAGCCCGTGTCCCACATCACCAGATACCTGGGGACCTCCCTCACGACCTCGCCGTCGACAGCCTCGGCCAGGTAAGGTACGTGGTCTCCGATGTCGACCTTCTGGACCACCCTGCACTCGAACCACGCGGCCGCCTCCTCGAGCACCGGATGGTTGAACCTCCTCGACGGCTTGGTCCTGTGGCCGTTGAGCGAGTCACCCTCGACGCGGGTCGGTTTGAAGAAGTCCGCGGCTACCTGCTTCTGGTCCGAGGCGAGGACGTTGAGCGCGAAGGAACCTGCCCTGTCGGCGAGCTGCTGGGTGCGGCTGTCGCGTTTCAGGGCCACCACGACCAGCGGCGGATCGAGGCTGGTCTGCGTGAGGAAGTTGATCGTTGACGCGGAGACTTCGTCACCGGACCTCACGGTGAGCACGTAGAGGCCGTAGGTTATCGTCCTGAGGGCCCTCCTGAACGGCTGCGACATCGACGGATCCCGATATCTCGGGAAATAAAGGGCTTCCCGGCCACCGGAGTCGCGGGTTAACTCCTCTTCGACCCGGACGTTCGAGTTACGGGACGTGTTCGTTATACCTGATGCTCTCCCCTCTCCACGTACCGGCCCCTCGCCCTGATCTCCTCGACGCGCCTCAACAGCCCCGACACTGCAGCATCGCCCAGGACCGAGCCGTAGCCCTCCCTCACCTTCTCCATGAACTTGGACGCGATTAAAGGGAACCCGGCCGTGAGGCTTCTCTCCAGCAGGTGGTAGTCGATCGCGTGCTCCTCGACGTCGTCGGACCTCCCCGCCAGCCCGAAGTCGATCAAGTAAGTCATCCCTTCCTGGACGATGACGTTCGCAGGTACGAGGTCGCCGTGATAGAGGCCTGTGGAGTGCAGAAGGGCCATCGCTGTGCCGAGCCCGTTCGCGATCTCTGAGAAGTCTTCTGCGCCCGACGCCAGCACGGCCCTCAGACTCTCCCCCTCGACGTACTGCATGTAGATGGTTGAGGTTGAGAGCTCAAGGTGTATGACCGCAGGGCACGGAACGCCGGCTCGCTTCGCCCTGATCATCGCCCTCGCCTCCCTGATGGTCCTCTCAGACCTGACCTGCTGGTCCACTTCCGGCCTCCTGTAGGGCTTCGGGACCCGGACCTTCGCGACCAGCTTGAGCCCCCTCCACTCGACGAGCTTCACGACCGCCTCGGCGCCGACGTAGATGACCCTCAGCTCCTCGAAGGGCCCAACCATGTCACTTCGACCTCGTCGATCCTGTACCTGGGCCTCACGTGGCTCTCCTCGACGCTGACGACCTGTCCCGCCCGGAACATCAGCAGACCGGTCCACGCGATCATCGCGCCGTTGTCACCGAGCAGCTCGTCCGGTATCCCCCTGTGCTCGGCTCCGTGAAGCTTCACCATATCCCTGACCATCTCGGTGAGCCTCCTGCTCCTCGCCAGTCCTCCGACCACCATGACCTCCTTCTTACCCGTCATCGCGACCGCCCTCTCCAGGACCTCCGTCAGCATCGAGTAGACCGCCTCGGTCAGCGAGAGCGCGACGTCCTCAACCCTCGCACCCTCCCTCAGCAGAGTCGAGGCACGGGTCAGGGCCCCGGAGAAGGAGACGTCCATCCCCTTCACCCTCATCGGCATCGGAATGTACTTCTGACCCTTGGCGGCCCAGATCTCAGGTGCAGGCATCGGACCTATTCCGGCCTCTATCCCGAACGCGTCCAGACAGTTCCCCGCCGCTATGTCGAGCGTCTCGCCCAGTATCCTGTAGCGGCCCTCGCTGAAGGTCGTCACCAGCGTGTTTCCGCCGGCCACGTAGAGGACCACCGGGTCCCTGAAGCCCGTCGCGAGCTTCCCGATCTCTATGTGGGCGACTCCGTGGTTGACTGACGCCAGCGGCCTCCCCAGCTTCAGCGCGATGGCCCTTGCGAGTGTGGCACCGGTCCTCAGGCAGGGTCCGAGCCCCGGACCTGATGCGAACGCGACCACGTCTATCTCGTCCGCGGAGGAGACCGACTTCACGAGGGCTCTCCTCAGTACCTCAGGCGCTGCGTGGGCGTGGTGCTGAGCGGCCTCTCTGGGGTGAATGCCGGAGTCGGTGGGTCTGTAGGTCGCCAGCTCATTGGCAAGCACCCGTCCCGACGAGTCAACCACTCCGATTCCCAGGGTGTGAGCGGTCGACTCTATACCCAGGCAGACCAGCTTCCCCTCTTTCACTCCGACCCGAAGAGCTCGCGCGTGTATTTGTCCGGTGCGTCCGGTTCCGGCCCTCCGGGCAGCTCTGAATCCGTCCCGGTAAACGGACGGCGTTTCAGGTTCGAAAAGGGGCCGCTCGGACGTAAACGGGCACACTCACCCTTGGACCTTCACGGAGAAGGAAGGGCGCTCGAGTTTAACTTCGCCCCTCTCCTCGAGGACTCTCAGCGCCTCAGCGAAATACGTGAGGTCGACCTTCTCTCCGTACCACCTCTTGAACTCCCGAAGGACCTCCTCTTCCGGCCACGTCCTCTTTCCGCCCGTGTGCGATTCGTGTGAGAGCATGACCCTCAGGAACTGAACGTAGTCGCCGAGCCTCGACCAAGGGAACTGGAACCAGACGAACTTGGCCGGTTTGACCACGTAGTAGTCGACCCTCACCACGTCGGGGCCCATCACCGACGGTGCCTTCCAGACCAGGGCCGCGGTCCTTACTTCATCGGCCCTCCATCTGTTCTTGACCATCTCCTTGGCTATCCCGAGGTGCACTCCGGTCGCGGATATCTCCTCCACCAGCAGGGCCCTCATCCCGCTGAGGTCGGCGTTCTGCTCGAAGTCTATCCTCACCCTGAGGCTGGTCTTGACGTACTCGGTTATCTCCGTGTCCGGGGAGCAGCCGCTTTCGTGAGCTCTGGCGTACGCGCGGATCAGCTCCGCGAGATACGTCTCACCTTCCCTCCTGTTCAGCTCATGCCACTTCACCAGCAACGGCAGTACCCTATCGACCTGCAGCAGGTCGCCCAGGATCCTCGAGACGACCAGACCTCCCCTCCCGATCGCGATGATCACGTCAGGGCGCCACCCGGAGTCCTCGA
Organism: Candidatus Calditenuaceae archaeon; assembly: GCA_025058225.1. GTDB lineage: Archaea > Thermoproteota > Nitrososphaeria_A > Caldarchaeales > Calditenuaceae > Calditenuis. Next base: position 5,913 of record JANXEE010000030.1, on the reverse strand, counting down.
CGCTCCTCGCGAGCTTCCGGCACCACTCAACCACCTCGGTCCACTCGACCGTCTTCGTCGGGTAAATCACCCTCCCACACCGGGTTATCCTCAACTGTTTGACAGGCTGTTCTTATGTAAAGGTTCATCGCTCACGCACTACACGGCCCGATCCCTGTAATTCACCCGGAGCCGCCGGAGGTCAGAGGACGCTGAAGGGTCCAGAGACGGATTAATAGCCGACCCGCCGACTCGAAGCGCGGCTTGCGGGAGGGTTTCGAGGAGTTCGTGAGGGCCTGCGCGGAGGTCGGAGTCAAGCTGAGGAGCCACCTCAGGGAGGGGAGCAACGTCCTCGTGGTCGGGCACAACGACGCCGACGCTCTCTCGGCGCTGGGCATAATCTCAGGGACGGCCGCTAAGATGGACTGTCCCTTCACCGCGATCAGCATCCAGAGGATCGAGGAGCTGCTCGAGGACGAATCGAGGGAGGAGTTCGACGTCATCGTGCTTGTGGACATGGGAAGCGGCTACCTGAACGCGATCAGCGAGAAGGTGAGGAGGCCGATCTTCGTGCTGGACCACCACAAACCGATCGACGTGAGGCCGGCGGAGCACGTCGTTCACGTCAACCCGCACCTCTTCGGGATCGACGGATCGACCATGGTCAGCGCCTCAGGAGTGGCTTACCTGGTCGCGAAGGGGATCAGCGATGAGGCATCAGACTACGCACCGGTTGCGGTCGTGGGTGCGCTGGGAGACCTCCAGGACAAGGACCACGGAAGACGTTTGATCGGCCTGAACGAGCTCCTTGTCAACGAGGCGGTCGCCGCTGGTCTTATGTCGGTAACCGAGGACCTCATACTCTACGGCAGGAGCTTCAAGCCTGTCCACGAGACGATCGCCAGCACCAACTCACCGTTCCTCCCGGGCCTCTCCGGCGACGAGACCGCGTCCCTCAACTTGGTCCTCTCGGCTGGCATAGAGGTGAGGGTCGGGGAGTCCTGGAAGACGCTCGCGGACCTGAAGCCTGAGGAGAAGGCGAGGCTTCTCGAGGCCATCGCGTCGCACCTCATGAGAGCAGGGGCGCCGTCGAAGCTGCTGGGAGAGCTGACGGGCCACGTCTACGAGCTGCTCAGGGAGGATCCCGGATCTCCGCTGAGGGACGCGAGGGAGTTCGCGACGCTCCTCAACGCCTGCGGAAAAGGAGGCAGGGCCTGGGTCGGCATAGGCATCGCGATGGGGGTCAGGGGTGCGGTGCTGGAGGAGGCTGTCTCGATACTCGAGGAGTACAGGAGGTCCATCAGCAGGGTCATGTCGATGGTGCTCTCGGAGAGGTTCGTCGACAGGTCCTTCCCCAACGTCGTCGTCCTGAGAGGAGGGACGGAGATAGACCCGCGTCAGGTGAGCTCGATCGCCTCGATACTCTCGTCATCGAACCTGCTACCCCCTGATAAGCCGCTGGTGGCCGTGGCCCAGGATGGCACCAGAGTGAAGGTCTCCGCGAGGGCGTCGAACGAGCTCGTCGATCTGGGCCTCGACCTAGGCGATGTTATGAGGAGCGCCGCGGAGAGGGTCGGAGGAAGGGGAGGAGGGCACAAGATGGCGGCGGGCGCGGAGCTCACGGTCGATTCGGCGGAGCCGTTCCTCAGGGAGGTCGACAGGATCGTCGGCGAGCAGGTCAGGAGGGTCGGTCAGGGGAGGCAGCTCAAACTGCTATGAGCGAGGGGCCTTCAGTTGCGGAGCTGAGGATCGAGTTCTGCGACGAGCTCGAGGCGGAGAGGGTGCTCAAGGCCATCGCCCCCGACAACGAGCCGCTCCCCCGAGGTCTCAGAGTTGAGATGAGGCAGGAGGGAAAGCAGCTGCTGGTGCTGGTCGAGTGCTCCAGAGGGACGGACTCGCTGCTCGCTACCGTCGACGACGTGCTCTCCGCGATACATCTCGCTGAGCGGGTGATCTGCGCCAGGTCGCAGTTCAGGACCTGAACCTCTCCGGGCTCAGCCTCGAGACCAGGGCCCTCTCCTTCCCGCTCACGACCTCAGCCACCATCAGCCCCATCGAGGAGCTGAGCGTCGCGCCCAACCTGCAACCTCCGGTCGCGATCACCACGTTCCGCAGGCCCCTTATCGTGCCGACGATCGGTGCGCCGTCCGGAGTGCAGGGCCTCGGACCGACCCACGTGTCGACGAACTTCAGGCCGCGAACCAGCGGCAGCGCTTCGGAGGCCCATCCCCTGATCCGTTCGAACTTCGAGGTATCGGGTTCGGCATCGGGTGACGCGAGCTCGAAGACGCTCGTGAGCCTCACCTCACCTGACGCGGTCTGACCTATGATGACCCTGTTGTCTGCGTAGATGATCGGACGTCCGAACCTCTCACGTATGGCCTCCGTGACCGCGAGATATCCCCTCCCCGCGACGACCGGGAGGTCAATCCCTACGCTCCTCATGAGCTCTCTGGTCCACGCGCCAGAACAGACTATCAGGTGATCCGGGGTCATGCGGCCCTCTGAGTCGGCAGCGGTGACAGACCCGTCTGAATGCGTGAGAGTCACGCGATCCTCGAGGACCTCAACGCCCATGCCCCTCAGAGCCCTGATGAACGACGTGATGGTCTTCGAGGGGTTGATGTGGACGTCGTCCGGATAGAGGAGACCTCCCACGACTTCGCGTGAGAGCTCTGGAACAAGGGACCTGCACTCGTCGCCGCGGAGGGTCTTGACCGTGTAGCCGAGTTCCTCGGATTCCTTCGACCTGAACTCCGACTCGAACTCGAAGTTCTTCTGGACCGTGAAGACCTCGATCGATCCGTTCTCGTTGAGGTCTGCCTCGAGGTTGAGCTCCTTGATCACCTCGATCCAGAGCCTCTTGCTCTCGGTGAGGACCTGCTGGAGGAGGGCGGCGTTCTCCGCGAGGGCCCCTCTCTTCACCTCGTTGACGTACCTCCAGAGCCACCCTCCGGGAAGCAGCTCTCTGAACACGAACGACGGCCTTATCGAGACGTAAGAACCCCGCCTGAGGGTGAGGGAGAGGAGCTTCCTCAGGCCCATCACCTCCGGAACGGCCGTTATGCTCCCCTGATGTATGATCCCGGCGTTGCCCCACGACGCGGCCCTCCTGATCTCGCCGCCCGTGTAGACTCTTACCCTCAGGCCTAAAGAGTGGAGCCTGTAGGCAGCGTGGAGCCCGACGAAGCCACCTCCGACTACGACGGCCTCCGGCTTCACGGCGTTCACATGCTCCGAGCGGATAATAGGGTTTCCAGGGCATCCGGATCAGACCGATGCGTTTTCGGCCCTCACCCTCCGGATCGCCCCAGCCGAGGGTCGGGGAGGAGGGTCTGACCAGTCAAGACCCCGTGCGAATCGGGCGTCGGGCGGGGTTCCGCTGTCTGACGTGAGGGTAGCTCCGAGAGGTTACAGCGATAGACTACGCTCTTTCAATCCTCTTCGTGAGGTTCTGCGCTTGGCGGAGATTTCGGAGCAGAAGTGGGTGGGTGGCGAGGAGCCGTCTGTCGTCTCTCTCTGATTTTGGCGTCTCCGGCCCTCAGGATAGTATGTGGTTGCTGGCGCTTTCGGCGGGTGGAGCAGAAGCCTATTTTTGAATAGGGCACTTAATTTTCTTGAGAAGTACGGGATTGTGAGGTGGGAGACGTGACCAAGCGAAAGATAGTTTTGTTTACATCGGCTCTGGAACGGACGACCGACCTCAACAAGGCCGCCTACTTTTGGATGGCTGTTAAAGAAGAGGGCGATCTCACGATACACGAGGGCCGAATTGAAACGGACGAGGATCGTGAGGCTTTGAGAGAGCTGCTGAAAGAGGCCGAGCTTGAGACGGGCGAGACTGAAAAGGCGGACGGCCTCCTACCTCTCTATTTAGAGGTCTATGGTCGAGATCTGGGCGATTTTGAGGTGGCGAAAGCCGGCTGGCATCTTGGGGCCAAGCGCTATAGGAAGAAGCGAGCTTTAGCTGGGATAGTGGGGCACGAGGAATGGCCGGAATATGAGGGGCTTACTAAAGAGGAGTCGCGCCGTCTCAACGATTGGCTTTGGTACCAAGTTTACACCCAAAAGTCTTTGAGCCTAACGAAGTTGGTAAGCGGCGTCTCGGAGAAGTTCGGTCTGCCGTACTCGAACGCAGAGCGGATAGTGCGCACGGAGCTGGCCAATATTTTCAATAAAATGCGCGAATGGGCTTATGAGACCGAGACACAGGTAGCGAAGTTCGTGTGGGTGGCGCCGCCTGATGCGTGCGAAAAGTGTACTGAAGTGGCGAAGAGGAGCGCCGCTGGGGTTAGTATAGCTCGCCTGAAGCGTTTAATAAAAGAGGTGGGGGAGTCTCAGGCTCGAGAGTGGACGGTTCATCCCAATTGTCGTTGCACGTTCGTCCGTAAGTATGGCAGACAGAGGGGGTGGGAGCGTGTCTGAGAGGAAGCGTTGGCTTTTGACGGTTGCGTTGTCGTTGGAGAACACGTGGCTCTATTTTGTCGTCTTTCAATCCTCTTCGTGAGGTTCCGGCGCGCGTGTTGAAAGGCGTAGGCTTGGTGGTCATCAGCCTTTCAATCCTCTTCGTGAGGTTCGCGAGGTGACCGTGAGCGTGGGCGGGTCGCCGCGGAGGCCCCCTTTCAATCCTCTTCGTGAGGTTCGCCGCCCTCGGTCCTCACGGCCTCCGGGAGCTCGTCCTCGCTTTCAATCCTCTTCGTGAGGTTCCCCACGCGGTCGTCTCGTCAACATTAACGCTAATCAGACTTTCAATCCTCTTCGTGAGGTTCCTCAGCCTTGACCACGGCCGCGGCGTCGACCGTGGCCACCTTTCAATCCTCTTCGTGAGGTTCGTAGCAATGAACAAGTCCTCACGGAGCGCCGCTCGTTCCTTTCAATCCTCTTCGTGAGGTTCAGATCGCATCAGCAGCTTCTGCATGCTGTAGTAATCACTTTCAATCCTCTTCGTGAGGTTCCCTGCAGCCTCGTCTTCGTCCTCGCCCTCCTCGGTCAGCACTTTCAATCCTCTTCGTGAGGTTCGTCGCTAATAAAGTGCCACTGTCTGGCCAAGCAGCATCGCTACTTTCAATCCTCTTCGTGAGGTTCGTCTCATGCGCCGGCCCGTGGCGCTAATCTTCTCACGTGCTTTCAATCCTCTTCGTGAGGTTCGCCACGGAGGAGCGGGTTGAAGAGGGGCCCAAGGTCGAGCTTTCAATCCTCTTCGTGAGGTTCGCCTCCCGTGGCCGACCGGCGGGAGGGGCAGAAGAGCCTTTCAATCCTCTTCGTGAGGTTCCCTGGGCCGTTCTCTCGAGTATCCGGTCGTGAGCCGTCCAAACTTTCAATCCTCTTCGTGAGGTTCCGAGGCTGACATGCGTCTCATGATACTTTTGCTGCGTCACTTTCAATCCTCTTCGTGAGGTTCGCAATTCTCGTCCGCACACGAAAGACGAGAATATGCCCGCGCTTTCAATCCTCTTCGTGAGGTTCGCCTCCCGCTTCACACCAAAGTACCGATTGAACGAGACTTTCAATCCTCTTCGTGAGGTTCAGCTGGTCGAGAATGCGGAGTACCTCTTCAGCGCGCGTGACGCTTTCAATCCTCTTCGTGAGGTTCACCTTTATCGTCGGTCGTGACGTTGACGCAAAGATCGTGAACTTTCAATCCTCTTCGTGAGGTTCAGCGTTTGCATATTTCGCACGCGCGCGCGTGAAGGGAGTACTTTCAATCCTCTTCGTGAGGTTCGCAGAACTTTTGTCAGCAGATTACATTTACTATCAAGCGACACTCTTTCAATCCTCTTCGTGAGGTTCCCCTCGGCTGGGACATTCAGCTCCTTGAGGTGCTCGAGCAGCTTTCAATCCTCTTCGTGAGGTTCCCGAGTGAACAGACCCGGTCGGGAGTCGAAAAGATCCTCTTTCAATCCTCTTCGTGAGGTTCGTTGTGGCGTTTCGAAG
>JANXEE010000015.1 GCA_025058225.1 Candidatus Calditenuaceae archaeon | reverse complement strand
CGCGAAGATCTGGGTGAGCTGAGGGCCCTTGACTCGAGGGAGGACACCGACTACGACGTCTCGTGGATCAGGGTTGCGGAGCTCGAAGTGTCTGCAGTCCAACGGTTCGAGGAGCCCCTGAGGTCGGTGAGGCTGGTCTCCGAGGAGGAGGTGGTGGAGATCGATGGCGACGAGCCAAGCGTCCTCGAGGGGCTGGAGAGGGCCGTGGAACCGTTCGACGTCCTGCTGGCAGACGGAGGCGACTCCTTCGTGATGCACTACCTGCACCACAGGGCATCCGTCAACGGGATCGGGCTGTCGCTGGGAAGGGAGCGCATTAGGCCCTTCCGGAGGAACCATCACGTTTACTGGAGCTACGGGAGGGTCTACAGGCGACACGGAGCCTTCAGGCTCAGGGGCAGGGTGCACATAGACCCGCTCAACTCCTTCGTTCACTCGCATACGGGCCTGCACGGGTTACTCGAGGTCGCGAGGACCTGCGTCGTCCCCCTCCACGAGGCCGCGAGGTACACGATCGGACAGTGCATGACCTCGCTTCAGTTCGAGGTCGCCACCAGGAGGAACGTCCTGATTCCTTGGAGGACCGGGAGGCCGCTCTACTTCACGCTGAAGGAGCTCTACCTCAAGGACAGGGGAGGCCTGACGCTCGACCACAGGCCGGGCGTCTACTGGGAAGTCGCGGAGATAGACTTCCAGAGCATGTACCCGATGATCATCCTCACGAGGAACGTCAGCGCCGAGACCGTGAACTGTGAGTGCTGCGCCGACGACGGCCTCCCCGTGCCAGAGACAGGAGGCCACACCTGCGTGAGGAGGAAGGGTCTGGTCCCCGAGGCGATAGAGCTCCCCCTCAGGAAGAGACTCGCCTACAAGGCGGTGATCCGGGAGGGAAGGGGCAACACGGAGGTCTACAGGGCACGCTCCGACGCGCTGAAGTGGGTCCTCGTCTCCTCCTTCGGCTACCTCGGGTTCAGGAAGGCCAAGTTCGGGTCAAGGCTGGCCCACATGGCGGTCTGCGCCCACGCGAGGGCTGCGCTGCTGAGGGCCCTCGGTGTCGCGGAGCGGATGGGCTTCGAGGTGGTCCACGGCATCGTCGACTCGCTCTGGGTCCGGAAGGAGGGGGCCTCGGAGGAGGAGTACCGGGGGCTGCTGAGGAGGATAGAGGAGGAAACAGGCCTCCCAGCGGCCCTGGAAGGGGTCTACAGGTGGATCGCGTTCCTGCCTTCAAGAGCCTTGCCCGGTAGACCGGTCAACGGGAGGTACTTCGGGTTCATGACCGACGGCAGGGTGAAGTTCAGGGGCATCGAGGCGAGGAGGTCCGACGTGCCGCAGATCGTCAGGAGGATGCAGCTGGAGATGCTGAGCGTCCTGTCCAGGGTGAGGGCCCCAGAGGACCTGTCCGGCGCAATCGGTGAGTGTCTGGACCTCCTCAGGAGCTACGAGAGGGACTTGGTGCTGGGGCGCGTGAACCTGGAGGACCTGGTGATGAGGGTGCGGCTCTCGAAGGACCCCTTGGAGTACAGCAGCAAAGTCAGACAGGCCGTCGCCGCGAGGACGCTGCTCAGGAGGGGCTTGGAGGTAGGTGCCGGGTGTTCCGTGAGCTACGTGGCCCTCGAGGAGGGCTCTGTCCCTTACCCTTCCACGGAGCCTCCGAGCCCGGCCTGTTACTCCTCTGAGTTCTACTTGAACGCGCTCCGGAGGGCGGCCGAAACGATCCTCTCGACGTTGATGCGAGCACCGGAGTCCTTTGCAACACGACGTCCCTACCTCAGGGCCTCAACAACACCTTGAGCGTGCCCCGCGAGGACGCTGCCGCGAAGGCGTCCCGGAACTCCTCGAGCCCGTAGACGCCGTCCACAAGCCTCCGGACGTCTATCGAACCGCTCGAGAGCGCGCTAAGGGCCGGCCTGAAAGGACCACACCTCGACCCGACGACGTGCAGCTCGTCGACCACTACCTTCGCCAGATCTATCCTGTACTCTGAGGCGATCGTTGACTTCAACACCAAGTGGCCCCGCGGCCTGACCAATCTGAGCGCTAAGCTGAGCCCCTCGGCCCTTCCGGTCGCCTCTACGACCAGATCGTAAGACGACTCGTCGCCCGGCTCGACCCCCTCAACTGCCTCGATCCCGAGCTCCCTCAGCAGCCCGATCTTCCTCTGGTGCCTCCCGATCACCTTAAGCTTCCAGACCCTATCCCTTAGAACCTGCGCGATCAGGTTCGCGAGCCTCCCGTCGCCGACGACGCACGTCCTCCAGCTGGGATCGACGTGGACCTGCTCCAATATCTCGAAGGCTGCGGCCAGCGGCTCGGTGAAGACGGCCCGCTCGTCCTCGACGGAGTCGGGGACCCTATGGAGGTTCTCGACCGGCAGCCTGACGTACTCCGCGAAGACCCCGTCCCTGCCCTTGATACCGAGGACTGTCCTATTCCTGCAGTGACGCCTCAGCCCGACCGCGCACATGTCGCACCTACCGCAGGCCGCGTTTATCTCGCCCACCACCCTCGCCCCCACCAAGTCGCTCCTGTCGGACTCGACCACCCTACCGACGAACTCGTGCCCCGGAACCCCCCTGAAGCTCGCGTAACCCCTCAATATCTGGAGGTCGGTACCGCAGATCCCGGCCAGCCCAACCCTGATCAGGGCCTCTCCGCCGCGCTCAACCACGTGGTCGTCTATGAGGCGGAGCTCGTGACCGTCGAAGTACAGGGCCCTGCTCCTGACCAACTCAGATCACGTGCGGGAAGACCACTCCATATCCGTTTAACCTCATGTAGATCGAGAGTGCCGCAAGGAAGAGGACAGTAGCCGTGAAGACCACGTCCCTAGCCCTGAACCTGAGTTCCAGCAGGTAGCTCCTCCTCGCCATTGGCACGAACCCCCTCGACTCGATGGCTAGGGGCAGTTCCCCGAAGCGACGCATCGTGGTTATGAAGAGCGGGACGATTATCGCTGCGGAGTTCTTCATCCTCGAGAACACGTTACCGCTAACCACGTTGACTCCCCTAGCCCTCTGGGCCGCGAGGATCGTGAGACCGTCACCGACCATGGCAGGGATGAACCTGAAGACCGCGGAGATCCCGAAGGCCATCGAGTAGGGCATGCCCAACCTCGTGAGGGCCAGCTCCAGGTCCTCAATCCTGGTGGTCGTGAGAAGAAGCAGGCCTGAGAGGACCATCGCCACCAACCTGAAAGCCACAGCCAGACCGTACATCACCGACTCCTGGGTGAAGACGATCCCCATGGCTTCGAAGAGGACGTTCTCGCCCCCTCTCCTGAACAGGGGCCAGAGGATGAGACTCATGGTTGCGAGGGAGACGAGGCCGAACCAGAAGAGCTTCAGGCGTGAAGCAACGCCCGAGATCAGCACCAGCGCCAGCACTGCGCCCAGCACGGTGCCCGTGTAGAGCGGGTGATTGAAGACCGAAGACCACACGAAGACGCAGACGACCAGCGCTATCTTGGACCTCGGGTCGAGGGAATGGAAGAAGCTCTTTCCCTCAGCGTAGAGGACGTACCTTGACAACTTCAAACGACCTCCACGTGTTCGACGAACTCTTTCGGCGTCAGCAGCGTCAGACCAGCGACCCTCCTCGACAGCTCACAGGTCTCCGGAGGAAAGATGTCGTGGGCGATGAGGGTCTCCCGACTGGAGAAGGCCTCCCTAGTAGGGGCGTCGAGAACCACGCGGCCGTCCGCCATCATTACGGTCCTCGTGCAGTACTCGGCGACAACCCACATCTCATGAGTGATGGTGATCACGGTCGTTCCCCCTCTGTTCAGGTTGAGGACCGTGTTCATCAGCGCCCTCGTCTCACCTGGTGAGAGGCCGGTCGTGGGCTCGTCTAGGATGATGATCCTGGGGTTCAGAGCTAGGATGGAAGCCACCGCGACCCTCTGCCTCTCGCCTTTCTGAAGGAAGAACGGATCCTCATTGAGGAGGTGAGATATGCCCGTCATGTCTGCCACCTCCTTTACCTTCCTTTCGACATCTGCCTCGCTGAGGCCCCGAGCCCTAAGGCCGTAGGCCAGCTCCTCATAGACCGTCTGCGAGAAGATCTGATAGTCCGGGTTCTGGAAGATGTACCCGACGTCCCTCGCCCTCTCGGAGACGTCTTCAGGGGTTGCGTCTCTCCCGAAGATCCATACCTTCCCGTGATTGGGCTTAAGAATCCCCATGAGCACCTGAGCGAGTGTGGTCTTGCCGCTGCCGTTCTGCCCGATCAGCGCCAGCATCTCGCCTTCGTGAACCCTCAGGTTCACTCCTTTCAGCACCCAGTTCTGCCCCTCGTAGGCGAACCACAGGTCGCTCAGTTCCGCGGCCACGCGCTCACCCCTGATTATCCTCCGCTCGGGCATCCTCACACTCCTGACCTTCGGGAAGACTCTGAGGGCCTCATCGAGCAGAACTGGGACCGAGTTGGCCCTGACTCCCAGATCCCAACAGATCTCCGCTACCTCAGGGGGCTTGAGGCCGAGCGACCTGAGCTCCTCAACTCGGCCGAGGACATCCCTAGCCTCTCCCTCGACCAGGATTCTCCCATCCACCACCGTCACCAATCTGTCCGCGAACTCCGCCACCTTATCCAAGTGATGGTCGACGAAGACCAGCGACTTGATGACCTCCTCGTCTATCAGCTTGCGCATCACGTCGTAGACCTCCCTCTTCCCCCGAGGGTCGAGGTCGCTCGTGGCCTCATCGAGTATCAGGACGGACGGTTGCAACGACAGCAAGGAGGCTATCGCGAGCCTCTGCTTCTGACCTCCGCTGAGCGAGAACGAGTACCTCTTCTCCAGCCCAGACAGCCCCACCAGCTTGAGAGCCCACTGTACCCTCCTTCGAATCTCCTCCCTATCGAGAAGTAGGTTCTCCGGTCCGAAGGCGACCTCAAGTTCGACCGTCGTGCGGAACAGTTGGGTTTCGTAGTCCTGCATGACCATAGCACATGACTTGCTGATGTCGCCGACCCGCTTGGAGTAGGTGGACTCGCCGTATACTCGGACCTCACCCTTGAAGTCGTCGTAGACGCCCATGTTTGGGATGAGACCTGTCATGACCTTGCAGAGGGTCGTCTTCCCTGCACCTGTGGGACCCACGATCGCGACGACCTCGCCCTCGGAGACCTCCAAGCTCACGCCCTTGAGGGCGTAGTCCGCTGAACCTCGATACTTCACCCAGACGTCTCTTACCTCGACCGCTTTCGTCATATTCCAACTACAATTCACACCCCCTCAAAATATATGCTGAGATCCGCCGGGCGATCGGAGTACGGAGATCTAAGAAATAAAAACTCAGTCTTTCGAGAGCAACGCCATGCCGATGGCGAATATCAGGATGAAGACGCCACCAACCGTCAGCAACGGCGCACCGGCGAACACCGGGGCGAACTGCATCAGAGGCTGGCCCAACCCTACTCCAACGAACATCGTCACCCAAACGCCCACCACTCCAGCGATGAAGACCAGCAGCGTTCCGAGCTTGTGGTGTGACTTGACCTGCGTTGGCGTGTACTGGTACCCCTTCATCACGTCGGTCCAAAGCCATCCGACCCTCTTGGCTCTGGGGTAAACGAGGGCCATCAGGACAGGAGCTATGATTCCGGCGGAGATCAGCTCGTTGAAGAAGATGATGAAGGCCAGGAACGTGAACGGCAGGAAGCCGACCAGTTCGGTCCAGTAGGGGATTATCAGGGCTACTACCCCCGAGTGCACCAGTATCACGAACTCGTACTTCAGAAGGCTCGAGAGCGTCCTGCAGTGCGGCTCCTCCCTGAAGACCCTGTGCCAGATCTTGTAGGGTACCAGTCCGAGGAAGAAGTTACCGATGAACCCACCGATGCTACCTATGGTCAGCGCGCCACCCAAGATGTCGAAGCCTATCAGGTTCCCTACGGCCGAACCCCAAGCGGCCGCAGGCCCGAAGATCAGGCTCGTGAAGGGAGGGATGGCGTTGCCCGGCCTTACAGCCGTAACACCTGGGATGATCCAGATCGGTAGGGCCGCGAAGACGAAGAGCAGAGCCGCGTAGAGGCCTGCAGAGACGACGAAGGCTGTGATCATCTGCGTGTACCGCCACATGGAGAAGAGCTCTCTCATCGGTTCTTATGATACGGAAGTTGACATAAAAAACGTTCTGAGCTGGAATTTCGCCTCGACGTAACTTTTGGCGCGGTAGGCCTCCGCCGGTTCGCTTTGTTCCGTCGCACGCCCTGCCAAACTCTCTGCCGCTTATCTCTTAAATATGAGACAATAAATTTAAATATTAATCCCTCGTAGATATGAACTGGCCGTATTAACAGTATATGCAATCTATATGTAATATTTTAATCTGAACCGCAACCCTATATTGCCGCGATGTCGGTCGTGCAGGGACAGGTCAAGAAGGAGGAGAAGATCATCATCAGGAGGAGTTACGCGGCCGGATACAGGTACTGTTCGAGGTGCAGGGTTTACCACCTGACCGACAGCGTCAGGTGCCCGTACTGCGGAATACTGCTGAGGAACTCTCCGAGGAAGAAGAAACCGGTGGACCCGTCGAGGTACGTCAGGATCGAGTGAGATTAACGGAAGGCGACGCAGGCTGAAACTCGGCGATGGTCGAGGCGGCACGATAAGCTCTTAGACGAGCCGGGACCTCTCACGATAGACGTGTTCGAGGAGGACTACAAGCGTCGGTACATCTTCGGGGCCGATTACGGCACCAGCGACTACAAGTACGGTCCGATAACACTCGGGGAGAGACCTCAGGTGATCGAGAACAGAGGCTACTTCCCGGAGCCTTCGATCGTCTCGAGGATAATGGGCGTCGAGAAGGAGGTCGTGGTCGGAAAGGACGTCGTGCTGTTCCTGGAGAGCGGAGCCGATCTGCTGAGCAGGATGGTCTACCCCATGAGGAGCGGGCTGGTGAACAGGGACGACTCTAGGGCGTGGAGGGTCGTAAGAGAGCTTACCAGGGCCTCGCTGGAGGAGTTCAGGCCGAAGGGCATCGGGTTCGCGGGGTTCTACTTGGTGGCCGCACTCTCTGCTGTCTCGCCCCGATACATGTACGAAACGCTCTTCGAGGTCCACTCTGAGCTGGCGAAGGAGGGGTTGGTTCACTCCTCAACGATAATACCTCAGCCCTTGGCGGTGGCGATAGCCCATAAGGCAACCTCATGCGTCGTCGTGGAGAGCGGTCACGGCAACACCCAGGTCACGCCGATCTCCAGAGCGCCTATCAGGGGAGCGATAGTCGCCCTCAACAGAGGTGGTGCGGACGCCAACGCGATAACTGCGGAGATCCTCAAGGACGCTGGGTACGGCGACCTGGCCAAGGAGGAGGCATTCGTGAGGAGGGTGAAGGAGCAGCTGGGCCTTTTGCCCCTCGACCTCGACAGGGCCGTCTCATTCGCGAAGTCCAACCCATCAGCGGTGAGAAGGCCCATCAAAATACCGGGAACGAGGATCACCGTCGACCTAGGAGAGAGCTCATGGACCAGGTTCCTCATCGGCGAGTACGTATTCGACCCCAACAAGGAGGTCTTCGAGAGCTACTTCAAGCGCGGAATGCCCAGGCCCAAGGACGTCAAGTTCGGAGACACGGTGTTCTACGGAACGACAACAGTCGCCGATGCGGTGATATCCGCCGTTGAGAGATGCCCCGTGGAGCTGCAGCCCTACCTGTACTCGCAGGTAATACTGTCCGGAGGAAACCTCTCGTGGTCGGCTCCGCAGGAGCTGAGGGGCACAGCTTCGGACGCTGCCACCAGAGTGAAGAAGGACCTCTCGGAGAGAGGGGTGGAGAACGTCAACGTCAGGTCCTCCGAAGAACCTCAGTTCACGGTGTGGAGGGGCTGCATAGTCTTCGGTTACTCGGTCCCCGCGAACTACGAGTGGTCCTGGGAGAGGATGGAGGGGTGGATGAGGTTCAGGTGAGAGATCGTGGCCTGCGACGTCCTCTTCGACGTCCTCACGCCTAAACAGGCGCTGTTCTTCTGGGCCGTGGGCCTCGAGCTGAAGTCCCGCGGGTTCGAAACCTCCTACGTCACGAGGTCTTACGAGCAGCTCGACTGGATCGAGAGAGATCTGGGTCTCGAGGTCCTGAGGGCAGGCAGGTTCGGCGATGAGAGCCTTGAGGGGAAGTTGCTGGCGAGCACCGAGAGGCAAGCGCAGTTGATAGAAATTGTGAGAGAGATCAGACCGAAGTTAACCGTGTCGAGCGGATCGATTGAGCTCTGCAGGGTCTCCTACGGTCTTTCGATGAAGCACTACCTCGCCTCGGACACGCCACATTCACCGGTCAACAGGGCCTGCGTACCGCTCTCCGATCTCGTGGCTACTCCCCGGTTCATACCAATCAGGGAGTGGAGGAGATGGGCCACGCCGTCGACCAGGTTCCTGCGATACAAAGGACTGGACCCGATAGCGTGGATGAGGAGACTCAACGCCCACAGTACCTCCGCCTCCCACGGGAGGTACGTCTTAGTCAGGTTACCTGAGAGGAAGGCCAGCTACGTCTCGGAGAGGGGGCTCGATAGCACTTCAAGGATCGTGAAGATCCTTAGCACGCGTTACGACGGCGACGTGCTCGTGGTGACCCGTTACAGGGACGACGCCTCCATGCTGGCTCGGGACGGTGGAGATCGAGTCAAGATGCTGGTTGAGCCGACCCTTCTCTTGCCGCTCATCGCGAACGCAGATGCTGTCTTCTCGGGGGGCGGGACGACCGCACAGGAAGCCGCCCTCCTCGGTGTCCCTGCGTTCTCGTTCTACCCCGGCGAGCTGCCGGCCGTGCACAGGTTCCTGCTGAGGAGAGGGTTCCTTAGGTTAATAGAGGCTGAGGAGCGATCCGTCATCGGAGCTCTGGAGCTGGCCCGCGACGCGTCCTTCAGGAAGAGTCTGGAAGAGAAAGCCAGAAGATTCAGGGACGGAATGGAGGACCCTGCTGTAGCTGTTGCGGTGGCCATAACGGAGGGTCTTAGGTGAAGGAGATCGGACGATGAGCGTCGAGCTGAGGTCGAAGGGTGATCGGACTGAGGGCCTTCGCTGACCTGCAAATACACTCGAGATATTCGGGTGCCACATCCACTAGGATGACCCTAGACGAGCTCGTCTACTATGCTGATCTCAAGGGAATAGACCTGATGGGGACAGGTGACGCGCTTCACCCTCTCTGGTTGAAGGAGCTAACCGAGAACACACGCGAGGTTTCGCCTGGCATCTACGAGTACAGAGGAGGCGGGCGGGTGAGGTTCGTCACTCAAACGGAGGTCGCTACCGTGCATGAGTACGCCGGCAGAGTCCGGAAAATACATCACGTGATTCTGATGCCCGGCTTGGAGGTGGCTGAGCAGCTCTCTGACTCCCTGAGGAGGTACGGAAACGTCGAGTCCGACGGGAGGCCCGTGCTCAACGTCAGGCCCAGCGAGCTGGTTGAGGTTGTGCTCCAAACCGATCGGAGGTGCTATGTCTTCCCGGCACATGCGTGGACTCCGTGGTGGTCGATCTTCGGGGCCTTCAGCGGTGTCGACTCGGTCTATGAGTGCTATGAGGATGAGACCGACAAGATCTACGCGATCGAGACCGGGCTCAGCAGCGACCCGCCGATGAACTGGAGGGTGAGCGAGCTCGACAGGTTCCTGCTACTCAGCTCTTCTGACTCTCACAGCCCCTATCCCTACCGCATAGGAAGGGAGATGGTGGTCCTCGAGGTGGAGGAGCTCTCCTACGAGAGCGTTCACGCTGCCCTCACCCGCTCATCCAGTGCATCGAGGATCGTCATGACCGTCGAAGTCCCTCCCAGCTACGGGAAGTACCACTGGTCGGGTCACAGGGAGTGCGGTGTCGGTCCCCTGAGCCCGAACGAGGCGAAGAGGGTGCGATACGTCTGCCCGAAGTGCGGGAGGAGGCTGACGAAGGGAGTCGAAGATCGAGTAGAGGAGTTGGCAGACAGACCGGAGGGCTACAGGCCGGATCACGCGAACGACTTCGTCTACCTCCTGCCGTTACAGGAGCTGATCGCCCTCAGCAGGGGAGAGGACCCCAACACGGTCAACCTGATGTCGAAGACCCTCTGGACCGAGTACGTGAAGCTGGTCAACGCCTTCAGCAACGAGATACAGGTACTCCTCGAGGCGCCGATAGAGGAGATAGCCAGGTTGAGCGGCCCTGTGCTCGCTAAGGTGATCGAGATGATGAGACGTAACGAACTGAGAGTGATCCCGGGCTTCGACGGCGTCTACGGAAGGCTTGAACTCCCTGCACCCCTCAAGAGCAGCCAGAAGAGGAGGAGCTCCGAGCCGAGGTCGAGGAGAGGTCACACCAGCACTCTCGACGAATATCGAGTTTGAGCAGCCTCACGCCAGCCTCAATGAGTCCAAGTTGTTCGGTGCGTATATCGAGGCTCCCGGAACCACCTTCCTTGCGACTGAATACAAGGACTGAATGGCCTCGGGCTCACCGTGCAACAACACGACGTTCCTCGGCCTGGTGGAGACCCTCTTCAGGTAGTTTATGAGCTGTTGTCTGCTGGAGTGGCCGGAGAAGCCATCGATCTTGTCGACGTTCATCTTCACGGTCAGCGCCTCCAGCTTCCCCTCCTCGTTAGTGACCTGCACTTCCCTCATGCCCTTCAGGATCTTCCTGCCCAAGGTCCCCTCGACCTGGTAGCTGACGAACTGCAACAGGTTGCGCTCATCGCCGCAGAGCTTCCTGAAGTACGCCAGGACCGGCCCTCCCTCCATCATACCTGAGGTCGCGAGGACTATTGCCGGCTCCGAGGACTGGAGGATCTCTTCGCGTTGCTGGGAGCTCCTGACCAGTGTGAAGTAGTCCGAGAGGAAGACGTTCCCGACCTGCTCCATCTCGCCCTGAAGCTTGACCGACATGTATTCGGGGAACATCATGTGAATCGCGGTCGACTCGATGAGTAAGCCGTCCGCGAAGACGGGGACCTCCGGTATCACCTTCTGCTCGAAGAGTCTCCTTATGACCAGCATGATCTCTTGGGCCCTGCCGACCGCCGGCACCGGTATGAGGACCTGGCCGCCACCCCTCACCGTTTGCGATATCCTCTCAGCGAGCATCCTGACGCTCTCCTCCCGCGTGTAAGGGACGGGCGTTGCGCCGTAGGTGCTCTCCATGATGAGCGTCTCGATCCTCGGGAACTTCGTGATCGCCGGACTGAGCATCTCAGTCTCCTCGTACTTGAAGTCGCCGGTGTAAACGATGTTATGGAAACCGTCATCTACGTGTAGGTGCGCGATCGCTGATCCTATTATGTGACCCGCGTTGTAGAACGTCAGCCTCATGTCTGGAGTGATGTTGGTCACCACGCCGTATCGGAGCGTCACCGTGTATTGGGCGACGGTCCTGATGTCGTGTTCGGAGTAGGGAGCGAACTCTCCCTCCTTCCCGACGAGGTTCAGGTAGTCTAAGTGCTCCATCGTCATTAGAGGCAACGTCGGTTCCGTCATGTAGACGGGTCCTCTATAGCCGTACTTGAAGAGCAGCGGCAGCGCACCGTGGTGGTCCATGTGTGAATGAGTTATGACGACCGCGTCCAACTCGTCAATTAGATCGGGATACGCGTCGAACTTGGGAAAGACGTCAGAGACTTTGCTCGCGCCGGCGTTTATTCCAGCGTCCATCAGGACCGTGCTCTCCTTCGTCTTGACCAGCAGACATGACCGTCCGACCTGCATAGCTCCTCCAAGGAACGTGACGACGACCTCGTTCCCTTGGAAGAGCCTGTCCCTGAAGACCCTCTCGCCTATCGACCTCAGGATCTCTATCCTCTCCGGTCCTGCGCCGTAGATGTACTTGCTGACCTTCTCAACGGTCGTCGACGTCATCGGCGGAGCCCTCCTGACGGTCACGACCCACTTGAGCCTGTTCTCGAGCTCAGCTATCGTCGTCTCGTCTATCGGGACGACCACGTCCTTCGTCTTGATGGTCACTATCGCCTCTCCCAGCTCCTCGTCTACGCGGAGGGAATACTGATGGTTACCGAAGGCCTCTGCGATGGCTGCCTCCACGACCTCCCTCGGTGTTCTGATAGAAGGATCGGGTCTGATGACGACGCGCTTCTTTATCAGGTTCACGAGTTCCCGAGCGATCCTGTTGCGGTCCGCGAACACGTCGTCCTTGTCCGTGTATATTGAGATCCTCGGCCCCTCGTAGTCTATCTTGGTCGCAACCCTCTGGCCCTGACCCAACGTCGCTAGATAATTGAAGATCTCCTCCCTGATCGAGCTAAACATGAGCTTTCTTTCACCTTCTGGGGGTAGCCCCTTTCTATCGTCATCGTTCCTTATTTAAGTCTAAACGCTGTTCAGTTCGGGGGCGCGGGTCTGGACCACGCGGCCCTCGAGACCGCGTCCGAGCTCCTGGGACCAAGAGGAGCGACGCCAGCGGCAGCGCTACGGCAACGACCTCCCAGAAGAGCAAATCGAACAACAGGGCAGAAGTGTCGACCATCCAGAAGTTCGCGGGCCCCGTGAAGGTCTCGGTCACGTGAACGCCCCAGGTGAGTGGAAAGCCGTACGTCGTGTGCACGAAATCGGGCCACTCGTGAAGAATACCGCGCCCCATCAGCATCAGGGAGACCGCCACCGTAACGGCGGAGTACGTCACCGTGAGGACCACCCTCAACTTAGTTGGGTCGTGACCCATGTTTGACGTATAGTTACAAGAGTTGCTTATTTAAGAAGGCTGTTTGGTGTGACGGCGTTGCAGGACGACGTGGTTGGTACCACTAGAGCCCACCTTTTCGGGACCTGGAGGAAGCAGAGGGGCTGGAGCCCGCCGCACCTCGTGAAGGGCGAGGGATGCTATGTTCTGGACACCTCAGGGAGGTCTATCCTCGACTTCTCCTCGATGCTGGTCTGCGTCAACCTCGGCTACTCTAATAAAGCCATCGCTGAGGCCGTCGCTTCTCAGATAGTCTCGCTCCCGTACATCATACCCTCGATGACCACAGACGTCAAGGCCGAAGTCGCGAGGCTGGTGAAAGAGGTGCTCCCGGCTGGGCTGGAGAAGTTCTTCTTCGCCACCTCCGGAACCGACGCCATAGAGGCGGCCATCAAGATCGCCAGGCTCAAGACCGGAAAGCCCAAGATACTCTCGAGGTACTTCTCGTATCACGGCTCCACGATGGGTTCGCTCGCGGCCAGCGGAGAGGTGAGGAGGTGGTTCGTCGAGCATTTCGGTAAGGCTGGGGACGTCGTCTTCGCACCGCCGCCTTACTGCTACAGATGCCCGTTCAAGCTGAAGTATCCCGACTGCGGCATAGCGTGCGTCGAGGTGATCGACCACATGATCAAGAATGAGTTCGGGATCGCCGGGATCCTCTTCGAACCGGTCGTCGGGACCAACGGTGTGATAGTTCCTCCCAAGGGATACATGGAGAGGTTGCAGGAGATAGCGAGGGAGAACGGCGTACTCCTCCTGGACGACGAGGTCATGACCGGATGGTTCAGGACGGGTAAGTGGTTCGCGGTGGAGCACTGGGGGGTTAAGCCGGACATCCTGATCACAGCCAAAGGCCTGACCTCATCCTACATGCCGCTGGCGATGACGGCCGTCAGCAAGGAGATCGCTGAACACTTCGAGGACAACTTCTTCGCACACGGACACACCTACGAGGCCCACCCGGTGGCGCTGGCGGCTGCAAAGGCAGCGATTCAGGAGTACAAGCGTCTCAGGATATGGGAGAACGTCGCGAGGGTCGGCAAATACCTCGAGAGGAGGTTGAGGGAGTTGGAGGAGAGGCACCGCTCAATAGGTGAGGTGAGGGGACTGGGCATGTTCTGGGCCATAGACCTTACCATCGACAGAGGCACCGGCGAACCGTTCAACGTCTACGCCGACAAATACGCTGGCAACCAGATAATGGCAGAGAGGCTGGCAACGGAGGCCCTGAAGCGCGGCGTTTACGTGCTGGGTTACGTAAACAACCTCGTGATCGCGCCGCCCCTCATAGCTACCGAGAGCGACGTTGACAGGGGGATTGAGGTACTGGACGAGGTCCTGAAGATCTCGGACCAAGAGGCTAGGGCCTGAGTCACCCCGACGAGGTCACGAGATAGGACACGATTATGGAGAGGTAGATCAGGGAGAAGGAGATGAGCGCGGCGACGTGCCATCTAATCCGTCTCACGTAGGAAAGCCCTGCTGCGAAGACCAGGAAAGAGATCACCTGGGAAGCCACCAGGACCAGGTTGGCCGTTACGCTGTTCGGCAGCGGGAAGGTCGACTCGAATTGCCCGAGCCTTAAGACCCTGTCCACAAAGGCCGCGGTCGGGTAGATGGACATAGGCAACAGTCCCAACGGAATCAGAGTCAGCGCCTGCCTCCACTGGCCACCGAAGAGCAGAACGGATGCGATGAAACCCCTGAAGCCCTTGAACCTCTCGGACTTCCTCCCGGAGAAGCGTTCGTAGACCTCAGACAGGAGGGAGAAGTAGCTGTAAGTGAGCAGAGCAGACGCAGCCATCCATACGGCGAAATAGTCCATCGAGAAGTTCCTGAACTTGTAGACGTGCAGGAAGATGAGCACGAACTTCCCGTTGATGAGGAGGGCCGAAAGCACCGCGACCGAGAGGGCCGCTGTCAACACCCCGAACCTCACCCTCTCCATGGAAGGGCTGATCAACCAAGTGGGGATGAAGAGCTGACTGACCAGCTCGAGCATCCGACTCCGTCCCACCTCCATCTCCTCGAACGAAACGTCTTCCCTGGTCTTCAGGTACCTGTAGACCTGCTCGCCGAGCTTCGTCAGAACGTAGTTCCGCTTGTCGTCTTGGGCCACGAGGTCCCTGAGCTGTCTGAGGTTGTAGTAGAGGGAGCCGGTGCTGATGCCCAACCTCTCTCTGAGGGCCACCGCACCGATCTTTCCTGAGTCACCGATGGCCTCGATGATCTTACGCCGAATCCGGTGACGTAGCATCCACAAGAGCTCCCGCTCGTCTATGCCTTCAGCCAAAATCGTCGCACCTACCGACCACTCGCACCCCACTGAATAATTACCGTTATTCCGAGCGGACAACCGGAGGTCCACCTACGGATGACGTTAAGAGCCGGCGACAGAACTGGTCTTGCAGATGAAGGGCGAGAGGCAGGACAAGGCCGTCTACAGGGCCGATAAGGTGAAGGCTGAGGTAGTCGAGAAGCTGAAGGCTACCGGTACCAGAATCGTTCAAGACCTGAGGAGGGGGAGGTGGCCCTCGGTGGAGCTGCCCTTAAGGACGACTAAGAACATCGTCTACGACGACGCCCTGAGGCAGTACGTGCTCGGCCCGAAGAAGGCCGTGAGGACCCTTAGCAACATCAGACACGTCAGACCGTTCGCGCAGATGGTCTGGTTGATGAAGTTCGCGAAACAGCTCATAGAATCGGGAAAGACCTCGACCTTGAGGGACACGTACTACGTCGCGTTGGGTGAAAACGTGGACTTCGAGGATCAGGACGAGAGCGACGACATCATCCTGGAGCTGGAGAGCGTATTGGGACACCCGAGGGAGGACTTCAACATCTTCCCGGAGGAGAGGGCCTCGATATACGGAGACCTCGTAATAGAATACACCATACCGGGCTTCAGGGGAAACCGCGTCGACCTTTCGACTCATCCCGACGGCTACGCGATAGGTCCTGCGCTCACCACCGCGGAGTTCGTGAGATGCGGTGCTGAGATGGCTTTCGTAATCGAGAAGGGTGCAGTCTTCAGCAGGTTCGTTGAGGAGCGGGCCGACAAGAAGTTCAAGGCTCTGCTCATCCACACGGCCGGGCAGTCACCGAGGAACTGCAGGAAGCTGATTAGGAGAATAAGGGAGGAGCTGAACCTCCCGATCTACGTCTTCGCCGACGCGGACCCTTACGGCATGCACATAGCCTCCGTCCTCATACACGGATCTGCCCTCTCGGCCCACATCAAGCAGATCAACGTCCCCGACGCCGTTTGGGCAGGGGTCTACGCGACCGACATAACGAAATACAAGCTACCGTCGATGAAGTTCACCGATGTGGACGAGAAGCGGCTCTCGGAGCTGGTCGAGGACCCCAGATACCAGACCGATCCCTGGAGGAGGGAGGTGAAGTACTTCGAGAAGTTGAAGAGGAAGGCAGAGCTCGAGGCGTTCTCGAAGTACGGGCTCGAGTTCATCGTGAAGGACTTCCTCCCGGAGAGGCTCGCGGAACTCACGAAGCGGTGATTTTTAGACCACCTACCACATCCCAATCTCTGGGTATTGGCGCTGAGATTCCTGGACCAGCAACCGGCCGTCGTGATCGAGAGCTCCGGACGGAGGTATCTGCTGGTGACGGACGTACACTTGGGGTACGAGCTGGAGCTGGCATCGAAGGGCATCAGAGTACCGCCTCAGGCGCCCAAAGTCACTGGGTACCTTTTGGGGCTTGGTGAGCGATCCGGAGCAGAGGTCCTAGTGCTGATGGGAGACGTCAAGCACAGGGTCACCGGCGTGAGCTGGAGGGAGGAGGTGGGCGTGAGGGCGATGCTCGAGGGGCTCAGTAAGGCGTTCGAAGAGATAGTGGTGCTGCCGGGGAACCACGACGCTGGCATCTCGGAACTGATCGGTGGTCTCGGAAGGGTCGCTGGCAGCAGGGGAATCAGGATCGGAGAGTACTGGGTCATGCACGGTCATACGTGGCCTCTCCCGGAGTCGTTGAACGCCAAGACCTACGTCATCGGACACACCCACCCGACCGCGGTGATCAGGACGCCGGAGGGGAACGTGAGGATGAAGGTGCACCTGCTGATCGAGGGTTCGAGGTCGAGGCTCGCGAGGGCAGTCGCCTCACGACCGGGCTACTCGGAGGCCTTTGCAGTATCTAGGGTCAGAGGCCGCGTCAGGTTGCTGATATTGGCTCACTTCAGCCCCATGGCGCCTGGCGTCGATGTCTCAGCGCTCCCCAGCTCCGGGAGGACGAGCCCTCTGCTCAGGTCAGGGGCGTTCAACGTCCTCGACGCGGACGTGTTGAGCACATCGGGCGAGCTGCTCGGAAGGTTGGGAGAACTTGAGTTCGAGGAGGAGGCTTGAGCCCGAGGAGGAGGCGCGGAGGCTCACCGAGGAGGGGAGAGTGAAGCGCTATGTCTTCACGCCCAGCGGCCGCGTGGTCTGGGTAGTGGTGGGGAGGAAGAGGGATTACGTCGTCATGCCCGAGGTCAACTACTGCACTTGCGACGACTACTTCTTCAGGGTCATCAGGGGCCACAAACCCTCATGCTACCATCTGGTCGCGGTTAAGGAGGCGATCACCGAGGGGAACTACATTGCGGTCGATGAAGAGGACTACTGGTTCTGGTACCTGATCGACGAGTGGTTGGACTGGGGGTAGTGAGCCCTCAGGTTTCAATCTTCAACCGCTCAAGCTCTATACGGATCCTCGCCTGACCCTCTCGTAACTCGTGGGGAAGACCCTCCAGACCCAGAAGAAGCTCGTCAGGAGGTTGAAGGCGAAAGCCACCACGACCGCGAGGAAGTACGCAACCAAGTAATGCACCAGGAAGACCTTGTTCAGAGTGTAGAACGTAGCGAGGTTGACCGCTATGCTCCCGAGCCTCGAGACGTGGAACTTCAGAAGCCTGGCCGAGAACCTGTTGTTAGGGTTGGTGTGGGACCTGAAGGTCCACCTGTCGTTGATGAAGAAGTTCACCACCAGAACCAACTCGGTAACGACTATCGCGCTGAGCAGCGACTCAACGCCCAGCAAGTCGACCATGCCGAACATGAGCCCCTCGGCCAGAACCAGCGTAGCGACACCGACGGCTACGAACCTGTACGTCCTAGGATCTCTCAGCAGCGACGTGCCGTATAGCCACAGCCTCCTCAGGAGATCCAACGCTCAGCTCCCTTCGTAGAGCGACTTCAGAACCCTCAGATCTCTGCTGTAGTCACCGTGTTCGTCCTCGGGAGTCTCGATTATCATCGGAAGCCTCCGGAGCTTCTCGTGGTTGATAATCCTCCTGAAGCCCTCCTTCCCTATCCTTCCGAGGCCTATGTGCTCGTGCCGGTCGAGCCTGCTGCCCAGCCCCCCCTTTGAGTCGTTAAGGTGAAGGACCTTGAGGGCGCCGACGCCGACCAGCTCGTCGAAGGACCTGATCGCGTCTTCCAGACCACCGGCAGTCCGCACGTCATAGCCGGCTGCGTAGAGGTGACAGGTGTCGAGGCATACTCCGACCCTGTCGCGGTGGGAGAGCTTCGTGAAGATCGCGTTGATCTCCTCGAACCTCGAACCGACGCTACCCTTCTGTCCGGCCATGTTCTCAAGCAGCAGCTGACACTTGGGGTCGACCTCTCCGAGGGCCCTGTCGACTGCCTTTACGACCTGAGAGGTGCCCACCTCGACCCCCTTGCCCAGATGGCTGCCCAGGTGACAGACGAGGTACTCGATGCCGAGCAGGTCGCACCTCCTCAGCTCCTCGATCAGCGACCTGACCGACTTCTCCCACCCCTCCCTCACCGGCGACGCGATGTTGGGGAGGTAAGGCATGTGGGCTACGACCACCTCATAACCAGCCTCCCTCCTTCTCCTCCTGAAGTCATCGACGTCCTCCTCCTTCAGCCTGGTGTACCTCCACCCCCTGGGGTTCCTCGTGAAGATCTGAAAGGTAGTGCATCCCAGCTCTTCGGCCCTGTCGACTGACCTGGCGATCGATCCGGAGATCGAGACGTGTGCTCCCAGAAGCATCCCACCAGACTCGATGTCCCACTCGATAAAAGCTTAGCCGCGATCTCCGACGACCGGACTCAGAGGATCAGAGGCAACAGGCCGGAGGCAACCATGATCAGGACGTAGACAGCGATCGACTTCTGCATGAGAACCGAGAGCCTCTCAAGGGCCTCGCTGCTCAGAGTAGGGACATTCGGGTGGGACGTGTCCACGACGGAGACCTCCGCCTCCTCCATCGAGCTCAGGGCCCTCTTGGCAAGCCTCCTCAGCCGCTCAGCGAGGGCCTTCGAGCTCACCACCTCACCGATGGTCCTGTAACCCCGCCCGCCGAGCCTGACGCCGTTCACGGCATGCGTGTCGGTCGTGAGGAACTCGACATGGTCCCAACCCTCCTCCCTGATTGCCTCGATGACCGAGGGCCTCACGTCGGGAAGAGCGTTGTTACCGTCGACCACGGCCAACGCCAGCCTCACGCCTCCCACCTCCACCCCGAGCACCGACATCCCGGAGGGACCGATCCCCTCCGTCGGACCGAGGTCTTCCGGCACCTCCTTTACCAGCGCGACCCTAGCGCTGCCTGCGACGCCGTCAACCTTCAGGAACTCCTCGAGCGCCCTCTGTACCTTCCCCACCTCGAACTCGGTGAGACCGTCGTATCCGTCCCGAAATGAGTTGTGGGGATCGATCAGCCTGACGCCCCGTCCTCGGAAGGGCTCTTCGAGAGACTTGGGGAAGTCTTCCATCGGCATGGGGTGAAGCGTCGCTACCACCAGCGATTTCCCGCAAGCCTTGAGTCCCACGAACGAGACGCCATCGAGCTCACGGTGTGGGAGTATCGAGATCGAGTTCGATGAGGGCCCATGACCGTTCGAGACGCGATCTGCCAGCTCCAGAACTACTCTCCTCACAGATGAGGTGTCGACGATGTCGGCTTCGTGGCCTGCGCACCCCTTCACCACCAGAGCCTCCGTACCCCTCTTTGAAAGCTCCAGCTCGACCTGATAGTTCATCATGGAGCTACCGACGTTCCTGAACGGACCGAAGTGGAAGTCCGTGACCAGCAGTGCGTACTTCCTTCCCGAGGATGTTCTGAAGACCATCGCCGTGGACGTGAAGTCCCTGTAGGTGGAGAGGAACCTGAGCTCCCTCTCGAGGAGGTCCGCGTTGCCTGAGAGGATAGCTCTGGCGAACCCCCTTGCCAGCCTCAGAGGAGTCGTGCCCGAGAAGCCTTTGGAGAGCGCTGCCAACGATCCGAGGGGCGCCAGAAGCGTGACCGCCATTGAGACGGAAGCGTGATGGTAAAGCTCGGGCCTCCCGAGGACGACGAAATACCTGATAAGGGCCTCTGCTAACCCGACCGGGTAACCCTTTGGGTGCCCATCGAGGGCCGCGAGCACCGTGACCCTCACGTAACCCGAGAAGGAGACCGACGCAATGTAGGCCCTCCAGTTGACCTGATTGCCCTGAGCCACGACCCCGTAGAGGGTCCCGATGGCTGAGGCCGCGAGGCTGAAGTAGTTCTCGAGGAGGGAGAGCATGTTTAGCCTCCGTAACGTAACGACATCCGAACCGCCGTAAACAGACCTCGAAGCGACGACGTTCACAGCTATCGGAGCGAGCGCGAGGGACCCCATCCATAGCATCCAATCGGCCGCTGAGAGTTCACCCTGCTCCACGACGAAGGCCGTGACAAGGGCCGTCGCGATCAGGAGAAGGGGCGCGAAGTCCGCACCTGGAGGCCTGAAGAGGAACTTGTACTTGGAGGCGATCCCTGAAGCACCCACCAACCCACCCCAAACCTCAACTCGCTCCCTTTATTCCTGTCTGATGCCGGAGTCACGACCGACGGTAGTGCTGGTCGGGGAAGCCCGATCAGCGGGTCGAGGTGCCCTTGAGGTCCAGGACAGGCCTCGGAGAGAACCCTGGCGGGTATATCGTCTCCTCCAGCGGCTTGCCCGGGGGAACCATAGGGAAGACCTTCTCATCGCGATTGACGGGCACGTCCAGCACCATCGCCTGATCGTCCCTTACGGCCCTCCTGACGTGGGACCTCAGGTCGTTGTAGTCCTGGACGAAGTGCGCCTCAACCCCGAAGGCCTCCGAGAGCTTCACCAGGTTGGTCAGGTCCGTGAAGTCGACGTCCTTGTATCTCCTCCTGTAGAAGAGGTCCTGCCACTGACGTACCATGCCGAGGCTCCTGTTGTCGAAGATCACCGTGATGACCGGGACGTCGTTCTCCGCGATGTTGGCGAGCGTCTGACAGGTCATCAGGAAGCTGCCGTCGCCATCGAGGTTCGCGACCACCCTGTTCGGTGCGGCCACTTTCGCGCCGAAGGCTGCCGGCAAGCCGAAGCCCATAGTCCCGAGGCCCGCGCTCGTGATGAACGTCCCCGGCTCCAGGACCCTGTAGAAGAGCTGGGCCCACATCTGGTGCTGTCCGACACCGGTCGTCACGATCGCCGACCTGGGCAGCTCGTCCCTCAAGAGCTTGACCACCTTCCAAGAGGAGAGAGCTCCGGAGTCGTCCTGGGAGAGCATGTACTCGTCGTAAACCGCTCCGACCTCCTTGAGGCGTGGTATCCACTCCGGATCGACATCTGACCTCGAACCCCTCAGAGTCCTCAGGAGGGCTCTCAGGGCCAGCTTACAGTCCGACTGAATGAAGACGTCCGGTTTGACGACCTTCGAGTCCTCAGATGGGTCAATGTCTAAATGTATCAGGCTCTTCCCTTTCCTGAACTCGTTGGCTGGGCCGATGGCTCTGTCGGAGAGTCTCGATCCTATCGCGATGACGAGATCGGCCTCCACCATCGCGAGGTTGGCCTCGACGCGGCCGTGCATCCCGACTACACCCAACACGTTCGGATGGTCCTCAGGCACGGAAGTCTTCCCGGGGGTCGTGGTCACGACGGGCGCGTGCACCCGCTCCGCCAGCTCGAGCACCTCGCTGGTCGCGTCACTGCTCCACACTCCTCCACCGACGAGTATCAGCGGCCTCTTGGAGCGCTCTATCAGCTCCACAGCCTTCAGTATGGCCTCTCCGCTCGGCTCTCGCGGTGACCTCGCGAAACCCGGCTCCGGTTCAAGCGTGAACTCACCACTGACCTCCTCCTGAAAGACGTCGCGCGGGACATCGATCAAAACGGGTCCGGCTCTGGGCGATGAGGCACAGAAGTAGGCGTTCACGAACTCCTGCGTGAGCCTCTCGGAGCGCAGGACGGTCGTGGCGTACTTCACGTGAGGAAGAACCATGCCGACTATGTCTGACTCCTGGAACGCATCGGTCCCCATGAAGGGCCTGGTGACTTGGCCAGTAATAGCGACCAGCGGTGCGCTGTCCATGGCAGCGTTCACTATACCTGTTATGAGGTTCGTCGCCCCTGGACCTGAGGTGCCTGAAGCTATGCCGGGCTTCCTCTTCACCCTCGCGTAACCCTCAGCCGCGTGAGTCGCCTGCTGTTCGTGTCTCATCAGGTAGCTCCAGATGTCCGAGTCGACGAGGGCGTCATAGAAGGGCAGGTTCGCGCCTCCCGGGATGCCGAAGATCGCCTCTACTCCTAACTCTTCCATTGACTTGACGAGCTTCTTGGCCGCGTTCACTTCACATGACCTCCCTTCTCGGCCAGCGCCTGTGACACAGCGCCACCTATTGCCATCGCGACCGCAAGGGCTGGATCGTGGGCAAGACCTCTTCCCACCAGCGTCACCCCATTGAACCTCACAAGGGCCTCGGCCTCCGCGGGATACCTGTCGGGGTTGGGCGGGACGTAAACGGAGTACTCGGCGACATCGATAGGACCTAATACCCTTGAGATGACGTTCTTCACGGCCTCGATGGAGGCAGCGACAGAAGACGTTCCCCTGCCCTCACCCCTGATGGACTCACCCTTGACATGGACTTCGATGTCACTGGAGAAGCCGTTGTCGTCAACTCCTATCCTGAACGAAACCACCTCGAAAGGCTGAGCAGAGACTAACTTGGGATCGTCCCTCACGAGCCTCAGCAGTAGATGTTCCGTGAGCCTCAACCCATTGTCGGCGTAATCCTTCACCTTGCTGAGCACCCTCTTGCCCTCTTCAAAGCTCACCTCGAAGCCGTGCTGTTTGAGGACCTCCATCACAGCGTGTGTCCCGGAGTGCTTCCCCACCACTATCCTCCTCCTCTTACCCACGACCTCAGGCATGATGGGCTCGTAGGTGTAGGGGTTGTTGATGATGCCGTGAACGTGGATACCGCTCTCGTGGGAGAAGGCGTGATCCCCGACGATGGCCTTGTTCTTCTGGACCTGCATACCGGTGAAGCTCGCAACCATCCTCGAGACGCTCGCCAGCCTGTTCAGGTCGATTCCTGAGTCGATGCCGTAGAGGTACTTGAGGGCAACGACCACCTCCTCTAGGCTAGCGTTCCCGGCCCTCTCGCCGATGCCGTTGATCGTGACGTGAACGATCTCCGCACCTCCCTCTACTCCGGCGATCGTGTTGGCAGTAGCTAAGCCCATGTCGTCGTGGCAGTGAACCGCAACCGGAAGGCCTGTGGCAGCCCTGACGCTCCTGGCCAGCTCCCTCATCACGAGGGGGATGGCGACCCCGACGGTGTCGGGTATGTCCAGGCTGTGGGCTCCTGCCTCAGCTGCTCCCTTGTAGACCTTCAGGAGGAACGACCTCTCGGACCGTGTGGCGTCCTCACAGGAGAAGTGGACCTCCACGCCCCTGGATCTGGCGTACTCGACGCATTCGATCGCAGTCTGATAGACCTGCTCAGGCGTCATCTTCAGCTTGTGCGTCATGTGGATCTCGGATGTTGCTATGAAGACGTGCACCCAATCGACGCCGGCGTCGACCGCCTGATCGATGTCCCTTCGATCGCAACGCGCCAGAGCGCAGACCTTAGACCCGAGGCCGAGCCTTGACACCTCCCTCACCGATTCGAACTCCCCTTTGGAGACCGCGGGATAACCTGCCTCGATGACGGCAACTCCGAGCTCTGCGAGAGCCCGGCCTATAGCGACCTTCTCGTCCCTCCTCAGCGACACCCCGGGTGTCTGCTCACCGTCCCTGAGAGTCGTGTCGAAGACCTGCACCCTCTCAGGAAGGGAGAGATATGCGTCCCGAACGATTCCTCTCCACGACATTCACTTCACCTCATGCAAGGAGCGGATGCCGCAGCCCGTTGGCACAGAAAGACGCGTCTCGATCGGCGACGTCGGAGCACCAGGTTCCTCCTATCTCACGGGCCGAAGCAATAGGCACCACCAGCTTCACCACATCTCAATCGCCTCTCATTTATACTTTGCCTGGCTGACGAGGAACGGTAACCGGTGATCGACCGCGACTTAATTTGGATCCGCGAGCAGGTTACCGCGTTGAGGGAGACGAAGTTCCACGTGGAGGTGAAGGTGGCACCGAAGGCCCTCAGGATCGACAGGCAGCTCGCTGAGGAGATGAAGGGGGCGCTGAGCTCCAAGATGATCTCGAGGATGAAGAGGGAGTACGTGGACTGCCCCGTCACTGGCACCCAGACCCCATTCCTCATATGCTACAACTGCGTCTCCTTCATACGG
The DNA here is from genome assembly GCA_025058225.1 of Candidatus Calditenuaceae archaeon. Classification (GTDB taxonomy): domain Archaea; phylum Thermoproteota; class Nitrososphaeria_A; order Caldarchaeales; family Calditenuaceae; genus Calditenuis. Next base: position 80,131 of record JANXEE010000015.1, on the reverse strand, counting down.
CGTGTCTCCGGGGTCGTCCAATGCGAGGGAAAGGAGCAGAGGCTGAGGTCGAGGTCATGAATCAGGGCATGGTGCTGTCGGGTGTCATCACCGCCGTCTTCGGTGTGATATTCCTCCTGATGGGCTTCCTGCCCCTGGGCATCTTGGTGATCGTCGGGCTGGCGATCTTCGTTCTGGGCATCGGAGCGCCGCCCTCGGAGCCTGTGACCCCCGAGGACCCTAACAAGAGGTTCTGCTGGTACTGCATGGAGGAGATAGACCTGGACGAGAAGGTCTGCCCCTACTGCGGTCTCGAGCAAATCGAGGACGGTTCCAAGCGGGATTAAAAATAAAGCCGACGCGGCAGCTCTAGGCTCATGCGAGTTGCACTGGCCTACAGCGGAGGACTTGACACGACGGTCTCCATCAAATGGCTCCAAGAGAAATACAATGCCGAAGTGATCACGGTGACCGTTGACATCGGTCAGCCCGAGGACTTCGAGGAGGTCGAGAGGAGGGCATACGCCGCGGGAGCCATCAAGCACTACCTGATCGACGGTAAGGCAAGGTTCGCGGAGGAGTTCGTATCGAGGGCCATCCGCGCCAACGCCCTCTACCAGGGTGAGTACCCGGTCTCTACCGCGCTGGCAAGGTACCAGATCGCTGAGGAGGTGGCGAAGATCGCCAGGGCAGAGGGGTGCGACGGCGTCGCTCACGGTTGCACCGGCAAGGGCAACGATCAGCTGAGGTTCGACGCGACGTTCGCGGTTTTCGTGCCCGACATGAAGGTGATCGCGCCCGTGAGGGAGTGGGGCATGAGCAGGGACGAGGAGATCGAGTACGCGAGGTCCAGAGGGCTGAAGATCGACTTCGTCAAGAGCAGGTTCAGCATCGACGAGAACCTCTGGGGGAGGTCTCTCGAGGCGGGCGAGCTCGAGGACCCCTGGATTGAGCCACCATGGGAGGCGCTGAAGTTCGTCAGACCACCCGCTGAGTGGAGGGATGCCGAGGAACTGGTGGTGGAGTTCGAGAGGGGAGTGCCGGTGGCCGTCGATGGCGAGAGGATGAGGCTCGACGTGATGATACAGCAGCTCAACTTCAGGGCCGGGAGGCATGGCCTGGGACTGATAGACCACATCGAGGACAGGGTGATCGGCCTCAAGTCAAGGGAGGTGTATGAAGCACCGGCCGCGACGGTCCTCATCAGGGCCCACAGGGACTTGGAGAAGCTGGTCCTGAGCAGGAGGGCCCTCGCCTTCAAGAGGCACGTCGAGGACGAGTGGTCCTGGCTCGTCTACGCAGGGCTCTGGTACGACCCACTAAGGGAGGCGCTGGACGCCTTCATCGACGAGACCCAGAGGTACGTCACCGGTGAGGTGAGGATGAGGCTGGAGAAGGGCGCGCTGCTGGTGAGGGGGAGGAGAAGTCCTTACTCGGTCTACTCCGAGGAGCTGATCACGTACTCCGCAGCCAGCCGGTTCGACCAGAGGGCCGGCGAGGCCTTCTCTAGGATCTGGTCGCTGGAGTCGCAGATCTTCAGCAGGGCAAGGAGAGGGGTCAGGTCCGGGCTCTGAGGAACTTCTCTTTCACGACCTCGAAGCGCTCCTCGGCGTTTCTCAGGACCTCCTCCTCGTCCAGAGTCAGTACCTTCCCGTCCATCACCACCGGTTGGCCGTCAACGAGGACGTGAGCGACGTCGCGTCCGGTAGCCGCGTACACGATCAGCGAGACGGGGTCCGTGTAGGGCGTCAGTGAGGGCCCCTTCGTTCTGATGACGACCACGTCACCCCTCTTACCGACCTCCAGCGACCCTATCAGGTCCTCGAGGCCCAGCGCCCTAGCACCGTTCACAGTTGACATCTCCAGAGCGTCCCAGGCGGTGAAGCGGTCGGGCCCGTGAAGGGCTTTCTGAAAGAGCGCAGCCACCTTCATCTCCCTGACCAAATCGTAGGAGTCGTTGCTGGGACCGCCGTCGCATCCGAGCGAGACGTTGACCCTCTTATCGAGCATCCTCACGACCGGTGCCACACCGGACCCGAGCTTCGCGTTCGAAGAGGGACAGTGGACCACCGATGTACCGGTCTCGGCGAAGACATCCATGTCGTCCTCTGAGAGCCAAACGCAGTGAACGTAAACCCTTTTCCTCCCCAAAAGTCCGAACCTCCTCAGGAAGGTGGCCGGAGTAAGACCCCTGGACGCGAAGTACCGGAGGTCCTCCTTCACCTCTGCGAGGTGCATGGTGACGCCTGCGCCCGTCTCATCAGCGAGCTCCGATACCCTTTCGAACATCTCGTCCGATACAGCACCGGGAGTCCTGAGGCCGATCCAGAAGTCGAGACGCCCTCCACCAGCACCGGACCATTTACGCCTGGCGTCGAGGAACTGCTCGATGCACTCCTCTCCGTCCTCAACCATTCCTTCGGGAAGCGCGTCCTCCACGGTCGCATACCCCTTCATGTCCATCACCTTCTTCGAGAGCATCGCCCTGATTCCAGACCTGAGCACGGACTCCGCGACTCCGTCTATCCCGTATCTCGAGTGAAGACCGGCCTCGAGGAACGTGGTCGTACCGGTCCTGAGCATCTCGAGGACGCAGAGCTCCGCGCTCGCCTTGCCGTCCTCATGCTCGTAAAGTCCCTGCAGCCTCCAAACCCAGTCCCTAAGCCACGGAATCAGAGTGACCGAGTCCGGCACGAACCCTCTGATCAGGGCCTGAGCGAGATGAACGTGCGTGTCTATGAAACCAGGCAACACAACACCATAGGGTTCGTCTATTACGAGGTCATCTTTAGACCAGCGCCCCGCAGACCCCTCTTGCTCTCCAACGTATGCTATCTCTCCGTTATCAATTAGGACAACCCCCTTTGAGATGACCAGACCTCTCTTCGAGACAGGGATGACCGCCCTACCCCGGATCAGCACACGCTCGACCTTACTCAAGTCGGCCGCCGGCGCCTCTGATCTTGTCAACAACACCGACCTCCTTGAGCAACCAGTAGAGCTTCTCAGGAGTTAGGGGGATCGAAGTCGGCTCGACACCACAGGCCTCGGCCACCGCGTTCACCACAGCAGGTGCCACCGAGAGGATTCCGACCTCACCGATCCCTTTCGCACCGAAAGGCCCCTCCTCCTCATAGCTCTCAACGGGAATCACCTCTATCTCAGGGGCGTCCTTGGAACTCGGGATCAGGTAAGTCGACAGGTCCTTCGTCTGCAGGTAACCGTTGACGATCTTCGCCTCCTCCATCAGAGCGTAGCCGAGCCCCTGTACAACCGCGCCCTCTATCTGACCCGTGAAGTTAATGGGGTTGATGACCCTCCCTGCATCGATCACTGCGACGACCCTCGGAACGGTCACAGAACCTGTGAGGACATTGACGATCACTTCGGCGATCGTTACACCGAACATGAAGAAGAGGTGCGGGATCTCGAGAGTTCCGGCTATCGGCTCGACCTTCGGCACCTCGTAGGTCCCTATGACCGTTCTGCCGAGGCCACGAGACTCCAGTCTCTCCGCGAGCTCACCCAGTGGTATGACCTCATCCGCACCCGCGACGACGCCCTCCTCCGTGAACGTGACGCCGGTCGGACGCCTACCGGTATCCAACTCGATGAGATCCCTCACCCTCTCAACGACCTCTTCGAAGGCCTTCCTGAGTGCGTTGCCGGCTAGGAAGATCTGCCTGGAGGCCGACGTGACGCTCGTGTCGGGAGAACGCTCTGTGTCAGCGAACAGGACGTGCACCTTACCCACTGGCACCTTGAAGAGCTCAGCCGTGAGTTGAGCGACCGACTCGACGACGCCCTGCCCGATCTCGGTGAAGCTTCCGCTGACCGCGATAGAACCGTCACGACGGAGCTCAACAGAGACGCTGCCCCTGTCAGGGAGCGCGCCTATCGTGTAGCCCTTCATCCCTGCAGCAACACCCACGCCTCTCCTGAGCCAAGGATACTCGAGGCCCTCACCACTTCTCCGCTCACGCCATAGCGGGTGCTCCCTAGCGATCCTCAGGCAGTCGTATATCCCGACACTGCCCTCCATCCTGTTCCCGAAGACGTAGACATCGCCTTTCCTTATCGCGTTGATCAGTCTTAACTCGATAGGGTCGATACCGATCCGTCTGGCGATCCGATCGATCTGCCTCTCCATCGCGAACATCACCTGAGGTGCTCCGAAACCCCTGAACGCCGACGCGACCATGTTGTTCGTATAGACGAGATATGCGTCGATCTTTGCGCTCGATATCCTGTAAGGGCCGTTGCAGTTCTCTATGGCAACGTCCAGCACCGCCGGCCCGAGGGCAGCGTAAGCTCCTGTGTCATACACTATCTCGACCTCGTTAGCGAGCAGTCGACCGTCCCTTGAGGCGGCCGTCCTCATCTTGATGATCGCCGGATGCCTCTTGGTCCCCGAGAGCATCGACTCCTCCCTCGAGAGGACAAGCCTTGCGGGTCTGCCGGTCTTCATGGTCACGAGGGCGAGGTGAATCTGGACGGTTACGTCGTCCTTTCCCCCGAAGGCACCACCGACGTACGGCGTAATCACCCTGACCCTCTCCGGTGGGAGGTTGAGCGCGTGCGCTATCTCGGCCCGATCCCTGTGGGGCGACTGGCCGCCTGCAACGACCACGACCCTTCCCTTTTCGTCGAGGTAGGAGATCCCAGCCTCCGTCTCAAGGAAGGCGTGTATCTGAGTCCCGGTGGTGTAGGTGCCCTCGACGACGACGTCCGCCCTCGCGAACGCGCCCTCGACGTCGCCGAACCTGAGGCTGGTCTGCCTGCAGACGTTTCCGCCCTCGTGGACCTTGGGCGAGTCAGCCCTGAGGGCGGAGATCGGGTCCGTCACCGCGGGAAGCTCTTCGTAATCCACCTCGATCATCTTGACAGCCTCCAGCGCTGCTTCACGCGTCTCGGCGGCTACCAAGGCAACCGGATCACCGATGTAGCGAACCCTGTCGTCGCAAAGCACGGGCCTGTCCTTCACGAAGACCCCGAACCTGTTCACCGGGACGTCCTCATGCGTCAGGACCGCGACGACCCCAGCGTGCAACCTTGCCTTAGCCGTGTCGATTCTCCTGATGTGTGCGTGCGGATACCTGCTGCGCAGCACTGAGACCCAGAGAAAGTCGTCGGGAAAGAGGTCGGAGGCGTACATCGCGGTACCCGTGGCCTTCTCGAACGCGTCCCTCCTGACTACTGGTGCACCGACGTAGGAGGACTTCGAGGTCATAAAGCACCGACCTCCCGCGCCAGCCTCCAGAGGGTCATGTAGAGGTAGTTCACCGAGAGTTCCCGTCGATATGCGGCTGAGCCCCTTACGTCATCGATCGGCGAGATCGACTTCAGGACTTCCCTCGAGGCCTCCCACATGACGTCTTCACTCAACCTCTTTCCCTTCAGGACCCTCTCAGCCTCGGGGGCCCTGACGACTGTTGGGGCGACTGCCCCCAGCGCGATCGCGGCATTAACGACCTTATCGCCATCGAGGTCCAGAACCACGGCCCCGTTGACGACCGATATCGCGTCTCCCTGTCTGAGACCGTGCTTGAAGAAGTGCCCCACCTCGCCTGCACCCATAGCCCTGAGCCTGACCTCTGCAAGGAGCTCATTCGGTCTGATCTCGAGCTTCTTGTAACCCCTGTAGAAATCTGAGATCCCCACGGCGCGTGTGCCGTCCACGCTCACCAGCTTTAGCTTAGCGTCGAGTACGTAGAGCGGCGGCAGCGAGTCGGCAGCCGGTGAGGCGTTGATTACGTTCCCGCCGATCGTGCCCTTATTCATTATCTGCACGGAACCGACCGTCTCAGCGGCCTCAGCGAGTAACGGTGCGTACCTCCTGACGATGTCTGACCCCGCGATATCGGAGTACGTTGTCAGGGCTCCTATGGCGATGTACCCGTCAGAGTGTCTGATGTACCTCAGCTCTTGCAACCTCGAAATATCGATTAAGTCAGACTTGGAGACCGCACCAGACCGCAACTGTACGAGGAGGTCCGTCCCTCCAGCGAGCACCCTGATGTCCCTCCTCTCAGAGAGTATCCTCAACGCCTCTGTCAGGTTCTTCGGGACCAAGACGTCAACGTCGTGAAGCGGAACCTCCAAATCAAACACCTGCCGCGCTCAGTACGGCTCTCACGATCTTCGAGTAGCCGGTGCATCTGCAGAGGTTTCCCCTTATCGCCTCCCTCACCTCCTCTTCGGTCGGACTCGGGTTCCTGCTGAGCAGGGCATAAGAGGAGATGATCAGCCCAGGTGTGCAATGTCCGCACTGTACAGCACCGGCCTCCACGAATGCCCTAACCAACGGATGTTGGGGATCGATGCCCTCTATCGTCGTGACGCTTCTGCCCTCCACCTGAGTCATTACCGTCAGACACGCGTGGACTGGTTCGCCGTCCAGAAGGACCGTGCACTCACCACAGTCTCCCCTCGCGCAGCCCTCCTTGGTCCCGGTCATACGGAGCACGTACCTGAGAACCTCGAGGAGCGTGTAACACGGCGGTGCCTTAACGGTCACCACCTTTCCGTTCAAGAGGAACCTGAACTCACCCATAACCCCACGGGTCATCCGTGAACGTTCAAACAGCTGTTTGAGATAAAAACGTGTACTGATGCTCCGATCGCGACCGCCCTTTCACGACACACTAATCAGGCACCGCGCGGACGAAAACTCGGATGTTGCTGTACAGGGGCAGCGGCGAGTCGGTCTCGAAGGTCTTGGATAAGATTCTCTCGGACGAGGTGGGCTCGAAGGCCAACGTCATCACTAGGGACGCCTTTCAGCTCACCGGTGCTCAGGGACAGTACTTGCGGGTGATGGGGACCGAAGAACAGGAGTCCCGGATAAGGGAGCTAGTCGGATCGGAGCTAATGGAGGTCAAGGGCGAGGAGCTTGAGAAGGTCGTCAGGGCACTACAGGAAGAGGACGAGAGGGCCCTTTCAGGGATGGGCATGATCTTCGGCGGCGAATAGGCCGATGCGTTCTCGATATTTGTAATTCATAAAGTCACATAAGATTTTATGCATATTAAATACTCAATATAACGTGGGGAAAAGTTAATTGTAGGCCAATAATTAATAATAATCGAAATGACGATCAGACCGTCCGTCTGGGCATCAAGGTTCATAATAGCGGCGATCATTCAGGGAGCACTCGCCACTGCGAACACGCTTTTCTGGGTGGTCGGTCAGCTAGGACTAATGAGGCCTGAGTTCAGCAGAGTCATCGCCTTCGGTTGTTGACTACGGCTACGTCGGGCGCTATTCCGGGTTTGGTGAGGCTGTTGAAGTAATAATTAAGGTGCCGCCCAGGAAGAGATGCTCTCGGTAGACCTGACTATCCTCGCACCCTCTGCCGCGAACCTCTTGTAATAGAGCTCAGCAGTGTCAGTGTAATCCACGATACCCTTGACCACAACAGGAGACGAACAGTCCTCGAGCAGATGTAATCTCCTGACGAGTTCTTCGTCCTTCTCCTTTAATGCACCTATCAGGTCCTCAACAGTCCAGGCTACGCAATGGCTCTTCGCTTGACCGGCGACTACTATCGCGTCGTACCGGCTCAGCTCTTCGACCAGCTCCACGTCGAGCGCGCCGAGTCTCTCACCGTTCGGTCCGGCTCTGACCTCCGGTTGCAGCGCCGAATAGTGCTCCGTGAAGGGGTTCATGCCCTTAATCCTGATGAAGGGCTGAGAGACTCTAGAAACTGCGTGAAAGAAGACCGCCTCCTCGATCGCAGGGACTAGGGCGTGACCTATTCCTCCCAGCATAGCATGGAAAGGCCAGACCGTCAGCTCGTATTTCCCCGACCTCTCCAGCGATTCGACGTAGTGGAGGAGGTGCCTTTGGGCCCAATCCCGGGGGACACCAAGAGCGTTGCAGGCCTCAGGATCAACCGACCAACGCCCGCGCCTCACGTCCTCAACGGTTACCTTAGTGTAGGGCTCAGGGTGGTTGCCGTCCCTGTCGATGAGAAAGGTCTCGTGGAAGATCTGGTAGGCCTGATGGGTGTCCATCGTCAAATATATCCGCGTTATGTTCTCGAGGTTCCTGTAGATGAACTGACAGAGCCTCACGTTGTCCTCGACGGCCCCAAGTCCAGACCTCCCTGCGACGAAGAGCTCGAACGACGGGATGCAGAACGTGTTCTGGACATCGATCAGCAGCAGTGCGATCTTGAAATCGTCAGCCGAAGCGGATCTCAGGCCGTACGTCTTCGCCCATCGCCTCGCCTCACGGGCCCTCTCGTAGTAATCGACCCGCCAAACGTCGCCGACGACCTCTGGTCTGAAGTGTGGAGGTATTGGGAGCTCCCTCATCGCTTAGTGAAAGGTGATGCCTGAAAATCTACGTTTCCAAGCCGGCCAAGAATACCGAGGTCGATAGGGGCCGTCTGAAAGCGACACGTTAAATGTCGCGACCACGACCGACTTAGGAAAGGCCATGAGCCCCAAGCCAAAGCTCTACTACGCCGACGAGGGCTCAATACTCAAAGGTCTGGTGACCGACATCTACTTCTTGAGAACAGAGGAGATCGTGAAGAGGAGCGGGCTGGGGGAGAGCAGGGTTTGTGCGGACGTGCACAGCTACGGCCTTCCTCGGGGATATTCGTGGGCCGTCTTCGCGGGGCTAGAGGAAGCGATCAGGTTGTTGGAGGGTAGAGAGGTCAACGTCTTCGCGATGGAGGAGGGCGAGATCTTCAGGCCCTACGAGCCCGTGATGGAGATAGAGGGGCCCTACTCGGAGTTCGGCGTTTACGAGTCTGCTATCCTCGGGGCCCTCCGGCACGAATCGAGCGTCGCCACGAAGGCAGCGAGGGTTAGGCTGGCCACTTGGGACAAGCAGTTGGTCTTCTTCGGGATAAGGTGCGTCCATCCAGCAGTCGCTCCAGCCGTGGACAGGGCTGCGTTCATAGGAGGCTGCGACGCGGTCTCGGGGGTACTGGGTGCGGAGATGATTGGAGAACGCCCAATCGGTACGATGCCCCACGCGCTCATAATAGTCTTCGGCGATCAGGAGAGAGCATGGAGGGCCTTCGACGAGCTGATGCCTCCGGAGGTACCGCGGATAGCTCTCTGCGACACCTTCGACGACGAGCGCGTAGAAGCCCTCAGGGCAGCTGAGGTGTTGGGGAGGAGGCTTCACGCTGTAAGGTTAGACACACCCAGCTCGAGGAGAGGTAACATGAGGGCTATCGTCGAGGAAGTTAAGTGGACCCTGAGGGTTCATGGCTACGACTGGGTGAAGGTCTTCGTTAGTGGCGGTATAGACGAGGACGATGCGAGGGAGCTCGCAGACGTTGTAGACGGCTTCGGCGTTGGCACATCGATCGCGTTCCCGCCTTCTGTGGACCTGGCGTTGGACATCGTCGAGGTCGGTGGCAAACCCCTCTCTAAGAGAGGTAAGTTGCCTGGCAGGAAACAGGTCTATCGGTGTGACCGTTTCCACGACTCTGTGGTTCCAGTATCGAGGGTCCTCGAGAGCTGTCCCACGTGCGGTGGTAGTGTGAGACCACTTCTGAGGCCCCTGCTGGTCGACGGAAGGCTCGTAGAACCGCTCAAACCTCCGAGGGAGATAAGGAAGGAGGTCCTCAGGAGGCTTCAGACGATCAGGGAATTGAACGACTCACTGTTGCCACCGAAGATCCTTGCCTAGCGGTCGCACCTCACCGCTCCATTCACCGACCGCAGGACGCTGATGCTCCGTCGATGCCGGCCGCACAACTTTCTAATAACGGAGCCACGACAGGATAACGTGTCTGCCAGCGATCAGAGGATCAGGGTCACCATCGAGCACCAAAACTTTCAGACCTCAATCGAAGGCGATCCGGAGGGCGTGATCAGGGCGGTGAATGCGTTCTTCGATAAGGTCCTGCCTACCTACTCGCTCGCGAAGCGTCTGGCCGTCAACGTCTCCGCTGAGGAGGTGATAAAAGCGCTCGAAGGTTACGTGGTCTACGACAGGTCCATCGGATTCGTACATAAGCCGACAGTGCACAGCTTCCCCGCTGCCGACCAGATACTCGCACTACTGGCGACCAAGTGGCTGGAGAACGTCCTAGGACTAAGGGAGCAATCGGCCGTCCCGCTCAAGGCGCTCTCCGAGGCCTTGGGCTTGAAGAGGGGGACGCTAACAGCGGCCCTGACAGAACTCAAGAGATCAGGTTACGTGAAGAGCGCTGAGCGAGGGGACTACGAGATCACGAAGCACGGCCTTCAGGCTCTAGTTGAGAGGCTTGGCGAGCGGACGAGGTTGTGACGTCAGCCGATGGAGGCATCAACGGCGCGACGTAGACGTACCTCCTCGGTGCGCCCTCCCTCACGAGTTTCTCCTCTCTCACCAGATCCAAGAGCACGTGTCCGACCGCAGTCGAGTCGAACCCGTAACCCCTCCTCGCAACCTCCCTAGTAACGTCGGACAGGGCCCTGGGTTCAGCGAAGAAACCCTCTGCCACCAGCTTCTCAATCACCTGCCTGCACGTCTGGGGCCTGACCCGCTCCTGATCCTTCACCGCGCGCTGAACGGCCGCACCCTCCTCTGCTCTGAGGGCCTCAACGACCCTCCTCACCCCCTCCTCGATCTGGTCCAGACCGGCCTCAATCTCGACCTCATAGGTGCCGACCTTGAGCCTCACCTTGACTTTTTCAGCTGAATTTTCCTGAAACATCGGCCTCACCTGAATATAGATTTATTAAATACCGATGTTGAATCAATTGATGGTTCATGAGAGACTGGTCCAATATGATGGACATCATGGGCCGCATCAACCTTCAAGAGGACGCACCACTATTTATGAATATTGTGGAGGAGTGCCTTCTGTCCTTCCCGAGGAGGGGGCGTGAAGTTCAGCCGGTCGTGCTGGCGACTGATGACGGCAACGAGGACCTCCATCAGCTGACCGACGTGAGGGTCCGCGATGTCGTTGAGCTGGAACCAGGAGTTGAAAGGAGGTTGGCTGCGGTCGACGCCTCGGTGATCAAGGCGGGCCTCTGGGGGTCTGGTGCGCTGATCTCCCTGAAGGGTGTGGTGGTGAGGAGGTCCGACGACAAGCTCGAGGTGACGGTGTTCGGTCCGGTGCCGAAGTACGTGCCGCTTGACGGACTCGATGACGTGGGTGGAGAGTCAGCCATCTTACGCGAGCTCAGGTGGTTCGAGCGCTCCCTTCAAGTCTATGCGGCGACCTACACCGACGCCGAGCTGCTGCTCCTCGACTCCCCGCTCACGAAAGTCGAGCGGGCCGTCCAGGAGTCCTCCACCGGTAAGGACTTGATCGGCGTTACGAAGTCGAGCCTATTGGCACTGAAGCTGCAAGGCCTTCAGAGACAACTGACTGGGTTAAAGGAGGTGGCCTTGGTGGTGAGGGAGGACCGTCCGGTGGTGACGCTTTCGAAGTTATCGCCCGATGGCCTGCCTCTGAGGGTTGACGTCTGGTCGGTGAGAAGGTGGAAGGAGACGCTCAGCGACCTGATATCTAGCGACGTCCTTATCTCCGGTTATCCGGAGACGCTTACCATCGCCCACGCATACTCTAGACAGGGCTGGTCGGAGATCTCAGCGCTAAGGTCGCAGTTGACGCGGAAGCTCGGCGTTGACGCGTTACAGGCCCTCAACGTTAGGGCTGCGGTGCTATCTCCCTTTGATGGGACATGAGGATCTATCGGAAGGTCGGAGACAGAGTGGAGCTCATGGCGTTGGGGCGCGATCTCGACCTGGAAAGGGGAGAATACGTATTGGCCTCCGACGGCAACAGCACGCTCGTCCTTCAGGTGATAGACGTTGAGTACGCCGACGTCCCCGGGACTCTTGAGGAGACCCTGCGGGATCTCACTTCGGACACGCTGGGGGGTCTGATCAGATACGATCCGATGGACGTGGAGTCCCACGTGAGGGCGATTAGGGACTCGAGGCTCGTGATCACGAAGCTCAGGAAGGTGATCGGCTGTCCCTCCATCTCCCTTCCCTCCAGGTACGGTACTAAGGTCAGGAAGGCATCACCTCATGAGATAATCGGAACGCAGCCTAGGGCCAGAGAGACACTCGTTCAGATAGGAGAAGAGGTGCTGATCGACCCGAGGGACGTAGAGGGCAGCGTCACGATCATCACGGGAAGGAAGGAATCGGGTAAGTCTCACCTGGCTAAACTTCTTGCGACCTCTCTGGCCACCATCGGCTACGTGGTGCTGGTGTTCGACCTGAACGGAGAGTACGTCTCCCTCGGGGTTACGAAGGACGGAGGTCAAAGCTACGTCAACAACAGGCTCATCACGCTGTCGCCCGGGGTAGACTACCTCATACCGCTCTCCAAGGTCTCACAGGAGGTGCTCGCGGACGTCATGACTTTTGCGCTCGGCCTTCCACAGACCAGCCTGAGGGAGCTTCTGAGGGCCTGCAGGGACGCGAGGGAGAGGGGTAGACTTAGCTTCAGGTCGTTGCACAGGGTCGTGTCCACAGCACCGATGAACGAGTCGGTGAGGGACGCGATCCTCAACAGACTCTCAACGCTCGAAGCATCAGGCCTATTCTCCGACGAAGCGACCCTTGACGAAAAACTTCTCGAAGCCCTCTCGACCGAGGACGGCAGGTTGGTGGTGCTCGACATGAGCTGCCTCAGCTCCCTGCAGAGGAGGATACTGGTGGAGTACGTGTTGAGTTGCCTCAGAGAGAAGCTCTTCTCCGGGGAGCTCGATCCGCTGATACTCTTCGCGGAGGAGGCGCACCTGTACCTGAGGGAGACCTACTGGGAGGACGTCGTGACGAGGATGAGGCACATAGGCATCTCAACGGTGCTCATCACGAATCAGCCCGACTCGATACCTGCCCTGATCTACAGACAGGCCGATAACGTATTCGCCTTCAACCTGCGCAACGGCTCAGACATAGAACACCTCGCTAGGAACCTCGACGTGGACGCTGAGACCCTGAGGGCGATACTCCCAAACCTCGAGAAGGGACAGGTCCTAGTATGGGGTAAAGCCTTCAGTTACCTGCCGATGACCTTCAGGGTACTGGACTCATGTCTTCTGACGCGGGGCGAGACCAGACGCAGGATCGTACGGAAGGAGGGCGCTGCGACTTCTGGCTAACACCTCTGCCTGAAGGGTAACACCTTATTACGTGCTCGTGAGTTATAATTCCGAAAAGATGACGTTCGCGTTACAAGTTGGTGTCGGAACGCTATTCGGGTTACTGATACTTGTGATAATAGTCCTGGCGCTCCTGAGGGCCGCGATAAGGGTCGTGAAAGAATACGAGAGGGTCGTCGTGTTCAGGTTAGGCCGGATGATAGGCATAAAGGGGCCGGGACTGATATTCCTCATACCGATCATCGACTCTCCGAGGGTGATAGACCTCAGGATCGTCTCGCTGGACGTCCCGAAGCAGAAGATCGTTACCAAGGACAACGTCACGGTTGAGGTCGACGCTGTGGTCTTCATGAGGGTCCAGGACCCGCAGGCAGCAGTTCTGAGGGTGAGGGACTTCCTGATGGCTTCGAGCATGCTGTCGATGACGACGCTAAGGGACGTGATAGGCCAAGTCGAGCTGGACGACCTCCTCACCAAGAGGGACGAGCTCAACGTCCGGATCCAGCGGATACTCGACGAGGCAACGGAGCCTTGGGGCGTGAAGATAACCGCGGTCGCGATAAGGGACGTGGCGCTCCCAGCCGACATGCAGAGGGCGATCGCGAAGCAGGCCGAGGCCGAGAGGGAGAGGAGGAGCAGGGTGATCATGGCAGAGGGCGAGTACCTCGCGGCCCAGAAGATGGCAGAGGCCGCGATGGCCTACGCAGCGAACCCGATAGCACTGAGGCTCAGGGAGCTCCAGACCTGGACTGAGATCGCGAGGGAGAAGAACCTGATCATAGTCACGGAGGGCCGCGAAATTGGGGGAGTGATAGCAACTGCCGCCGGAGTAGCGGGACATGAGATTAAGAAGGGAGAATCCCAGTAGAGGCAAGAGGTCAGCCCAGGTACTCCTGCTGATCTTCCTGCTCGTACTGGCGTTCAACTTCGTCTCAGCTCAATCCCAACCGAGACCGCGCGTCGCCCTGCTGGAGGTCCAGGGTTACATCTCGACAGCCATCGCCGAGTGGATCGTACAGTTCCTCTCAACATCGAACTTCTATGACGCGGTGATCATAACGATCAATACGTTCGGTGGACTCGGAGACCCGACGCTGACAATAGTCGACGCGATAATGTCGTCACCCACACCTGTTATCGTGTTCGTCTACCCCTCAGGCGCACAGGCGCTCTCCGCAGGGACCTACATCCTCATGGCAGCAGACCTCGCGGTGATGGCGCCTTACACGATAATAGGATCCGCTCAACCGGTAGTCAACGGCGTGCCCTCGGAGGACCCCAAGCTGATCAACTTCCTGGTCGAGAAGATGAGGACCATGGCGAGGGTTCACGGCCGTAACGAGACTCAAGCGGCGAGGTTCGTGACACACAACGACAATCTGGGGCCCGATGCGGCGCTTAACAGAGGAGTGATAGACTTAGTCGCTAATGACGTGGGTGATCTCCTGGAGAAGGCGCACGGCAGGGTCGTAAAGAGGCTTGGAGGCGAGGCAACGCTGTACTTGAGGGGTGCTGTGGTGGAGAGAGTTTCGAAGGACGTGAGGTCTGAAGTTCTTCACTTCCTCAGCGACCCGATACTCTCTACGCTCCTAACGTCACTAGGTTTCCTCATACTGATCGTAGGACTGACCAACCCCGGCATCGGTACCGAGCTGGTGGGGGGAATACTGATACTGCTTGGACTTGTGGGACAAGGGTTCAGCGTGAACCTCGTTGGGCTAGGTATCATAATTCTAGGATCGGTCTTGATACTATACGAGATCTACACCGGGGGGACGCTTATCGCGCTCCCGTTCGGCATCGGTTTAATGGTGCTCGGTTCGATACTCCTCATCAGGTCACCGCCCGGGGTGATCTACATCGCACAGACTTGGCTTGAGGAGGCCATGACAAGCGTGATACTGGTGGGAACCTTCGCCGGCGCGTTCGCGGGTTTCATCATTTACAAGGTGGCCAGAGTTACTAGGCGGAAGACGCTTCAGATGGCTCTGGAGGAGTACGGGAGGGCCGCGGAGGACATCGCTTCAGGTTCGGTCGGTTACGTGGTGATCGGGGGTGAGTACAGGAAGGCTATCGCGGTTGAGGAGGTCAAGAAGGGCGATGAGGTCACGGTCGTCGGAAAACGGAACGGCCTCCTATTGGTCAGACCGGGGAGACCGTCCAAGGACTAAGACCTGCGGTTCTAACGCCGGGCGACAAACTTAAAAAAAGGTAAGTTTAGATTCGAGGTCTTTGATAAAATAGCTCTCAGAGCTCAGACCTAAACCGGTCGGACCTTCTTCTAGGAGTCCTAGATCGAGAGGGGTTGAAGAACCCACCGGCTGGTACGGTCTTCTCGGAGAGGTTGTTCTCGAGGTTGACGTCACCGATCTCCTCAGAGACGGTCTCGATGCTGCCGTACCTTCCGAGGTTCAGTTGCATCTTTCCCTTGAAGACCTTAACGTAAGCGTTCGTTATCTTAACGGTACTACCCACCTCCACTTTATCGATGTCGTCGTCCCAAAGGACCAGCGAGATAGCGCCGCTCCCGTCGGCTATCGTAGCGATGGACAACTTGTGGTTCGCGTCGTCGTACTGGCTGCTGACAACTCTTGGCTCAGACTTCGAGACGACCTTTGCGACCAAGTTCACGCCCCTAGAACTAGGGTTCAGGTTCTCGATTCTCTCCACCTTGCTCAAACGCGTTCACACTTCTCGTGACCTTTTCATTCACGCGGTGTCTATTAAATGCTAGTAATGTGGCTCCTCAACCTCCTAAATAAGAAGGGTTAATACATGCCGGTGTTAATTGGTACGTTCAGCGGGTTTGAAGTATTACGAGATATTGCTGTTCTGCGCATCGGTCGCCGTCATCGTGACGCTCGTCCTAACGAGGCGCATGAAGGTGGGTTACGCGGTGGCGGTTGGCGCCCTGCTGTTCGGGTTCGCCTCACTCCAGCCTCTCGAGTTGCTGAACGCCACGATCAGTTCCTTCAATCAGAGGATGTTAGAGGTCGCAACGTCTCTGGTCTTCTCCATGACCCTCTCGCATGCTATGAGGCGGGACGGCGAGCGGATCTACAGGGGTATGGTGAAGCTTGGAACTAGGGCTGCGGCTATCGGGATCCCCGCCACGATCGGTTTGCTCCCCATGCCCGGTGGGGCCTACGTCTCGGCGACCATAGCGGATCAGCTCTACGAGAGGGTTCACATGGACAAGAAGGTCAGGACCTTCGTCAACTACTGGTGGCGACACATCTGGATCTCCGTTTGGCCGCTGTACCAGGGGGTAATCCTGGCGTCGGCGGTGCTCCACGTAGGGGTCGTCGAGGTGATCTCGAGGACGTGGCCGGCCGCGCTGGCCGCGGCGATCGCCGGGTTAGTGATGATACCCAAGCTCCGTCCGGTGGACGACCTCGGCCTGCTGGGAGACCTTGTGTCGCTGTGGCCTCTGGGGCTGGTGGCGGTGCTCTCGTTCCTGCTGCCCTTACCTCTTGCGATAGGGCTGACCCTCCTTGCCTACGTGATTCAGAGCAGGATGAGCTTCAAGGAGTTCGTTGAGGCCTTCAAGCTTGGAACCAACCCAAACGTCATGATGATAATAATAGGCTCGCTGGTCTTCTCGAACTACATCGTGGCGACAGGCCTTAACGTGGACCTCGCGGAGATGCTGGGACCGTACGGACCGATCGCGGTCTTCACGGTGCCCCTGATCATAGGCTTGGCTACCGGGATAGAGTTCGCGTTCGTCGCGCTGACCTTTCCTCCTCTGTTGGGACTGCTGGACGGTTACATGGTCGGTTTAGCATTCGCCGGAGGCCACATCGGCGTCATGCTGAGCCCGGCGCACAGCTGTTTCGTCCTCTCGTCAGAGTACTTCAAGACCCCCCTCAACGAAGTTTACCCGTTGCTGACGAGGGCGATACTGATCGAGGTGCCGTTGATAGCGCTGCTGATGCTGATCCTGTGAGGGCTCAGAAGAGCTCCGCGATGTCCTTTACCTCGACCTTCCCCTCGGCGCCCATAACGCGTACGGCGTCCTCCATCATGGCCAAGCAGAAGGGGCACTCAGTGACTATCACCTTCGCACCGGTGCTCATGGCCTCCTCGACCCTCTGGACGCTCTCGCGCTTGATTCGCTTTACCTCGTACCAGTAGTTGCCTCCGCCTCCGCCGCAGCAGAACGTATCCCTTCCCCTCCTGGGCATCTCCCTGACCTCGGTGCCTGAGAGCGCAACCCTCGGCTCCTCCACGATCCCGTTATGGCGCGCGATGTAGCAGGAGTCGTGTAGGGTGACGGCCATCGCCTCTCTCACCTTGATCTTCCCGGCCCTAACGAGCTCTCCCAGCAGAACCGAGTGGTGGACGACCTGCAGGTCTAACCCGAACTCCCTGTACTCGTTCCTAAGGACCTGATAGCAGTGGGGGCAGTGGGTGATGACCTTCTTCGCGTTGAGGGCCCTGAGCGTCTCGACGTTCCTGTAGGCCTGCTCCTGGAACCTCCCCTCCTCGCCCATTCTTCTGGCCGACTCGCCCGTGCAGGACTCGCTGGGGCCCAGCACCGCGAAGTTCAGTCCCGCCTTGACGAGGGTCTCCGACAGCCTCTTGGTGATCTGCCTGGCCCTCTGGTCGAACGTGGACAGGCATCCGACCCAGTAGACGTACTCGGCGTCCGGGTGCTCCTCGATCGTCTTGACGCCGAGGGCCCTGAGCTCCGAGAGGAGTTCCTGTCGTGCCGACGGTTGAAGACCGTACATGTTGCCGGTCCTGCCGAGGTTGGTCAGCGCCTCCACCGCCCTCTTCTCGAGCCTACCCTCGAACGTCAGGGCCCTCCGCGCCTCCAGAATGTACTCCATCGGGCTGATGGTAACCGGACAGACCTCCGTGCAGGCGCCGCAGGTGGTGCAGGCGAAGAGCTCTTCATACGTCAGCACGCCGGATTCGAAGACATCCCGCTGACCGTCCCTGCGGGCGCGCCACATCTCGAACCTGAGCTTCTGGACGACCATCCTAGGGGACAGTGGAGTGCCGGAAGCGAACGCTGGACATGCTGCCTCGCAGCGGCCGCAATCGGTGCAGGCGTCGAGCCCCATCCGCTGATACCAGTCCAGTCCTCCCACCTTCCGGAAGCCGACGCGAACCTCAGCCTCAGGGTCGAGCTCCTCCAACTTGAAGGGGGTCTTCGCGAGGACCGGAGGCCTCGGGGCAGAGTAGGAAAGCCCTGCATAGAAGACGGCGACGACCGTGTGGAGCAGGTTCGTGTAAGGAATGGCTGCCACCAGTGAGAACGCTACGATCGCATGAGACCACCACAACCACGGGTACAGTTCCCCCGCTAGGGCCTCTGGAACACCGAGAGTGGAAAGAGATACAGAAAGGGCCTGACCTACGAAGGAGAAGCCGCCCCACGGGACGTCCGTCAGGTAAAGCCTGAGGCCCTCCAGCACGAACCCTGTGATCCCGATGAAGGCTATGCCGTAGAGATAGGAGTAGTACTCGAGCCTTGACCTGAGCCTCCTCTCACCCGCGTACCTCCTGACCAAGACGACGATGACCCCGTACATCAGCAGCACCCCGAAGAGGTCCAGAGTCGCCTCGAAGACGAGATAGCCTGCGCCCTGAAGCAGCTTGCCTCCGACGAGCTTCTCGAAGATGTCGTAGTCGATCGCGACCAGGACGGTTCCGATGAAGAGCGCCAGTATGCCATAGCTCAACGTGACGTGCATCACCCCCGGTCCCAGCTCCCTGAGGAGCTTCCTCTGTGTTACCGCGTACCTCATCACACCCCTGATCCAGGGCAAAGGGTTCCTGAGTACGGCCTTGACCGCCTCCAAGCCGTACTCGGACATCTTCTGAAAGAAACCGTAGGCGAAGACCACCGCGAAGGGCAGGAGCACCAGATACATCACGACCTCTGTCCACGGAGGCAGCAGAGCGAAGTTATCCCTCGCCGGAAGCTCCACACCTCTTATGTGCTCGACGGAGCTAAAAACGATGTTTCGCAACCGCACAGGATGAAGTGCTGAGATAATATACATCGAGGTCCAGGATTCCACGACTTGAGGGTCAAGGTCCTTGAAGTCCGGAGGGTCTACTCTGGACGGGCGGTGGGGCTCAGGGTGGAGAGGGCCCTGATCGAGGGGAGGGTAGTCGAACGGGAGATCGTCGAGCACAGGGGCGCCGCGGTCGTGGTGCCCTTTAGGGAAGACGGGAAGCTGGTCCTGATCAAACAGTACAGAAGGGCCGTGAACGCGGAACTCATCGAGTTCCCCGCGGGGACGCTCGAACCCGACGAAGACGCGGAGAGCTGCGCCAGAAGAGAGCTGCTCGAGGAGACAGGTCACGAGGCCCGCTCCCTCGAGCGTCTGGGGACCTTCTATCCTGCTCCGGGCTACACGGAGGAGGTGATGCACCTCTTCATGGCAAGGGCCGTTCCCAAGGAGCCACCTTCACCCCAGGACGACGAGGAAGGGATCAGGGTCGTCACGATGACGCTCGACGAACTCATGGAGATGATCTTCAGAGGTGAGGTGAGAGATGCCAAGACGGTGATAGGGGCCTTCATGATCAGGGAGAGGATGCGAACCGTCTAACCGGTCTCGGGTGAGGATGTCATATTTATCAGTAATGACCGCCTTCGCACAGCGGATGAAGCTCACCGAGCAGGACGTCCTCAAGGCCCTCAGGAAAGTGAAGGACCCAGAGCTCGGCGTCGACGTGGTGCAGATGGGGATGATCAAGGACCTCACTGTCAGGGGGGGCCACGTGTCCTTCACCTTGGAGCTGACGACACCTGCATGTCCCTTCAACGAGGAGCTGAAGGCGTCCGTGCTACAGGCCGTCGAGTCTCTGAAGGGCGTCGAGAAGGTCTCCATGGAGGTGAAGTCGAGGGTCATGAGCGTGAGGCCCCAGACTCCTGGGCTCAGTCCGATGCCGGGTGTGAAGAACGTGATCGCGGTCGCTAGCGGTAAGGGTGGCGTCGGGAAGTCAACAGTTTCGGTGAACCTGGCGGTCGCGCTCGCCGAGGCAGGAGCCAGTACAGGGCTTCTCGATGCGGACGTCTACGGCCCGACGATCCCTCGCTTCATACGGAACTACAGCTACGGGTCGAACGTCAAGGGCAACAAGCTGGAGCCGGCGGAGGGGCCCTATGGGATTCGGATGATGTCACTCGGTCTCATACTTCAGGACGACACCCCGGTAATCTGGAGGGGGCCTCTGGTGGGATCTGCTGTCAGACAGCTGCTCACAGAGGTCGATTGGGGTGAGCTGGACTACCTCGTCGTCGACCTCCCGCCGGGTACCGGTGACGCACCTCTGACGCTGGCTCAGACCGTGCCGGTCGGAGGCGTTGTCATCGTGACGACCCCTCAACAGGCGGCGGTCACGATAGCCATGAAAGCCCTCAGGATGTTCCAGAGGCTTAACGTAAACGTCATAGGAATCGTGGAGAACATGTCTTACGTCAAGTGCGAGGGCTGCGGGCGGACGCTCAGGGTCTTCGGTGAGAGCCACGCCAGAAAGGCTGCGCTCGAAGCGGGAGTGCCCCTGCTGGCGGAGGTCCCCCTGCTCGAGACGATACTCGAGGGCAGCGAGGACGGCACACCCGTCATCGTCAGGGCCCCTCGTTCCGAGGCGGCCGAAGTCTTCAGGAACCTCGCCCGTAGGGTAGCCGGGAGGGTGAGCGTCATTGCCGCAGGCGGAAGGTGAGCTGTCGAGGGCCCTTTCACTGCCGGCGACCGGCGTCTACCCCAAGGGAGCGGTGGACCTGCTGGCCGTCTACAGGGACTTGGAGACCGTTTACCGCGAGGGTTCCTCCGGCGCCCTTGCTACCTTCATGGGCATAGCCAGATCGACGAGCAGAAGGGGTAAACGGGTCTCGGAGGTCGTGATGGAGGCCTACGTCGAGAACGCCGAGGTCACGCTGATGGACATAGTCTCGGAGGCGAAGGAGCGTTACGGTCTGACATATGCCGGAATATGGCACCTGCTCGGATCCTTCAGACCGGGCGAGCCTATCGTGCTGGTGGCCTCGATGGGTCCAAGGAGGGCAGAGGTCATGAGAGCCCTGACGGAGATGGTTGAGCGCTACAAGAGGGAGCCGGCACTGTTCAAGAAAGAGGTCTTCACCGATGGCACGCACGAATGGGTCGAGGAACCGTAACCGGCTGAACGGGTTTATCTTCTGGCTTAAAGGGGGGTGAACCGGAATGGGGTTCAGGGACTTCCTCAGGTCGACGGTAGTACTTTTCAGGGTCTCGAGAAAGCCCTCGAGGGAGGAGTACTTCATCCTTGCGAGGATCGTGCTCATCGGCGTGGCACTTCTCGGGCTCATCTCCATGGTGATCAGGTTCATCTTCCTCGCGATTCTGGGGTGAGGGTTTTGGGGAAGCTGTACGCCGTGAGGACGACCGCAGGCCAGGAGAGGAACGTCGCACAGCTCATCTGGGGTAGGATCCCCCCGGGCTCGAGGGACGTACAGGCCGTTGTCACCCTACCCGCGCTCAAGGGGTACGTCTTCGTCGAGGGGACCGAGAGGGACAGAGTGGCTGTGCTCGTCAAGGAGCTGAGGCACGTGAAGTCCAAGGCGATCGTCCAGATCTCCCACGACGAGGTGCTCAGGCATCTGGTCGAGAGGCCCCTCATCGAGACCATAAACGAGGGCATGACGGTTGAGGTGGTGGCCGGGCCCTTCAAGGGGTTCACGGGCAAGGTGACGCGCGTCGACAGAATCAGAAAGGAGGTGACGCTGGAGCTCCTCGAGAGCACTTACCCCTTCCCGATTTCGATACCCGTCAATCAGGTGAAGCCGGCCCAATGAGGTGAAAAGGAGTTTGGGTATGAAGGAGCTCCTCGCCGAGCTGCCCATCAACGGCAAGAGGGTTGTGCAGTTCGGGTTCGCTGGCCCCTCGGTCGAGAAGGACGTCGTCGCCTCAATGAGGAACAGCGGTGAGCTTCTCGTGCTGGTGAACAGAGAGGAGCTACGCTTGAAGGTGGAGGCGTTCCTGCAGGGGAACTGCCCGTCCTACAAGGTCCTCTACTCACCGGTCATCGAGCACAACCCGGAACTGGCACCCTCGGGCTTCGACGCCGCCATCTTCCTGAACGCCCTCATTTCGGTCAGGGGTAAGAGGGAGCTTCTCAACGAGGCCTACAGGCTGCTCAAGCCCGGTGCCGGAGCGATCGTCTACGAGTGTTACTGGCCGACTTCCATAGGGCTAAGGAGGGCCTTGAGGAAGGCGCTGACGGAGAGGCCGGTCTTCAGGGTGAAGAAGATGAACTTCGGTTTGGCGGCCCTCGAGGCCATTTTAGAGAGGGGTTGACCTGGATGACCTACTCAGAGACGCTGCTGCTCGGCCTGATCGTCCTCGTCTCAGGACTCGGAATCATAGCGGTCGCCCTGCTCTTGAGAGCTGCCGGGGGTACCAGCGACCGCAGATCAGAGGGCTTCGGCATCGTGCTGATCGGCCCGATCCCGATATTCTTCAGGGGCCAAGTAGTGTGGGCGCTGGTTGTGGCCGCTCTGATACTGCTCGTTGTTCTACTCGTCGCGCTCGGGGTCGTGGTTTGAGGTCAGCTGTCTTGGCCCTGCTGTCCGTCCTTATCCTAGCGGTCTTGATGCTCGCCTTGTTGGCGTCATTACCCGGCGGCGAGGCGAGGGGCTTCGGCATACTCCTCATCGGCCCCATACCCATAATAGTCTCGGACGGTCAGGTGACTTCACTGGTCGCTGTGGCCGCTCTGGCCTTGATAGCGCTTATTCTGTTAAGGGCCGTCAGATAGATCAGCAACCGATCACGCCCTGCTCAGGTACTTCTCCTCGATCCCCTTGTAACCGACTCGTTCCAGCTCATCGGCGAGCTCGAAACCGCCGCTGACGATGACGCGACCGTCGTACATGATGTGAACGTAATCAGGTTTCAGGTAGTTCAGGATACGAGCGTAGTGTGTGATCACCAGCACCCCTATGTTGTCCTCCCCCACCATCCTCCTCACAGCCGAAGCCACGACCTTGACGCCGTCTATGTCGAGTCCTGAATCGGTCTCGTCGAGGATCGCGATCTTGGGCTTGAGCGTCAGCATCTGAACGATCTCGGACCTCTTCTTCTCGCCTCCGGAGAACCCCTCGTTCAGGTACCGCTTCGTGAAGGCCTCATCGAACTGCATGGTCTTGAAGTGCTCCACCAGCCTTCTCTGGAACTGGGAAGCTGTCACCTTCTTCCCTTCCTCGCCGTAGATCGAGAGGAAGGACTTCCTGAGGAAGTTGGCCATCGTTATGCCCGTAATCTCCTGAGGGTACTGGAAGGCGAGGAAGATGCCCATTTTAGCCCGCTGGTCTGGTGTGAGGTCCAGAATGCTCTGGCCGTCGAGCCGTATGTCGCCGCTCTCGACCTGGTACTTCGGATGACCCATTATGACGTACGCGGTCGTGCTCTTCCCTGAGCCGTTGGGCCCCATCAACGCGTGCACCT
Source organism: Candidatus Calditenuaceae archaeon (assembly GCA_025058225.1). Taxonomy (GTDB): domain Archaea; phylum Thermoproteota; class Nitrososphaeria_A; order Caldarchaeales; family Calditenuaceae; genus Calditenuis. Next base: position 56,619 of record JANXEE010000015.1, on the reverse strand, counting down.
CTCCTTGAGATACCGTCAGGTTAAGCCCCTTGAGGATCTGCCTCCCCTCTATTCCCGCGTAAAGGTCGACGACCTCCAGCTTCAAACCTCCCCGACATCAGCGACCTACAATATCTACCTCGACCTCTCACACGGCTGCGCTGACCTGCGGGGAAGAGATCACCTGCCCTTTTCCTCCTCGCCCCAGAGCTCCCTCCTCAGGAGGTCCCTGACAGCGGCCCGCAGCAACGCGGACCTGCTCGGATACACGCCGCGCCTTATCAGCTCATCCATGCCATCGACCAGGGCCTCAGGGAGCTTCACGCTGATGAGCTTCATATCCGGTATGACGCACGTTCTACCAGGAATTTGAGCTTTGCGGCTTTACAGGTCCCGAAGTCCTTACAGGCGGGCTGGCCCGGAGAACATTTTAAAACAAGAGGTAGAGAGTGAGGTCGAGCAGAAGCGTGATGGACATCAAGACGGAGCTCAGGGTTCTGCGGAGGACCGGAAAGTTCGTCCTCGGTTTCAGGCAGTCCTATCTGGCGCTGATGCGCGGTGACGCCTCGATCGTGCTGATATCCAGCGACTGTCCGGAGAGGCTCAAGAGGGAGCTTCAAGCGGTGACCGCCATGAGGGGCTCTAAGTTGATCGATACGGCGATCAGCTCCAGCGAACTGTCCCGGCTCCTCGGGAAACCGTTCCACGCGTCGACGGTCGCGATCATCGACCCCGGCACCAGCAGCTTGGGCAAAGGGTGACTCCGATGTCGGAAGGAGGCCGTCAATCGGTCAAGATAACCGAAAGCGAACTTCGTTACATCTCCTTCTTCCAGCAGGTCACCAACGTACAGCCCGTGGACTGCGTCCTCATCGACGACGTGGTCGTATACGTGGTCAACGCTGGAGACGTGGGTAAGGCCGTCGGCAGAAAAGGAACTACCGTTCAAGAGCTCCGCAACATACAGAAGAAGAGGATCAAAGTCGTTGAGTTCTCCTCGGACCCGAAGAAGTTCATCGCGAACGCCCTACAGCCAGCGAGCGTCGCAGAGGTGGAGCTCTTCGAGAGGAACGGGAAACTTCAGGCCCGGGTGAAGGTCCCGGAGGAGGAGAAGGGGAAGGCGATCGGAAAGGGAGGGAAGAACCTGAAGGCAGCGGTTGAGCTGGCCAGGAGACACTTCGGCGTCGAGCGGATCGTCATACAGTAGCGAATGATGCTGATAGTTAAGACGCCCCTAGGGCTTGAGGCCGTCGTCAAGTCGAAGATAGAGCTCCTCGACCCCGGAGCGGAAGTAGTCCAGTCGCCCTACGGACTGAAGGGGATCGTGATCGTGGAGAAGTGCAGCGACCAGGATCGGCTGCTTCGGCTGATCAACGACGAGGTTCCTGAAGCCGAGAAGGTGATCAAACCCGAGGCTGTCGTCCCGACGAACACCGCGCAGATCCTCGAGGTCGCAACTGCCCTTTCGAGGGAGAGGATCGCTCCACACGAGAGTTTCGCCGTGAGGACGCACAGAAGGGCCCACAGGAGCTTCACCAGCATCGAGTTGAACGCAAAGGTCGGTGCGTTGATTCAGCAGGCCACTGATGCAAGGGTTGACCTCGATAACCCGGACAAGATCGTTTCGATCGAGGTTGTCGGCGACAGGACAGCGATCTCCGTGCTGAACGGGCGGACCGAGCTGAGGAAGATGGGCCCCTCTAAGTCGAGCTCGTGGAGGTTCTTCAACAGGGTCTCCGTCGTGCAGATGCCTTACCTCGGTACCGTCGAGGGGGCGAAGGAGGTCGGGAGGAGGATCGGGAGGTTCGTTCAGACGTTTGAGGTCGGGGAGCTGGTGATCGCGCCGATGGGTTCCGTGGACGCGAGGGAGCTCGCAACCTTCATCGAAAACGTCTTCGAGGGCATAGCTTCCAGGCTGGAGGTCCAGAGGCGCAGTTACGGCAGACGACCCAGGGAGGTCAGGGTCAAGGTGCAGGACCTGTATCAGCTGGTACTGGAGAGGAGATCGGAGCCGATCTTAGTCTTCGAGCCGGAGGGCGAGGAGATCTACAGATTGCCCTCTGAGGTCGTGAAGAGGGTCCACGGCGCCAAGAGGGTGAACATCCTCTTGGGTTCGAGGGAAGGGATACCGAAGGGCGTCTTCAGATTGGCGACCGCGGTCCTGGATCTATGCCCGGATGTGACGCTGCCCACGGAGCTCGCCGCACCGGCAGCACTTATCGCCCTTTACAACCTCCTGAAGCACGAGGGTCACGACGTCGATTCGTCACCGGGTTGCGGAGCCGACGAGGAAGGCTACCAACGCCAGGAACATCCAGAGTAGGTACTGGCTCTTCACCCTCCTCGCGGCACCGGGGCTCAGACCCTTCACCAGACCGTAGGAGGAGAAGGCGAATCCCGCATCTGCAACCGCAACGAGCGGAAGGTAGGCCCATCCGAGCGTCCCCGTTAGGTAGGGCAGAGGGCTCAAGACGACCGCGGCCAGCACCGCGCCTGCGCCGAGGAATGACGCGAACCTTACGCCTCTGACCCTCGCAACGGTCCTGATGCCCCTAACGGAGTCGCCCTCGATGTCTGCGATTCCCTTGACTACCTCCCGCCCGAGGCTCGAGAGGAACGCGAGCGCTGCCAGGGTTCCTGAACCGATGTCGGGTGTGCCGACCGCGACCGCTGACCCGAAGAGGAAGGGCGCCGCAACTGTGGCGCTGACCACCGAATTCCCTAGCAGGCCCGTTTGCTTCAGACTGACGTTGTAGGCGAGTGCCAGCAGATACGAGGTGATGGCGATCAGCACGGGCACGGTTCCCAGCAGAGCCGAGGAGGAGAGTCCGATGACGCCCAAACCGGTCGCGAGCAGTTTGGCCTCGAGCCGGCCCACCGCGCCAGAGGGTATCGGACGATGAGGAGCGTTGACTCTGTCCACCTCGACATCGACGAGGTCGTTGACCGCCATGGAGGAGCCGTTGAGGCAGTACGCAGTGAAGAAGGAGAGCGCCAGCGTAGACGCGTCGGGGAGCCTGCCTGAGGAGACGTAGTACCCAACTAAAACAGCGACGAACATCATCAGGCCGTTAGGAGGCCGGGTCAATCTGATCAGCGCCGAAGCCTTTCGCATGATTCAGTCCCCTGTCGAGATGGACCTTTCGGCCACGACGTTCACCGGAGATACCTCTGAGCAGGTGTAATAGATCACCTCGCCCCGTCTGTCGACGATCGCGAGGAGCAGCTGCTTTCCCATGTTCTTCGAGTGCCGGACCAGCTCCATCAACTCCGACACCTTGACCGGGAACCCCTCGAACATCGGGAAGACGAAGTACTTCGCGCTGTCGCGTTTCCCCTTCTCGTAGACCATGAGGAAGAGGGTTGGAACTATTCCGTGCTTCACGTGATACCTCTTCCTCTTGAGGTCCCGATAGATGACGTAGCTGATCCAGAAGCCCTTGATGGAACTCGAGAAGCGACTGACGAGTGACGGGAACCCGAGCCTCTCACCGCCTTCGTCGAGGACCACGAGGCCCCCCTCCTCCGTCAGGTAGGCCGCCTCGTAGGGCGTGAGGTCAAGCGTCCCGGGTTCCACGAGCTCGCCGTATCCCCAGCTGTAGAGCCTGTTGGCACCGCCACCCACCACGACCACCCTCTCATGCCCCTCCAACCTGCCCATGGCGGTCTCTTCCTCAACCATCACGACTCCCTCACGACCGACGCTTATTAGCGATGTTCGTTCGGCCGAGAACCTGGCTGGGTATTCCCCGGAAATGCAAATATTTGAGCCCGGTCGGGGAACTTAGGGTGCGTAGGCTAAGCAGGTTGGCGCCGGCCCTCCTAGCGGTTGCGTTACTCCTACTCTTGTTGAACAGCCCGCCCCTCGGCACAGATTCGACACCACTCATAGACGTTCTCCAGATCTCCGAGATCGGATCGGGGCAGCCCCCCCTGCACGACGTAGAGGTCGTGGTGCTCCACTCGATCGACTGGGGCCAGCCGAGGAGGGCCAGATACGGTGAAGCCGTCGTCTTCCTAGCCGGTGAGGTGAGGAGGGTAGGGTTCAACGGCGAACTGCTGCTGAGGGTCCCCCGAGGGAACCACTCCCTGTCAGTTTACTGGGCCGATGGCAGGTTCGTGCCCTTCCGGACGAGCCTAGTCGTCGAGAAGGACCTGCGCGTGACCGTGACGTTCACCGAGGTCCGCTTGAGGCCGGAGGCCTATCTGTTGATGCCCGACGTTACCAAGGGCATTACAGCCCTGACGGTCTCGTTTAGCGTCTTCAGACTCGACGAAGTTTATCTGGCATTACCGTTCATAAAGTATCTGACGACCACGGGCGAGGTGCGTGCGGTCCCCCCGGCGAGCAGGCCCGAGTTGGTGTCGGTGCTCCCTTACTCGATAAGGCCCAGCACCCTAACGGCTGTAGCGCCCGATCCCCATAGCCTAGAGGAGGAGTCAGTCTCGTCTGAGTTCTCGTTGAACGTTGAGCTGCCAGGAATAGCAGCGACCGTACTTCCCGACAGTTATATTCCCATGCTGGTAATAGATTACTTGGTGCAGCCGATTGAGCATGGTTGAGTTGTTCTACAGCCCGATATTCTGGGTCGCAATGAACGCGATGATCGCCGTTGCCATACTTCAGTTGGTGAGGAGCTTGCGGGGGAAGAGGGCCGAGAGAAGGGCAACCAGAGAACGGTTCGCAGAGGTGAAGGCCCTCCTCCAGTCAAGAGGGGCCGGAAGGGAGCACGCCATAAAGATCGTCAGAGCGCTCGTGACGGAGCTGCGGAACGACGGGATCATGGGGGTGAGGAGCTCGATGACCTTCAGGGAAGTGGTCACGCTCGTCACCTCGAGACTGGGCTCGAGCGACTCGTTCGATGATTTGATCAGGACGTTCGAGGACATCAGGTACGGTGGCATGGAGCCGTCTGCTGAGGACCTCAGGGCCTTTGAGCAGAGGATCGGGGAGCTGATCGAGCTCCTCGAGAGATCGACCTCATCAGCGCACGGTGAACCTCGACGATCGCAGGACGCGGGTTAGGGCCTATAGGACCTCCCAACACGAGGCCGTCCAGTTCCTCAATCGGCAGCCCCTCCAGCGCAGTCGCGAACTCGCGCGGGTTGCCTGCAACCGAGAGCGCTGAGGCCACGTCATCGGGTATCAGTTCCTGAACATCCAACCACCTCCCTCTCCCAACCAGCACCTTCAGACGTGACAGGAGGTCCTCATCGAATCCCAAAACCCTCGCGAAGTCAGCTGACGACCCGGCCAACATCACCGCCACGTACGGTTTCACGGTCTTGATGGCCTTCTTGCTGTCCTCGTGGACCGAGACGAGCAGTTCAGCTTCAACTGAGACGCTCCTTCCGCTCCTTGAGGCGGAGGACCTGACCAGACCGACCGAGTCCCTGAGGTGGGGCAAGTTCGCTGAGTTGATGAGCACACCGTCACCAACCTCTCCTGCGAGCTCGAGCATCTTGGGCCCTTGGGCCGCCACGTAAACGGGAACCTGTGATGCTGCCCTGAAGTCCAACCTGAGGCCGTCGTTAAGTCCCCCTCCCTGCAGAAGCCCCTTAACCGTCCTCACACAGGCCCTCACCCTTTCAACGGCGTCCTTCCTGAGGTATCCGAGGGCCTCAAGCGTCGTGACGTCACCGGCTCCTACCCCCAACATTACCCTCCCAGGACCGACCTCGGTCAGCGATGCAGCGACCTGTGCCATCACCGCAGGATGAAGGACGTAGGGGTTCAGGACACCAACACCCACAGCGAGCCGCTTCAGGTGAGAGAGGAGGTAGGCGGCCGCGACCACCGAGGACCTGTTGAAGTAGTGCTCCGACAACCAGACCGCCTCGAACCCGACTTTTTCTGCCATGCTCGATAGAATTCGCAACGCCCAGAGCGGGAGACGGGGTGCCAGCTCGATCGAGATCTTCATATCCGCAGACCCAACTCCTCGATCAACGAGCGAAACTTCTCAGGCTCGGTCCTGTGGGCCAACTCGAGCAGCGACTCAAGGACGTCCGCATCAGAGAGCCTGTCCGATTGGAAGGCGTCAGCCAGCCTCTCGCCCTCATTCGGTGTCACAAGGCCGGCGTTGTAAGAGGTCATGACGACGTCAAGTAGCCTCTCCGCGATCTGCTGGGCGTCCGCCCTGACGACCACCAGCTTCACCAGCTCACGGTAGTTCATCCCGATGTTCGCCCGAGGGCGCGCATATTAGCTTCCCCGCGCGGTTTCGAAGGGCTGTGACAGGAGGCGAATAACGTGACCGGTGCGGAGCCCACCTCGATTTATAGCACGCGAACGTGAGGGTTCTTTCCGTGCAAGGGTACGTCAGTCCGAGGGCCTTGGTGAAGGGTATCGTGATGGAGGGAGCGGTCGTTCTGGGCCCGTCGAGGATCGGAGAGGGGGCGATAGTGGACGCGATGGTGACCGTCGGTTATCCGACTAGGTCGAAGCTCCTCTCGATCTCGGGCCGGAACGTCGAGTCCCTCGACGAAGTCAGCTCAGGAAGCGAGCTGGAGAAGGGCTGCGTCGTTAGGAGGGGGTGCGTGATATACGAGCAGGTGGTCCTTGGCGAGGGCGTGGAGCTCGGGCACAACGTCCTGATCAGGTCCGGTAGCAGGGTCGGCAGGCGAACGCGGATAGGGACCGGGACACAGCTCGACGGTGAGGTGACGGTCGGAGAGGGGTGTTCCATACAGTCGATGTGCTACCTTCCACACCTCACGAAGGTCGGTTCGAACGTCTTCATGGGACCCAACGTCGTGGTGATGAACGACCGCTATCCTCCCAGCGAGGACCTGCGGGGTGCCGAAATACTCGACGGTTCCGTGATAGGTGCGGGCGCTCTGATCATGGCAGGCGTCAGGATAGGGAGCCGGGCGGTGATAGGTGCGGGGGCGGTCGTCACGAGGGACGTATCTGACGGCGACGTGGTGATTGGCGTGCCGGCCAGAGTCGCTTACGGCCGGGGAGTCTACGAGTCGAGGAGGCACAGCTCCATCAGCCGAGCATGATCCCGATGACCGTGCAGGGCGCGCCGTCGACCCTCTCGACCCTGAGCGGCGCGACCACGACGACGTCGTAGCTCTCCGGCTTCCCAGCGAGGTCCATGTCCTCGACTATCAGGAACCTCCTCGAGGTCAGCAGCCTCCTGTGGGCCTCCCTACCCATCTCCCTCCTGAGCGGCGAGCTGATGCTGATCGCGTCGATCCCGAAGGCCCTCACGGTCCCGAAGCCGGCTATGTAAGAGGCGGCCTCAGGGTGGAGCGACACCCCTTCGCCCGAGTACCTGGAGGGGTCGGACCTTCTGTAGGCCTGCAGGCCGGTCCTGACCATCAGCATCCCGCACTTCCCGATCAGCCGCTCGTGGGGCCTCAGGTCCTCGACCTCGATCACGCCTCCCGGCTCCTCAGGGACGTCCAGTACCAGTCCGCGCTCGATCACGAGGTCCTCGACCCTCAGGTCCTCGACCCTGAGTCCTGAGTCGTCGAAGTGGTTCGGCGCGTCGACGTGCGTCCCGACGTGGTTCCCAGAGCTCATCCTCCAGGAGTTCGAGGTGTCCCCTCGGGCTATGCTCCTCACCTGCTCGAGCCTCAGCGGCTGCGTCCCCGGGTAGACAGGGTCGTCCTCCCTCAGGACGTGCGAGAGCAGGTAGACCCGCATCGGGTTCCTCCTGACGCCCTCAGTAAAAACGGTCTCTTGGTGATCAGCGTCCGCCCCGCCGCCGGCGAAGGTATTTAGCGAATCCGGAGGAGGTCGTCGGGGGGCCGTAGTCCAGCATGGAGTGGACGCCCGGCTTGGGACCGCGAGGGCCTCGGCAAGGGCCCGGGAGGTCGCCGGTTCAAATCCGGCCGGCCCCATCTGCAGGAACAGGATGGCTCGGCGATGATCCAGCCATTCGATGGAGCTCAGAGCCTGACCCTGATCTCCTCCGTCACCGACTCCCGGACCACCGTCTTCCCCTCCCTGAACGCTTCGACCTGCGCCGGCGTGTTAGCGCCTTCGTGGCCGCCTTGTGGTCGAGGAAGGCCGAGACGCCGTAACCCCGATCTCGTAGTCCCTCCGCGGCTGCCTGAGATCGTGTAGGGACTCGCGCCACAGGTCCGTCGCCTCCTCCCCGAACTAGCCCACCGGCAAAACTCTTCCGACCCATCGAGCGCCGCCTGACAGATGGCGTTGCATCGATCGAGCTGGTACGCCTCTCCCCGATGCGCGCTCCAGCCACGTTCAGGGATCGAGTCCGTGGACCAGCAAAGTATAACCTCTGGCCTCTAAATGGAACGGTATGCAGCTCCACGTGGTAAAGGTCGAGTTCCCGGAGGGAGTCCAGCTGATACTCGCACAAAGCCACTTCATCAAGACCGTCGAGGACGTCCACGAGGCCCTTGTCACCGCCTTCCCGGGGATAAAGTTCGGAATAGCCTTCTGCGAGGCATCCATGAAGAGGCTGGTCAGGCACTCGGGGACCGACGAGGAGCTCGAGAGTCTGGCGGTCGAGAACGCGCTGAGACTGGGCTGCGGCCACCTCCTCGTGATAATGCTGAGGAACGCTTACCCGATCAACGTCCTTCCGAGGCTGAGGGACGTTCAGGAGATAGTCGGGTTCTACTGCGCCACGGGGAACCCCGTTCAGGTGATCGTCGCTGAGACCGAGCAAGGGAGAGGAGTGCTCGGCGTGATCGACGGACAGTCACCGCTCGGCGTGGAGGGCCCTGAGGAGATTAAGGAGAGGAAGGAGATCCTCAGGAAGCTCGGCTACAAACTGTGACGGACTACGGTCGCGAGCAACCCCTCGAGCGGTTCACGTCTGGAGCGTCCGTCAATACCGGATCTGGAAACCCTCCTCGCCGCCGGTGTACTGCTCCCATCTGACGTCGACGTCCTCCACTGCGGCCCTCGGAGGCCCCTTCCTACACCACTCGATCGCCCTCATCACCGAATCTTCAGGCCCCTCGAAGACCGCCTCGACCCTGCCGTCGGGGAGGTTCCTCACCCAGCCCCTTAGGCCGAGCTCCTCCGCGACTCGCTTGGTGTTGGCCCTGAAGAAGACGCCCTGCACCCTCCCCGAGACCCAGACGTGTGCCCTGACCATCTTCGGCATCCCGGGTAATTCCTGGACCACGCTTTATCAACCTCAGCCACCTTCGCGGGTCGGTGGGGCTGGAGTCGGTCGCCTACAGGAGGGTCGTCTACGACCGGGAGAGGTGGAGGCTCCTCTCGGAGAAGCGGGATAGGGCCGCCACGCTCATGTCGGTCCTCAGGTCGAAGGGGGTCGCGGACGCGTTCGTCTACGGCAGCGTCGCGAGGGGCGACGTGAGGCCGGAGAGCGACGTCGACGTCTTCATACCGAGGGTCGTGAACCCTGAGCTTCTCCAGTTGATCGCGGAGTCGGAGCTCGGGGGCTACTGGAGGAGGGCGGTCGTCCAAGCGACGCCCGGCTACGTCGTGAAGGGCTACATCTACCTCGACGATCTCACGTCGATCTCCTTCCCCCTGATAGAGATGCTCCCCGCGGAGCACGAGTTCTACACAATCGCTGGAAAAATAGAACTGGAGGGGCTGATCGTGGGTAAGAGGGTCTCAGGGATGAACAAGTCCCTGACAGTCGTGGTCCCCGTCGAGGAAGGGCACCTGGAGTTCCCCGCGGAGTCGGCGCCGGAGATCGCCGCGAAGCTGATCGGGTGCGACCCGAGGGCCCTCAGGGATCGGATCAGGGTCCTGAGGAGGAGGCAGGAGCACGGCAGGACCGGAGTGTATCGGGAGCTGGTGCTGGATGGAGACCAGACGTTCTCTTGGGCGCTGAAGAGGCTTGTCGACGACAACCCCGTACTCAGAAGGAGGCTCAGATCGGGTCGCAGGTCGGTCTGAAGGTCGATCTTCAACGTCGGATGGCGCACAGCCGGTCCGCTGAACAGGAATACGTCTATGATGAGGCTGGGTTAACTGGCTGGAATGACGACTCAAGCTGCTCTGTCGGGGGCGGTGGTTTTAGCCGTGCTGTTGGGGGGGACGGTCCTGAGGAGCAGGTTCCCGAAGGTCCCCCTCTGGTCGGTGATGATGCTCTGCACAGCGGTGACGCTGCTAGCAGACCTCGTCCCGGTGGAGGAGGCGATGACCCTCGTGGACCTCGACGTGATAACGCTGCTGATCGGAATGTTCGCTCTGGTCGGTATGGCCGACCGCTCGGGGCTCCTCGACTTCGTGGCCTACTACTTCCTCTCGGTGCTGAGGACGACCAGAGCCCTCGTGATGGGGTCATCGCTGCTCTTCGGGATGATGTCGGCCTTCTTCGTCAACGACACGGTCGCCCTGATGGGACCGCCGATCGCGGTGACCATCGGAAGGGCCCTCGGGGGGAGCTACGAATTCGCGTTTCTGTTGCTGTGCTTCTCGATCACCATCGGGTCCGCGATGACCCCCATAGGCAACCCCCAGAACGTCCTGATCGCGGTGCAATCGGGGATGAGGGCGCCCTTCCCGGAGTTCCTCCTGAAGCTGGCAGTCCCGACGCTGCTCTCCTTGACCATAACGAGCCTTCTGATGATGCGGCTGTACAAGCTACCGGACGTCAGGTCCCAGCTGACGGTGTCGCCGTGGGAGGCCGTAAGGTCGAAGAGGGAGCTCGTGCTGGCGGCCTTCGGTGGGGGCGCGGCGGTCACAGCGCTCATGGTGAACGACATCAACGCTGCCCTCGGGCTACCTCACATCACAACGAGAGGCCTGATCCCCTTCACGGCGGCAGCGGCGCTCCTCGCGTTCACGGAGAGTCCGCGTGAGGTCCTCGCGAGGGTCGACTTCGGGACGATACTGTTCTTCATCGGCATGTTCATCAGCATAGAGGGGATATGGCGCTCCGGGGTGCTCCAGCCGGTCTTATCGACCCTTCTGCTCGACGACCCCGTTGGTCCCCTTGGAATGGTTAGTCTGACGGTGCTCTCGTTGGTCATGAGCCAGCTGATCAGCAACGTTCCCTACACGAAGCTCGCCATCGAGCAGCTCAAAGGGTTGGGTGTGACCGGTGCCGAGACAGATGTCTGGTTGACGCTTGCCTCGGCCGCCACCCTCGCCGGTAACCTGACGATACTGGGTGCCGCGTCCAACGTGATCGTCCTCGAGGTCCTCGAGAGCAGATACGGAGCGACCATCTCCTACCTCCGGTTCATGAAGGTGGGTGCGCTTGTGACCGCGGTGACCATGCCCTTGTTTCTCCTCTTCCTGGTGGTCATGTGAATCCGACCGGAGATCGGTTAATCACCTGAAGCGGGGAAGTCCAAGCTGGTGGCGGTGAGGGCGATAGCCGTTGACGAGCTGAAGAGGTCCGTGAGACTCGTCCCCGAGTCGGGGGTGGACCTTATCAACCTCTACAGGTCCGTGGAGAGAGGAGACCTGGTCTTCGCGGAGACGACCCGTGAGATCAAGAAGGAGAGGGCCTCCGGAGAGGTCGACAGCAAGAGGATCCCCCTGAGGATCGGCATTGAGGTCGAGAGGAAGTCGGCCGATCCAAGCATCCGACGGATCTCGTTCCTGGGACGGATAGTGGACGCTCCCGGACACGAGGACCTCCTGAAGAAGCATCACACGGTTCACGTCGAGAGGGGAAGGGAGATCGAGGTGGTCTCGAGGGAGAGGTTCGGGAGGCTGTTAGCCATCTCCGAGGTCGGAAAGCGCAAGCCCGTCAGGCCCATGCTGGTCGTCTCCGCCGACGACGAGAGGGCCGCGCTCGTCCTGATCAGCGACGAGGGTTACGTCGTCCTCAAGACCGTCGAGACCTCATCAGGGCCCAAGTACTCTGGGTCCGAGCGGGTTTCGAGCTGGAAGGAGGAGTTGGTCACGGGTATGAAGGACGCGATGCTCGACGCGATGGAAAGGTACAATGAGCCCGAGGTCGTGGTGGTGGCCCCGCAGCCGCTCGTCGACGGGCTCACCAGCGACCTGAGGAGGGCGCTCTCCTCGAGGGGGGAGGTGTTGAAGAGAACGGTCCCGGCCTCGGCCGGCGGCATCGAGGGCCTCATGGAGGTGCTCAGGAGGGGAGGGCTTGGAAAGGACCTCAAACCGCTCTACGACGCGCTACTGGTGGAGAGGTCGCTTGAGCTGGCCCTGGAGGATCCGAGGTCCTCGGCCTTCGGGCCCGCGGAGACCCTTCTGATGGTCAGGGAGCGAAAAGTCGGGATGGTGCTGGTGGCGGAGGATCACCTCTGGACTAACTTGAACGACCCCGGGCTCGACGAGGTCCTGAGGGGCGCCGAGTCCGGCAAGTACAGGCTCAGGGTGGTCGCGTCGGGCGGCATGGCCTCTGACAGGGTCATGGCGCTCGGAGGGATGATCGCGCTCGACAAGGCGTTAACTTCGAGGCTACCGATTGGCTGAAGTACGGTTTTCTTTAAGCGACGATCTGACAGGACCGAGTTGCCGCTGGTGATCAAACTGGGTGGACACCTCTTCGCAAGGGGAGCGCCTGACGTGGATCTGATCAGAGGATACGCACGAGTGATCAGGGAGACTCACGACGCCTCTGACAGATGGGTGGTCGTGGTGGGTGGCGGTGACCCCGCGAGGACCTACATACAAGCCGCGAGGACATTGGGTGCGGACGAGGTGACCTGCGACGAGATCGCCATCACCGTAACGAGAATTCACGCCGCGCTGATGCTGCTGGCCTTGGGGGAGCAGGCCTACCCCGAAGTTGTCAAGGACATCGAGTCGCTGAGGAGGGCCCTAGCCGTAAGGAGCATCGCAGTCGCTGGAGGTCTCTGGCCAGGTCAGTCGACCTTCGCGGTCTCGGCCGTCTGCGCTGGGGCCATCAGAGCTGATCGGCTCATAGTTGCTACCGATGTCAGGGGAGTTTACGACCGTGACCCCAAACTTCACGCCGATGCCAAGCTGATACCCAGTATGACGTACGACGAACTCCTCGCGAGGCTCGGAGAGGTCTCTCACATGGCCGGAGAGTACAGGCTCGTCGACTCGGTGGGTCTGACGGTCCTCAAGAGGTCCAGGGTGAGGCTGCTCTTCGTTGACGGCACCGATCCCGAGAACGTGAGGAGGGCCGTACTGCACGGCGAGGCTGGAACAACGGTGGAGCCGTGACGTCAACTCGCCCTTCTCGACATCATTGCTACCACGAAAACCACCGCGTAGACCAGCACGGTCGCTGCTCCCACGTTCGTGTCGAGAACGTATGCAAGTCCCAGCCCTCCGAGCGCTGACAGGGCAGGGATCGCGGCAGACATAGCCAGGTACGAGCCGGGGCCCCGTGAGAGAAGGAAGGCGGTGGCCGGGGGTATTATGAACGAGGCGACGGCCGGTATGGCGCCGACGGTCATGAAGGCCGTGATCACGGTTCCCGAAAGCAACGCGAGGAGGCCGTAGTGGAGCAAGGAAGTCCTCAGGCCTATGGACTCCGCGTAGAGGGGGTCGACGCAGTAAATCATCAGGGCCTTCCTCACCGAAAGGACTGCGACCAGCGAGGTCACCGATAGCACCAGAGACCTTACAAAGAACTCGTCGGAGACCGCCAGGACGTCGGCGAACAGCACGTCCTCTATGTTGAGTGTAGCTCCTCCTGTACTGGAGAGCATCACGATCGCAAGGGCAAGCATCGAGGTGAAGGTAATCGCGATGGCGACGTCCCCCCTCAACTTCGTCCTCCTCTCGATGTAGGAGACGGCCAACGCAACCAACAACCCCGCCGCTAGGGCTCCGACGTAGAAGTCGGCCCCGATTACGTAGGCCGCGACGAGCCCCGCGATGGCTCCATGAGAGAGCGCGTCGCCGAAGATGGCCCAACCCCGCATCAACCCGAAGCTCCCGACTACCGAGGTGGTCACCGTGACAGCCACGAGCGCCAGCAGGCCCACCGTTAACAGCGATAGGAACGCATCGGTGCGTTGGGGACCGGTCGCGGTCCTCAGGGCGTTGACGACCTGCACAACGTTCCACCTTATCAGATCGGGGTAATTCACTATGCCGCGACCCTCGTCGATCCACTCGTAGTAAACGGGACCATGGACCCCGAGTCCCGTCCTGGAGGCCAGGTTGACCATGACCTCCCTCAGCGTCGTTCCCTCCTCCTCAGCCTCGACGAGTATCGGCGCACCCGTGTCCGTGATCGCGACGACTACCTCTCCTAACTTGGCGAGCCGCTGCTCATAGCTCCCGAACCCTTCGGTGAGCGTGATGACCTTCATGCCGAGGCCCTCCAGTAAGTCGTTGAGCGACGGACGTATCGTCACGACCGCCGACCGTCCGCCAACGGTCGACACCAGGTCCCTGGCCCAGGAGTCCAGCAGCTCCAGCTCGCCGGTGAACCTCTGCCTGTTGAGCTCGATCCTCTCGGAGGCGTAGGGATAGTGCTGGGAGAGGATCGAAGCGACCGCGTCCGCGAGCCGCGAAGCACCCCTCGGCGAAACCCAGAAGGCAGTCTTGACGGCCTCCATCCCGAGCACCTCGGAGAGCCTGTAGGTAGGTGCTCCCCTCCGGACGACCGATGCGAGCTCCCCGACCCTCGCCTCGGAGCCGTAACCGATGAAGAGGAAGAGGTCGGCTTGAAGTAACCTCTCGACGACGCTCGGCTTCAATCTGAAGGTCGAAGGGCTCGACTCGCCGAGGACGCTCTCCACCACGACGACCCCGTCGCCAACAGCCCTCACAAGCTCCTCCAGTGCTTCGGTGGTCACCATAACGTGCGGGAGCTCTTGGACATCGGAAGCGTTGAAGAGGAGAACTGCTGCGACGATCGCGACCAGTGCGTCCAAGTTCTACCACTTGCCGTTATAGGCCTCGGTCAGGAGTCTCCTGTCCGAGAGAACGTCGGTGGGCGTCCCGATAGCGACGACGCGCCTGTTCAGAAGCACGACCCTGTCGAAGGGCGTCGGGTCTGGAACGTGGTGCTCGGAGAGGAGCACGTGCTTGCCTCGCCTTTTCTCCTCCTCGAGGGCTGAAACGACCGCCTCCTCGCTCGGACGGTCGATGGACTCGAAGGGCTCGTCGAGCAGGTAGATGTCAGGGTCTTGGGCTAAGGCCCTAGCGATGAGGGCCCTAGCCAACTGTCCCCCCGAGAGATCCAATAACCTCGCGTTTCGAAGGCGTGCGACGTCGACCCTCTCCATCGCGTCGTCCGACCGGTCCCTAGCGCCGCGGGCACGGGCCGCTCTGGCACCCATCTCCACCAGGTCGACCACCCTCAGTGGGGATGAGACGGCCAAAGTCCTTTGCTGTGGAACGTACGCAACCCTCCTCCTCACAGACCTGTCGCTCCAGGGATCGCTACCCAGTACCTCCACCGAACCTCGAATCGGTCTGATCAGACCGACAGCCGTCTTGAGCAGCGTCGACTTTCCGGCACCGTTCGGCCCCATCAGCAGCACCAACTCCTCCCTCAAACCCTCATACCATACCCCCTCCAGCACCGCGGCTCCGTCGTAACCGGCGTAAAGGTCCGCGACCCTCAGCAGGACTTCCGCCATCCCAAAAAGTTAACCATGGCAAACAATATTAACCTTACTACACATTACCCGTGACACCGTTAAATCTGCCGGTGGATGACTTCTGCTGCGGCGATGACCGATCAGGGTTACAGCGAGGAAGTGAGCGCGAGGCGTTTGAGAGAGCCGCCACGCAGCGCCGGCCCTCCCTGACAACCTTTATGTCGGACCCTTCGAGAGATTGTTGACCATAACATGCGTAAGGGCTTGCTGTTCGGAACCGTCGTGGCGCTGCTGCTTAACCTGAACGCACTGGTCTCGGCACAGGCCGCAGCACCTCCTCCGGGCACCAACTTCGCCAACGCGCCGGTCCTCGCACCCGGCTCTTACACGTATGACCTGCAGGCGGGCGACCTGCACTTCTTCAGGGTGGACCTCGTTAAGGGCCAGACCATTTTCGTGGTGGTGAGGGTGCCTCTGGACCAGGACTTTGACTTGGTTCTCTTCTCGCCGGAACGAGACCCGCTCGAGACCGGTGTGAGACCGGCAGGCTTCTACGAACGCGCCTCCTACAGGGCGGTCGCCACGGGCCCCCACTACGTCGTGGTCTACCCGTTCGGGCCATCTCGGGGAGCGTACACGCTCGAAATCTCGATCGTCGACGAACCGGCCATTACAGTCACCGCGACGGTCACAGAGTTCAGGTACCTCACCGTGACTGTACCGGGTGCCACGGTCACCATGCAGACGGTCAGTCTCAGGACCGTGATGGCTGAACCCAGAGAGGTGCGGACTGAGGCCTGGACCCCGATCGGCATGGGGTTGATAGCGCTCGGTCTGGTGGCGACGGCCATCATCATCCACGACTCCCTCACGAAGCTCAGGGGATCCGCGGGCGCAGGGGGCCACACGAGGCAGGATAGCGGAAGTACACAGGGAGGGTGATGCGGATGGTCAGCAGGACGGTCTTCGTGACGGCCCTTCTGGTCGTCGGGGTTGCGCTGGGGGTCTCGGGCTACTTCCTCGGGTACTCCACTGGCCGTGAAGAGGTCCTCGGGGAATTCAGACAGCTCAGGTCCCTGAACGAGAGACTGGGCACCGAGCTCGAGTCGCTCAACGCGCAGCTCTCACAGCTGAGGCTCGAGCGTGACGACCTCAGGGTGAGGGTGAACTCGCTCCAGACGAACCTAGCGGCACTCAGCAACTCCGTAACCGAGCTTCAGGCCAGATTGAGGGCTGCCGAGTCGGGGTCTGCGGAGCTCACCAGGAGGGTCGAGAGGGCAAGGGCCGTAGTCTCGCGCCTCGAGAAGGCGGTCGCCATATACACCCAGATCTCTGGCAGGGACAACCTCCTCCAGCTCCTCTTCGTAGGTGTCACAGACATCTCCCAGCTCGACGAGAGGCGGGTGAGTAACTTCCTCAACAACTACTGGTCCGGACTCAAGTCGACGGTCGCCGAGTACGACCCACAGCTGACCCCGTCTGTGGACAGGATCATCAACAACGTCGGCGGTGTCATAGATTACATCAGGTGGCTCCAGCGTCAACCTCCTGCGGGTGCGAGCTCCGACGAGATCCTGAGGTGGTTGCTCGCGTATCCATCGAGCTTCGACGCCTATCAAGAATCGGTCCTAAGGTTCCTCGACGAATTCATGCTCTCGATATCTTCGAAGATCGTCGCGCTGCGCGACGCCGGCCTCTGAGGCCGTAAAGGTCTAAATCAACCCGGTACCTTCGATCGATGGTAGCCCGGTCGTCTAGCGGTCAAACTGGCCAGAGGACCAAGGATTCCGGGCTTTGGATCCCCTGTAGGGAGAGGTCACCCGGAGACGTGGGTTCGACTCCCACCCGGGCTACTCTGCTGACCGGCAGCTCCCGGACAGAGACATCTTTGACCTTCTCGTGGCATAAGTTCTCCCCGTCGCCGGTGATGAGTAGATCGCGCAAGTGGCGTTCGCGACACCAGCGCTCGACGCACGCAAATATACCGGTCTCAACGTCCTCCTGAGGGTTGAAGGGCTTCGGCGAGGTAATAGCGAAGCTGGAGCGCGAGCGGAAACCCTACGCGATCGCGACCATAGTGAGGGTCGAGGGTTCCTCCATCGGGAAGCCGGGGTTCAAGGTCGTCGTCGACGAGGATGGCAACGTCCTCTACGGCTCGCTCGGAGGCGTGTGTCCGGAGGGTCCGATAATCTCGATCTCGATAGAGGCGATCAAACAGGACAGGCCGAGACTCGTCACGGTGCACCTCGCCGGCCCCGAGGAGTCGATAATCAAGATGGCTGGAGGAAGAGCAGCTGAAGACGAGATCTTCGTGGAGACGTTCTGCGGCGGCAAGCTCGAGATCTTCGTGGAGCCCAGGGTTCCCAGAAGGAGGCTGGTGGTGGTGGCTCAGGGGGGAAGGGACGACGTCGAGGAGTCCCTGGTCAAGTTCGGGAAGGTCCTCGGTTTCGAGACGGTAGTCGTGAACCCGGCCCCCTCCCTGACCACCGAGCCGGACGTGTTGATATCCGACCTCTCATTCGACATCGACTCGCTAAACCTCGGAGATCGGGATCACGTGGTCGTACTCACGAAGGGCGGCAGGGACATCGAGGTCCTCGAGAAGCTCTCGAAGAGGAAGGTGGGCTACGTGGGGCTGGTCGCAAGCCGGAAGCGGGTCGCTAGGAACCTCGAGCTGCTCAGGTCTAGGGGAGTCGGTGAGGACTTCATCAGGTCGCTCAGCGCGCCGGCGGGGATCGACATCGGTGCCTACACGCCGGAGGAGGTCGCGCTGGCGGTCGTGGCGGAGATCGTCGCTAAGGTGCGGGGAGTTAGCGTGAGGAGGAAGGGCGAGGCAATCGCACAGGCTCCTGAACAGACCGACACCGGTGAGAGCGTCGAGCTGGCAGGGGGCTCATGTGAGGCACCTCCAAGACCGGGGGCCTGATCTTCAACCGCTCAAGCTTATACCCCACGACCTCCCACTCTCTGGGGGACAGGCAGCCGGGCGGGCTTCGGGGAGGTCCCGGGGAAGTTCCTCCCTCCTACGGTGGGCCCGGTGCCGCGAGGCACGTGGGGAAACCCTCGGCAACGCCACAGAGACGAAACCCCTCCGGCAAGATGCGGTATGAAGCGGGAAGTTCCGCTGACGACTGCCGGAGAGCGGATGAAACGGGCGTCCCGGGCGGAGAAAGTGGCCGGGGCGTTGAGCGCCACCGTCGAGCCCCGGAGGTACGAGAAGACGGATCCCGCCTAAAACAGAAGGAGGGCTACGGGCTGTCGGTCCCCGCCGGTCTGACTACCTCCTGCCTCTACCTAAGCGGTCGTGGGCCTTCACGAGGTGGTGCGCGGAGAGGGCCGAAGTGAGGGAGAGCTCGCCGGCGAGAGCGGCGGCCGCGACGACCTCAGCGAACTTCCTCGCGTTGGTTCCAGGCGGGTCACCGGGCCCGGCCACACCCATTATTGAGAGTGCAGCGCGTTGAGCGGGTAGCCACGTCCCTCCACCCACGGTACCGACCTCGAGGCTAGGGATGGTGAGGCTGAAGTAGAGGTCTCCGGCTGGGGTGATGTCGGCGTAGGTGATCGACTCGCTCGACTCGACGACCTGCGCTAAGTCCTGACCCGTGGCGATGAAGACCGCAGCTATCACGTTCGCTACGTGGGCGTTGAAGCCTCCGAGCGCCCCAGCGAGCGCGGACCCGACGTAGAGCTTCGCCGAGACGACCTTCATCACGGCCTCAGGCGTCGTCTTCAGCACGGAACCCACTACGTCTCGCTTGATGACGGCCTCGGCCGATACGGTCTTGCCACGACCCATTACCCAGTTGACCGCTGCGGGTTTCTTGTCGGTGCAGAGGTTGCCGCTGAGGGATACGTGCTTCACCCAATCGAGCCTCGAGACGACCTCCTCCACCACGCGCTCTGCGGCCTTGGTGACCATGTTCATGCCCATCGCGTCACCAGTTGTGGCCTCCATCCTGAGGAAGACGAACTTCCCTGCGACGAACGGCTTGATTCCCCTGAGGTCGCCGTGATTGGTTGCGGACCTGAACGCCTCACGGAGGAGCTGGAAGTTCTGCTCGACCCACTTGGTGAGCCTGAAGCTCCACTCCACCCCCGGCGTCTCGAGGACAGGGGCTCTAGTCATCTTGTCATCTAGGACCCTCACCTTGACTGCTCCAGAGGACCTTATCGCGGCTGCTCCCCTGTTGACGGTCGCAACTAGGGCGCCCTCGGTTGTGGCTAAAGGTACGTAGGTGCTCCCCCTGAAGTGCTCGCCTTCGATCGGGAGCGGTCCGGCCACGCCCAACGGTATCGTGACACCGCCTATCGTGTTCTCGCAGTTGCGGCCCACCACGCCTTCGTATGGCAGGTCGACATCGAGCTGTGAGAGCTCAATCCCAGCCTGCTGCTCGAGGTACTTCCTTCTGAGCCGTGTCGCCTCCCTCGCACCCACGAGCTCGTCGAGCATGTGAAGCTTCACCCTTCCGCTGAGAAGGTCCTCCAGACCTACGACTCGCACATCACCCACGCGACGTCACCTCACGACCCTCGGGACGCTCGGAACGTACCTCATCCTATCCCTGATGGCCTTAGGCCATTCATCGACCTCGAATCCGTGTCGCGCTAAAACGGCAGCTGCCCACCTCGTGATTCCGTTACCGACGCATCCGGTCCAGATAGGTCTCTCCTTCACCTCTTTTATTCTGAAGGCGTTAACGTAGAAGTCTCTGTGAACAGTAGCTGCGGTGATCTCAAGCCACTCGGCCCTCTCCCTCTCGCCCCTGTAGGCCATGTAGACTTCCA
Organism: Candidatus Calditenuaceae archaeon; assembly: GCA_025058225.1. Lineage (GTDB taxonomy): Archaea > Thermoproteota > Nitrososphaeria_A > Caldarchaeales > Calditenuaceae > Calditenuis. The sequence continues at coordinate 36,435 of JANXEE010000015.1, read as the reverse complement.
CGTCGAGTGTGGGGATCTTCGCAGAGGTAGAGACGTCTATCACCCTCTTCTTCGCCTCCTCGGGAGAGAGGTAGAACGGCGCACCGGCGACGACCCGCCATTCGAGGTCCAGCTCCTTGTCTACCAGCTCAACGACCCTATCTATGACCGAGTCCCTGAGCTCGACGGCGTCCTCAGGTGAGGCCAGAAAGACCATCTCCATCCTCATGAACTCGTTGGTCCTGACGATACCCTCGACCCCGCCCGCTTCGTTGCGCCAAGTCCACCCTCCCATGACGTCGAACGCCTTCACCGGCAGGTCCTCGAGTTTGACGTACTCTTGGCTGAAGAACTGATAGAAGGGCGGGCACTGCACCGCGTCCAACACGTACCTCGGATCCTCCAGCGCGCCCCTCAGCAGGTCGACCCTCAGCTCCCTCCGAAGAGAGTACTCACGCTTGAACTCCGCGAAGGCTGCAGGGTCTCTGGGCGGAGGACAGACGTAAAAGAGCCCCTCCGGGAGGTGCTCGACGTAGGTGGAGAGCCTCTGGAAGACCTCCATCGGCAGCAGTCTCGGGAAGACCCATTCCTGAAAACCGAGTGGGACGCAGACCCGCTCGATTATCAGTTGAACTACGGACCTGATGAGGGATGCCATGGGAGGTGAGTAGATCCATTGACCCCTTCCGGGGAACCTCTTTATCCACCCGCGTGCTTCAGCGGCCTGACCGATGTCCTCGGTCACCTTCTGCGGCTTCTCGATGCCCTGCCTGAGAACCGTACCGAAGGTTGCAGGCACAACGATCTCCTCCGCCACCGCAGCGACCCTCACCCTCCTCAGGGCCCTCTCGACGACCTTGTCCTGGAGCTCCCTCTCGGTTAGGCCGGTGAACCTCACCATCAACACCCCACCCTGCCCCTCCACCGCAGCGACACCCTCGAGTTCCTTCTCCGCCCTCCGAAGGTCGAAGCCCTTCTCCAGCTGAACCGTCAGCTCGTCCACCACGGTCCCTCTAACCCCCACTCTGTAGGACCTCCCTAGGGCCTCGGCGATGGCGTTCTTCGCTCTCAGGACAGCGTCGGTTGCCCAGACGGCGCTCCCGGACTCGACCTCGAAAGCGACTTCGTTGCCCCTGATCTCGAACCTTATTAACCTCGCACCCTCTGTGGCCCTCTCAGGCGACACACCCTTAGAGAGTGCCGCGTTAACTTCACCTAACACCTTCCCGAGCCCCTCGACGTCAACGGCTGGTTGGGAGCTGAGGACGAACCTCCCTTTGGCATGCATCCTCAACGCCTTTCGCCGACCAACTGGCTCTCCGGTAAGATAAACTTACGCAAAGTCAGCGACCGACGACTCGCGGTGCAAGCAAATATATGAGTCAAGGAGCACGGGTGAAAAGGGAATGGAGTTCTGTCCGAGGTGCGGCAGCTTCATGACGACCGCGCGGGCGAGTGGTGGTGTGGCGCTGGTCTGCAAGCGATGTGGCTACAAGAAGGTCGGCGGAACCGTCGAGATCAAGCTCCGATCCCCAAACAAGCCGATGAGCAGACAGAGGACCGGCATATTGGTGGAGGACTCGGCCGAGGAGTCATCGGTTCACCCCAAGTCCACCGACGTAGTCTGCCCGCAGTGTGGGAACAGGGAGGCCTATTGGTGGACCGTTCAGACGAGGTCTGCGGACGAGCCCATGACGCAGTTCTTCAGGTGCACGAAGTGCGGACACACCTGGCGGGAGTACTCCTGAGGCCGGGCCCTCAATTTCACCTCTCCGCGAGAACCGCTCTCCTCCTGCAACCAACAGGAAACCTGATCGAGTTCCAGATGCCCTCCCGCACGTACAGCGAGTAGATCCCCGAGCACTTGATGCCGTGGTTTTGAATAGTGGTCAGGAACTCCGTGAGAGGGCTCGGCGAGGAGACCGAGCTCGCGAAAAGCGCGACCCCGTCCTTGTAGCGCTTGATGAAGGAGGGGATCCAGAGGTGTCTCGATGAGAAATCGCTCTCCGGCCTGTAAGTCACGCAGATGTACTTGTCGACTTCGCACATCGGCCGTTCGTTTACGATCGCCAGATCACATCCGGTGGTGAGCGAGAACGCAACCGCGAGTGGGATCGCGGGAGGATCGAGGTTCACCGCAGCCATGACCCTCGTCCCCTCAAAGGTTCCTACCGCGTGGTATGCGAGCACCTTCAGGGCCTGACCATCGGAGGCCAGTCTGATGAGCCCGCGATCGCCATCCTGTGCGACGTACTCCCTCACCAGCTCCTCCGGTCGGATGAGCTCGAGGGCCCGCCTCAGAATCTCCCTGGCTACCCTCGGCCTCGGGGCCGTCTTCCTGTGAAGATACCTGACGAGCGTTGACTGTGGTATCCCAAAGAGCCTCGAGAGCTTCTGGTAGTTGTACCTGCTCTTGAGAAAGGTGAGGACGTCGATCGCGGCGGTCACGTTCTGCGTCGACATGACGGTCCTGCGGGACGTCATCCCACCTCTCGGAACCTCTCCAAAAATTAAGTGATACGTGTAACCGAACAGCCGGTTCTAATTTTTGAAGGTCAAAGCCTCAGGTTCTTCCTGAATTGTTCAGGTAGGACTCCCAGCAGCCGCTCGTAAGTGCCATTAAGGAGTTCGGGCAGTATTTTGGTCTCGCCTATTACAGGCATGAAGTTCGTGTCTCCTACCCATCTAGGCACCACGTGCATGTGAATGTGGTCCTCGATCCCAGCTCCTGCGGCCTTACCGAGGTTCATACCAACGTTGAAACCCGAAGGCCTGTAAGCCCTGTTGAGTAGCCCCACCGAGAGCCTGGTCAACTCCATCATCTCCGTCAGCTCATCGTCTCTGAGCCTGGTGATGTCGCCTGTGTGCCTCACCGTCGCGACCATGAGGTGGCCCGTGTTGTAGGGAAAGGCGTTCAGAACGACGAAGGCCCTCCTTCCCCTGATGAGGATCAGGTTACGCCTGTCGTCGCTTTCGTTGAATTTCTCACAGAACACGCACCCTTCCTTCGCTCCCGATTTCACGGCACGCTCTATGTAGCCCATCCTCCACGGAGCCCAGAGCCTCTCCACGCCCCCCGATCGCAAGGCCACATCCATAAAGCTTGACTCGGGACAGCTGTACACGGTTATTTCCTGCATCGGGGAGGGTGTGGAGAGTATGGCTGACCCCTGCTATGTCGTGAGGTGCCCCCAGTGCTCGGGGTTTTCGGTCACGAGGGCCAAGAAGGTCCACAGATGCCCCTACTGCGGTCAGAGCATCACCATCAGCGATTCGACGGTCATTCACGTCGCCGATGATCCGAGAAAGGCGAGACATCTAGTTTCGGTGCTGAAAGGGAAGAGGCACGGCCTTCACTAGATCGAATGAAGCTCCACGACCTCAGTGCCGTCTTTGGAGACCATCTGCCTCGAAGGGGTGGCCCATTCAACCTCTCTTCCGGTGACCACAGACTCCAGGAGCAGCTCTGCTACCCCGGCGGACCTCATGAGACCGTACCCGTCGAGCCCGTCGACGATGAAGCAGTTGCTCGTCCCTGACACTCTACCGATGAGGGGCATGCCGTCATACGTAGAGCTACAAGGCCCGCTCCACCCCCCAGCTACGAGAATTGACTCCGGTACACTCACCCTCTCCAGCAGCAGATCCGCGATGTGGTGGACGTACTCGGCCTCGACGGGCCCGATGGCACCCTCAACCCTCTCGACGACCTTTGAGTACCCGTTTCCGGCGATTGAAGTCCCTCCGATGTCCCGGCGCATGTAGAGGTGGTTCTCGGAGACGTAAAAGGGGACGTACTGACACGGGGCGGTAGTTCTGACCTTGACGACCTGACACTTGTAAATCACTGTGGGCACCTCGTATATCCCGAGCTCCGACATGAGCTCCTTGTTCCATGGACCGGCTGCGAAGACGAGGTTATCGGCACGTATCTGTCCTACTCCGTCGAGATGCAGCCCCTCGACCGAATCTCCAGACCTGAGAACCCCATTTATTCTGATCCGCGAGTAAACGTCGACACCCATTGATCTCAACAGCCTCGAGTAGGCCTTCCCCAATCGGTCCAGATCCACCACCTTGTCCATGCAGGTGTAGACGCCTTTCTCGTGGTCCTTGACGGACAGAAACGGGACCACTCCACGCACTCCGTCTTCGTCGAGCACCTCGTATTTCACACCCTGCGACGACAGAACCTTCACGGACTCATCCACCATCCAGTATGGTTCCACGGTCACGAACCCCGTCTCACTCATGAACTCTACCTCCGAAGTCCTCTGGACCTTCTCAAGAATCTCGATCGTCCTCTTCGCGAGCTTAACGTCCTCCTCTAAACTCAACTGCGTCGTAACTATCCCAGCACTAAATCCTGTCGCACCGCTCAGGACGTTTTCGCGTTCTACCAGAGCCACCCTGAACCCTGCCTCCGCCGCGAGGTACGCGGTTGCGAGCCCAACAGCTCCACCTCCTATGATCATCATTTCATACGATGCCATACCTTCTCCCGAATTGTTTTATTCCTGATCGAATATAACTATACGCTCTTATATTATTCACAGTGTGGCAAGATGATACAATAAAAAGCCAGCGCCTAAAATATAACGCGCCTTGGATAGGAATTCCCAGACTTATTCCTTTGTCTTCTGGGAAAAGTACCTATTAAATATGTTATGAAACTTTTTTACAACATCTATGGCATCTGAACCTAATATAAGTATCATGGGCTCTTTTCCAAAATCGCCCTTATGATATATTATGTCCGTCACTCTGCCAGCTGCCTTAAAGGCTTCGGAAACACCCCACCTGATGGTCATTCCCTCTATCGCCTTGATGGACGGTGGCTCCTTTGACCTGTCGTAACTTGACACGGAGAGTCCCAGATGTCTGGCGGCCTCAACGATCCCTTCATCGAACCTCACGTTCATTGCGGCCCTGAACCTCTTGTCGAAAGAGTGCGCGGTCAGGACGGCCGATGCGAGGTGTTTCGAACCACCGGGCATGGGACAGGAACTGACCCTGAGCTTGTTTCCAACCCTCACAATACGTCCGGGTAGGCCAACCACGTCCTCAATACGCTCGCCGAAGGGCACGACCTCGGCCAGGTTGATCATCGACTCGGGGCACAAGACGCCTGCGCCGTCAACAGACTCCAGATACTCCGCGGCGGCCCTCACGTTCTCACATGACTCGAGAAGGAGAGCTTTACGGAGGGTGGACCAGCTGGGGTTAATCGGACCAGCTCCGCGCCCGAAGTCGAGGCCGTGCCTTATCGCGTCAGCCACGAACTCCTTCGCGAGCCTCACAGCTTCAACCACTTCACGACCGTGAGCGAGGTGAGCTGCTATCGCAGAGGCGAATGCGCACCCCGTGCCGTGAGTGTTCTTGGACTCGAGTCGCTCGCCCTCGAGCTTCACGACTTCACCCTCGTGGTATACGACGTCCACCACCTTAGGTCCTTGAACGTGCCCCCCCTTCACGACGACCGTTCTGCAACCCATCCGCGCGATCTCTTTCGCAGCCCTCGCCTGATCCTCGACGCTCCTCACCTCGAACCCGCAGAGCCGCTCGGCCTCCCTAGCATTAGGCGTAACTACTGCGGCCACAGGTAGAAGTTCAGACTTCAGAGACTCGATAGCGTCTGGCTTGAGCAGGGGAGCACCGCTCTTAGCGACCATCACAGGGTCGACCACCACGGGAACGCCGATCTTCTTCAGTTCAGAGGCAACGGCCCGAATTATCTCGGACGTGTGGAGCATACCGGTCTTGATCGAGTCTACACCTATGTCTTCAACGCAGACACGTATCTGCTCGACTACCATGTCTGGGTCAAGGTCCACAACCCTCGTCACTTGGTAGGTGTTCTGGGCGGTGATCGAAGTTATTGCTGACATACCGTGTACGCCTAGCGCCGCGAACGTCTTCAGGTCGGCCTGTATGCCAGCTCCGCCGCCGGAATCAGATCCAGCGACGGTCAGCGCCCTCGGTATTCTCATCCCAGACCTCCCATTTTGAGCCTGAAAGGCCCTGAGCCATAAGGGTGATCGCCCGCATCAGCCGAAAGTTGGACCGGCATCGGATCTGTCGTTTGGGAGGCTTACCAGCCGATCTCGATCCCTCGGGGTAGACGTGCTCTCTGAAGACCAACTGTCCACTCCTTCTGTGCCTCCTCGGGACTCCAGCGCGTCATCACTGTCGGCAAGTCGACCCTCCTGTGTCGGAAGAGCAAGACCCCTGCGCGAGCAGAGTGCATGCTGGAGACCCTCGAAGCACTAATTTCGGGCCACTTGGGTGCTGGGTCGTGGGAAGCGTCGCCGTTGTCGGTGCAGGGCCAGCTGGACTAACCGTTGCTAGAGAGCTCTCCAGGATGGGGCACGACGTCACAGTTTTCGAGGAAGACGAGGTGATAGGGAGGCCTGAGCACTGCGCAGGGCTTTACAGCCTGGCCGGCCTCAGGAAGATTGGTGCTTGGTCAACCAGTTATGTCGTTAACGCGGTGAGGGGTGCAGTCTTCACGTCCTCAAGAGGAAAGGAGCTCCTGGTGGAGAGGCCCGCACCGATCGCCGTGGTAGCGAGGAGGGAAGAGCTGGACCGCTACCTCGCGGAGCTCGCGGTATCGAAGGGCGCTGACATCGAGATAGGACGCAGGGTGGAGAGCGTGAGGGCTCAGGGAAACCTGAGCCTCCTCTTGAACGGCGAGTGGCGACGCTTCGACGCTGCGGTCATAGCCGAGGGGATGAGGAGGACGCTCACCAGATCGATCTACGGCCCCTTGCGGGCTTCAACCCCGATCCCGATAGCGCAGTCGCTGATCAGGGGCCACGGACTTGACCCGGATCGGGTCTACGTATGGTTCGAGCCATACTTGGAAGATTACTTCGCCTATGCGGTGCCTTTGAACGAGGAGCTGGCGAGGATCGGCCTCGCCTCTAGAAGTGATACGCTCGGGCTGCTGAAGAAGTTCACGGACACGCGGTTCGCCGGGGCCAAGACGCTCGGCTATCAGATCCACACGCTGTGGCTAGACGGCCCTTTAGACATCGGGCTCGATGGTCGGGTAGTCTTGGTAGGGGACTGTGCCGGTCAAACGAAACCCCTCACCGGCGGGGGCGTCGTGGTGGGAGGACTGTGCGCCCTCTCGGCCGCGAGACACGTACACGCTCTTCTCGAAGAGGGTAAGGACGGTACCTACAGGAAACTGGTCAGATGGATCTACGCAGACCTCAGGGCTACCAAGTTCCTTAGGGACGAGCTGAATAGGAGGGTCGGAGTGGACGCGCTGATCGAGCTAGCTTCGGACTCGGGCATAGGAAAGGAGCTGTCAGTTCTAGGTGACATGGACTTCCACGCGCTCTCACTTTTGAGGTCTCTCCCTTCCCTCAGCGGGCTGCGGTTCATCGTGGGCCTGCTGGCCGCGCTGTTCTAGTGACGCGCCTCTATCGGAACGTACTTCTGCCCGACCGGTGGGCCAACGTAGTTGTGCAGAGGTCTGATGAGCCTGTTGTCCTTCCAGTACTCCAACAGGTGGGCTACCCAGCCGACTATTCTGCTGACCGCGAAGACTGCGGTGAAGTAGTTCGGGGGGATACCAACAGCCGTGTAGACCATGGGCGTCCAGAAGTCGAGGTTCGGGAAGAGGCCCTTGGGTGCAAGTTTGGCGAGCGCCGCCTCCTCCAGCCTGAGTGCTATCTCGTAAAGGTTCTTCACGTGACCCCCTGCGATCTCAGAGGCCTTCGCGGCCATCGCCTTGACGACCTTCGCCCTCGGGTCATAGATCTTGTATACCCTGTGGCCGAAGCCCATGATCCGACGCCGCTCTGAAAGGGCTCGCTCGAGCCATGACTCTACCCTGTCAGGGTCGCCAATCTCCAAGAACTGCTGATATGCAGCCTCTGCCGCACCGCCGTGTAGCGGCCCCTTCAAGGTCATGATGCCCGTGACTATGGAGGAGTAGACGTTGCTGAGGGTGGAGGCCGTTACGACAGAACCGAACGTGGACGCTGGGACGCCGTGCTCCGCATGGAGTATCAGTATGTCGTCGAGGAACTCGACCTGATAGGGCTGAGGCTTCTCGGAAGTGATAAGGTACACGAGGTTTCCTGCGATGCCCAGTGATGGGTCAGGGTTGAGCGTGTCATCACCCCTCTGAACCCTTATGACGTTCCCGAGCACCGACCCCGCCTTGCCAACCGCCCTAACGGCACTGTCCATGGGACTTACTTCACCGACCGCGTCCTTCTGGGTCATAATGAAGTAAGCGGCTAGGGCGTCCATCCCGCCGGACCTCTTGGATACGAACCTCACGACCTCGAGCTCCTCCTCGCCGAGCCTCATCTCGTCCCTGAGCTTCCCCAAGAAAGCGCTGAACTCCGACATAGTCGGTAGCTTATGGTTCAGCAGCAAGTAGGCAACCTCTTCATAATTGCTTCTGGCGACGAGCTCTTCAACGTCATAACCAACGTAGTAAAGCTTCCCGTTCTCCGTGTCTATGAAGGATAGGGAACTATCAAGGACATAAATTCCCTCCAAGCCCTTATAGACCTTCAGAGGCGTTTCCATGATCGTCTTAAATTATAGGCTCGAGCTTAATAATTTTTGCACCCGAAAACAATTGACGCTCATCTTCGATAGAACTCGGTCAACTCCGAGACGGACCTGACGTTCTCGACCGATGTCGCTACCCTCAGGAGCTGTTCGGAACGCTCGACGCCGAGCACCGGGTTCACGAGCCGCTTGAACTTCTCAACGAGCTGCCCATCGGAGATCGGGTTTCTGTAGTGTCCGATCGGGTAGACGACCTCCTTGGAGAGGGTGCGGCCGTCTAGCGTCTTCAGGACTACTCTGTTCGGTACAGCAGACGGATAGATCTCGTCGTACTTCGGATCAACCTCCACCCGCGTCTTCGCTAGGAGCTCTAGGACCTTCGGGTCGTTGAGCTTCTCGTCCGTGTAAGAGTCGACCCAGATGTCTCCGTCGATCAGCGTCCTAGCCGTGATGTAGGGGAGGCTGTGATCTGCGGTCTCTCTGGTCTTGGGCTTCCACTTCTCCGGGTCCTTGACGATGATCTTGTGGGATACTGTGAAGGTGAAGATCTCGACGCTCCTGACGTTGCTGACATCAGCTAACTCTCTCCTGAGCTCTATCGCAGCCTCTACCGCCGACATCGAGTGATACTCTACCGGCCACCTCTTGATGCTGGTCATGTGCGTCCTGAAAGGCTCGCCGTCCATCCCCCCGAACGACGGGACGTTTGGAAAGGTACCTGCTACGACCTTCCAGAAGCCCATCTCACCCTCGAAGATCGGCGAGGGCCCGGTCATACCCTCTGAGGCCAGCATCGCTGCGAAGACGCCGTGTCGAGCCGCGTAAGCCGCGGCACACCCCTTCCACATGCTCAGCTCTCCAGCCCTCGTCTGTCTGAGGGCAGCCGCGTTGACTCCAGCTATATTGACCGCCTGCACGGTTCTCCCATGGTCGAGCTCCAACAGCTTCGCCGCCCCCGCGGCCGCGCCGAACGCGATGTTAGCAACGTGGTCGTAGCCCCTGTCCCTGAGGGTGACGGTGTCGGCAAGCGCAAGAGCTACCTCATACGCCGCCACAACCGAGGTCACGAGGTCTCTTCCAGAGGCACCGACTGACTCCCCCAACGCGATCAACCCTGGTATCATGTCGCTGGGATGAAGTGCCTCCTTCGAGAGGTAGGTGTCGTTGAAGTCGAGATACCTCACCGCTACACCGTTGGCGAAAGCCGCCATGTCAGGTGAGACCTTTTGACCTGACAGGAGAAGCGATGACCCTTGTACGGTCTTGAACTTCTCTGCCACCTTCCGAGCGACAACAACCGGTTCAGCGTAGGCCGCACCATACATCGTGGCCAAGGAGTCCACGACCCTCCTGCTTACCTCCCTTCTCAGTTCCGGTACTAGGTCCTTGAACTCAAGCGATGTTACATAATCTGCGATTCTTTCAGCAACACTCTTCGACGACATCGAATTAATAATACGCTCAGCTACATAAATAATCTACGGTTACCCCTCTTCCCTAGTCGGAGCTGTTGTGTGATAGAACCCTGACGACGTATCGACCGAGACGATCGCCCTGAACACAGCACGACCCACCTTCTCCACATACTCTCTCAACTGATCGGCGTGATGCATGGGGAGGTGCTCCACTAAGTTGTCGCTGACGAGCAACGCCGCACCAGATTTGACGCCTCTAAGCATGCAGATCCCGAATATCGTCGCACACTCCATTTCGACAGAGATGCAACCCCTCGACACCCACTTCTTCACGAAGTCTGGGTCCTCTGCGTAGAAGGCATCACTGGAGAAGACCGGCCCGATGTACGGCCTAATACCGGACGAGGTGAGCTCCTCCACGATCTTCTTCTGGACTTCGAAACTCGGGACCGGTGTGATGTGAGCGTCAGGGACGTATTGGAGCAAGGGGCCGCTGACGTATGCGGCACCCGTAGGAACCACAACGTCTCCTATCCTCATCCCCCGCAAGAACGCACCAGTCGTACCCAATCTAACGATGATCCTTGACCCCAACATGATCAGCTCCTCGACGACACCCGCAGACGAGGCTCCGCCAACGCCGTGACACGACACGGTCACTGGAACGCCCTCGAAGTGGCCTGTGTAGGTGAGGAAACCTCTGCTCTCATTGACGAGTTTGGAGTTGTTGAGCTGCTCAGACAACTGCCTCGCCCGGGCCGGGTCGCCCACGACTATCGCCCTCTCTGCTATGTGCTCTCTTTTGGCCCTTATGAAGACCGGCTCTGGCACGTCCACGCCATCAGTCAGCCGAATATCAGCATTTTCACCCGAACAGTTGATAGAACCCGATCAGACTCGGAGGAAGCTCTAACGCCTGTTGCGCCCACCCACGAATTGTTCGGCCTCGGTCGACCCCATCATGGCCCTCGCAGAACCCTCGCCGCCTGTGATCACGTCATACACCTTGTCGTAGTAATGAACGCCGACGAAGGTCTGGTGCTTCGCTGCCCTGTAACCGTGCCTCTCGAGATCGAACTCGTGCTCTTGGAGTGCTACGTAGGCAGGCATGTTCCGCCGCTTGAGCTCCCTTGCGAGCTCAAACATGGACGCGTTAAGTGCGTGAAAGCCCGCGAGCGTTATGAACTGGAACCTGTAACCCATGCGACCTAGCTCGTCTTGAAACTCAGCGATCTCCTCATCGCTCAGCGACTTCTTCCAATTGAAGGACGGTGACAGGTTGTATGCTAACATCTTCTCCGGAAAACGGGAGAGGACCTTACCCGCGAACTCCTTGGCCTCTTCAAGGCTCGGCCTCTTAGTCTCGAACCAAATCATCTCCGCGAACGGTGCGAGCTCCAGCGCTCTATCGACGGCTGCATCAAGCCCTCCCCTGAACTTGAAGTACCCCTCCGGAGTCCTCCCTCCGTAAACGTACCTGCTGTCGACCGGATCGTGATCGCTGGTGATGTAGGACGCACCCTCTGCGTCGGTGCGAGCTATCAGCACCAAGGGAACATCAAGAACGTCGGCCGCAAGCCTCGCAGCCACCAATACCCTCTTGAAGTTGCTCAGAGGGGCCAAAACCTTACCGCCCAGATGGCCGCACCTCCTCTCCGTGGGGTGCTGGTCCTCTAGGTGTACGGATGCCACTCCAGCCTCGATGAAACCGCTCACCAGCTCGAATGCGTGGAGCGGACCACCGAACCCAGCCTCACCGTCAGCGATGAGGGGTACGAAGTAGTCAGGACCGCTCCTGCCCTCTAGGGCTCTGATCTGGTCAGCCCTTCTCAGAGCCCTCAAAATCCTCCTCACCAGTATGGGACCGCTGTTGCTGGGGTAAAGACCTAGGTCAGGATACGTCGAGTGGGCCTCGTTGGCGTCGGCTGCGATCTGCCATCCGCTGACGTAAATCACCTCAAACCCAGCATCAACCATCTGTACAGCTTGGCTACCGGTTAGGGCGCCGGCCGCGAAGACGTAAGGCCTCGTCTTGAGTAGGTTCCAGAACTTCTCCGACAGTGATTTCGCGAGGACGCAGTGTGGAGGCCATGCGCCTCTCAGTAGCTCGACGTCCTCAATGGAGTAGGGCCGCACTATTCCGTGCCACCGCTCGCTTTTCCAATTCATGACTCCTGAAATTTGTAGGTCTCTACCGTAATATAACTGTATACTGGAAATTTCTAGAACTTACCTTATCAACTCAATCTTATACCTGCTTTAAGTTGTGGATTACGATTGCGCTCCAAAAGAAGCCGATAATCGTAAAGGCGAAAGGGAGGCCTAGACGAAATGGTCACCTACGGAGAGGGTTCTCTCTGAGATACTTCTTGATGACGTAAACTGAGATCAGAAAGAGCAGTACCGTTACGACGATGTTCAGGGGATAAGGGAACCATAGGGAGGGAGTCGTTATCAAAGATATCGCGGCTAAGGTCGTCGGTAACAGGAAGAAGAGGAGCGCCGTGAAGACAAGGTCGTACAACTTGGACGAGACCAGCTGTGTGATTGAGTCCAACCAGCTGTCCTTTAATGGTGCGTCCACAGGCTGCGTCTGAATCGTGACCATCAGGTCCGTGAACACCCTCCCATCAGACGAGTAGACGCCGTCCGGTGAGACGAAGGCGACATTTCGCTCTCCGGACTTAATCAGTATCATGTTGGTCGTTGGGATCGCGTCGAGTCCGTGCATCTTCGCTACCCGGGTTACGGCCCTGATCGTGGCGTCATTGATCTTGATGTTGAGCTTCGGGTCCGAGTAGCCGACAATCAAGGGGTCCACGGAGGCGACCCTGTTGACCGTGAACTTCTCGTCCTTGAAGGTAGGCACGTCCTTCATCACCGTGCTCAGCGGAGTGCCCTGAGCCACCTGAGACCTCACCCACTCTACAGCCTTCTCGAACGCCTCGGACATCTGGAATCCGACCCTACGCCATTAATTTTAACGTTCTTTTGGAAGAGGCATACCTATATTGATCTAAACACGTGGACTACGAGATGGCCGCACCGCCGGAGCAACTCTGGTTCCTCTGGGACCCCTTCATCCTCTACGTGATACTGGTGCTCTTAGCGCCGGACGTGTTCTACCTGGTCTCTTGGTTGATAGCGCCTAGGAGGTCGTCGAGGGTGAAGAAGATGGCCTTCGAGTCCGGTCAGGCGCCCATCAGGTCAGCCCTGAGCTCGTTCCCGGTCGAGTACTTCCCCTACGTCATCATCTACGTGGCCTATGCGGTCATCGCGATATTGATCTTCGTGTCGCTGGTTGCCATCGTTGAGACGGGCGTGACACCGTCGTTGCTGCTGTTGTTGGCATTAGCGACCGTGGCGTCGTTCTACGCCAGCTCTCAGCTGAAGGAGGTGGCTGGGAGGAGGGGATGAGGTCTTGATCGAACAGCTGGCCCAATTGCTCGCCAGCGCTCCCGAACCGATAAGGACCCTGCTCGGTTGGATCTTCTCAGACGCCTTCATTAAGGCCGCGGTTTTCCCCGGTGCCCTGTTCAGCACGATCTTGGGCATGTTCGCCGTGTGGTACGAAAGGAAGCTTCTGGCGAGGGTCATGCTGCGAGTAGGGCCATTACACGTCGGGAAGGTCTCAGGTGTCCTCCAGTTGATCGCGGACGCAGTCAAATTCCTCTCGAAGGAGCGAATAACACCCTCATCCGCCATCAGGCCGCTCTTCTGGACCATGCCGTCAGCGGCTCTGCTTCTCTCCCTGCTGCTATTCGCCTTCCTCCCCTTCGGTGCGGGTTGGATAATTTATCCGAGCGAGATAGGACTGTTGTTGTTCTTCGCAGTGATCGCAGTCTCACCGATCCCCATACTCCTGGCTGCTTACGCGTCCGGGAGCAAGTACCCGTTCATCGGCCTGACGAGGATGGCCCTCCAGCTCTTCGGATACGAGATACCTCTGTTCCTAGCCCTTGCGGGCGTTGTCCTAATGGCCGGCTCCTTCGACATTCAGAAGATAGTCGAGGCCCAGGCCAGGGCACCCTTCATACTTCCGCAGATGATAGGGTTCGTTGTGTTCTTCACCGCGGCCCTCGCCGAGACCGAAAGGGTGCCCTTCGACATCCCCACCGCGGAGGGCGAGATCGTCTTCGGGTGGCAGACCGAGTACTCCGGCGCCCACTTCGTCGTCTTCCAGCTCGCCATGTACGAGAAGATATTGGCACTATGCGTTCTGGGTTCGCTGCTCTACCTGGGAGGCTGGTACGGGCCACCGTTGCCGTTCGTCCCCGATACGATTTCGGCGCCCTTCTGGGTGATCGTTAAGTCACTGGTCCTCTTCACGTTGATGGTCCTGGTAAGAGGAGCGTATCCGAGGCTCTCAATCGACAGAGTCCTGGACTTGGGATGGAGGTACCTGATACCGTTGGCGCTGCTGAACCTGCTGATCACAGGCGTCATCGTGTACCTCTCAGGGGTCCTGGCCTGATCAGCCACCCTTCGCGCGCTTCAACCTGAACTCTATCCCGACCGAGAGGATGTTAGCTCTCGAGATCGAGTAGACCGCCTGCTGAACGAGCAGCCCGTGATCTACGTCGTCAAGCTTGCCGTTCGATTGGGTGATCTTCTGGTTCATGGCCTTCACGTTGCTGATGAGGTCCGTTAGTCCGGAGAGTTCGCTCAGGTACTCGTTGTTCTCGAGCTCTCTGACCCGCTCACCTGCCCTTCTCACGAACTCGTAATCGTCGGTCTCTATGAAGGCCCTCAAGTCGGCTATCGTGAGGCGCAGCCGCTCCCAGCATTCCCGGAGCCCCTTCTCCCCCAGAGGCATCGGAGAGGTCTCCTTCGAGGTGCTATTTGAGTCGCTCACAGCAAGTCATCCACCACCGGACGCCCTCGTGAACCGTTTTTAGCTGGGACTGTTCAAGCAGGGAAGGCGATGTCGGCGACGGCTCTGCTGAGGCCGAGGGAGCGCAAGGCGAAGGAGATCGAGCACTTAGAGGAACTGATGAGGTCGAATCCGGTAGTCATGGTCCTGAACCTCACCAAGACCAGCACGAACGTCCTTCAGAGCTTCAGGGTCAAAATTCGAACGAAGGCGACGATCAGGGTCACGAAAAAGAACCTCGCGGTCAAGGCGGCTGAACGATCGGGGAGGAAGGCCATCGCTGAGTTCCTGGCGGGCCTCAGTCACCCCGTTGCGCTCGTTTTCTCTCAAACCAACCCGTTCATGTTGAAGTTGGAGATCGACGCGAGCAGGATACTGACGCCGCCGAAGGCCGGCGAGGTCGCGGACATAGACGTCTCTGTGCCCGAGATGAACACGGGGATCCCTCCTGGTCCAATACTCTCCGAGTTCGGAAAGCTCAGAATACCCACGAAGATAGAGGGGGGGACCATATGGATCGCGAGGGAGAGCGTCGTCGCGAAGAGGGGTGACGTGATATCCCCGCCGCTCGCGAGCCTCCTCAGCAAACTCGACATACCTGCGGTCTACAGGGGACTGAACTTGGTGGCCGCCGTTGACGGTGAGCTGATCATTCCCGGCGAACGACTCTCTCTGGACCTCGAGTCGGTGAGGAGGGACTTGGGATCCTGCCACTCGACGGCAAGAGCGCTGCTGATAGAGCTCGGGATACCGGAGCCTGAGGTAGTGCCCGACCTGCTGGCCGTGGCCCACCTCAGGGCGATCAAGCTGGCATACGAGTCAGGATACGTCACGCCGGATACGGTAGCTGGCATCCTTCAGAAGGCAGAGGCACAGGCGAGGGCCCTTGCGGCCATCACCGGCCAGTGAGTTCGGCGATGACCTTCGTCAGTCTGCTGTAGAGGTCACCGAGCTTCACATGAGGGACCTCGAAAGTAACGGCCCTGGTGCCGACCTCCATGACCTCCACACCGATCGCGTCTCGCAGAGCACCCCTCAGGACCTCTGTCTCCAACCCGATTGAGGCGGCCTGCCTGTTGGAAGAGAGCCATACCCTGAGGCCCGAGGGCTCCTGTCTGAACAGCACTATCGCGGTCGGTTCCTTGACGTGGTTGACTGTCTGGAGCATCTCCGAGATCAGCTCGCTGTTCATGGTCTTCAGGTAGTCGAAGACGACCCTAAGGCTCCCGACCCTCTCCTCCTTCTGATACCTCCTGAAATCGAACCAACCCCTCGCTGCCAGAGCGTAGTGGGCCCTTAGGTAGGACCGAACTGCACCGGTGTCGCTGGGCTCCTCAGACTCGACCTGCTCGAGCAGCTTCCCCGCGTAGAGGCTGAGCTCCCTGTTCTCCGACCTCAAGGCCTCCAGCTCGATGTTGAGATTGTGAAGCTGGCTCTGGACGTATTCCAGTGCGGCAGGGCCAGCCGCGTACTCCAGCCTCACGACGCCGTCGGCGATCTTCTCCGTCCCAAGTACCTTGATGAATCCTACCTCGGCGGTGTTGCTGCAGTGCGTCCCCCCACAGGCCTCTGCGTCCCAGCCCGGTATGTTCACGACCCGTACGGTGCCCGCAGGTGCCTCGCCGCCCTGATAAAGAGTGAACCCGTATGTCCGCTCTGCACCGTGACGCTGCATCAGGCTCACCTCAACCGGCAACCTCTTGGCGACGACCTCGTTGGCGACGCGCTCGATCTCCTTCACCTCATCCTCCGTGAGAGACCTGTAGTGGCTGACGTCGAGCCTCGCCCTCTTCTCCTCCTTCCTCGCACCCATCTGCCACGCGTGTCTGCCCAGAACCCTCCTGACCGTACCGATCAGGATGTGGGTTGCCGTGTGATGCCTCATGATGCTGAGCCTCCTCTCCCTATCGACGCGTCCCCTCACGACCTCCCCGACTGAAGGGAGCCGGCCCTCGACGAAGTGGACTATGACCCCGTCGTAGGACTGGACATCCGTCACCTTGCAGCTCCCCGAGCTGTGCTCGATAAGGCCTGTGTCGGCCACCTGACCTCCACCTTCGGCGTAGAAGCAGGTCGCCTCCAGCACGACCATACCCCTCTCTGCTGCCAGTACTTTCGCCTCGAACTCGGTCTTGTATTGGTCGACGTAGAAGAGCTTCTCGGTTGGTGGGAGAGCCTTGACGAGCGAGGACACCAACAGACCCCTCTGATCCACCGTATCAGACTTAGGGGACTCGGAGACGTGCATGCTCGCGACGATCTCCTGTACGTTCTCCGGAGCGTCGACCTCAACTCCCGATGCGATAGCGAACTCCCTCACGAGGTCCGGAGGTAAGCCGCGCTCGTCGTACAGCCTTATCATGAGATCCGTCGTGACCTTGCCGCCCGTGGACTTGATCTCCCTCATCGTCCTCTCCAAGAACGCGGAGCCCTTTGAGAGCGTCTCTGAGAACCTCTTCACTTCGTAGTCGACGAGCTCGAGGACGTCGTCCCTAGCCTCGATAAGCTGTCTGAATCTCCGCCCCCAGTGCTTGAGCTGCAGGTCCAAGAGATCGAGGAGCTTATCCTCCGAGTCGAGCCTGTGAAGGGTCCTGTGAAGGCGCCTGATCAGAAGCCTCGCTAAGTAACCGACCCTCGTGTTGGACGGCACAACTCCTTCGGAGACGATGAAGGCGATGCTCTTCGAGTAGTCCAGAGAGGCGTAGAACCTCTCCAACGACTCGAGGTCCTTCAACGTCGGCCGTAGGTCAACACCTGCGAGCTGCGCGGCCCTGCGTCTGGCCTCAGCGATCGTTACCGATCCGCCCGGTTGTATCCAAGCCGAGTACTTCCCGTAACGGTACAGGAAGTGCGGGTCGACCCTGAAGGACCCGAGAAGCCTCTCGGCCTCGGAGATGATTGAAGCATAGACCACCTCAAAGGCGGTCGGTGTGCCGTTGCTCAACCATGCGAACCGTTCTATGCCGTATCCTGTGTCGACGGTCCTCACCGGAAGCTCCTCGAGTCCACCGTCGAGGACCTTGTAGCTCATGAAGACCAGCGTAGCGATTTCGAGTCCGCCGACGTTCACCTCGAAGCACGGCCCGGCGTTGCCACCGCCGCTCCACACACCCTCCTTATAGACGACCTTCTCCTCTTCTACTCCGAGGCTCTCCAAGAACTCGGAGCAGAGCTCGACGGTCTTGTCCTTCCAGTAGACCTCCCTGTTGGGGAAGTTGAACGCGTGAGCACCACCCATCTCGAAGACCGTCATGTGACGACCGAGCGTGAGGCCCACTTTGTCTACGTCGACCAGTCTTATGCACGGTTGGCTGACTACGAGTGGGTTCGCTGGAGGCTCCATCAGCCCGGACGTCACGTGGGGCTGGAAA
Source organism: Candidatus Calditenuaceae archaeon (assembly GCA_025058225.1). Lineage (GTDB taxonomy): Archaea > Thermoproteota > Nitrososphaeria_A > Caldarchaeales > Calditenuaceae > Calditenuis. The sequence continues at coordinate 18,259 of JANXEE010000015.1, read as the reverse complement.
TCGACCACGCTCGCGGAGACCAGATACAGATCCCTCCTCCATCTCGGAACGACGGGGTAGGGATCGATCGGCTCATGACCCCGTTCCGCGAAGAACCCGATGAAGGCGCTGCGCATCTCGTCGAGCGTGTACCTGCTTCGGGTCGGGGGCCTTCCGATGAATTCGTAGGGAACGCACGGAGCCTCGTTGCAGTTGTCCCTCTCGGGGTCGAGGGTCCAGAAGTGCTTGCCGCAGACCCTACACCTTCTCCTCAAGAACCCCCTCGATCGTAGGTACTCGATGTCGTAGGCCGATACGTCGAACTCCAACCCAGATCGACCTCACAAAATGAATGTATAACGGTTTCTGGGCCTCAACCGAAGAGGGCCGCCAGACCTGACAGTGCCTCTTCCTCCTTCTTTTCCTCCTTCTTCTCCTCCTTAGGCGCCTCCGCAGCAGGAGTGGGTGCGGCAGCGGTCTGTCCCCCGGCCGCGGGAGCGGCCACGACGGGTGCGGCAGCGGCCGACTTGAGCACCTCGTCGATGTTGATGCCCTGCAGCGCAGCAACCAGAGACTTCAACCTGAGCTCGTCGACGTTCCCGCCTGCGGCCTCGATGACCTTCCTTAATCCCTGCTCGTCGATCGGCTTTCCGAGCCTGTGAAGGAGCAACGCCGCGTAGACGTACTCCATGTCGAGCTTACCCCGTCTCCTCGAGAGCCGTCTAGAATATTACTGTTATCAGCAGAGAGAGCGTCAGCGATGAGGACCTCCACACGTCCACCGAGAGGGGTATAAATGTAGGGATTTTAAAAAATCCGTGAAAGAGCATGAGAACGAGATACGTGATGCCGTTGGTACTGCTGGGGTTGCTGTCGATCGCGCCCGTCGCACTCGCTGCCGAGGCCGCTCCCGCGAGTCTGATCGACAAGTCTCTCTCCGCGGCGATCGCGTTTGCTGCGGCTGTCGTCGCGTCGGGCTTCGCCATCTCGAGAGCTGGTTCTGCAGGGCTGGCAGCTTCTGCGGAGAGGCCGGAGCTCAGGACCGTAACGATCATCATCGCCGCGTTCGCGGAGGCTCTGGCGATCTATGGGATCGCGATAGCGTTCGTCATCTTGACCTCCTGAGTCAGGACGCGTTTTTGGGATTTCTTAGCGTCTCAACTCACCCTTAAATCCACGGCATCGAATCGAGGGTCGGCCCCGGTAGCTCAGCGGGAGAGCGACCGGCTGAAGCCCTCCGCGCCCACTCAGGGTTTGAGACCGGTAGGTCGTGGGTTCAAGTCCCACCCGGGGCACGCGATAGCGTTCTCACAAGGTTTTAACCGGGTACGCTGCTGACATGCCATGCCCATCTTCAAGAGGGCCATGAGGACCGTCCCCATCAAGACGAAAGACCTGATGAGCGCTCCGTCGGTCACCCTGAGCAGCGATGCGAAGATCGACGAGGTGCCCAGCCTCATGTGGGAGAACTCCGTGGGGAGCGTGCTGATCGTTGATCAGAGGGGGAAGCTGGTGGGGATAGTGACGGAGAGGGACGTCATCTACGCCGCATCGCACGGCCTCTTGGGTAGGGAGAACCCAGTCAGCTCGATCATGTCGAAGGACCTGCTGACCGCCTCACCGGAAGACGACATAGCGTCCGTGATAGAGAAGATGAGGGACCACAACGTGAGGCACATCCCGGTCGTTGACGCAGAGGGCAGGCCCGTGGGAGTGGTCTCCGCAAGGGACGTCCTCGACTACGCGGTCGCGCTGATCAGCCTCTTCATTAGATCCTAGGTAGGGCCGCCAGAAGCCCTGAGACGCTCACGTCCTTGAAGGTCGCCCTGTATCGACTTAGAAGCTCACCGATAGGGCAGACGCTGCCCTTGTGCTTGCCGTCCGGTAGAGGCTCCTCGACGAACCTCTTCGGCAACCAGTCGGCCTCCTCACCGATCCCGTAGGACCTGTTCAGTTGACGCTCGAGGGCCAGCACTCTCTGACCGGCCTCCATCAGGAACTGGTCTTCGACTTCGACGCCGTAGAGAGCCGAGTAACCCTCTGCGTAGTCGCGCCCATCCAACGCGATCCTCGAGAACGCGCATACGCCCAGCGAGTCCAGCCAGGCCACCTCGACCCTCTTCGCGTGAACCCTCGCGGCCAGCACGTCGTAATCCGGTAGGTCAGAGTAAACCGTCTCTATCCCAAGATCCCCGAAGCTCCGTATCAACGTTGGATACACCCAGATGTGTGCAGCTCCGCCGTATGACTCGACAGCGTTGATGAGCCCCCACGCGGGCTCGGCCCTGGGGTCTGTGTTCTGAACGGTGATGCCCTTTACGGTCGGTGCCGCGTCGACGTCGCCGTAGAGTTCCGCTGTTCGGTGAGCGCCCATCGCCAGAACCCGTCCGACGCCGGCTTCAGAGGACATGGAAACTATTAGCTCGGCCATTCTTTTCCAATCTCCCCAATTCAGGCGCTCCTCCGTGAGGCCCTTCTCAGAGAGCTCCGCGTAAACGGCGAGCGTGTTGCCTGCCTCTATCGGGTCAACTCCTACGTCGTAGCAGAGTTGGGTAAGGAACGCGATCTTCTCGAGGTCCAGCAGCACGCAGTTCGTGCCGAGCGCAGAGATCTGGGCGTAGTCGGGTCCCTCTCCACGAAGGCCCTGTCCGATGGTTTCACGTCTACAGGAGACCTGACACGAGGAGCAGGTGAGCCTTCTCACGAGCACCGTCGACGAGAGACGGGTTCCACCCACCAGCTCGTACTGAGGTAGCGTCGTCCTCGTGTAGTTCTTGACCGGAACCGCGTCGTGTCTGCCTAGGGCCTCGACCGCGATAGCGGTCCCGTGCACAGCTAGCCTCCCCCTCTGGAGGTCGAGCAGACTGGAACCCTCAACCTTTGCCCTCAAGGCCCTCAGCAACTTTGCGAACTTCAGGGGCTGTGCGGGAGACCTCGTGAACCTCCTCTTGGACTTGATCACGATCGCCTTCAGGTTCTTCGAGCCTAAGACCGCGCCCGCACCGTGCCGGACTCCGCTCGACCTGCCCGAGTCGTTGATTACGGTCGCGACCGGTGCCTGCCTCTCCCCCGCCGGCCCGATCGAGAGCACCCTGACGTCTCCAAGAGCACCCTTGAGAGCGCGACAGGTCTCTGCGGCACCGAGGCCCCTGAACTGTTCCGCTCCGACGAACCCGATCCCCTCCGGCGTGACCATGAGGTAGCATAGCTCCTCCGATCTGCCGGTGATGTAGAGAGCCAGATAGCCCAAAGAGGCCAGATCCGCCGCCGCATAACCTCCGGTTAGGGCCCAGGCGATTGTACCGGTGAGCGGGGACCTGAAGGTGAACGTCAGCCTGTTGCCCATGGGAAACCCCGTACCTGAGAGGCTGCCGACCGAGACGACCAGAGGGCTCTTAGGGTCGAGCGGGTCCGTGACGGCGGCGTTGCGGGCCATCAGCCCGACTCCCAAGCACCTGCCTCCCAGCACACCGTCCTGAGCTATGTGGTCGAGGTCGACGAGCTCAGAGGAGTGGTCCTCGAGGTCGACCCTGACCAGCTTCATCCCCGGCGCACACAGACCCCATCGATTTGAAAAAGGTGCTCGAGTAACTCTAGGGTATAATGACCGGTGAACCGTCTCTGATGATCCTGTGGTCGCTTCGGTGAACCTCGGAGTAGAGCTTCGCGAACTGGATCATGGCCCTGTGCGTCTCACCCGAATAGAACGTCAAAGGCCCCCTCACTTTCTCTCTGAGGACCGAGTCGACCTCTTCCGCCGACAGAGAACCACAGTCCCTGCTTTTGGACCCGACCACGAAACCCCACAGTGAGGCGAAGGAGAGCACGTATGCCGCGAGGGGCGTGACCGACGAGAACACTGTCCTCACGGTCTCGAGTATCGACCTGAACGCGAAGGGGTTGTGTGCGATTGAGGTCGCTTGAGTGACCAGCGCGCCCTTTTCGGTGAGCTTACCGTATGCCATGCGGTAGAACTCCGAGGTGTACAGGGGGATCGAGGCCGCACCCTCAGTCGGATCTGTCGCGTCGACGACGATCACGTCATACGTTCCGTCTGCTTTCGAGCTCAGGTATTTCCTGCCCTCGGAGAGGATCAACCTGAACCTCTGGTCCTCGAAGGCGCCGGAGCCGAGCTCGGACATGTGACGCCTGCAGAAGTCAACGACCTCGCCGTCGATCTCGACCATCTCAACCTCCTCAACGGTGCGCCAGCGGAGGACCTCTCTGGCAGTCGCTCCCTCGCCTCCACCTATCACGAGAACCCTCTTCGGATCAGGAACCGTCACCATGGCCGGGTGAACCAAGGACTCGTGGTAGACGCGTTCGTCGAGTACTGAGGACTGAATCTTACCGTCGATGACGAGACACCTGCCGTAAGGCACCGTGTCGACAACCTTGACCTCCTGATATTTGGTGGCCGCACTGGCGACGACCCCTCTTATAGCGTAGTACTCCAGAAGGCCCTCTGTAACGGTCTCCGAGGCCCAGAGGAAGTAGTCCCCCAAGCTCACTCCCTTACGGCCAACTTCACCTTTTGGTCGGTATAACCTTCCCTTGCGACTATGCCGCGCCGGATCTCCATAACGCTGACGGTCTTCGGGTTAAGAACCTTCAGGATCTCGTTGAACGCGGCCCACGGGTCCACGTTATCCCCACAGGTGTAGATGTCTACCGCGGCGTATCCGTGCTCAGGCCATGTGTGTACCGAGATGTGGCTCTCCTTCACGACGAGGACGTAGGAGACGCCTCCGCCACCCTCATACTTGTTGGCGAAGTCACCGACTACGGTCGCGTTTGCCCTCTTGGCTCCCCGAATAACCGCACTGGATATAGCCTTTAAATCGGCCAGGAGGGCCGGGTCGCATCCGTACATCTCCCCGATCACGTGACGCCCGAGACCATCGAAGTTCTGAACTCGATGTTCTTGGCTCCCAGCCCCCATTTTCGGCTTAAATAGTAAATGAGACGTTCAAAAACTTATCGTTGTTGGGCGTCGATCTGTCGCTCCTGTGACTTCAACCCTCGATGCGATCTGTGCCGACCTGCGTACGGTTGATCCGCGAAAAACGATTAACGGGTTGCCTTTAGAACGAGGGCATCCCGCACACAGGCTCCTCATATCGAGGCACCGTTTTGTGGAGTCGGCCGATTCCTACTGAAAAATCTTGCACCCAGCCTCGAGGACAGCGCGTAGCGGGTGGTCGGATCCGCATAGATCCCGTATATCATCAGCGCGATCGAGAACGACAGCGGTGCCAGATATCCGAGGAGGGGACTGAAGCTGTAAAGCGTGAAGGGCTTCGGCTCTTGGGGGAGCACGTTCAGCCACCAGTCGTAATGGAAGGAGAGGGCGGGCATGCCGAGGACGATCGTCGAGAGGAGGACGAGCGCGGAGTAGACGCTACCCCCGCCGGTGCGCCACTCGGTGCTGAATATGCAGGACCCCGCGATGCCTATCCCCAGGCCGAAGACCAGGCCGCCGATGAGGAGGTGGAGGACCCCGACCTGTGGAGGGGTGAGGGCGAATGGCACGCCGGAGAGCTGAAGGCCCAGGACGCCAGTGCTGTAGGTCAGGAGCGCTATGGCCACCGCCTTGACCATGACGCCGCCCGCGTAGCGGGGCGCGACCATGTCCCTGTAGCACGACGCGAAGCAGATGCTCGAGACCCACCCGAGGGCCCCGAAGGCGATGCCCGCGACCCACCAGACCGCGACTAGGGGGCTCATGAGCGGCACGAGGGCGAGCGACGAAGCGACGACTCCTAACCCGAGCCATCTCTGGGCCCGGAGGGGCAGCGTCACGGAGTACCTCCTGGGGGCGGCCCTGGTGGCGAAGAGGGCCTCGGTGAGCCTGAACCCGGCCCAAGTCCCCGGGAGGAGCGTGGCGGTGAAGACGGCCGCGTGCACCCCGCCGGTCGCCCAGCCGGACAGGAAGTTGCCGATGTTGCACCCGAACGCGAGCCTCGCCCCGTATCCTAGAAGGAACCCTCCCAGCACCGCCTGGACCGCCATCCACCTGTTGGGGAAGTGCCTTACCGCGAAACTCTTGGTCAGCATCGACGCCGAGAGCCCGCCGATCAGCACCGATAGGACGATCGCCTGAGTCGGGTCCTCGAGGGGGTTCATCAGCCTGAACTGCCTGTAGTAGGTCAGCTGGTCGACGGGAAGTCCGATCGCCCTCCAGAAGAGGCCGCCGAGCTTCGACTCGCCGGTCGTGATTCCCCAGATCGTCCCCCTTCCGGCGACCAGGTGCATCGAGTAGCCCAGCGCGACCGAGACGACACCGATCAGCGCTGCGGAGACGTATATCCTAGCTCCCATGCCGTTCCACCTCGGGAGGTCGCCCCTCCGGACGTATTTGTATGTTATAACACCACGCTAATGCGGAGATAATTTACAGTTTATATTAAGCCAATTACGCACAGGGTCCGTGACAGCTCGCGTCCAGCTGCCCGCACATCTCCTCACTCAGCTCGGCGACCGGCGGTACAGGCTCGACCTGAGGGGCTACTCCTGTCCGTACCCGCAGCTCTTCGCGGCCAAGGCCCTGAGCCAGCTGGAGCCCGGAGCATCACTCGAGGTCGTGATCGACAACCCGCCTTCGGTCGAGAACGTGCTCAGGTCGATCGCGAAGAACGGGCATGAGCACCTGGGGACCGAGAAGGTCGGGCCCTCAGTCTGGGTGATAAGGGCGAGGAGGCCCGAGTGACCGCAAGGAGAGTCCGTCTAAACCGAGGTCCTCGGGTTTGGGCCGCTCGATGGTGGCGCTGCGCCAAGTGTCTGGTCGAGGAACTCCGTCCTCCATTCGCGAGGCTTTCTTATAACAGTCCGTGAAGATACGGAAACGATGAGCGGCCCCGCACTCGCCGAGAGGCTGGCAGAGATAGTCCACGACAGGTCTCGCGGGTCGATGGAGATAGCGAGGCTGCTCCTTGAGGAGGTGGCGAGGGCGCTCGCAACCACAATCGAAATCAGTCTTTTTCTGATAATCACCGTCTTAGCCGGATCTACTGTCATCGTATCCGCTCCTCCTGCACCTCCTGGCCCTCCCATAAGACAGCTACAGGACAACCCCATAGTTCGGTCCATAGGCGAGTTCTTCAGGGACATAGGCTCGCAAATAGATGATTCGTTCAACATGGCCACGATGAGGGACACACAGGTGGGGATGGGCGCCACAATAGGCTACACCGGGACTGACGGGAGGTCATACGTCTTCAATTCTTGGAGCGCTTCTGGGGTGGTGATGTCGGGTATAGCTGTAAACGAACCAATGTCGCTAAGGGTCAAGCCCGATAAGAGAGATCTCCCTCCCCTCAAACTCTACGATAGGGATACTGGTTTTGAAGGGCGAGTTTGGTTCCAACCCGTCGTCTCGGTATCGATCATGAACGGCACGCCATCAGACTACAAGTTCAAGGTCACTTCGAAGGCCGTGATGAAGTGTGGTAATAGTCCACCGGAAATCCTCAGCTACACGGTCAACGAGAAAGTGGGGAAAGGCTCCGCACCTCGCAGGATGGAGTTCCAGAAATCAACTGTCGGAGGGAGGGCTGTTTTCGAGAGACTGCGTGCTAACCAGCCGTGCACGCTTTTCCTGATGGCCGACTACGATGGAGAGGTCCTTTTCGAGGGCGATGATCAACCAGTTCGGAAGTCCCTTAGCAACGTGGTGTTAGGGAAGTTCAACGCCGAGTGGGGACTTCGTGTTCTCAGTATCTTCAAACGCCACGGTTAAACCGCTGATGGAGGTTTTCGCTGGAGGTGGGTCAGGAATCGAGAGGACCGTGACGATGACAGAGTATAGGGAGAGGCTGGTCACGAATTATATTACGGGCGCAGGTGGGGGAGTTCAGACTGTAGTCAGGACGACGACGGAAGTCCGCGTGACCACCGAGGTCGTTCAAGTGGTCCGAACGGTCGTTACAACTGAAGTTCAAAAAAATTGAACGTACCGTAACGGTATATCAAACTGTTTATGTATCGCAAGGCGGCGGCGGAGGAGGTGGGGGGTCTTCCCGACCATTCATGATGACTGGGGTAAGGATCTATAAACCATTCGATGCCTTCGTTTTCATCAAGGGGGTGAGATGATGATAATGCTGTTGGTCCTCGCGGCGGTGTTTGCTGGGTTGCCGCAAATAACCGGCGATCGTACGATTGAAGTCTTTGATGCGGCGAGAGCTGAATCTTCCCGTAGATGTGTACGTGGATACGTCCTCACCTTGTCCGAATGAAGCAGAACGAATTTTCGCTCTGATCGATAAGGCCTTCGCGATTCACAGACATACCGTGCTGAGGTTCTTGTCTGAAATGGGAACTGGGTACGACGATCTGTTTAAGGTGCAATTCAGGATCACAGGAGATAAAGGATCTGCAGACGTGATCTTTCGCGTGGTCGACTTACCCCCACCACAGATAGGGGGGGCATTAATATCTGGCGAGATGTTACCTCATGTCGTTGAAATAGGCTGTGGCATGGGCAGAGTGAACGTTACCGATGATTACCGAATAAGTACCATATTGCACGAACTCTATCACACGTTAGGGGTAGGACACACCTTAGCATGCGGTGATCTTGGTGATCTCATGTGCCCTGTCGGTTACACACAATATTACCCATCTACTCTGAACCTACTAGCCATTCATTACCGATATTTCGCCAACCCCAGTCTTGTAGGCTGGATGAACTACACTATGCCCCGCGAGATTCCGTATGTTGTGGTGCTGCCGTGGAGCGTGACCGTCAGCCAGTTCTATGCTCAAATGGCGTCTCTTAGGGACCAAATCGAAAAGCTGAAGCTCAAACTGGATAATGACATCACCTACGTCACGGACGAAGTTCGGAGAGTTTCTAGGGCCGTCGATAACCTCTGGAGCTCCCACATCAGGCTAGAGAATGAAGTGAAGAATCTAACGGCATCCTTCCACAGCGCCGAGGGGAGGATGGAGGATTTGAAGGCCTCGCTTAGATCCATGACCACAAGTTTGGAGACCTTACTGGCTAGATTGGACATCCTCGAGGCCGAAACTAGAACGGTAAGACGAACGATCGTAGAAGCTGTTACTATTTCGGCTTCTTTAGGGGTAGTCGCGATATCGATCAGTGTGGCGGCGCTGAGGTCGACGAGGGCGAAGAAGGGATCTAAGTTAGCTTAACTCAGGCGGTCTCGAGGGGAACTGGGAGGGCGAGCGGTTGACCTTCATGGGCCACGAGCTCGAGCTCTTCGACCTCGTCCCTCCCTTCGCGAGCGTCCTAACGGTCTCCTCGATGGGAGCGTTGGGGCCGAGGGAGTTCGCCGCGGTCTGCGAGCGGTCGCTCAGGGGCCCTGCCTCGAGACGAGGAGGTTGAGGGCCGTCAGCACGGCCCAGACGGCCTCCTCGGTCCGCACGGTCCAGACGCCCTGCTCCGGGATGAAGTTCACCACCGCGTCGAAGACCCCCCTCGGGTCGAAGTTCTGGACCTCCGCTATCTCCCAGATGCCCCTCCTGTAGGACCCGAACGCGACCGCGACCTTCCCTCCCTTCGCGCCCCCGATCAGCGACCCGAGCCTCTCGAAGCTCCCCGTGACGAGGTCACCGATCCTGCTGGCGGCGATCTTGACCTGGTACCGCTTCAGGACCTCTGGAAGCGGGTGCGAAGTCACCTCGACCGAGGTCCCGAGGAAGTACTCGGACCTGGTCCTGGAGATCAGCCTGAACTTGAGCCCGCCCTTCTTCCTCTTCACCAACAGGTAGACCCTGCTGTGGGGCCTCCTCGGCGACCTCAGCATCAGCCGCCTCCTCAGCCCAGCCTCGACGTAGTAGCTCTCGCCCCTCTTCATGACGAGGCCCTCCCTCAGCTCCACCCCGCCCTCCGGGATCGAGGGCGACCTCGGGTGGGTCGGGATGTTCAGGGGCTGAAGGGCACCCGCGTACCTCAGCTCCTTCGTCACGGGGTAGATCAGCCTCCTCAGGTAGGGCGCCGTGTTCGCGTACTCCACGATCAGCTTGATCAGGTCCGCGTTCCGCTCGGGGCTCCTCGGGTCCTCGTGGAAGACGACCAGCCTCTCGACCCTGTAAGTCGCGAGGGCCCTTGCGAGGTTGCCGATCCTGAGCGTCTGCTCGAGGAGCGAGGGCGCCTCGGAGGAGAAGCTGCTCGGTATAAGGACGTGGACCACGGGATCGGGGAGCCTGGGGAGGAAGGCATGCCGCTCGGCGGTCAAAACTCCCACGCGTCAAATGTCGAGGACGAACTTCACCTCCGCTCCGGACTCGGACTCGCTCACCTCCATCAGCCAGTAGGTCGGCGACTTCACGTCGATCCCGGGGACATGCCGATTCGGGTCGAAGGTCTCTCCGCGGACCCTCCCCCTGATCACGAGGTCCTCCCCGGTGGTCGAGAGCTCGAGGACCTTGACCTCTGAGGCGACCAGCTTCTCCAGCTGAAACACGAGGAGCATCCTCTCCAGCCAGTCGTAGAGTAGTGAATGCTTGTCGTACCCTCTGGCCCCGACCTCCAGCTCCCTGACACCCTTAACCGTCTCGAGGTTCCTCACCAGCACGCTGAACAGCGCCCTGCCCGCCTCCTCGAAGGCCTCCGAAACGCTTCTACCATAGGCCCTGACGTAAACGTCACTGGTGTGCTCGAGGAACTCGAAGCCCCTCCCCGACATCCCGTCTTTAGATTCAGCCCTCCCTTGATAACCCTGTGCCGTGGGCCCGTGCGTCGGTCACGACCCTGAACGGGATGAACTAATGACGTGCTGCTCCATCCGTTCTGATGTTGAGGAGAGCTGCCTGCAGAGTCCCCTCCAGCAGCGCGAACCTGGGACCCGGCTACGACGTCTTCTCTTTGGCCTTAGCAGCCCCCTCGCTCGAGGTCGAGGTGGAGCTGACGGACTCCACCACAGACGTCGAGGTTGAGCCGATGGGCAGGTACGGAGACCGAGTCAACCGAGATCCCGGGAGCAACTCGGCTGCAAGGGCCTTCATTGAGCTGAGGCGGAGGCTGAAGCGACAGACCGGCGCCAAGATCAAGATACTGGCGAACATCCCGGTAGGGAAAGGTCTCGGTTCTTCGGCTGCTGAGGCGGTCGGTGCGGTCCTATCGGCGTCCAAGGCGCTCGGCTTCGAGCTCCGGAGGGAAGAGGTCGTGAGGCTGGCGGCCTCGGTAGAGCCCGGAGGACACGCTGACAACGCGGCCGCGTCGGCCCTAGGAGGGTTCAACGTGATCTTACAGGAGGAGTCCGGACCCGAGTTCCTCAACTTCAGGGCGCCAGAGGCCTTGGGCCTGGTCGTGCTGGTCCCCGATGTGGAGAAGGGATCGACGGAGATCGCGAGGGCTCACGTCCCGAAGCAGGTGACCATGTCTGAGCACGTGGAGGTCACGTCGAGGATCGCAGCGGCGTGTGTCTCGATGCTCTCCGGAGACTTGAGGACGCTTCTCAAGGCGGTCTCCATCGACCCGATAGTGGAGAGGTCCAGGGCCGAGGCCGGCGTCTACGGGAACTGCAGCTGGGAGGAGCTGAAGGAGGAGAAGCTGAAGCTCCTGAGGTCATACGGAGTCGCCCTCACGATAAGCGGAGCAGGGCCCTCCAGACTGCTCCTCTACGACAGGGCCAACAGCCAAAGTGTCGAGGAGGGCAAAAGACCGATCGACTTGGCGGTAAACGAGACGGTCGCATCGCTCGAGAGGAGAGGCCATAAGGTCGTCGAGGTCTACTGGACCGGACCGGACAACTCGGGCGCCGTCCTGAAAAGCTAACCACCCTTCTTCGCGGGGATGTAGTAGACCTTGTCACCCTTCGGTGTCACAACCAGCACCCCCAAGCACCGCCTGCACCGGTAGTACCTGTTCTCCCCTTCATCTGACCGCTGACTGCCGAGCCACTCCAGGTCATCATGGGAACACTTGTTGCCCTCTTCACCCATCGATCGAGACCATAGCCTCACGGATTTAAGTGGTTCATGAAACGCTAGTTGGAGGCCTGCACGACCTGCTTATATCGGTCTCTCAACTTCCCGAAGTCAGTCCCCATCGTCTTGATCGAGGAGTAGTTCTCCGCCTTGCTCATGGCCCTCTCGTATTCGGGTCCAAGCCTTGAGAAGTACCTCTTGAGCGCACCCAACCAAAGTCTTGCGCCGAGCGCGAGGATCGAGGCCGTGACTGACCTGAGGACCGGGTTCTCCTTTCCAATTCTCCACGCGAGAGCTTCAGCCATTCTCTTAGTGTTCCTCCAGCAGATGTAGATTAGCGCCGCCTGCGAGGGCGTCATGGACGCGTAAACATCGGTGAGCTTCTTCTCGCCACGGAGGGACCCGAGGCTCACTAAGGCCATGGGAGTCACCGTGAAGTGGAGGTTCATCGATGCCATGTGGTTGATGAGCCCTATAGTGTCCCAGAGGTCCTCGTCAGTCTCACCGGCCATGCCGAGTATGATCGTGTACGCGGGTATCCAGTAGGCGGCGTTGTAGACCTTCTGCGCCTCCACCACGATCTCTGACCAGGTGCCGTCGACCCCGACTCTCAACGGCAGCGCCTTCCTCCACGCGTGCATCTTGACCAGCTTGTCGCTCCCCGTCTCGAGTCCGATCTGCACACCGATGTGCTTGTGAGGACCTGCCCTGACGATCCTGGATACCTCAAAAGCCAGCTCCGGATCGGCCGCGACTGGTGCGAGCGTGGCGTGCATAGGATTGGCACCGGTCACGCCGTTGTAAGAGACGACCGTCCTGTAGAGGTCGAAGATCGCCTCCTTGTTCGGCCAGTAGTCCTTGTCCTTCAACATGTAGGCCCACTGGTTGTCGGTGATGAACCAGGCATGTGTCCGACCGCCCCTCAAGTTTACCTTGACCTCCTTCAGGACCTTCTCGGGGGGATAGTACCTCAGGGGCCGGGTCGTGACCTCGCAGAAGTCGCAGTCCAGACCGCACCCCCTCATAATCTCGGCCTGACCGGAGATCGTCGGGTTCACTATGGTCGGTATCTCCTCCACCCGAGGTATCTTATATCTCGAGAAGGGGTTCCTCGTGATGAAGCGACCGGTGGAGTCCCTTACGTACCTTACCCTCGGCCTCCCCTCAACGTCGAAGGTGGTGCTCTTGTGACCGAACATGAAGACTCCCGTGTCGATATGTCCTTCAACGATCTGCTCGAAGAGCAGGTGCGCGATGTCGTCGATCTCACCCTCCACCGCGTAGTCTATCCCGAGCCAGTCGAGGGCCCACGGCATCATCTCGAACTCCCAGACGCCCGATCCTCCGATGACCACCTTCGCCTTTGGGCACCTCTCCCGCCTCAGGACGTTGACGCTCCTCACCAGCCTGACGAACTCCTCAGTGACCCAGGACCTCTCCTTACCGGCGTTGTTGAACATCAGCGTCAGCGGGCCTATTCCTAAGGGGTCCATCGTATTGATCCCGATGACCTTCGTGTCGGAGCCGATGTGCCGGTCGAGGTGGTTGGGGTGCGCGACCACGACCGAGTACCTCGTCCTTCTATACAGACAGGCCTCTAACTTTCGGATTCCATAAGGCGCTAGAATCGCACGTCCGTACTCGTCTGCGGGGACGTCTGGTTTCGCGAGGTAGTAATAAATCGGCGGCGGAACGAATCGAACCGGCGCACAGGGCAGGAACGAGAGGAGGGGGAAGTTGTGAAACTGGTGCCCGAGTGAGGGGTCGAAGGTGAGCACGATGTTAGTCATGCCAGTGATACATCGAATGACGGTCCTTTATCAATTTCATGGTTTAACCGGGCCTGCTTTAATTATCGAAAAGAGGTGAGTGAGCAACGGCTAAAACTCGGACCCCCATCTGATTACCGAGAAGCTTGGTCAGGAGATGCGACCTCTGTGGGGCCGAGCTGCCTAGGGGCGAGTGGTTGGCTGTAAGATACGCATGCCTTACGTCTTGTGTACCGATTCTGCAGGGCCAGCACCTCAAATCGATGCACAGGAGCTTCTATAGTATCGCGTCGAAGAGGGCTAAACTGGTGACGTACACCAGCGGGTCGCTCTTCCTGATCGCGGCCTTCGGGCTGGTCACAGGATTCGGCATCATCGCCGTGTCCTTCTTCCTCGGTGCCATGTCTATCCTGGCAATGGGAACTCTCTACAGGTCGAGGCTGCTGAAGACGCACAGGTGTGGCTGAAACGCGTCGGTGAACCGCTGCGGTTTTCACCTCTGAAGAAGTGGAGGGACGAAGAGGAACAGGAAGAGCATCAACATGATCGCGATGTACATCAGGAGCGAGAAGTTCCTGGCCCTTCTCTCCCTCCTGAGCCTCTCCTCATGCGTCTTCCTGCAGCTCTCACCGCAGAAATCCGCGTCCACAGCCATCGGCAGACCGCAGATCGGACAGTGTTTGTGCTCCGGTATCCTCGACCTCTTTGCGGCCGGCCTAACAGACATTCTCTACCAGTTTGCGCCTCTGCTAATTAACCCCGCTGTTCCACGGTTTGGGGTTTCCTTTATATCCAGAAAGGACGCGATATCGGGTAAATGAGCACCAGACCGGCCGAGCTCGGCGAGATCAAGGAGGGATCGAACGTCGTTATAGATGGAGAACCGTGCAGGGTCGTTGAGGTGGAGAGGTCGAAGCCCGGAAAGCACGGAAGCGCGAAGATCAGGCTCGTAGCGATAGGGATCTTCGACGGCGTCAAGAGGAGCGTGGTGGGCCCCTCAGATCAGTACATTGAGGTCCCGATAGTTGAGAAGAGATCGGGTCAGGTCGTCAGCGTCGCAGAAACTGTCACCGTCATGGACAACGAGACGCTCGAGATGGTCGAGGTACCTCTCCCCAAGGACGAGGCTTTGGCCAGTAGGGTTCAGCCGGGCATCACGGTCGAATACTGGCGCATTATGGAACGGAACATGATCGTCCAGGCTCGGAAGGAGTGACTGCATTCATTTTGTAGTGATCGGTTTGTAGTGTTAGTATAAAAATATTTCGTTAATAGGCGACTTACCTTAATATAGAGGGACATTCTACTACAAAGTGCGAAATGAAAACTGCAATAAACAAAATGAAGGGGACAAACAGAAGGGGGCTGACGGGCTTGGAGACGGCGATAATCCTGATAGCGTTCGTCGTGGTGGCGGCGGCCTTCGCCTTCGCGGTGCTGAACATGGGCTTCTTCACGACGCAGAAGTCGGGCGAGGTGATGCAGGCCGGGCTCGAGGAGACCCTGAGCGGCATAGAGCCTGCGGGCTCGGTGATCGTCAGGTCCAGCAGCGGCGAGGTCCAGAGCATCACGATCTACATCAAGTCCGCGGTCGGCAAGCACCCGGTCGACATGAGGGCCGGAAAGCTGGTGATCAGTTACAGGGACCCGTACAACTTCAACCCCAACATCTACATCACGAACGGAACCGACGTGACTGTCAGGCAGCTGACCGGTGACGGCGACACGGCCCTTGAGTACGCGGAGCTCTGGGAGATAACGATCGAGATAACCGAGCTCGAGGACCTCAGACCGAACGACCCCTTCTCCGTCGAGATCAAGCCGCCGCAGGGATCGGTCCTGAAGGTCGAGAAGAGGTTGCCGCCGGTCTTCGACGCGGTAATGGACCTAGGGTGACGCTGCGAGCTCTCCCAAAACCTAACAAATTATTTTTTTTGTGCTTTTCCAATTCTGTCCTAAAGAGCATCGTCATAGCCGTGATCAGGTTCGTTCAGAACTTCGACGTTGGCCCCTCAAGACAGCGGTAAATAGAACCCAAGTTGAGTATATCGGGTTTGCCGATACTGGTCAACTCCTCTACGAGGGTGCTGGTGCAGGGCATAACCGGGAGGGAGGGCAGCTTCCACACCGAGGCGATGCTGCGTTACGGCACGAAGGTCGTCGCCGGAGTGACTCCTGGAAAGGGGGGTTCCGAGGTGCACGGCGTGCCGGTCTACGACTCTGTCGCGGAAGCTGTGAGAAGCCATCCGGAGATCAACGCTTCGATAGTGTTCGTCCCGGCGAAGTTCGCGGTCGACGCGGTTCACGAGGCCATCGATGCCGGCTTAAGGCTGATCGTGGTGATAACGGAAGGCATACCGATCCACGACGCGGTCAAGCTGATCAGTTATGCCAGGATGAAGGGGGTCAGAATAATCGGAGCCAACACGCCCGGTGTCATAACGCCCAACGAGTGTAAGTTGGGGATAATGCCTGGCAGCGTCTTCAGCAAAGGGGTCGTGGGTATGGTGTCGAGGAGCGGGACGCTGACTTACGAGATAGCCATGCAACTCACCAGCGCGGGCATAGGACAGAGCACCTGCGTTGGCATCGGAGGCGACCCCGTCGTTGGGACGGACTTCCTTGAGGTCCTCGAGATGTTCAGGAACGACGATGCAACGGAGTGCGTCGTGCTGATAGGTGAGATAGGAGGAGATGCGGAGGAAAGAGTGGCCAGGATGGTCGTCGAGACCAATTACCCGAAGCCGGTAGTCGCTTACGTCGCCGGGCGGACGGCTCCACCGGGGAAGAGGATGGGCCACGCGGGCGCGATCATCTCGATGGGCGTCGGGGACGCCGAGAGCAAGGTGAAGGCACTGACGTCGGCCGCCATAAGGGTCGCGTTAACACCGGGCGAGATACCTAAACTGGTCAAAAGCGCCCTCGAGGGTAGGAAGGTCGCGGTTTGACTACCATGAAGTAACCTTAAGTTGTTGATGCAGATTTCAACAATGCTTGATGGTGAGGAACTCCGTTCCGATCGCGACGTACTCGCTCATAGTCGCCAATTCGATAACCTTCATAGGTTCAATAACTATGGGTCAGGTCTGGGTCGTCGCTAATTTCGGTGCTGTCCCCTATCAAATCGTCTTCAGGTCCGAGTTCTATAGACTGGTGACGTCGATGTTCCTTCACGCGGACTTCTTACACATACTGTTCAACATGTGGGCCCTCTTCATATTCGGTAGGGACATAGAACTCGTAGCCGGCAGAAAGGTTTTCTTGGCCCTCTACTTCGTCAGTGGACTCGTGGGAGGCCTAGCATACACCTTCTACATGATCCTCTACGCCGCCCCCCTGGACCCGAGGGCACCCTTCGTGCCGGCAATCGGCGCATCGGGTGCGGTCTTCGGTGCGATGGGGGCCTTCGCGGTCCTCTTCCCCACCAGACCCTTGGCCATGTTCTTCTACTTCTTACCCATCGTGGCGCCGGCGTTCGTCGCAGTTATGCTGATGGGTCTCATCCAGACGCTCTTGGCTCTGGCACTACCCTTCAGTCAAGTGGCTTACACGGCACACATAGGCGGCCTGGCCGTTGGCTTAACGCTGGGCGCCGTGATCAGATCGCAACTATCCCGTAGGAGTTATGTGATCTATTATTGAGCGGCATGCCAGACCTCGTCCACAACCTCGATGGCTTCCAAGGGCAGGAGCGAGACACGCAGCACCGCACCCAACAACCTCATGAGGTCGGCGAGACCCACGATCGCCATCGCCAGCAGGAGCACGAAGAGGAACAGCGCCACAGCCGAAAGGACCTCCCACACCTCTGGCACGGACTCAGCCTGTAGCTCCCTCTTATTACGCTGTCGCGAGCCCGTCGCGGCGGCTGTGGCTCACTGTGTTTATTAGGGAGTCCTCTTCTTATCTATAGTTGGCATGAACGCCGCGGGGTGATGATGGTCCGCGGCGGGATGCGGGAGCTTCGGCAGTGACCGCGTCATGGGAGGGCGTTGGAGCGCGGCAAGATAGGACGCGCCTTGGCCCGAGCAGGGGTACGCCGGCCGGTGGATGCCTCGGCTTGGGCGCCGAAGAAGGACGTGGCAAGCTGCGATAAGCTCCGGGTACCCGCAGGCAGGGGTGGATCCGGAGATCTCCTAATGGGACATCCCGCGGTGGGCTTAGGCCTGCCGCGTTCCCGGGCGCAAGCCTGGGATCGGTAACCCCCCGAACGGAAGCATCCAAGTAGGGGGAGGAGAAGAAGTCAAACGAGATTCCCTCAGTAGGGGCGACCGAAAGGGGAGGAGCCCAAACCGAACCCCCTGGGGAAACTCAGGGGGAATGTGGGGTTAAGGGCCGGAGGCCCGCCCTGAAGGCCGAGCCGAACTCCCCTGGAACGGGGGGCCAGAGAGGGTGATAGCCCCGTAGGCGAAGGTCGGATGGGCGATGCTCCGGACCCAGAGTACCGCACCTCGGATATGGTGTGGGAAGTTGGGGGCCACTGGCCTCCAAGGCTAAATACGTCCCAAGACCGATAGCGGACCAGTAGCGTGAGCGAACGGTGAAAAGTACCCCGGGAGGGGGGTGAAAAGCGCCTGAAACCGGCCGGTAACAGACGTGGGCGGCCCGAAAGG
>JANXEE010000005.1 GCA_025058225.1 Candidatus Calditenuaceae archaeon | reverse complement strand
TCGATGCCCCTCAGGAACCTGTCCCAGAGCTTCGGTGCCGCGGGACGCCTGATCTTGATGAACGTATACGCGCACTTCTTTTTGGATTTGGACTCCGGCTTCTCGAGGTTGAGTCCCCTGGGGTTAACGATGAGCGTGTTGGAGTCCACCACCCCAGCCCTGTATATCGCGTCCAGGACGTCGTTGATCTCCTCGAGCCGCTCGACAGCGGCCTTCGCGATGATGTCATACGTACCCCAGATGAGGTAGGCTTCCTCCACGCGCGGCGCCCCTCTTACGCCCTCGAGGCAGCTGATGAGCTCGCTTCTGCTACCCACGGTTCCGAGTATGAAGGCCCTAACCATAATCAAACGAACTGTTCGACACTAGAAAAACTTGTGCCGACCGGGACTCTCAAGCTCTGAAATAGCTGAGAGCGTTCCTTAGACCAGACACCAGGACTTCAACGTCATAACTGGAGTTATACAGATAGAAGCTAGCCCTGGTAGTTGCCGTGAGCCCGAGCTTCGAGTGGAGGGGCATGGCACAGTGATGGCCTGCTCTCACGGCTATCCGATGGCGGGCGTCGAGGTACTCTGCCAAGTCGTGGGGGTGGATGTCGGAGAGCGTGAAGGCCACCAACCCGCATCTCTGCTCTGGCGACTCGGGACCTACGACCCGGAGCTTCGGGACGCTGGAGAGGAGCTCCATCGCGTGCTCGGTCAGCTTCAGCTCGTGACCCCTCAGCTGCTCCATCCCGAACTCCTCGAGGTAGGACACGGCTTCACCGAGCCCGAACGCGCCCGCGACGTTGGGTGTGCCGGCCTCGAACTTCCACGGAACCTCGTTCCACTCGGAGCCGTCGAGCCTCACCTCCCTTATCATCTCGCCGCCGCCCTGATAGGGTTCCATCGCCTCCAGCAGCTCGAGTTTCCCGTAGAGCGCTCCTATGCCCATGGGGCCGCACATCTTATGGCCGGAGAAGGCGAGGAAGTCGCAACCGAGATCGGAGACGTCGACGGACGCGTGAGGCACATACTGTGCAGCGTCTACCACCGTCAACGCGCCGTGCTCAGAGGCTACCTTCACCAGCTCCTTCACCGGGTTAAGGGTCCCGAGGACGTTGGACGCGCCCGTGAACGCGAAGACCTTGGCCCCCTTGAGCTTCGAGTCCAGGAGGTCTAAAGCCAGCTGGCCGTCGCCAGTTATCGGGAGGTAGTCGACGGTTGCACCGGTGAGCGAAGCCACGATCTGCCACGGAACTATGTTGCTGTGATGCTCCATCTCGGTCAACAGTACCCTGTCTCCCTTGCGGAGGTTCCTCAGTCCCCACGCGAAGGCCACGAGGTTAATCGACTCGGTGGTGCCCCTCGTGAAGACGACTTCTCTCCAGCTCCTAGCGCCGATGAACTCCGCGACCTTCCTCCTGGAGGACTCGTAGGCCTCTGTAGCCTCGACGCTCAACCTGTAGACGCCCCTGTGGACGTTGGCGTTGATCGAGTTGTAGAACCTCTCGATCGCCCTGATGACCCTCTCGGGCTTCTGGGTGGTCGCGGCGTTGTCGAGGTAGACGAGGCCCTCGTTCGCCGGGTCCCTGAAGATCGGGAACTCCCTCTTCACCTCCTCTGGCAACAGCCTCCGCATCGATCAGTCCTCATGACACACGGCCGCGGGTCGGATTAGTGTATTGCGTCACGACGCTACCTCTGCACGGGGAAGGGCCACCTCTCCATCCGGTAGGCGGCGTCCCAGAACACGTACTCGTAGATGGTTGAGACCCTGAAGTGAAGCTTGACCCGCCTGAACCCCTCACCGGTCAGCCCCGAGAAGGACCTCTCCGAGAGCTCGACGACGGACATCACCGCCCGCTCGTACTCGGGAGAGGAGTATGTGTCGATCCAGCGCCTGTATGCGGGTACCGGGGAACCTCTCTTCACCAACTCCCTCCCCACCTCGAAGTAGACCCAGAAACACGGGAGTATCGCGGCCAGACCCTCCTCGAACGGTCTTAGGCTTGCAACCGAGAGCAGATAGTTGGTGTAGGCGAGGTTCGTCGGGTTCATCGGTGCTGAGAGGACCTCCTCCCAGCTCATCTTCCACTCGGAGGTCAGGAACTCGTGGAGGGAGGCCCGCTCCACCGAGAGCGCCCCCTTCGCGTTCTCGAGGAGTATCACGGCCGAGTCGTCATCGGGTGCCTTAGTTCCCACGGTGGCGACGGCCCT
>JANXEE010000021.1 GCA_025058225.1 Candidatus Calditenuaceae archaeon | reverse complement strand
CCGCGCGTCGAGCACGAGCCCCACCGTCAGGAGGTCCTCCGTCGAGAGTCCGACGCCAACAGAGCCACCGACCGTTGCTAAATTCGCGATGTGAGGTGACGTGTGTCTCTGCAGGTACGTCTTCATGAGATCAGAGGCCGGCCCCTGCACGACCTCCGGCAGGTCAGAGTGTCTCGTCATGCCCCCTATTACTGTGCCCTGGGGTTCCTTCGAGACGCCGTGAAGGTGCCTTACGAACGAGAGGTCTATGAGCTCCTCCACCGCGACCGTTCCGAGCTTGAGCATCGGGAGCAGCGATGTGCCACCGGAGAGGAGGAGGGAGGTCGGGGAGCTGTTCAACCTCTCAACCGCCTCCTCTACAGTCCTCGGCCTGTAGACCCTGAACTCTGGTAACCTGAGATGTCCGAAGAGAACGTTCATCTCCTGTGACACGCTTTAACATACAGACCGCATCATAATATTCTTACTCCACGGATGCTGGGCCGAGGAGCTCGGAGACCTCGATAGCCGCGGCTAGGGCCAGCAGGATGACCACGACGGGAAGACTTCTCGTCAGGAGGTGTAAGTAGGAGCTGGTGAAGTTCGGCGAATCGATCTTCGGGGAGTTGAGGACGACCAGGGCCGCCATCACGACGGCCGACATCTCAACGGCCATGAACAACTTCGGTCCTGAGACGAGAGCGCTGACCCCCATACCGAAGGCCACCACCGCTGGAACCGCGATCGATGAGGCCCTGACGGCCCAGAGTCGATTTCGCACCGAGGTCGTGAGCAGGTTCGCTCCGCGGTCGGTGAGCACGCCGCGTGACCTCAGGTGGAGCAGATGGGTCCCCCTCGCGACCAGTGGAATCGAGAGGAAGAGAAGCGCAGAGGTCAGGTTGTTGAAGAGTATGCCCGCGAAGAGGGACAGGTGAGGGTCGCCGGTGAACGCGTAGAGGGCCCCAGCCGTCAGGAAGACCCGAACCGCGACCAGCTGGAACAGCGGCGTCCTCGAGAGGAGCTGGGCCGTGGCCGTGGGGCCCAGTGTGATCGCCAGTAGCACCCCGAGGAGCGCAGCCCCCACCGTGACGTACAGGATCGACCTGAGGACCCGCAACGACATACCGGGGGAGTGGTGATTCATATGTGATTTGCACCCAACATCCGCCGCCCGACCGTCGACACCGACTTAAAGGAGGACCTACAGCGGCACTGTGGAATGGCTGAAGGGGAGCTCCGGAGGCTAACCGAGTGGGTGAGGTCCAACGGCTACAGCAGAGTCCTCCTCCAGTGTCCTCCGGGGCTGAGGGACGCAGCGTCCGCCGTAAGCTCTGCCCTTAGGGGGATGGGGGTTGAGGTGATCTCCTCGGGGTCCTCGTGCTGGGGAGGATGTGATGTGGCCCTGAGAGAGGCGCTCACCGCCGGTTGTGAGGCGATAGTACACGTGGGGCACGCCAAGTTCATCGATGTAAAGGATTTGCCGGTCTTCTATTATGAAGCCAGATACGATAACTACGGACCGCTGGCTGAGTTGTTGCCGAAGCTGAGGGAACATCTGGCCGGGAAGTCGAGGATATCGCTCGGAATGACGGTCCAGTGGTTGGATTTCCTGGAGAGGTTCGCGGAAGACCTGGAGAGAACGGGCATCGAGGTCCTGTTGGGCGAGCCCGGAGGCCATCTGGTCCACAGGGGTCAGGTGCTGGGGTGCGATTATGCGACGATGCTCCCGCTGGACTCGGTCGTGGACGCGCATCTCGTGGTGGGGTCGGTCTTTCACGGACTCGGACTGGCCCTGGTCGCGAGGAAGGAGGTTTACGCGGCAGACCCGCACACGCAGCACGTCACGCCGCTGAGCGAGGCCGCGAAGAGGACGCTGATGAGGAGGTACGCCCAGATCGAACGCTTCAAGTCCGCGAAGAGGGTAGGGGTGATCGTCTCCCTGAAGCCGGGGCAGAGGTACCTGGGCTTGGCCAGGTGGTTGAGGGAGAAGTTGGGGGCTCGGGGTTACGACGCGGAGGTGGTGATCGTGGACGAGGTGAGACCCGAGGAGCTGGAAGAGCGTTACGAGGCGCTGGTGAACACAGCGTGCCCCAGGCTCAGCATCGAGGACCAGGAGCGCTTCAGGGTACCCCTGCTTCTGCCGGGAGAGGCACTCGTTGCCATCGGCGAGTTGAGTTGGGAGGAGCTCCTGAGGAGAGGCCTTGCTTCGACCTACCCTCAGAGCTGGATCATGAGGTGACCTCGGCGCTGGGCTCGGGGGCCTTGCGTGGACACCTGGCTATCAGGACCTTTGACGGCCTCAACACGACCTCGTTCAGGGTGAACCCGCGCTCGATCTCGGCGACCACCGTACCCTCCTCCGCCTCCTCCGTCTCGACGTAACCAACGGCTTCGTGGAGCTTGGGGTCGAAGGCCCTCCCGACGGAGTCGATGAACCTCACGCCCTCCGACTCGAGGACCTTCTGGAGGTTCTGCGCCAGCAACCGGAACCCCTCTGCGACCTGTCTGGCCTGTTCGTCGTCAGAGGAGACCCTCATCACCTCCGCCACCCGGAGGAGCGTCGTGTGAACCTCTATCACGTGTTTCAGGACGCGCTCGAACGTGGACATGAGCCTTGCCACCTCGGCTCTGAGCTGAACGTTCTCCCTTCTGAGGCGCTCGATCTGTTCCGCCACCTCGATCAGCCTCTCCTCTTCCGATCTCTCACGCTCCTCGTTGCGATCGCCCTCGACGCTCGACACCATCCACCTACCCCCATCGGGTGACCCATATCTAAATCCACCCCCCGATGCCCTGGAGATACATCCATTATCCTGGAGCTCGATAACCGTCCGGCGATTGGTCCGCGTGGCGATGGTTCAGCCCTCGGTCGGCGAGAGCCCCTCCGAGACGATAGGCTGGGTCTGCAGGAGAATCGGTGAGGTGAATGCTGACCTGTACCTGCTTCCCGAGGCATGGGTCCACAGGGCACCCGCGGTGGACATCAGAGCGGCTTTGGAGGCATCGGGGGAGGCCGTCCGAAGGTTGAAGGAGCTGGCCAGATCCGTGGGCGGCTGGGTGGTGGCAGGAGGGCTGTACGTGATGTCCGACGACAGGCCGGCCATAAGAGTACCCGTCATCTCACCGCAGGGCGAGGTGGTCGGCCATCAGGACAAGGTCCACCCCTACAAGGAGGAGAGGCTGGTGCTGAGGAGGGGGAGGGAGTTCAGGACCTTCGAGGCCGCGGGCGTTAGGTTCGGGATACTGGTCTGCCACGACGTCGTCTACCCGGAGGCGGCGAGAACTCTCGTACTGAAGGGCGCGGAGCTCCTGCTGAACCCCTCGAGGATAAGACGCGAGGGCGTCGAGCCATGGCACGTCTACCTGAGGGCGAGGGCCCTCGAGAACCGGTGTCCCGTTGTGGGGTGCAACGTGGTGCTGGGCAACTCTTTCAACGGCATGTCCCTAGCTGTTGACTTGGTGGAGTTGAGAGGGGGTGTGGTGGTGACCGAGGAGGTGACGGCCGGAGAGGAGCCGACCGTTCTGACCGTCGAACTGGCCCCCGAGAGGCTGA
>JANXEE010000009.1 GCA_025058225.1 Candidatus Calditenuaceae archaeon | reverse complement strand
GTTGCAACTCGCCCTCGTGAACGCGGAATCCCTAGTAACCGCGCGTTAACACCGCGCGGTGAATACGTCCCCGCTCCTTGCACACACTGCCCATCGCTCCACCCGAGCTGGGTTTGGGTGAGGGCCGCTCGAGTTGGGCGGGTCAAATCCGAACCCGGTGAGGGGGGAGAAGTTGTAACAAGGTAGCCGCACCGGAAGGTGTGGCTGGATCACCTCCCAAGACCTGGTGGCGGCAGTCCTGTAAAGGTCCGACCCGCATCTCCTGTTTTGTGTGTTACATCGTCTCCATGTAAAATGTGTTGAAAACTGGGTGAAAAAATTAGTTGTTATACGGCTTTCAGTGATACTATAGAGAGGCGTGGATCACCATATCACCGGAACTTCGGCTCTTACCGATCTGGTGGTGTCTCAATCGGCCGCTACGTATTTGAGAGACACCGAGAGCAGGAGGTGAACGACTCCCGAGACGTAGAGCATCCCCGAGAGAATTGCGTGAACTGTGTGCCAGCGTTTGAAGGTCCGAGCCCAACGGTGTCGACCGTAAACGTACCTCCCGAAGATCCCGCTGGCGATGAGCGCAACGACCAACCACGCGGCGAGCCCCTGAAGGCCCACCAGGCCGTAGAGGCCTAACCGAGGATAGACTCGTTCGAACGGGTTCCAGTATTCAAAGGAGTAAGGAAAACCAGCGTGTAACAGCAGCAAAACACCTGCGGCGGTCGTCAGATAACAATGGATCTCCAGCCAGGTCAGCTTGCTCAGCAACCCCGGCCTAAAGAGATAGGACTGTGCGATGACGAGCATCAAGGCCCCTGCGTATCCCAGCCGGTAGCCGAGCCAACCGCTGCCCTTCAAGTCGGTCAGCCCAATGCCGGGTACGGGGCCCTCGCGGAGCAATTCGAAACCCACCACGAGAAAATAGATGACGAGTCCAAGTAGAACAGCGAGAACAAACCTGTAGACCTGAAGCAGTTCACGCGGGCCTCCCAACGGGTATCACGTATACGGGAAGCTCTTTTCTCGATGCCTTCAGTATGGAACGTACCTCGTCCTCGTAGAAGGCACCGATCACGACGCATCCGAGACCTAGGGCCTCGGCTTGCAGGTAGACGTTCTGAGCCGCGTGTCCGGACTCCTGAAAGACGTACTGGAGGGCCCTGTCGCCGTATCTGACCCTGGTCCTCTCGACGACGGCTGTGAACACGATGTTGATAGCCGCGGCACCAACCCATTCTTGATCCACGCATGCGCTCATTAGGGCGCTGCTGTGATCTCCTTCAGTCACGAGGTTCAACTCGTGCAGGTGCGGGTCATATCGGTAGATTCCCGCCTCAAGGTCTTCGACGCCACCGGGTCTAACGACCAGGTAGGTCTCGAGTGGGTAGAGACCTCCAGCCGATGGGGCGGTCCTGAGTCCCGTCCAGAGGTGCGGAGCAGTAACGCCCTGTGCAGACCAAAGCAACTGTCCGACGTCGGACAGCTTTAACGGCTCTTTCGTGTATTCCCTGCGCGACCTCCGCCGGAGAATGGCCTGTTCTACGGACAGCGGGCCGTTCGTCCGCGGTTTAGGGAGTAAGACTTTCCTCGAGATCATCTGACCGGTACTAGGCGGCCCCTCCCTTCCTATAAGTGATGCTAAAAGGGTCAACCCAATCGCTCCGAAACCCAGAACTATCGAGATGAAGGCCCCGCTCCTCAGGAAACTACGGCGTGAGGGCATCCCATATCAGAACGGTAGGGGGTCAAACATATACAGTTACACGAGCGATGTCTTCCGAGCGCGCGAACTCGCACCCGGTTCAGTGATCGTGGTGGTGATGGGCGTGGATTCCGAATTCGCCGGTCAACGGGTCCCTGAAGATTTCGAGTTCCGGCGGAGAGAACGTGAACGCGATGAAAAGTATGGCGTATGCTATCAGGGCCGCGATCGGTAAGAAGTTGACGGGGGCCTTGTCGCCGTACTTGGTCACGGCCTTGTAGCTGATGATCTGACCAGCTATCACGGAGGCTACGAAGAGCCCGATGTCGTACGCGAGGTTGGAGCTGTGGAAAATCGCCTCGTAACCGTAGAAACCCACGACGATCATTACAGGCACGGAGAAGACACCGATCGCTTTACCGATGAAGAAGTTGGGGTAGCTTTTCCGCAGGAACGCGTATTGGACGGTCGCCAGCATCAGGGCAGGAAAGAAGGGGAGCTTCAGGTGCTCCCAGACGCTCTCGTTCACCGCTGAGAACGCACCGACTACCACGTTGTGCCCGGACCACTCGTAGGTGAAGTGAAGGGCTGCTCCCACAAACACTATGAAGAATATGCCACCTATCTCCGTCGCCAGTAGGAATTTTTTAGGATCTTGTATTCCTCGACTTCTCACGAGAATTTTAGGGGGTCCCTAAAATTTAAACCTGTTGAGGTTTCTTATATTTGCGTAAACGGTTACGACTCCGTGGAGCTGAGTGACGGAGAGTTCAATTTAGCGGACCGTATGAACGCTGGGACCACTTTCACGTCATTGAGGCCTCGAATAGTGGTCAGCCCGATGGATTAAGGCTAGTGTGGGATGCCGTGGAGACGCGTTGGTTGATGGTGCGTTTTCGGGACGGGGAGGGGAAACGCTCTCGAAAAAGGAGCTTCAGCGAGTCAGGAGGTCCCAGATCGCGTCGAAGTCTGCGTCATAGAGCCTGAACATCCCTGTCGGCCTAGCACCGCCGGGCGCGTGCACGACAGCCGTAACGTAAGTCGAGTGTATCGTCGGCCTCTTCCCCTTGAAGTAATCCTCGTCGACGATCTCCTCTGCAGTAACGATCACCCTCTTCGCTGCCTTAGCCTTGAACTCGTCCTCGTAGACGGGCCCCTCTATCTCCGCATTACCGAGTGGGTCTGCACGGTGGCAGTGAACGATCGCCACGTCGGGCACTATCGCCTTCACCAGGACCACGTCGTCGCCGTTGAAGGGGTCCCTTATCACCCTCCAGCTGCCGTTCTCCTCATGGAGCTTGATCAGGTCTGACCCGAGCACGCCTCTCACAGGCATGAAGGGGACGCCTATTGAGCCGGCCCTGATACCGGCCATGAACGCGCCGCAAGTGTCCTCCAAGAAGGTGATCTCACCCCTCTCTATGGCCCGCCTGAAGTTCATCGGAATTCCGAACCACTCGAGCGATACCATCGCGGCCCTCACCCTCTTCACGATTCCCTTCTTGATCATGTACTCCAGCCCGACTCCGGGTTCCCTGTCCACGAAATCGAGGTTTTTGGTCTTAGCTCTCTCGAGTGCGAATATGAAGGCCATCGGGTTGCGGTAGAAGGATATCCCGCTGATGGTAACCGTTGAGCCTTCCGTCACCAGCTCGACGGCCTCCTCCATTTCAACTAACTTCATCGTGATGAACGCGCACTGAAAGGGTTAAAATCTTTTTGTCAAACATCGAGGCGGTTTTCAATTCTGCCCCCGATCGGGGAATCAGATCGACCGGTGAGACCCACACGACCTGATCTTCTCAGCGAGCCTCGCTGCGCCCAGCTCCAACGAGGGGTTTAGCGTCAGCAACCGTCACTTTACCGCACCCTCGAGCTTCAGAGCTTCGACCTCGGCGTCGCTGTAACCCAGCGAGCGGAGCACTTCGTATGTGTGCTGACCCAGAGTCGGCGGTGGACTTCTTACGTTCGGCCTCGACCCGGATATGATCGCCGGGAAGGCGAGCTGCAACACCTCCTTCAATTTCGGGTGAGGCACCCTCTCGACCATCATCCTCTCCTCCAGATATGGATCCGTTAGGACGTCCTTCACCGACCTAACAGGCGCCACCGGGACGTCGGCCTGTTCCAGCTCTTTGACCCACTCGGTGACGGTCCTTTTAGCGAAGACGGAGCTGAGCAACTCAATCAACTGTTTCCTGTTCCTGACCCTGTCGCTGTTGGTTCGGAACCTATCGTCCTCCGAGAGCTCAGGGATTCCCAGCGCTCCACAGAGCCTCTGCCACTGAGGGTCATTAGCTACTGCCACGATGATGTAGCCGTCCGATGCCCTGAAGGCTTGATAGGGGACGATTGAGGGGTGCGCGGACCCCATTCTCCTCGGGACCTCTCCGGCTAGGAGGAAGGACGATGCCTGATGGGTGAGCAAGTAAAGCATAACGTCGAGCATCGAGACGTCTATGAAGGCCCCTTTACCAGACTTCAGTCTTTCTAAAAGTGCAGCAAGTATCGAGATGGCCGCGAAAGTCCCCGCGGCGATGTCGGCTATCGGGACGGCGAACTTCACCGGCTCGCCCTCTGGCTCTCCGGTGAGGTCCATCATGCCGCTCATGGCCAGCGCGATAAGGTCGTACCCGGGCTTCTGGGAGTAGACGCCGGTCTGGCCGAAGCCGGTGATGCTGCAGTAAATCAACGAGGGGTTCAGGGGGCTGAGGTCCTCGTAGGAGACGCCGAGCCTCTTCGCGACGCCCGGCCTGAAGTTCTCGATCACCACGTCGGAAACCCTCGCGAGCCTCCTGACGACCTCCTGCCCAGAAGGCCTCTTCAGGTCCACGACTATGCTCTTCTTGTTCCTGTTGATGCTGGCGAAGTACGCGCTCTCGCCTTCGACGATCGGCGTGAACCTCCTCGAGTCGTCTCCCTCCGGCGGCTCCACCTTGACCACGTCGGCTCCCAGATCTGCGAGGACCATCGTGCAGAAGGGGCCCGCCATCACGCGGGTCAGGTCCAGCACCTTCACGCCCTCTAACGGTCGGTTCATAGCACTTCAGGTGTTGAGCGGACGATGTTTTTAAATTATCAGGGTGATAAAATACCTTTTTATATAGGGACTCCTTCGTTCGCTTATGCAGCGCAGGACAATACTATTAGCGGCAGTGCTGGTTGTCGTCGTAAGCGTCGTCGCGGCCTTCGTCCTGCTGCCAGGCGTCATCTCGCCGGGGCCGCGAAGAGAGGCACCCAAGGAGATCGTCGTCGGAGCTGTCCTGCCAATGAGTGGGACCCACGGAAGGATAGGACTCTACTTCAAGACCGCGTTCGAACTGTACTTCGACGAGGTCAACAGAGCTGGAGGAGTTTATGTGAAGGAGTTCGACAAGAGAATTCCACTGAAGCTAGTGGTGCTGGACGACGAATCTGACCCGACGAAGAGTGCGACACTTCTCGAGCGGCTGATCACGGTCGAGAAGGTGAACCTCATACTGGGAGGGTACAGCACGCCGCTAGTCGCTGCTCAGGCCCCGGTGGCGGAGAGGTACAAGATGCCCTACATCAACCCGGGCGGTGCGACGAGCACCATTTTCCTCACAGAGGACGGGAAGAGACGATACAACTACATGTTCGGAATGATAGCCTCGATCAAGCAGCTTGCCTTGACGACCATGGAGATGCTTAAGGTCGAGATCGACAAGGGGACCCTGCCGAAGCCCCTGAAGGTAGCCAGCGTGAACGAGAACACGGATCACGGGAGGGAGTACCTCGCGGGGCTCAAGGAGGCGGTCAGGAAGTACCCTGGTTACTTCGAGATAGTCTACGAGGCCTTTCACACCATAGGCGAGAAGGACTACACAGCGATCCTTTCGGCGATCAAGGCGTCTGGGGCGAACGCGATGCTCAACGACATGAGGCTGCCGGATTACATCACGATGCACCGGCAGTACGCCGCGATGGGGCTCTGTCACATCGTCGTGAGTTACGGCCCGCGGGGTCCTGAAGGGACGGCGATCAGGGAGCTGGGTAGGGCGGCGGAGAACGTCTTCGGTGTACAGTGGTGGAACCCCTCCGACCCGAGGCCCGGCGTGAGAGATTTCAACGCGAAGTGGGATGCTTGGGTGAAGGCCAAGAATCTGGATCTGCCGTCGGACTGGTTCGGTGCGGTGCCGTACGAGGCCGCTAGGTTGCTCGTGTGGGCGATAGAGAGGGCGGGCTCGATCGAGCCGGAGAAGGTCCATTCGGTGCTGCTCCAGCTGAACTCGCCGGAGAAGGGGCTGTCCTCTCCGATAATCGTGGGAGGGTCCATCTACTTCGACGAGAAGGCGGGAGGTCAGATAACGAACCAGTTCGTGGTGGTGCAGGTGCAGGACGGGAAGCCTCAGATCGTCTGGCCCAGAGAGTCCGTGACTTCCACCTTCAGGCCGAACAAGTGTTGACCTGAGGTAACCGATCCATGAGCCTTTTTGAGATAGCCCTCACGAACTTCCTCAGTTCCCTCCTTCTGGCAGGCCTCTACGCGCTGGCGGCCTACGGGCTGACGCTGATCTACGGTGTGATGAAGATCGTCGACGTGTCGCAGGGCGCCCTCATAACGCTCGGGGCTTACCTGGCATATGCGCTCCACTCCATCTCTGGAATCGACCCGCTGGTCTCCCCCCTAGTCGCTTTTCCTCTGTTCTTCGCGTACGGGTACTTCGTCCAGTCCGGTATAGCGAGGAGGGCCCTGAGGGGATACCGTGGCGGACAGGTCATCGAGTACACCCTGCTTCTCTTCTTCGGGCTTCTCCTGGCCATCACGGGCTTGGTGTACCTGATATGGACGGGGAACATCAGGGCCATCGCTACACCGTACGTCACGAGTGCCGTTGAGGTTCTGGGGGTGAGGTTGCAGGTCTCGAGGTTGTTCATCTTCTCCTACGCGATGGTCATCACAGCGCTGCTGTGGTTCCTGCTGAGCAGAACCGACATGGGGCGCGCGATAAGGGCCGTCTCTCAGGACGCCGACGCGGCGAGGACCTGCGGGATCAAAGTCTCTAGGGTCTTCTCGGTGGTCTTCGGTATCGTGTGCGGCTTATCTGCCACCGCGGGCTCTCTCATGCCCGCTGCCCTCGCCATCCATCCGGCTATGGGCATCGAGTTCATTACGATCTCGATCGTCGTCACGATCATCGGGGGGATGGGGAACTTCATCGGAGCTCTGATAGGCGCGGTCATATACTCCGGGCTCCACACGCTGAGCGTCCTGACCGTCGGGCCTGCGTACGCGATCGCAGTCGCCCTAGCGTTCATGATGGTGGTGCTTCTGTTCAGACCCACGGGCATTTTAGGGGAGAGGGTGAGGATATGAGGCCGAAACCACCGGTGCGCTACCTTCTTGTAATCGCGTCGGCGTTGGTCGGGTGGACCCTGTTGGTCCTGCCGCTCGCCCGAGTCGAGCCTTTCCTTCTGACCGCGACGTACCTGTTCTTCCTCTACTCCATCAACTCCGTCGCTTGGAACATACCCGGCGGCCTCACAGGCCTCTTCTCGCTGGGGAACGCGATGTTTTTCGGGGTGGGAGGGTTCGCCTTCGCGCACCTCTTCAGACAGTTCGGCTCAATAGTCCCGGCCCTTCTGGCAGCTCCGCTGTTCTCCGTGGGGTTGGTCGCGGTTCTGATGCCTGCGATGCGACTGCGCGGACCGTTCTTCATGCTCTCGACGCTCACGCTCTCGATCATAGTGTACATAGTGCTGCTGAACTGGGTGGAGGTGAGCGGGGGAGGACAGGGCTTCTTCATCCAGCAGCTCATGTTGTTGGAGAGGGAGGTCCCGCTAGTGCTGTCGCTGGCGATTCTGATCTCCGCCGTCATCGCATTCGGGTTCCTCAAGTACAGCTACCTCGGCCTCGCGATGGCCTCCATCAGAGACGACGAAGAGGGTGCGGTCAGCTTGGCCGTCCCTCCGCTGTTCGTGAAGTCCGTGGCCATGGTTTTCTCCGCGTACATAACCGGGCTCGCGGGCGCCGTCCACGCCCTTTACCTGTCGTACGTCCACGTGGACGCCTTCAACTCGGTCTCGCTGAGCCTAACCGCAGCCCTCACCACGATACTGGGAGGACAGGGCGTCGTTTTAGGTTCTATTATCGGTGGACTCGTGAACGCGCTGATTTACTTCTACGTCACGGCAGGATTCGGAGAGGTCTCCCTTGCCTTCTACGGCTTGCTGCTCGTTATCATCACGCTGATAGAACCTCGTGGAGTCTCCTACTTCTTGTACAGGCGGTCAGGACTAAGGATTTTCAGTATCTGAGCCAGCTCGAGACTATCTCTGTCATTTTGACGGAGATTTCACTCGCGCTCCCGTAGTATATCGGTGACCCCATTCTCATAACTAGGACTTCGTCTGCCACGGTCAGACCGGACTTCACGTTCTGCTCGACCAAAAGTATGGTGTATCCCATCTGACGCAGCTTCAGGACGTAATCGTAGATCTGCTTGGCCAACTTCGGGGAGAGGCCCGTCGTGGGCTCGTCCAAGAGGAGGACCCTCGCGTTGCCCATCACGCCCCGAGCCAGCTCGAGGATGCGAGCCTGACCGCCGCTGAGGAGGTTCGCCTTCACGGAGCGCAGTTCCTTCAGTACCGGGAAGAGGTCGTAGACCTTGGCCAGTTCGGACGCCATCCGGGCCCTGTCATTCCTCACGGTCCACGCGCCCATCCTGAGGTTCTCCTCCACGGTGAGGTGAGGGAAGATGTTCCGCCTCTGCATCACGAACCTCAGTCCGAGCCTGACCCTCTCGCTGGGGTCGAGATGGGTGACTTCGTGGCCGTTCAGGACCACCTGTCCCCCGAAGACCCGGGCGAGGCCGAAGACCGCGTTCAGGAGCGTCGACTTCCCGGAGCCGTTGGGCCCTATGATCAGCGTCACTTTGCCCTTGTCGACCTGAAGGTCGACCGACTTGACGATGGGGATGTCTTCGTAACCTGCGGTCAGGTTACTGATCGCCAGCTCGGTCAGGTCGCTCACCTCCCGAGGTAGGAGTCAATCACAACCGGTGATTCCAGGACTTCGGCGGGAACTCCCTCGGCGATGATCTGGCCCTCGCTCATGGCCACCACCCGTTCGCAGAAGTCAACCACGACCCGCATGTTGTGCTCCACTATCAGCGTCGACGTCCCCTCGTTTTTCATGTCCAGCAGGATGTCCTTCAGTTTAGCTATGAAGAGGGGGTTCAGACCGGCTGTGGGCTCGTCGAGGAGCAGGAGTTGGGGCCTCGTCATCATGGCGCGGACGATCTCGAGGATCCGCTGTTGACCTCCGGACAGGTTGCCCGCGGGCTCGTGCCTCTTGTCCCAGAGATCGAACGTCTTCAGGAGATCCCGAGCCCTCTCCTCCGATCCCTCACGGGCCCTTCTGTTAAAGGCGAGGGCCGCGGCTAGGTTGTCCAAGACCGAGAGCCGCTTGAAGACGCGAGGTACTTGGAACGTGCGGGCTACGCCCAGCGCCGCGATCGCGTAGGGCCTCATGCCGTCGATCCTCTTCCCGGAGACCTCGATCAGGCCCTCGTCGGGCTCGTAGTACCCCGTGATCAGGTTGATGAGCGTGGTCTTTCCGGAGCCGTTCGGACCTATGATCCCCACGATCTCTCCGTCCCTCACCTCCAGCGAGACCCCGTTGACCGCCCTCACACCGCCGAACGACTTCTTCAGCTGGTCAATCACGAGGACCATAATTCTCCGTTTATGTTCTGACTTTGGTATTAAAGGATTCTTAACCGGCTGCTCATGGATCGCGCGGCTCCAGCAGTTAAATCGTCGCGAATCGGTCGTGGGTCGAATGTCGTTCGCGGTCAAGAGGAGGATCGAGGCGCTGCTCGACGTCGGGTCCGGCTTCGATGAGCTCCGTTCAGGGTTCGGTAGGGACGCGGTCGCCGGATACGGTTCCGTCTGGGGCAGGAGGGTCGCCCTGTGGACGAACGACCCGGAGGTCTTCGCGGGTTCCCTGTCGGCCGAGGGCATGGAGAAGGTCTCGGAGCTCTACGAGGGCGCAGCGAGGGAGGGCCTCCCGGTGGTCTACCTAGCGGACTCCGCGGGAGCTAAACTACAGGAGGGCGCGCGCTCGCTGAACGGCGTCGCTAAGGCCTACAGGTCCATGACGATGGCTTCCTCGAGGGTACCGCTGATCTCTGCGGTGATCGGGGGCAGCGTCGGTGGGAGCGCGTTCATGGTGGCTTCGTCTGACGTTATAATCGGCAACGCAGAAGGGGGGTACCTCTTCGTCTCGGGGCCGGCATCGGCGAGGAGGTTCAGGGGCCTGACTGTGGGCGTGAGGGAGCTCGGAGGGGTCGAGGTCCTCTGGCGGAAGGGAGCGTTCGACTTGGTGAGGCCCGACGAGGCCGGAGCGGTCGCGGCCGTGAGAGATGTCCTCGGGTACCTGCCCCAGAACACAACCGAGATGCCGCCAGTCAACGAGGCGGGGGGCGCGGAGGTAGAGGCTCCTGGCTGTCTGCCGGACTCCGACGCGGGGTACGACGTCAGGGCCGTGATCAGGTCGGTCGTGGACGGGGGCAGCTTCCTGGAGTTCGGCGATGGTTACAGCGAGAGCGCGGTCGTGGGGCTCGCGAGGGTCGAAGGCAGGCCGGTGGGCGTGGTCGCGAACCAGCCCTCTGTGAAGATGGGCGCTATCGACGTCGGAGCGGCCCTGAAGATGGCGAGGTTCGTCTCGGTCTGTGATAAGAACAACCTCCCGGTGGTCACCTTCGTGGACACGGTTGGCTTCGAGCCCGGACCGGACCAAGAGCACGGTAACCTCCCGAGGCACGGCGCGAAGCTGCTCTACAGCTACGCGACTTCTGAGGTCCCGAAGGTGACCGTTATACTCAGGAGGGCCTACGCAGGGGGCTTCGTCTCAATGTGCAGCAAAGGACTTGGCGCAAATCACGTCATCGCGTTGCCCGAGAGCGAGGTGATGGTCCAGGAGCCGAGGCTCGCTGTGGAACTCGTAAGGAGGAGAGAGCTGGATGCTGTCCTTCCCGAGAAGAGAGAAGAACTCCTGAGGACGTTCGCTGAGGAGATGAGGCACCAATTCGCGGGCGGGGAGAAGCTGCTGCGCCTCGGAGCGGTGGATGCGGTCGTTGAACTGCGCGAGCTCAGGACCGAGATCTGGAGGGCCCTAGACCGCCTGCTGAGGAGTTATGCGGAGAGGTTGGGAACTATAGAGAAGTGTCCCCTTTTCCCCGTATGAGTTGAAGCAGATATAGGAGGTTGGGTGCTGAGGGGGAGAATGCAGTCCAGGAAGCTGAGGTTCGCGATACCGAAGGGTTCGCTCGAGCAGGAGACGCTTAAGCTGCTCCAGTCGGCCTACTACGACGTCCGGGGAGCCGACAGGTCCTACAGGCCCTCGATAAGCGATGAGGAGATTCAGCTGAAGATCCTGAGGCCGCAGGAGATACCAGTTTACGTCCAGGACGGCCTGCACGACATCGGCATAACGGGCTCCGACTGGGTCTTAGAGACGGGGGCAGACGTGGAGGTCCTTCAGGACCTCGAGTACGGAAAGGTCAGGCTTGTCTTCGCGGTCCCCTCTTGGGACGACTCGAAGGACCTCAGAGAGTTCCTGGAGAGGAGGCTCAGGTCCGGCAGATCGCTGAGGATATCGACCGAGTACCTGAAGCTCACGTCGAACTACATCGCCAACAACGAGTACTACAGGAGCCAGTTCGGGAACTCCATGCCGACCATCGTGACGCCTTGGTTCAGGACCGGTGAGAACGAGCGGGTCGGGATCTACCTGTCCTTCGGTGCGACGGAGGCCAAACCTCCTGAAGAGGCGGACGCGATAGTGGACAACACGGAGACCGGCAGGACGCTGGAACAGAACAACCTGAGGGTGCTGGAGCAGATTATGGTGAGCACGGCCACGCTGATAGCCAACAAGGACGCGCTGAGCGATCCGTGGAAGAAGGAGAAGATCCTCGACATATTGACGATGTTCAGGGGGGTCATCGAGTCGCGAAAGAGGGTCCACCTCTTCCTCAACGTGCGTGAAGAGAACTTGGAGGAGCTTCTGAAGGTGCTGCCGGCCCTGAAGGCACCGACGGTGAGCAGGCTGTCTTCCTCTGGTTGGTACGGGGTCAACACAGTCCTCGAAAGGGGGGAGCTCTTCAGGTTGCTACCGAAGATCAGGAGAATCGCACAGGGGTTCGTCATCCACGAACCCGACAGCGTCCTCCCTGACGTCAGCGAGGTCCAGAGGGACACCAAATGACATCCTGAGTGTTAACTCCGTCGACGTCGTTGACGCACGCTTAAACTCCCCAGCATGAGTGACTCGATGTGACCGCACCGCGCATTCCGGGGTACGAGCTGGGGTCGCCGAGGCTGGAGAGTTTCCCTGTTACGCGGGAGGAATTCGAGCTGCTGAAGAAATCGATAATGATCGACGACAACGACGTGAAGTACCTGAAGATGGCAGGGGAGGTCCTGAAGGGCCAGGTCGAGGACGTGCTCGATCTCTGGTACGGATGGGTCGGGTCTAACCCACACCTGCTTCACTACTTCACCGACAGAGAGACGGGAAAGCCGATACCGGAGTACCTTCAGGCCGTCAGGAGGAGGTTCGGGCAGTGGATACTCGACCTCTGCGAGAGGGGGTTCGACGGAGCCTGGCTCGATTACCAGTTGGAGATCGGGAGGAGGCACCACAGGTCGAAGAAGAACGTCACCGACCGTGTTAACAGCGTCCCCCACATACCGCTCAGGTACATGATTGCCTTCATCTACCCCATCAGCGCGACCATCAAGCCGTTCCTCGCGAAGAAAGGGCACGGCTCCGACGAGGTCGAGAGGATGTTCAACGCGTGGTTTAAGGCAGTTGTGCTCTCGGTGGCGCTCTGGAGCTATCCCTATTCCCGCGATGGTGAATGGTGAGCTGATCGAGGGCTCTCAGAGGCCTGCCGTCACGATGGTTGTCGTGGAACATCTCGCAGAGGTACTTCAGCGTGTCGCAGAAGGTGAGGTGTCTGCCGGTCAGCTCCTCGAGCCGAGCCTTAACTCGAACGATCTCGGTGTAGGTCTCCTCGCTGACCCTGATCTGCGCCATCTGCTGTAGATCAGAATTCTGAGATTTAACGGTTCAAGGGCGCTCGGTGATGCGGGTTGATGCCGACTCGAGCCCCAAAGTTAGCCTTGATGTCAGTATCTGGCAATATCTTTTAGTTGTAGATCTGATATTCGGTGATTCGGTGAGCTCGTGGCCACGCCTAACAGGCCCGTGAACCTTCAGGACCTGACGATCGAGGGTCTCATCAAGGCCCTCGAGGAGAGGCTCTACGTCGCCGACAGGGAACTCGCGACGGCGCTCTACTTGGCGATCCAGATGCGAAAGCCGCTACTGATAGAAGGTGAGCCGGGGTGTGGAAAGACGGAGGTCGCCAAGGTTATGGCTGAGATCCTGGGGACGACGCTCATAAGGCTTCAGTGCTATGAGGGGCTGGACGCCTCGGACGCCATTTACGAGTGGGACTACCCGAGGCAGCTCCTATACATCAAGATGCTCGAGACCAGAAGGGACGTCCACGAGATCGAGAGCGAGATCTTCAGCGAGCGTTTCCTGCTCAAGAGGCCGCTGCTCAAGGCCGTGATGTATGACGGCCCCCTTCCACCGGTGCTGCTGATCGACGAAATCGACAGGGCCGATGAGGAGTTCGAGGGGTTCCTCCTGGAATTCCTGGCAGAGTATCAGGTCACCATACCCGAAGTCGGCACGCTGCGGACTAAGACCGAACCGATAGTCATACTAACCTCCAACAGGACCAGGGAAATCGGCGACGGCCTCAAGCGGAGGTGCCTCTACTACTACGTCACCTACCCGCCGAGGGAGAAGGAGCTCAGGATACTGAAGCTCAAGGTGAAGGGGTTGAACGAAAGTTTAGCTGAGCAGCTCGTCAACGTGGTCAACATGTTGAGGTCCAGGCCTGACATAATGAAGAAGCCCGGGATCTCAGAGACGCTCGACTGGGCGAACGCCATGATGAGGGTGGGTGCCAAAGAGTTGAACAAGGAGGTCCTCAAGTCGACGCTCATCTGCGTCATCAAGTCGCAGGACGACCTACTGAGGCTTGACGTGGACTCGTTGATATCGACTCTTTCAAGGATGGGCTGAAGGTTGGACGCGTACAGGTTCGTTGTGGAGGTCGCCAATCTCCTGCGTGAGAGGCAGCTCAAGGTCGGTGTGTCAGAGTCGCTGGACGCCTGTCAGGCACTCTGCTTCGTCAGCTCTTATGGCCTCCCGGAGATAAAGACCGCGATCAAGGTCACGATGCTCAAGGACCCGTCGAAGTTTCACCTGCTGGAGGAGGTCTTTCAGCGGGCTGTGGCGGATGCGTCCTCTGAAAGCGAGGGTGGTGAGGAAGGCGACCAGACGGGTGAGGGAAGGGAACGGGGCACGCAGAGCTATTCGGCCGCCAGGGCAGCCCAGGACCAGAACCGTGGCCAGCAGCAGGACAAAACCGTCGACGTTTACATGTACAGCCCTATGGAGACGCTGCACAGGAGGGCCCTTAAGCCCATCGACCCGTTGAGGGTGAGAACCGGGAGGAGGGTGATAAGGAGGATGAAGAGGAGGCTCGCGCTGCTGGAGGGGAGGAGGTACCGCAGGTCTACGAGGGGTGAGCTTGACTTCCCCAAGACCATGAAGTCGGCCCTTGGGACTGCCGCGGAGCTGATGGAGCTCAAGAGGTCCAGCAGGATACTCGCGAGGTTGAGGGTCGTTGCGTTCTTCGACATCAGCGGTTCGATGGACACCTACACCGAGTGGATCGTACGTGCGATGTACCTCGTCAAGAGGCTCTCGAGACGTGTTGAGGTGTTCGCGTTCAGCACGAGGTTGATGAGGATAACCGACCTCCTCGAGACGACCAACTTAGATGAGATAAGGAGGAGGCTATCGGAGAGAATAGACCTGTGGGGTAGCGGGACGAGGATCGGCATTTGCCTGAGGACCTTCCTGGAGCGTTACGGCACTCTGGTCGACAGATCCTGGGTGGTGATAGTGGTCAGCGACGGCTGGGACACGGGAGAGCCTGAGGTCCTCAGGGAGAGCCTCGAGGGACTGAAGGCGAGGGCAGGGAAGCTCGTGTGGCTAAACCCGCACGCCGACAAGCCGAACTTCAAGCCCATGACGGTGGGCATGTTGACCGCTCTGCCGTATATCGACGTCCTCGCGGGAACCAGCACCCTCGAGGACATGAACTCTTTCATCAGGTTCTTCGGGAAGTCTATAAAGCCCCTGAAGTCGCCCATCAAGCCCGTCTTCTGAGGTTCACTCGATCACGCAGAGCTCGCCGTCGAACTCTATCGTCTTGTAGGGCACGAGTATCCATCCCCGGTCGACCGTTTCGCCGCTGGGCATGCCCTGGAACGCGATCATGCCGTAGCTCTTTGCGTTGATGATGAGATGTTTGGCGACCAACTCGCCCTCCAGGTAGAACCTCCTTCCCTCAAGCCTGCCGTAACCGACGACCCAACCCGGTGGCTCCTCACCGTACTTCTTGATGTAATTGATTCTCGCCACCTTACCGGTCTTCGCTACCCTGTCGAGGGCCTCCTTCGGCAGGAGCAGCTCATCGTAGACGTACGTGCTCATCCAACCTCATGGTCTTCGCGCTGTTCTTAAGTTCATCACGGTCGGCTGGACTTATTCTGTTTCGTCGTGAGGTTTGTGTCGCGGCTCTACAATTAAATAATGGCATAACGGCGTTATAGAGGATGGTCGCTCAGGAGATAGGGTTCGACTACAAAAAGTACGACTTCAGGGACGAGGTGCAGCCGGTTTACACGACGAAGCCCGGTCTATCGGAGGAGGTCGTCGACGAGATCTCGAGGATCAAGGGCGAACCGGAGTGGATGAGGAGGAGAAGGCTTCAAGCCTACAGGACGTTCCTCGAGAAGCCGATGCCGAGGTGGGGAGGGAACCTCGACTCCCTTGACTTCCAGAAGATGAGGTACTACGTCAGGCCGACTGAGGGCAAGTATCAGAGCTGGGATGAGGTCCCCGAGTACATCAAGAGGACCTTCGAGAGGCTCGGCATACCGGAGGCGGAGAGGAAGTTCCTCGCAGGAGTCGGGGCGCAGTACGACTCGGAGGTTGTCTACCACAACGTCAGGAAGGAGCTGGAGAAGCTCGGCGTTGTCTTCTGCGATATGGACACGGCCGTCAGGGAGTACCCGGAGATCGTGAGGAGGTACTTCGGTACGGTGATCCCTGCCGACGACAACAAGTTCGCGGCTCTGAACACGGCCGTGTGGAGCGGGGGGTCATTCGTCTACGTCCCCGAGGGAGTGCATGTGGAGTTCCCGCTGCAGGCCTACTTCAGGATCAACGCCTCCAACATGGGCCAGTTCGAGAGGACCCTGATCATCGCGGAGCCCTACAGCAAGGTCCACTACATCGAGGGGTGCACCGCGCCTATCTACAGCACCGAGAGCCTTCACGCGGCGGTGGTCGAGGTGATCGCGATGAAGGGCGCCCACGTGAGGTACACGACCCTCCAGAACTGGAGCACAGACGTCTACAACTTGGTCACGAAGAGGTCCTTCGCCTACGAGGAGGCCACGGTCGAGTGGGTCGACGCCAACATAGGCAGCAGGGTCACCATGAAGTACCCGAGCGTTTACCTCCTCGGCAGAGGCGCGCGGGCCGAGATCCTCTCGGTCGCGTTCGCCGGACGCGGGCAGCATCAGGACACGGGCGCGAAGGCGGTGCACCTGGCTCCCGACACGACCAGCCGGATCACCTCCAAGTCGGTGTGCAAGGACGGCGGTAGGGTCAGCTACAGGGGGTTGCTGCACGTCGCGAAGGGTGCGAGGCGCGTCAAGTCGAGCGTGAGGTGCGATTCCCTCATACTGGACGACAGGTCTAGGACCGACACGTATCCTTACAACGAGATCCAGGAGGACGACGCTACCGTGACTCACGAGGCGACGGTCGGGAAGATCGGTGAGGACCAGCTCTTCTACCTTATGAGCAGAGGCATTCCGGAGCAGGAGGCCCTCAACATGATAGTCCTCGGGTTCTTCGAGGGGTTCACGAAGACCTTGCCGATGGAGTACGCCATCGAGTTCAACAGGTTGATCGAGCTCGAGATGAGCGGCAGCGTCGGTTAAAGGGCGTCACTCTCTCCCGTTTCACGATCCTGGTCTGGGCCTCCGCCCTTCTCCATTTTTTATAGTGCAATAGCGCATAATATGATGTGGCGACATGGGGCAACTCGCCTTCGTGGGTATCGAACGATTGAAGCCCCATGAGGAGATCATCGAGGAGCTCGTGGGATCGATAAAGAGCGATCTGCTCTCGACCGGGACGCTCCTCCATCCCATCGTGGTTGAACTGTCACACGGTTTGATCTTGGACGGTTCCCACAGGTTCGAGGCCCTCCGCAGGCTCTGTGCGAGGAAGGTGCTCGCCTACACAGTGGATTACTTCTCTGAGGAAGTGGAACTGAAGACGTGGTACAGGGTGGTAAGTGAGCACCACGACATCGGCGAGTTGCTCAAGGTGTTGAGTGGGTCGCTGTGTGCGGTCTTCGAGCGCGTCGGCGTAGACGCGGGTCTCGAGGCCCTGAAGAAGAGGAAGGGTGCAGTTTTGTTGATGAGCCATGGCTCTGATGTTGCATATCTCATGCTGTCCGAGGGGCCCTTCCCCTTCCGGGAGGTCGCACGGGTCGACGAGGCTTTGAGACGGTTCGGGATTAGGTACGACACAGAGACCAACGTTATCTCAGGTCTCAGCTCGGGTGACGTGAAGCTTGGGTACGCTGTCCCCGCCCTCAGTAAGGAGGAGGTGGTCGAGTGGGTCTCAAGGGGTGAGACGTTCCCTCCGAAGTCCACAAGGCACGTCGTGCAGGACAGAATACTCTACACGTTGACTCCGCTGGAGGTCATGACTACCGATGACGAGTCTGTGAGGGAGCGCGTCTTGAGGGGTTTGGCGTCGGCTGAGACGGTTTCGCTGGGCCCGGGACAATTCATCGACCGACCTTACGAAGAGCGGGTCAGGGTAGTCGTCCATCGAGGCCTCAGGAACGTCCCCTATCCTCCTGAGATATCGAGGTTGGTCGGCCTCACCGCTCGAAGATAGACTGACCAGCTGATCGATTGATTAATAGCCGTAACCGTGACCGAGTATGGAGAATGAAGACTTCATACTAATGCTTCCAGGACCGACGGATGTGCCTAAGCAGGTCCTCCAGGCCATGAGCCGCCGAATGATCAACCACAGGGCGGACGAGTTCAGGAAGTTACATGAAAGTGTGCTGGAGAAGGTCCGGAAGGTGCTAGGGGCCTCGTCCGGTGACGTCTACGTCATCACGTGCTCCTCAACAGGTGGAATCGAGTGTGCTGTATCGAACCTCATCAATAAAGACGATAGAGTGCTTGCGTTCGTGAACGGCCTCTTCGCGGAGAGGATGACGGTCGCTGCGGAGTACTACTCGGACCACGTGACTCGCGTCGAGAACGAGCTCGGGACCGCTGTGACGGTCGAGGAGTTCAGGAGGGAGGTCGAGTCGAGGGGGAAGGTGGACGTCGCGCTGATCGTTCACAACGAGACCTCAACAGGTGCCTTCAACCCATACGTTCAGGAGATCGCGGATTACTGCAGGAGGCAGGGGATAGCTCTCATCGTTGACGGAGTCACCTCAATCGGCGGTTATCCTTTGGAGCTCAGCAGTTGGGGCGTGACCGCGTTCGTCGGCGGAACTCAGAAGTGCCTTGCTGCACCTCCGGGGCTGGCGATCGTCTACGTCTCCGAGGAGGCCCGGGAGAGGATACGCAGGAACCCCAAGAGGCCCCACTACTTCGATCTCGTGACGCATGAGGAGTTCATGAAGAGGTTCGAGACACCGTTCACCCCGGCCATCACGTTGTTCTACGGTCTCGACGCCTCACTCGACTACATGCTCGAGATGGGTCTGGAGAGGTGGTACGCCGCACACAGGCAGGGTAGCACGGCCTTCTACGAGGCCTTGGAGAGAATGGGGTTGAGCGTTTTCCCGAGGTATCAGTTCAGGTCGAGGACTCTGATCGCGGCCAGGCTTCCAAGCGGCGTTCAGGACACTCAACTCACGAAGTTGATGAAGGAGAAGTACGGCGTTCTCATCGCCGGCGGTATGGGCAAGACCAGAGGCCTCATCATCAGGATCGGTAACATGGGCCTCGTTACGCCTGAGAGGGTCGGAAGGACGGTGAGGGCCCTGTTGAGGTCGCTCGAAGAGCTCAAAGTCAAGACCGAGGCTGTAGACGTGGATCGTATAGTGGAAGGCGCGTTCAGCGGTTGATCAAGTTCTGATCTCTCTGACGTCCTCCTGGCCTCCGCTTCAGCTGTCGGAGTACGCTCTCCTCCGCTCGGACGGCAAGTGGCGCGCTCTCCAGCGACGACAGCTCCATCACCTGGCTGATCAGAAACAGCGACAGGTTGTCGTAGAGCTTCCTGTACTTCCGCTCGCTGAACCTCTCAAGGTAACCTATCGCTATTAGCGTGTTGAGTAAGTTGGTGATGCTCCTGGCTACCCGAGGACGTGACACGACGTTCTCGGGAAGCATGGTCTTGAGATCCCTCAAGGAGAAGGGCTCCTTCTTCAGGTGTGCTATGACGTGAAGCACCGATATCACGTCCTCATCGGTGAGGTACCTCCTGCTCTTGGTGAGGAGGGCCACTATCGCGTTCCTCGAATTCGAGTTCATTCCCGAGCTTCAGGGGATCGCTGTACTGCCGCACGGCCCCCGATAAGCGTCGAGAGCTCCTCGAGGGTGATCGCCTTGACCAGCTTCCCCGACCTGCTGATGTTGCTCCTGTGCTCCGCGTCCGGTACCCTCACAGCGCTGTGCTTAGCGAACTCCTCAGGGACGCCTACATAGACCCTCAGCCTCGAGATGGCTGCCTCGCCCCGGTCCTTCTTCTTAGGAAGCATCCTCTTGACTGCCTGCCAGAAGATCCTGTCCGACCTCCTCGGGTTCCACACTTGAACCCTCTCGATTGAGGAGTACCACTTTCTGTCGAGGAGCATGAGATACCTCTCCAGCACGGCCGACTTCGTGCCTGTAATGACGATCTTGTCCGCGTTCAAAACTACGACCCTCTTGCCCTCCAGCAGCATCTTCGCGACCTTTGATGCGAGCCTGCCGAACCTGTGACCGGACCCATCTATCACGATCAGCTCTTCCATCTCTCCTCATCCCACCAGCTTTAGCCTCGAGACGTCACGCTCTCCTCCTGCTACGAACTGGTCGAGGTACATGACCGTGCCTCCGGCGCTCTTCACCTTTTCGTAAGCGGTCTCGGAGAAGTCGATCGCTATCACCGTAAGAGGGTGATCGAGCCTTCCGACGCCGAGCAGCTTGCCGAGCACCATCACCCTATCGTTCGGCGAGGTCAACCTGTTCAGCTCGTAGAGGTTGACGACGCGTCTATTCCTCCTACTCCTCTTCAACTCCTCAAGAACCCTCGTCCAAAATCGCTCCCGAAGTTCGGAAGAGTCGATCAACTTGCTCAGCACAAAGACGAGCTCGTTGTACTTCGTGGGGCCGTATCGGTGGAGCTTACCCATCCTTAATCACCTCCTCGATCGCGGATCCCAAATCCCTCACACGCCTCTCGAGGGCCTTCGCAGCCTCAGTAATTATCCTCTCCGGTGACAGGAAACCGAACGATTCGATGTAGAGCCTCTTGCCTCCGGACTCGCTGTCGTAAACGGTCACTATGCCGGACTGCCACTTGGCGTGTTTAGATCCCTTACCGAGTCTGACGTAGAGCTCTAACTCGATCGTCTGTCCGGGCGCGAGCTTCACGATGGGGAAGTCACCGCTGACGGGTC
Organism: Candidatus Calditenuaceae archaeon; assembly: GCA_025058225.1. Classification (GTDB taxonomy): domain Archaea; phylum Thermoproteota; class Nitrososphaeria_A; order Caldarchaeales; family Calditenuaceae; genus Calditenuis. The sequence goes on along the minus strand of JANXEE010000009.1, from coordinate 41,102 downwards.
TGACGATGCCTGTTCCGCTCTCCAGGACCATGTCTCTCGAGTAAACCGTGACCACCTCGTCGACCGCTGATGCCTTGAGTGAGAACCGAACGACGCATCTCTCGCAGCCGAGTCTGTTGTTGCAGTCGCACTCCTCGGGAAGTCTGTAGTTGTCCAAGTCGGTCACGAAGGGTATCAACGATATCCTGTGGACCAAGACCTCGTTGCTGACGACCGATGAGTTGTCCATCACCAGCACCTCCTCTACCGCCATCACTGGGACCTCGTTGATCGCGTGCCGGCGCAACGCATTTGCCAGCGACAGGTTCACTTCACTCAGCTCGAGGGTGAGCGAGTCCTCGTCTCTGTTGATCACCCTTACCTCCATGAGAGGTCTACCCAGTCAGTTCGAGGGGGCCATCTTATTAGGTGTGTCTCCGTTGACTAACCTTTCAGAAACGGAAACATCGCCTCGACCTCCTCTGGGTTCAGCTTCTCGTAGCGCTCGGTGGAGCCTACATCGAGCCACGTCTCGTCCTCGAGCAGGTACGGGTAAACGCCCATTCCGCTCCTTACCATCGACGGGATTAGGTCCTTCATTACGTCTGATGACCTGTCCAGTGACCTGAGGACCTCGAGGGCCCTCCGCGAAAGCGTCAGAACACCCACGGTGACGTTGATGTCAATTTTAGGCTTCTCTACCAGCTCAACGACCCTGCCGTCGGCGACCTTGGCGACACCCACCGGAAGCTCGTAGTACCTAGAGAGGGCTAGAACTGCATCCGCAGACCTCGAACGGTGCAGCTCGACCATCCTGGACACGTTGATGTTGGTGAGGATGTCGCCGTAGTGTATGAGGACGTCCTCCTCCGTTGAAAGAATACCCTGGTCTATCGCGTTCAGAAGTGCCCCTCCCGTACCGGAATAACCCTCCGCGTCCTCAACGTAGCTGACCCTCCAACCGAACTTACTGCCGTCGCCGAAGTAATTCATGACCTGCTCCGACTTGTACCCCACCAGTATCAGGAAGTCTCTGATCCCGTGCTGAGCGACGTTCGCCATGATGTAATAAAGCAGAGGCAACTGTCTCCTCCCCACAGGTATCATCGACTTCTGGAAGTAATACGTCAGAGGCCTGAGCCGCCTACCCTCTCCGCCGGAGAGAATTATGGCTCTCATGTGGCACCTCGGCCCTACATCCTGCCCGATGTTATAAGGTCGTTCAGCATAAGTAACTGATATGATGATTTATAGGGAGGTCATCGATTGGGTGGCGCGTGGCTGATGGGCGGTTCACCACGAGGGATGTGGTCGGGCTTGCTTCCTTCTCCGCGCTCGCCGGCGTCGTCTTCGCCGCGTGGAGCCAGTTGGCGGTCCTGATCGTCTATCCACTCCTCGGTCACCTAGGGACGGCCTCGATCTACGGGCTGTGGTTCATGGGGGGGACTCTCCCCGCCTACGTGATCAGGAAGCGATGGGTTGCGTTCGCTGGGGAAACGGTCGCGTCGGTCGTCGAGCTGCTGTTGGTCAGTCCTTATTCGGTCCTGCTGTACTATTACGGCCCCGCACAGGGCATCATGAGCGAGCTGGCCTTCGCGCTGGGGAGGTACAAGAGATGGGGATGGGGCACGATGGCACTGGCGGGTGCGCTGCCCGTGATCGCTGCGTATCCGTTCGACTGCCTCGTCTCTCCGTTTTACCCTGCCTGCAGGACGTATCCCCTCTGGCTCCATCTGTCGATAGTGAGTGCGATGATTATCAGTGGTGTATTGCTCAGCGGCCTGTTGGTCAAATCTGTCGTGGACAGGCTTGTTGAGGCCGGCTCCATGAGGGGGTGGGCGGTTGCTGAGGCTCGAGCGGTTCAAGCCGAGGCTGGGCGACGGGGGAGGGCCTGAAATCGACCTCTCAATTGATGGGCCCTCACTCATCTCCGTGACCGGTCCCAACGGCTGCGGAAAGACCTCAACGCTCCTCGCGCTCGCCGGACTCCTCCCCTATGAAGGTTCGGCTGAGTTGATGGGTAGAGAGCTGAAGGAATATGAGCCGGCTGAGCTCAGGAGGCTCGTCCGCTACGTCCCGGATGACCCGTACTCTGCAATGGTGAGGGACAGGGTGCTGGATGAGGTGTACTTCTCGGCCGAGTGCATGGGTCTCGGGTTCGGCGAAGCCGTCAGCGAGGTCGAACGGGTTCTCAGGCACGTCGGGCTGATCGAGAGGGCCGACGACAGGATATTCACTCTTTCGGGCGGTCAAATCCAGAGGCTTGCACTTGCATCTGCTCTGGTGGCTAAGCCGAAGCTCCTTCTGCTCGACAACTCATTCACCCACATCGACGAGGCTCTTCGGGCCGAATTGGCTCAGCTCCTGCTCCGCATCGTGAGGGAGGGGACGCTGGTCCTCGCAGCCGTAAGTGACCCCGCCGACCTGCCCCTAGAGCCGAACATGGAGGTTACGCTCAACTGTCATCAGGAGGCGCTCTCGGTCAGCTTCTCGCGTGCCGCACTCAACGGTTCCGCTGCCAACGAGCTGGTGGTTGAGGAGGTCTGGTTCGGTTACGTAAGAGGGGTCGAGTTCATTAAGGCGCTATCTATGGAGGCGAAATCAGGTCAGGTCGTTGCGCTGGTAGGACCCAATGGGTCCGGTAAGTCGACCGTCCTCAAGCTGTTAACAGGTGCCCTGAGGCCTCGACGCGGTAAGATAGCCCTGAACGGCACAGCTCCTGCCCCACCGAGGGCCGCATATTGTCCCCAGAACCCCAGCTCCTATCTAACCGAGAGGGTCGCCTCTGAGGAGTTGATCATGGCCAGAGGCTCTCGTGCAGGTCCGATAGTCGAAATACGCCCCGAGTCCCTGCTGAACGTTCCGATTCACAGACTCAGCACAGGCGTGAAGCGCGTGTTAGCCGTGTTGTCATCTGCTCTCAGAGGTCCCGCGCTCTTGGCGCTGGACGAACCCGTTGCAGGTCTCGATGCTCGGAATAAGGAGATCATGAGAGAAGTGATCAGGGCCGTTGCGGAACTGGGGTCGATCATCGTCATCGCCTCGCACGACAGGTCCTTCGTCAGATCTGTATCGGACGATGTCTATCTGATTCAACGAGGTTCCGTGAGGAGGGTTGATCCGTAGGAGGAGCGCACTTCATCCGACCCTCGCGCTTGTGGGGCTGCTGGTCGTTGCGAGCGCGGTCACACTGGAGCGTGAACCTACGCACCTTTTACCCATCGCTTCCTTCATGACGGTGGCGGTGTCGTTGATGTCTGGTAGACCCTTGGAGGTCATGGGATGGGCGATCAGGCTTCTACCGATGGGTATCGGACTCGGAGTATTCTCATATCTCGCCTCGCCCGACCGCGACCCTGATCTGTTGGCTCTCCTGCCCTTAAGGGTCTGGACCATGACAGCCTCAGCCCTTCTCCTCGCTTACGGCACAGATCCGTGGGAGCTGGCCTGGTCCCTCACACTACACTTCAGGTTCCCCAGATGGATCTCGGCGGCCGTGGCAATCGCTCATTCGGTCGTCCTCAAGACCCTCGAATCCTTCGACGAGCTCCGGTTGGCTCTGTCCAGCAAAGGTATCCTCACGAACCCCCTTGATTACTTCACTCGGTCCGGTCACCTGATGAGGGTTGTGGTCCATGGCTTAGCGGAGAGGGCCGATAGGCTCTCCACAGCCCTCGAAGCGAGAGGGTTCGACCCTAACCGCTGGTCTCACTTGACTCCGTTAGATTTGAGGTTCATAGATTTACTCTTTCTATTGATCTCAATAACATTATCTCTGATACCGTTAATTCTCTAAAGTAATTCTGTCGCCATCACTGTTACTTCTCTTGTCCAACTACTCCACGAATACAGGAACGGTTCACGCAGCCGATCAAGTTGCATCCAATATTCTCAGACGGTACCACTCCACGTAATCCCTTATCGCCTTTGACATCGGGAAGATGGGTTCGAACCCTAATTCCTACCTAGCAGGCATCAAGTTGGTGGACGCACTCGGATTGTCGGGAACTTCAGACAAACAGCCCTCACCATCGACTACGCAACCGGGCACTATCGACTTCACGATCTCCGCTATCTCTTCAGACGTGTAGATCCTGCACATCCCGATGTCATATATTCGCCTGTTGGGGTGGAGAGCCTTCAGAGCTCCGATGCATGCCCTAGCAGTGTCGTTCGAGTAGACGTACTCCCCGGTCCTTGGGATTTTTGCAGGTAGTCCCCGCAACACCTTATCGATCAGCTCTGCGAATGACCTCGTGGGAGCTCCTCCCCCTACATATCTCCACGGACCGAAGGTTGCGGCGAACCTCAGCGCTATGAAGTCTATTCCGTACATGTCGTGATAATTGTAACACAGATGTTCGGTGAAAAGCTTTGTCGATGCGTAAATCGTCGCAGGCCTAGTGCCGTGGGGAAGTGAGTCCTTAACGTGTATCCTCACGACGTTCGAACTGGCCACAACGAGTCGTTCGAGGTCGAAGGTCCTGCACGCCTCCAGAACGTTCGCCGTACCCACCACATTAGTTAATAGCGCTTCGTAAGGACACTTCTGGGCTCCAGCCGTGAGCATCTGGTTAGCTGCCATGTGTACGATGTTGGTCACGTCGTGATCCCTAATTACCCTGTAAAGGTCGTGAACGTTGAGGACGTCCCCTCTGACGATCTTAACACTCGAGACGTCGAAGACGTCTGACATCGCATCGAGCATCGGCGATCTGTCATACACCACCACGCCCATGTCGCTCTCCAGTAACTCCCTCACTATCTGAGAGCCGATTAGTCCGCACCCTATCAACATGACTATCATGAGTTCGTATCTGTTTCCACCCTGATATTTAAAACTTTAAACGTCTCACCGCTGAACTCGGACGTGTAGTTCCTTGCACTTTCTATCTTAAACAGTCGACAGGGTTATTACGGTAAAGACATTATATTATAGGAATCCCGCTCATCTTCAGTTATGCGATGTTATCTGATGATCGGATCCGAGCTCGCACACCATTAACCATTTACCGTGACTTAAGCGGGTCCATTGTCGTGAAACTGCAGTTCTGAAGGCCCACGTCCGTTTTAATCGAACGCCGATCTCGAGCGGGTGTGGAAGATCCGTTGAGCGGTACGGTAATCTCAGGCCCTGCTTCGGCCTTCGTATACGGCCTCAATAAGTTCGGGCTTGCGATGGCAAGCTTCAAGACGGTTAACGGGCAATCGTTGTCGCAGTCGCCGCTGCGCGCCTCCATGGCACGTCATACGCGATAAGACTGGAAGCCTTGCTCATCGCCGGAATCCCTGAATTAGTCGCCTTCTTCATCGTCCTTGGCGGTCTCGTTTTCATGAAGGGCATCAGATCGATCGAATCAGAAGAGGACCCGAATAAAGCACGCCTGCTGGTCCCCTCTCTAAATTCCGCCGCAGTGGGTTTCACAACGACTGGTGACCCGTTGTTGCAGCGTTTCACCCTCTCGCATGGTTACACTCCTATTTTCGTTACAGTCGATTCTTCATTTATGTTAAAAATGAGGGAGAGGATTTCCATCAAGCACCAAATCGCATCCGTTTCGGTAATTGTTGGAGTGGGTGTTTAAATTTATAATAAATCAATTTCTGACGTCATTGATCTGTTCAATATCAAGATGTTTACAAACTTAGTCTAAACAGTTTCGAAGCGTTTTTGTAGAAAACGCACTCCAATTGATCCTCTTCGAGTTCTAACGACGATATTATCTTAGGATACCTTTCAAGTCTGTGAATTCCTCCATTAGGTCCCCACGGGAAGTCGGTCGCGAAGACCATCTTGTCGTGTCCGAAGACATTTATCGCGCATTTGACTGCGTGAGGGTTACCTCCAACTGCAGTATCGTAGTATATTTGCCCGGACCGGAAGTCGTCGAACGGGTCTCCAGACGCTAAGATGTCAGAGGTCTGATCAGGTCTTATCTGCACGGTTTTAGCGGAATACGACTCGCTGATTCTGCCAGCGAAGAAGGGTATCATACCTCCTGCGTGATGGCTTACCACCCTCACCCGTGGGTTCCTCTTCAAGGTCCCCGAGAAGACGAGCCTGGTGAGTATCAAAGTGGTCTCGAAAGGCCATCCGAAGACGTGTGTCATATCATACTCGTCCTCGTATTCACGACCTGAAGATTCGTTCGGGTCTGCAGGGTGGAGGTGAACGACACACGACAACCTGTCTGCTTCCTGCCAAAACTTTCCGAACTTATCGGCTGGGATGCCATCAACGTTGGTCAGTATCATGAAGCCCTTCAGGCCCAAATCCTCGACAGCCCTCCTCATCTCATCAGCTCCACCGTCGTCAATGCTCCACAATGGTGCAGCCCCGATACCTATCAGGGCTCCCCTCGATCTCTCACAAATCGCTGAGATTTCGTCGTTAACTGAAGCGCAAAGTTTTATCAGGTTCTCACCCCTGAGGCCAGATGAGTTTGGATCGATGATATTATGTACCGATACAGCCTGCATGTCTATCCCATACCTCTTCAGCAATTCGATTCTGGCTTCGACGTCCCAATATTGTTTGTATCGCGTTCCGATGTCCTCGAGCCTCCTAATGGCATCCTCGGCTCTTGCGCCCGCACTCGCCCTAAGCGATTTCAAGTATCTTATGGGTGTGATATGAGTATAGGAGTCTATGATCATTCGACTCAACGCCTCCGATCCACAATACTAGGGTCTATGTGCACGTCAACGACGAACGAGGAGCTACTGGAGGATGCCAGCTCAAGTGCAGTTGAAAGCTCGCCCGGATCTCTCACTGTTGCTGCGTTGCATCCGATCCCCTTTGCTATCTGCTCGATTGTGACTGGTGGATTATTTATCTCAACAGCATCATAGGCTCCAGCCCTAAATGACGTACCTCTCCTGCTCTGTATGTGTAACTTGTCATTCATGTACGCTCTGTTATTCATCACTATCACAACCACCTTTACACCGACTCTCGCTGCCGTCCAGAGTGATTGTGGATAATACATGAAGGCCCCGTCACCAGAGAAGCACAAGACTTTTTTGTCTTCTTCAGCAAGCTTTACCCCAACGGAGGCGGCAACTCCCCAGCCCAGCGTCGCTCCGGGATTGACGAAATAGTTGTAGCCGTTGAATGACTTCATCAATCTCCTTATGAACGGCTGCGACGTAACGGCTTCAACCACTACGTTCAATTCGTCGCCGTCGCCGAACACTCTGTTTACCTCATTCACCACCCGGTGCGCCGAGACCGGCTTCCTATCGAAGTATTCCTCTAATTCCTTCCTGTTGTACTCCAGCAATTCCTTTTTATGGTTTTCCAGAGACTTCCTGCGATTTTCGAGTTTTTCAGATTCAGTCGATAACCTCTTGGAACAGCTCTCGAGCAGTTTCTCCATAACGGTAGCTGAATCTCCGAATATGCAGCACGAGGCCTCGTAGTTCTTACCTAGCTCCATTGGGTCCGAAGTGATGTGGATGAGTTCGGCGCCTTCACCAACCAACGGTATCTGTTCACGAGTAATTTCGTAGAACATCCTCTGCCCTACTACCAATATCAAATCATGACTTTTCAAATCTTCTCTAGTGAAAAATCCGAAATAGCAGTGATGATTGACGGGATAATAAACACCATATCTTATGTCGTCATACACTTTCATAGCCAGCAACTCCGCAAGCTTCACGCACTTGTCAACGGCGCCGTACCACCTCACTTCGGGACCACATATCATTGCAGGGCTCTCCGCCTTCAACAGCAACTCGACTGCCCTCTGTATCGACCTGTCGTCTCCACCGAAGCCTGAACGCATATTCCTGTAATCAGTCGGCAAGGGGTAGTTCTCCTTGACCTCTTCATCGAGAATGTCCTTCGGCACCGAGATCATCACGGGGCCAGTGGGAGGATCCATCGCTACCTTTGCAGCTCTCCTAAGCACGTATCTGATCTCATCTGCTCTCCTGAGCTCCCACGTCCACTTCGCATACCCCTTCGCGGCTGAGACGATGTCCGATGCCAAGAATGGATCTCGCGAGAGGATCCTGCTATCGACCTGTCCGGCGATTGCTATCACTGGTGAGCCTGCTATTTTGGCGTTGTAGAGGGCTCCCAGCGAGTGAAGAAGTCCAGGACTGGCGTGAACCGATGCGACTGATGGGCTTCTTCTAGCTTGGGCGTATCCATCAGCCATGTTAACCGCGATGGACTCGTGGAGCGTTAGAACGAACCTCAATTTCTCATAACGAGGAAGTTCGTCGAGCCATGGTACCTCGGTCGATCCCGGGTTCCCGAAAATAGTCGTGAGGTCCAATTCCTCTAGCGTCGATAGGAACGCTTCATACCCACGCATTCTCTTTCGCGGCGGACAAAGTTGGTTGGTATATAAGTCTTACTTCACCACTAGAATAAAGTTCTCATCCTAACCTTCCTTAGCCGTGAAGACTTTGATGGTGTTGGACAGCTTCCGTTAAAGGAATTGTGTGGTGTACCACTGGTCAGGAGGTGGCGGGTTCTTCGTGAGACCGATAAGTTTGGCGTACTTGTCCACTTCAACCAAAGCCTCTCGGAGTGGTGCACCTATTGGGTTCGGGGTGAGAGTGCTGTACCACCTTCTAGCGGAGCTGTCGGTAAGACCTATCCCAGTCGGTGGCTCAGCCTTCAGAAGCGAAATGGACAGGTCGGGGTTGGTCTGCCAGATTCTGACCAGCTCTCTCCAGTAATTCACAAATCGTCTTATCGCCTCCTGATTCTTCGACATGTAGTCGGTAGTGGTTGCAATACACAAATCGTGCCACCTGTTTCCCAGATAATCACTGAAATAGAAGATAATCCGTCCTCTACCACGCTCCTCTAAACCCCAAGTCCTGCTGACGCTCCACGGGAAGCAATCGATCTCGCCCCTACTAAGGGCTGCAGCTATGGCGTCGAACTCACCTAAAGACACCGGTTCTATTCCTTCACCAATTCTAGTATTGAGGATGTTACTGAGTATGTAGATATAGGCGTTGGACAAAGAGCCTGGTCTTGAGAAACCGACTTTCAATCTCTTCCCCTCTCTCACAGTCCGCTTCAAATCATCGATCGATCTGTACTGTGAGTCCGGAGAGACCACTAATGAGTAGTAGTTGCCATATTCGCAGAAATAGAAGATCTTAACGGCCCCGCCCGTTTGTTCGATCTGGGAGGCAGCCTGCATGATCTCAAGTCCAGGTACCAGATCAGCTCTTCCCTCTAGGAGGTCTTTCATTACCTCTCCACCACCTCTCACGATGTTGAATCCCTCTATAGTGAGGCCTGCATTTTTGGCGATCTGCTGACCCTCATTGAAGTCCTTATACGCTATCAGTTGATAGGGTGCTAGACCCAGAGCACCCTGAGACGTGGTCAGGCGTACTCTAATGGGCTGAAGGGTCGGTGTCACGGATTGAGTGACCATATGTCTGACCGTCGTCAGCATAGTCTGCCTCACTATGTCGCGCTGCTGCGTGACGGTGATCACCTGCTCTCCCCTTCCGAGGTTGAGTCCCAGAGCATAACCTCCTGCACCAGCCACGACCGCCGATCCGACGACCCCGGCTAGCATCTTCCCTAAAGCTTTGCGTCTTGAGATATATGAGGGGCCTTGTGATGTAAAATCGGGCATGTCATGTTAGCAGTGAACCGGTATATATAGATTTGCACATCTCCCAAATAACCATAGCCAGCTCTATTCTACGGGTGACGATGTCCAAAATAAAGAGAAAGGTTATAGAATCAGATGAACTGGCTCGTGTACCACTGCTCTGGAGGCGGTGGGTTCCTCGCCACGCCGCTTAGTTTAGCGAAGTAATCCACGTTCACCAGAGCGTCTCTGTTGGGAGCTCCCACGTAGTTCGGCATGTAGGTCGAATAGTACCGCTCTGCTACGTTCCTGCTCATACCGTAGCCTCTTGGGGGTTGGGAAGTCATCAACCCTATCGCCTCGTCCCTGTTGATGAGATAGTATCGGGTCACCTCCCTCCAGTAATCTACGAACCTCTTGATCAGTTCGGGTCTATTGCGGATGATCGTGTTCGTGGAGGCGAAGCTCAGCTCGTGCCACTTGGAGCCGAAATATTCGCTGAAATAGTAAATTATCCTTCCTCTCCCCTCTTCTTCGAGCCTCCAGTGCACATCAGGTGTCCACGGGAACCCATCTATCTCGCCGCGCGTCGCAGCCGCGATTATCGCGTCGGTCGCTCCGAGAGCTACCCCCTCTATTCCTTCACCCACTCTGGTGCCCAAGATGTGGGCCAGCATCACCGTGTAGGTGTGGGAGAGTGACCCGGGTCTTGAATAACCTATTTTGATCTTCCTGCCCTGTGAGATCGCGGTCCGCAGGTCGGAGAGTGAGTTGTAGGGCGAGTTGGGGCCGACCAGTAGCGTCGTGTAAACCCCGATGTCGGTGAAGTAAAATATCTTTAGGTCGGGATTCTGCTCCATAGCCCCGGCCAGCCCAGCGACCGTAACTGGTCCTATCACATCGGCTCTTCCCTCTACCAGCTCTTTCACGGCCGCGCCGGTGCCCTCGACCACATTGTATTGGATGCTCAGCGCCAATCTATCGCTGATATCTCTTTTGTTCTCAGCGATCAAGCTGTTTGAGGCAGTTCCTCGCCCACCCTGCGTGCTTGTAAACCTTACCGTTAGTGGCTCGAGCCTCGGCGTGGCGGTTACGGTAGTTGTGCCGGTCACGGTTCTGGTCATGGTCTCTACGATGGTCTGGGCTCCACCAGGGGCTGTTACAGTCCTCGTAACCGATACTGCTGCTGAGGACCCCAAGAGATAACCGCCCACACCCGCGATAACAGCCGCGCTAGCTACCCCGGCAACCGTTCTGCCGATCGCCTGTCTCCTTGTTATCTTTTTCCCAGTACTTCCATTCATGACGCCTACAAAAAACAGATACAATATAAATGTATCCTATGTGCTTGATTAGCTCATTGACTAGCCTGCTCTAGCTCCAGTCTTAGCCTTTTGCCCGCAGCGCCTTCGACACGTAACAAAACGAAGTTGATCGTTATCGCGAACAACGCAACGAGTATGATCACCGCGTAGACATCCACGACCTTGAAGTTGTAAGCTAACAGCCTGACGGTATAGCCGACCCCAGGCGCTATCAACATGTCGGCTACAACGGCGCCCACGAACGAAGAGATCGTCGCCATTCTCAGACCAGCTAGGAATGAGAAGAAAGCGTAAGGCCAAAAGATCTTCCTGTAGACCTTGAGCGGTGTTGAACAGCCATACGTCTTGCACATGTTAAGGATCTCCGGGTTCATGTTACGCAGCGCGCTAACGACCGCTATCGTTACGAAGATGAACGCATGGAGCGCAACGAAGGCGATTTTGAAATAAAACGGCTGGACAAATATCTTGATGATGATCGGATAAAACAGGACTTTAGGCGTGGCAGCCACGAGTAGAACGTAAACCATCATGAAGTTCCGCAGGTATTTCACACCTCCTATCACGAAACCCATCAACAGGCCCAACAGCGAGCCCGCCAGCAGACCCAGAGAAAACGTCGAAAGGGTGATTAGCATCTGATCGAGGTACTGGCCGGAGGTGGCGATCTGAATTATCCTCTGAATAACAGAGGAAGGTCTAGGGATGAAGAACTCATCCAAGATCTTTGACGATACTAGTAATTCCCATGCACCGAAGAACGTCAGTATCAGAGTTGCACGGGAGCCGTTAATGACCATGAACTTGTTCGTACCGGCCGTGACCCTCATATCTCCTTCATCCTCCCCCTGACCCACCTTTCGAACAGTTTAAGCGACACGTACACAACGGCCGCAAATATTATTGTAATAGCTATGGTAGCATACATCACTGGCACGCGTATTGTCGTCTCTGACCACGAGATAAGGAAACCTAATCCGGTTGAGGAGGCGATGACCTCGGCCACTATCACACCGACCATCGCGTAGGATATGCCCAGTTGTATCGCCGATACCATTATTGGGATTATGGAAGGTATTGCCACCTTAGTGAGGATTTTGAACCTCGAAGTGGTAAAGGTGCTTGCCATCCTCACCAGTGACTGATCGAAGTGTTTAACGGCGTTCAGGACGTAAATGAAAGTGTACGTTGAGCCAACTAACGCTCCCATGGCTATCTTTGAAGGCGGTCCTATCCCCAGTATCAAGTAGATTACCGGGTAAAGGATTATTGACGGGATGGCGAAGAACGCCAGCAGCAAGGGTTCAAACACCCGCCGCGCTGTGTACCTCAGCCCTATTAACAGTGCGAGTGGTAAAACCACACCAACGACTATGAGGGCCGCTGCGCCCAGCTCGTAGATGGTCATTATTAGGTGGTTCGTGAACGACCCTGGCATGTCGGGATTCCGCGGCAGATTCAATAGGGCGTTCAGGAAGTCATTAAACGCAGGTATCGTGAACCTACTAACCAAACCTGTCCGAACCAGCTGGTCTGCAGCTATGAACAATATGGTCAGGAATGCTACATGGGGAAGGACCGCCCGAGCGACGTCCTTAATCCTCCTAGCCAACGGCACGTCCATCTCAAAGTTAGTTATTGGTTGATAACCTTTTCTCCCGCTGATGGTGGTTCGTCCGAAGGTGAGCCGATGCCCTCTTCAGGCTATACCGAGTAGTCTGCGCGCGTTCTCACCTAAGACCTTTCTGCGAACCTCATCGTCTATGGGGGCACCTTTAATGGTCGATATCACGTGTCTCGCCCACCACGTGCCTTCCTCGGGCCCGAACGGATAGTCGGTTGCGAATAAAACCCTGTCACTTCCGAAGAATTCGAGGCCGCAGAGAAAGGCGTGGTGAGAAGAGCTGAGCACGACGGTGTCAGCGTAGAACCTCCTGAGAAGCTGTGCGGGGGGTGCACTCAGCTGCCTCGCCTCGGCATAGGGGTACATCGTCATCGTCCTGAAGAAACCCTCCAGCCTTATGTCCGTGAAGGGCATCATGGCTCCCAGGTGATGCGTAACGATCTTAAGGTTTGGGAATCTGTCCAAAATACCGCCTAGTACCAATCTACACATTGCCAGCGAGGTCTCAAACAACCAACCTAGGACCCTGTCCAACGCGTACTGATTGGACCAGACGTGATGCGGCCAAGTCTGGGGATGCAACCAGATCGGTACACCTCGATTGTTAGCGTACTCGAAAATCTCCGTGTAACCGACAGAGTCGATGGGCTGACCGTTGGAGTGTGTGAAGAGCTGGATTCCCTTCAATCCGAGCTCCTCGACGCACCGCTTGACCTCGTCCACTGCACCCTGATAGACTATTGGAATCGTCCCCACTCCCACCAACCTCCCTCGGGACTTGGACGCTGTTTCGGCGACGGCGTCATTAGCCTTGACTGCGAATTCCTTCGCTAATTTCGGTGGGGCCCTTAACCATATGTCGGGTCTCGCGAGCGTGACCACCTGTACATCGATGTTCAAACTGTCTAAGACTTTGGTTCTCTTGTTCAGGTCCCAGAAATAATCGAGTTGAAAGACACTGGCCAACTCAGGTGACGGCCAAGTCGTGTGGAGCTCCTTAGCGAAGTCCTTAGGAAGCACGTGTGCGAACGAATCGATTATCACGCCGGCATCGTGAGTTGGTGTTATTTTTAAAATTTTCGCGACATTTTGAAGAAAATGAAACCACGCACTCGAGCAGTTTAGCTACGTCCGGGCTGCTAGGCGTTCCTCAATAAACATTCATTGAGCCAGTAGCATCATCTCAGAGGAACTCGGTTGTGTACAGTTGCTGTGGCTCTGGAGGGTTCCTAGTTATACCGGCGTTCACCGCTATCTCCCTCATTGGCTGGAGGGCCTCTCTGACCGGTGCGCCAACCATGTTCGGAAGGTAAAAGCTGTAGTATCTTTCCGCGGCAGGCCTTTTCACACCGAGTCCTCTCGGTGGGTCTGCTGTCATGTTTGAGACGGTCAGCTCTTTGTCTAACATCGCGATTCTAGTCGTTTCCCGTATGTAGGTTACGAATCGCCTAATGGCTTCACGACTTCTGGTCATGACCTCAGTAGTTGTCGCATAGGAGAGCTCATGCCACTGTGTTCCAATGAGGTCTCTGAAGTAGAAAATCACTCTACCCCTGCCCTCTTCTTCTAAAGACCAGCCTAGAATTATGTTCGCAGTAGTGTAAGCATCTACATCTCCCCTTACTAGTGCCGCAATTATCGCGGCGTCCTCGCCAAGCGACACCCCCTCGATCTCCCTTCCGTATTCAACGCCCAGCAACCTAGCTAAGAGAATGGAGTAGGAGTGGGAGAGAGATCCGGGTCTAGTAAATGCGATCTTGATCTTCCGACCTTGCTCAATGGCTCTTCTCATGTCCTCCAGAGACCGATAGGGCACGTTGGGTCCTACTACTATGCCGGCGTAGGCTCCATAGTCGTTGAAATAGAAGATCCTGATGTTGGGCTGTCGCTCAATGGCACCCATCAACGACAGTACTGAGACCGGGCCAATGACGTCGGCCCTGCCGTCTGTAAGCTCCCTAACAGCCTCACCTGTCCCCCTCACGACGTTAAACGATTCGAACCTGAGACCTACCTGAGGGCCTCTATCCTGCAAATTCTTAGCCATCAACGCGTTGGGTGCGGTCGTAACGCCCCCCTCAGTCGCTACGAACCTCAATGGCACGGGCTCAAGTCTGGGCTGGGTGGTGACGGTCTGGGTCAAAGTTCGCTCCAGCGTCCGTTCCACCGTGACCGTCCTCTCCCTCAACTCCGGTTGGACCTGACGTGGTTGTTGGAATGGTGCTAAATAACTGCCGGCAACGAAACCGCTTACGCCCGTAATCGTCGCACCTATTAAACCGGCACTGAGCTTAGATATGGCCTGCCTTCTATTCACGGCGGTAAACCAAAATTTACTATTAAATAAATTTTTTCTTCAATCTTTAAAAAAAGAGGCAGTCTAAATTGCACCCCTTTCCCTGTTTCTGGACAGGCTCCACAATTTGGACGGGGTGATAGGGATCTCGTTGATGTCCACACCTAGCGGATCAAGGGCATCGGAGATCGCGTTTGCTATCGTGACCGCAACAAGAGGGGTTCCGCTCTCACCAGGGCCTCCCCTAGAACCCCAATCCGTGACGAGAGACCTTGTGACGTAGTGGTGAACCTCAAGTTCGGGCATCTCGAGGGCTGTAGGTACCAAGTAGTCGATAAATGTTGAACTGAGGAGCTGGCCCGTAGATCGGTCGTAAACATACTGCTCGTATAACGCTGCTCCCAGTCCGTGAGCCATCGCACCATGTGCCTGCCCCTCAGCTATCACGGGATTGAGTATCGTACCTATGTCCTCTATCATTACCAGCCTCAGTACCTTCACCTCGAACGTCTCGGGGTCTAACTCAACGGCAGCTGCCGCCATCGCAGGCGAGTAGGTCACCGCGAAGTTAGCTGACTTGTTATCGTCCGCCGGTGAGGATTCGAACCTGTGAACATGGACGGCATGAAGTCCGGGCTCCATCCCCTCCGGTAGTAAGGCCAGCTGATTGTAAGCAGCCCTGCACACCTCCCTGAAGGAGACGCTGCTTTGTGTTACGCCGTCCCTGAACTCTCCGTCAGTTAGAGAGATGTGTTCTGGATCGGTTCCGAGAATGTTGGCAGCGATTCTCTTCATCTTTTCCCTGATTTTGATGGCAGCTCCCGTTATAGCTCCTACTGCCATCACCGAGAACCTGCTTGCATAAGTTCCTGAGTCACCGCTATAGGGGTGAGTTCTAGAGTTGAAGCCTGAAATGACGTTGACGTCTTCCATGGGTATCTGGAGCAATTCAGCTACCACCTGTGCGGCTACCGTTTCGTGTCCCTGACCCTGTGGGATGGTTCCCATTCTAACCTCTACCTTACCGGTCGGGAAAACCGTTATCATAGCAGCTTCAGATGACCCCGCATATCTCTTTCCTATCTCTGACCCCCACAGAGATACGACCTGAGAGTTAGTAACAGCCGGTTCTATTATGGCCGCCACTCCTATTCCTACCGGTCGTCCTACTTGCCAGAATTTTTCCCTCTTACTTTTCCAACCCTCGTAATCGAACTTCGTGAGCAGTATCCTCATCATTTCATGGTAGTTGCCTCCATCATACACCGACCCGATCGGGTTGGTATAGGGCATCCTCTCAGTCGGTATGAAGTTCCTCATTCTGATCTCTACAGGGTCAAGGCCCAGTCTCTTCGATATTATGTCCATCAGCCTCTCAAGCACGAAGAACGTATGTGTTCGGCCGTAGGCCCTATTAGGTCCTGTGGGAGATTTGTTGGTGAAAACGCCCACTGCATCGAGTCGTATGGCGCCGATGTCATACGGACCCAGCATGCACGCGAATGGTCTGGTCACGTTTTGCGGTTCAGGATGTCTCATATGAGCTCCGAAGTCTTCGATGAGTTTGATTCGTAACCCTAACACCTTGCCGTCTGACCTAACAGCCGCTTCCGCTGTCGCGATCCTCATCGGTGTCTGCATCAGGGCCGCCATGTCCTCCCTTCTGTCAGCAACCCACATCACAGGCCTGTCTACCATTATCGAAAGCAGACCGATGAGGGCAGAGTATGGGTAGATCATCACCTTATTTCCGAATCCACCACCCACGTCCGGGACGGCGTAGACCAGTTTGTTCTGCGGTAACTTGAGGACATCAGCTAATCTCGCATGGTGCATCGGGGCCTGATGATTCTGATCGTAGATGTAGAGGTCTCCGGAAGATCTGTCGAAGTAAGACAGGACAGCCGACGGTTCTATCGGTGTGGAGCTGAACCTGTTTACTACGAACTTGGATGACACTATCAGGTCTGCGCTCCTGAAGGCGCTTTCTACATCACCGTAAACGTAGTTACCCGTCCAGGCGATGTTGTTCGTGAAACCCTCGTGAACGAGTGGCGATTTCCCCTCTAGGGCTTCATCGGGGTCGATGACGGGTCTCAGCGGTTCATAATCAACTTCTATAAGCTCCAGCGCATCGACCGCCTGGGTTCTGCTCTCCGCAACGACCGCGGCGACGGGTTCCCCCACGAACCTTACCTTATCTACGGCCATGGGATAATAAGGTGGGGTCGGTATCAGGTGTCTGAAGGGTCTCATCAGTCTCGGAAGTTCGGGCCCCGTTACGACGAGTCTCACTCCCGGCGAGACTCTGGCCCTATCGGCTCTCACTCCCCTTATTACGGCGTGCGGTAATGGCGATCGCAGAAGCGCAACATGTAGCGCGTCATCCGGTGCCAGATCGGCCACGTATTTTCCCAGTCCTTTAACGAACCTGAGGTCCTCGCGCCTTAGGATCCCCCGACCCACTAATTTCGTGCTCAAAGGTATCCGGTCACACCGCGCCCCCACTCTGTATTAATCGTTGTTTCGAACCAACAGCTCATGAGTTCCATGGTTTATATAACAACCGTGATCTTGGCGATCGCGTGAAAGATCTCGTCTTGATAGACGTTTTCAACCACATCTATCCAAGGGAGTTCCTACAGGAGTATGTCAGGACTCGTATCCCTGCCTTAGTGAGGTTCGTGAAGGCAGAGGTGGAGGACGAGTTCCGTTACTTTACCGATCCTGAAGTGAGGCTAATGATGATGGATAATCACGGAATTGAGAAACAGGTCGTTTCTCTTGCGGGTGGATCTAAGCTCTGGGAAGGGCTGAGCGAAAGGAGAGCCCTTAGGCTGACTAGGCTCGCTAACGATACCGTCGCCGATCTGTGTGAGAGGTTCGCTGACAGGCTGATTCCGGCTGCTACTCTCCCACGTCTCGAGGGTGAATTCATAGAGGAGTTGAGAAGAGCTGTCAGGGACCTCGGTGTTAAAGCGGTTCAGGTGTACACCAATGTTGAGGGCAGACCGCTTGACCAATTCAAGGACTTCTTCGCTGAGGTCGAGAGACTGAGAGTTCCTATACTCCTCCACCCGATTGAATTCCAATACTACCCGTGGGTCTATGAGTACAACATCGCTCAGACCCTCGGATGGCCTTTCGACACATCTGTCGCAGTCAGCAGGCTTGTATTCAGCGGCATCCTAGAATCTTATCCCAACGTTAAGATAATAACACACCACCTCGGAGGTATGATAAGTTTCTTCGCGGAGAGGATCAGGGGCTTCTACGATGAGGCTGTTCAGTATCCGCGAATATATGCAGGCCATACATTTCTAGAAAGGCCGCTGGCAAGACATCCACTGGATTACTTCAGGTCTATTTATGCCGACACAGCGGTCTCGGGATCAGCTATTGCGTTACGATGCGGGATTGAATTCTTCGGACCGAGTCACGTCCTTTTCGCGACCGACTTTCCGTTTGGTCCTGATCATGGGGAGAGATGGGTTGCCGAGATAATTAGATCACTCGTGTCACTCGGTCTTCCCGAGGGCGCCATCGAGGACATCACGCACAGGAATGCCGAAAGGTTGCTCCGGCTCTGACAACTCGGGCTCTGAGGAGCTCTTTTATTGAAGCTCTGATGGGTATAACGCCTTGCCTATCCGTTACAATATTCGTTTCCTTTTGCCGGTGACGGTAAGCGGTAGTTCTTCAACGAATTCTATCCATTCCGGTCTCTTGTATGGTTCCAGTTTAGATTTGACGAATTCTTTCAGTTCGTGAGCGAGCTGAGAGGATGGCGCTACGCTCTTCTTCAAAACCACGAGTGCCCTGACCCTGTGCAATCCACGCTCGTCTGTCGCCTTTACGACTAAGGCCTCGGAGACAGCAGGATGCCCCATTAATACGTCCTCTATTTCGAATGGGGAAACCCACATGCCAGCCTGCTTGATCATTTCGTTGGCTCTCCCAACGTGAAACAGGAATCCCTCCTCGTCGATGTAGCACAGGTCATCAAGCATTACCCACCCTCCTCTTATGACCTTCCTATTGAGATCGGATCTGTGCCAATACAGAGGAGTACAGGCCTCGCACTTTACGGCCAGCCTCCCCACCTGACCGGGTTTCAGCTCGTTCCAGTCCTCATCGACAATTTTGACATCGTGTGATTTTAGCGGTTTTCCGAGGCTTCCGCTCTTGAAGCAACCGGGTCCATTGAAGGTGACTTTGTGGAGGTACTCGGTAGATCCTATGCCGTCTATAAGAGACTTCCCGAACCGCTCATACCATGCCTGCTGTACTTTCTCAGGGAGGTGTTCCCCCCCTGAGACCAGTACCTTGATCTTCTTGATGGTTGAAGAATTTCTCTCATCAATTCTATCCAGCAGACGTGCGTAGACTGTCGCAGCTGCGAACACAGCCGTCGGTTCGAGGAGATTCAGAACTCTAAGCACCCTCTCAGGTGTCGACCTCTCACCGTCCACGATCGCGGAGGCTCCCAGTCTCAACGCTGAAAGCGTGTTGGTCATGCCGAAGCTGAAATAGAGTTTGGAGACCGAATAGAACCTGTCACCCTCGCACAGTCCGAGTGCGTCCCTGAATAGGCTATCGGCTGCTTCGGGGAGGTCGTGCTGTAGGTGCATGACGCCCTTCGGGACCGCTGTCGACCCCGACGTGTACAATATGAATGCGAAGTCGTCAGCGACCGTATCGGCCGGTTCGACGAATTCCGAGAATGATGCTGAGTCTTCCATCACCTCCTTCAATGAAGGATGACCGTTGAGCGGTTCGTCGACCAGCACCGTTGCTTTTGGAAAGTGGCCGCTGTTGGTCCAAGGATACGACCTGAAGATCTTCGAGTCGGTTATTAGGACCTTAGGTCTCGAGTCCCTCACGATGAAACTCCAAGTCTCTGGCCTGTTCAGCGGTGAGATTATCACCGGTACGGCCCCTATTCTTACCGCTCCGAGGAACGAGGCGATCCACGCTACACTATCGGAGAGTAGAATCGCGACCCTGTTGAACCACCCCACGTTCAGATCCCTCAGGAAACTCGCTATTCGACAAGTGTAATCCTGCAGCCCCTGGTAGGTAACAGCCCCGAAACCGTTGGCACCCTCGTTCACCTCGAATACAGCTTCAGCCCTGTCCCGGCCGAGATCAACCCATTTATCTATCAGCTCTTCAGCGAGGTTGAGCTTGGTCAACTGTTCAGCCCCCAAATCCGACCTAATATTAGCTTTACTGTTAAGAGGGCTGAAGGCTCGGCCAGAAGCAGGGCCCCGATTGAACGGGCTAAAGGGTCGGGCTGGTGCCACCCGAAATCGGTCGGAGATGGGGGCGGTCGGACTCTATCAGGTTATCCATCTGTTAATACTTATTAATGACAGCACGGCTCCTCTGGCCGCATGCCCGATGAAATAATCTATAAGCCTGCGAAGTACGTTCTCGATCCTTATCCCATCATAAACGGAATGGCCGTTGACCCTCACAACAGGATGGTGTTCCTCAGCGACACCAACTTAAAGAGTCTGCTGATGTATTCGCTGGACGACGCCACTGCTCCGGGAGATGTCGTAAGACCCAGAAGGCACATCATCGGTCCTCAAACCGAGGTCGGATTCGTCGCGGGTGTTGCTGTCGATCCCAACAGCGGCGAGATATTCGCCGTGAACAACGACATCGAGGACAGCATGGTCGTCTTCGATTACGAGGACGATGGGAACGTCAGACCGAAGAGGAAGGTGATGGTACCCCACAGGGCCTGGGGAATCTCCCTGAGTGAGAAGGAGATTGCGATTTCCGTCCAGACCTTCGGCGTGGTCGTCCTCGACAGGCAGAGGATCTATAGTGCTCCCGCCTCGTGTCCTCACCCAGACAGGTCGATATACGGTCTGAGCTCCGACATGGCCGATCCGAGGGGCATCTTTCTGGATGAGAAGAACAACGAAATAGTCGTTGCCTGTCACGGGAATTGGAATCAGGAAGGTGTGATGATAAGGGAACTGGACCTTGACGTCAGTGAGATGCAGTACGGCGGGAGGTTCCTCATGCCTTCTGTAAACTTCTACGACCGAAACGCGAGCGGTGACCACCCACCGAAGAGGAAGATATCCGGTCAGAGCACACAGCTGAATTGGCCCATGGGCATCCACGTGAACGTCGAGAAGGACGAGGTGTTCGTTGCGAACAATGGTGACGACTCCGTGCTGGTGTTCGACCGCAGGTCTGGAGGGGACGTGTCCCCCAAGAGGGTGATACGGGGGAAGAGCACAGGCATCAACAGACCTGTATCTGTCCAAGTCGACACGGAATCCGGTGAGCTATGGGTAGCTAACCTAGGAGATAGGAGCGTTCTGGTCTTCGACGAGGATTCCGACGGTAACGTGCCGCCCAAGAGGGTACTCAGGCTCGCCCCACCCGATGCCCACGTGATAGGGTTCGGCAATCCGATGGCCGCGACATTCGACTCGAGGAGGAGGCAGGTCATCGTTGCCAACTGCGTGACTCAGCCACGACTTTATGCGTTCGACCCGGTGACGAGCGGCGCTCCCGCTCCTCTCAGGGTCGTTGAAGGACAGAGAACCCGGCTTTCTAGGACAATGCACGGAATTTGCTATAACCCCCTGAGAGACGAAGTCGTGGTACCGAACCCGTTAGCAGCGGCCATCCTGACTTTCAGAGCTGGTGCAGACGGTGAGGAGCCTCCACTGAGAGTAATCCAGGGTCCACGGACCGGTCTGATCACGCCCCATGCGGTCAACTTGAACCTCAAGAGGGGAGAGCTGCTGGTCGGAGATCCGGGGAGAAAAGGCGCACTCGTGTTCGGAATAGAGGACTCTGGGAACGTGAAGCCGAGGAGGGTCATCGCTGGAAAGCGTACCAGAATCGATCACATCGTCGGTGTTACTGCCGACGAATCGGGGACGCTAATTGTCGCGAATTCAGCTAGACGGAGGAAGGACGCGATAACCGGATTACTCTTCTTCGACAGGGACGCGGACGGTGACGTCGAACCGATCGGGTACATAGCCGGCCCTAAAACCATGATGAAGGAGGCTGTCTGGTGGGTTCAGACCTTCAAAGACAGGATAATAGCAAGCGTGCCGAATCACGTTTACAGACCCTGCTTCAAGCTGGCCTCGTGTGATCCTGAAGTCACCGAGATACCTCCGTCACCATGGTTGACCGCTGACGGCTTCATCGGGGTCTGGAATATCGATGATCGTGGAGACGTTCCGCCACGTCTCGTGATAAAGGGTCATCTCAGTGAGCTTTGCGCGCCATCAGCGTTCGCGATTAATCCAGTCGATGGCGAAATATACGTCCTCGACAGCGTCAAAAACGGCATGTTCGTTTTCAGAGTTCCTCAGGCCTTCACCGATTAAATCGTCGTCTATGGTGTCGTCCCGAACAGAAAACATATAGAAGGTTTGAACTTCACACCGTGGTCTTCGAATCTAAAGGAAAGAGGTCGTGTACCATCTGTCTATCGGAGGTGTTTCCCTGGTGACCCCAGAGTCTATGGCCATTTCACGGGCGCTCTGCAATGCCTCAATAATTGGCGCTCCGACGTAATTTGGTCTGTAGAGGGTGTACCACTTGTCGGCTATGCCGCGTGAAAACCCATAACCTTTGGGTGCAGGAGACGTCATAAGGGAGATTACGTAGTCCCTTTCGGTCTCGTATACTCTGATCAGGTCTCTGTAAAACCTGATGAAGCGTGCTATTGTTTCGGGTCTCTCCCTTATCACGTCTTCCCTTGTCACTAGGACACGCTCGTGCCATAGAGTACCACCTCCGTAGTCCTTGAAATAGAAGACGACCTTAGCGCGCCTCTGTTCTTCGAGCCTCCAATGGACCGATGAGACCCAGGCGAACCCTTCGACTTCCCCCCTCTCCATCGCGGCCGTTATGGCTGTTAGGTCTCCGAGGAACACTACCTGAACGCCCTCACCGATCCTCGTTCCCAGAATGCGCGCCAGAAGAATGGCGTAAGAGTGGGAAAGGGATCCCGCGGTTGAGCCTCCCAGAACGATCCTCCTACCTGCCTTAACTGCGGCTCTCATGTCCTCGAGCGAAGAGTAGGGCGAGTCCGGTCTGAGGGCGACGCTGACCTGCATGCCTACATCGGAGAAGTGAACTATCCTCAGCACGTCTGGGGCTTGTGATATGACCGATAGAAACTGCATTATTGGCTCCGGGCCTAGAACGTCTATCCTCTTTTCGATGAGGGCCTTTAACCCCTCTGCTCCTCTGAGGACCTGATAGTCCGCGACGTTCAGTCCATTCCTAGTTGCGATGTTTGTCCTGTCCTCGTATATCAAGAACATTGGTACCGCGCTTCTGGCTCCCTCCACCAACCCCCATCTCAAGTCAACGGGGGTAACAGTCGGCGTGACGGTCCTAGTGATCTCTTGGGTAAGGGTTCTGGTCAAAGTCCTGTCTATAGTTATGACCTGTCTCTGTTCAGGTCCTCTCCCCGCGACGGTGCCTGCTAAATAACCTAGCGCGCCGGCAACGACGGCGGTGCCCGCTATTCCAACAGCTACCTTAGAGATTGCCTCGCGTCTGTTCATTTTACCCTTTCGAAGGGTAAAAGAATTTGAGGCCATGCCGGGACGCTGCAAATACTAATTAATAAATATATCATAGCCCTTTTAAATTGTCTTACCAACAATACGTCTCGCCGGAGCCCGCATAACAAGCCTACACGCCGAGTCCATCTATCAAGGGGTCCGGAACGGCAGAGACGTGGAAACGAATTTTTACCGACAGTTATGATTATTTGTGATGCTGCTGGTGCAATTCAAGACTACTTTTCAATGTCCTTGGACGTCTAACCTCAGATCCTTGGGAATAAGGTCTGAGATCTTGCAGTGCATACCCCGTAGAGACTCGCAGGGATCTTCGGTCCTAGCTACCTTTAAGTCTTCTTCATCCAGGCCAGGGGAGCTAAGGTCCCTTCTGCTTGAGTCGCTTGGCGTCGACGAAGTCTCCCTTAAGAGCACTAGTAAGGACGACGTTATGGTGGGTCTGATCAAGACGAAACGCTGTACGTGTTACGAAGTAGGCATCCCGTTCATGCATGTGCTGAGAATCAGGGAGGAAGGGGATGGGCTAACTATCACGTGCGCCTTCAGGGACGCCGACGAGCTCAAGGACTTCATAGAGGAATCAGTTCTTCGGGGTTACAGGTTACAGGTGAGGCGGGTAGAAAGGCTCGACGCGGATCTATCCATGCCTTCGTTGACCAAGAAGCAAGAACAGCTGCTCTCTGCGGCCCTCGAACTGGGTTTCTACGAGGTACCCAAGCGGGTCGGGATCAGAGAGCTCGCGGAGATGTTCGGTGTGTCACCAAGGGCTGTCTCAGAGACCATCAGAAGGGCTCATAAGAGGCTGATCTCTTCGTACCTAGGACGTTAGACACAGAGATGTTTTCGGGGTTTGTTTTCGCCTCGTGATGGTTTGATTTGGTCTTCTTGACCTTTTCGTATCCGGGCGCACTGAGTGTTAATCTATTAACCCGCTCTTAATAAAAATATTGTAGTTTTCAAGGCGTCTATACTGTTCTGCTAACTCATCAACTGTTCTTTGTACAGAGTCTGCTCCTCTGGCGGACGGTAAATCCAGCCTTCAGCCTCCCAGATGAGGTAAAAGATTGCATAGGCCATCACGCCGGCGTTGAACATCCTTACAGGATCCTTCGACCTAACGAGCTCTTTCTCCTCTTCCGTTAGCCCGAACGCGTTCATCACGGTCTCAGGATTTCGTCTGTACTCCTGCATGAGGGCCGCGTTGAGGTGAATGGACCTAGCCATTTTATGAAGTCTATAATATTTCAATTCTGGAAAGAAAAGCTCCCTCATGACTTCACACAGCCTCCACTGCAGCAACACAGTACCCGATGTGATATGCACGCTCGTAAACCAAGATTTCACCCCTGACGTCTCCTACTGCTCCCAAAGCGGCTATCCACGTCCTGAGCTCGAAGTTGCCTGTGTCGTCGAGCCACTTCGATGTCAGGTTGGCTAGTTCAGATCCCCTGCCTTCTACTATCTTAGCGGTTATGTATTGATCGGCATCCACGTCCACCTTTCCGTATAGCGGTGTCCCGGGATAGTGTGAGAGACCTCCTGTTCCGTAAACAGCGACTCTTGAGTTGCCGTTGAAGGATTCGATAGCTCTCCTGACTTCCCTTCCCAACTGGTAACATCTTTTCGGACTCACTCGAGGCGAGACGTTACTGTTCACGTGGAAAGGGATCACCTTAACGTTGCCTGCTGTCTTGAGGACCCAATAAAGCGGCGAAGCGAACGGGTGATCCAATCTCATCTCTTGAGAAAAGCACACGTCAAAGCCTTGGTCGAGTAAACTGTAAAGTAAATGCGTCGCAAGTTCTACATTATTGGCTATCTCAACCTCCTTGTCACCGAACTTGGCTGATGACCTCTCGCCGGTGAAGAGCAGTAGCTGTGGGTAGTTGTCCAGGAAGAAGGTCTCCATGTGGTCCGAGCCGAAAACTACCAGGGAGTCGATGTTCCTTCGTCTAATCCTGTCTCCCAGTTCCATTAGAGCGCCGTGCACTCTCGCGAGCTGTGCGACGTACTCCTCAGAGACCCTCGGTTGCAGGATGATCTGGGGCGCGTGTGAGGACATGTAGGCGCCTATGAACCTTGCCATCTCGGTCTTGATTTGACCTCGGTTGATATAACATTCGTACTTCAAAAGTTGAGGGGCCTTCAAGGTTTACGCGTGAGGTTTTCACAACGTGAAAAGAAGCAGTAATCTGACCAGCCCGGAAGCGTCGATTCTATGAGTAAGTTTCTCACGCGACTAGGACGTCTTTGGACGCACTTAATCATGGTCTATAAAAAACTTTAAATAACTCCGGATTTCGAGTGACTCTGTGAAAAGGTCGAGTGTTCTGATCATAGCGGCTGCCATCATATTGGCAGTTTCAGTGGGTTCCTATCTAGCCCTATCACTCAACCAGCCGAGGTTGGGCGTTGAAGAGATAAGAATAGGAGCTATAGTTCCGCTAACTGGACCTTTTGCACAGCTCGGTTCGAACTATCCGTTAGGTTTCCAGATGGCGTTGGACGAGATCAATAACAGGGGTGGTGTACTGGGTGCTAGGCTTAGACTCATCGTGTATGACGACAAGAACGATGCCAAGGAGGCTGTCGCTGCCTACCAGCGGTTGGTCGAGGTCGATAAGGTGATCGCGGTGGTCGGCCTTGACTCCAGCGGTATCGCCGCTGCCGTAGTTCCAGAGGCAGAGAAGTACAAGGTGCCTGTCTTCTTCCAGACTGCCGGCTCCCCGGGACTTCTTACAAAGTCCACGAGGTACGCCTTCAGGACGTGTCTTCCATCGGCACCGATGGTTGTACAGGCGGTCGCCGAATTCGTACGGGAGAACGGAATAAAATCTGTCGGGAGCGTTGTGGCCTCCTACGAGTGGGGACTTCAGGTGAAGGCCGCGTATGATCGGTTGGTAGGCCCCCTGCAGGGGGTCACCCTTCAGCAGGAAGAGGCACCGCCCGGAGAGAGGGACTTCACGGCATACTTACGGAAGCTCCAGCCCTTGAACCCCGTTCTGTTGTCGGGACTCGGTCATCCACCGGGCGTTCAGACCATGATAAAGCAGGCCGTGGAGATGGGATTTAACAGCAGGTACTTCGTAGGGGCGTTCGCTTCGTATCAGCTTTACTTCGACCTCATTGGCGATTCCGCTTACAACAGAGTACTGGAGTTCTCGTGCATAAACTGGGACTCGGCAGAGTACAGGGCTACAGCGGAGAAGTTCTATCAGCGACACAACAAGTGGATGGACATGAGGGCTTCGACAGGATATGTTACAGCCTACATGATAGCTAACGCAATCGAGAAGACCAGATCCACAGACTCGACCGTGATAGCTAACTACATCAGGGGCAGCAAGTTCGAACACCCCATTTTCGCCTGGCCACTGTCGTATACAGAATGGGGGGAACTGAAGGAAGCGACTCTACGCATGGTCACATTCGTTAAGCAGTCACCTCCCGGAGGAATTAACCCGGCAGCCAACTGGTGGATAACTACTGTGCACAAATCCAAGCCCCTCGAGCCTTTCGTTCCTGAAAAATAAAGCCGATCGTCTGTAATTCTCCACGATTGAAATTTTTTGCATCTTATTCTCGTTATATTATCGGCTTTTAGCATTAAAAAATTAAGGTCTCATTACCGTTCACTGTCCTCTGTGATAAAAGCAATTTTATGAGTGAACTTTCTGCAATGTACTTCTGTAAAGGTACACTTGTCCTGGTGTTGATGTGTTCTAAAGCCTCCTGTAAACTCTGAAACCTCTTGGGTCGCTGTATGAGGGCCATCGATGTTATCTCCCTGAACCTCCACACACCGAGAGGTATCCATTCCCTTCCGACCTCGAAGAAGACAATCGCCCCGGCCTGTCTCCTCTCGCTCTCCAGATGTCTAAGAACGGCCAGCCTGACTGCGTAGTACGCACCGCCGGTGTTCTCGGCGTAGTCGCGCCTTCCGAAGTGGAACTCGTGATCGGCATAGGGGGAGTCCTCAGGGAACCTCAACCACCCCTCGAGCAGCTCGAACATCCACGCGGTCGGCAGCAGCAGCACGTGGGCCGCGTTACGGAGGGCGGAGTAGCTGTGTAGTCTTATCTCGTTCAGGAGGGGGTACCTTTTGATCCTCCTGATCAGAGGCCTCGCGAGGATGTCGTCAACGGCGGTGATGCTCCACTCGGTGGGAACCATCCGCCTCCTCGCTGGAGAACCAAGAGCTCCTATCGAGAAGACCCTAGTCACGTAGTACGAGTCAAGGCCCCGCTCAGACAGCATAACGACCGCCTCCTCGGCCCTCATTCCCTCCTCCATCACCTCCTCCACGTGCCTTGGAATCCTAGGGTTGCCGACCACCCTTGTGGACCTGAGCCTCACAGAGGGGCCATGGGGCATGGACCTCGCGAAGAATCCCGGCCTGTGGACTACAGATCCCTCGTATGTCATCTCGATGTCGACGGGCCTCTCGGAGAGCTCTGCCTCCAGTAGCTCCTGTACGGTGCGATCGGAGAGCGGTCTCCTCACGTCGACCCTTCTTCTTCCCAGGATCAACGACAGCCTCGAGGCGAGGAGTTCCTCCATGGGCTTCTTCAGCCATTCCTTCGGGTCCGGTCCGAGGAGCAGCTCAGGGGCCGCGCTCACCGCAGGTCCGGTCACCACTCTGGGGTACCCCTTCTCGCCCACGAGCAGCGCCGGAGGGGTGGGGCCGAAGATAGAGCCCCCCGGTGCAGGCGTAACCGATACCAGTCCCTTGAGGAGGGGTCTGTAGAAGGGACATCTGGTCAGTTTGCAGAACCTCGCGACGTTCCCGCAGACCTCGCAATCGCTCCTCTCGAGTTTAGCCTCGACCCTCGTGACGACGGCCTCTACGTCCAAGGTCCGCCCTACACTGCTTTAGTCCCCTTGAGCTAAAAATTTCCGGTAATGGCCTCAGTCACCTTGTCCGCTCCTTCTCCGGACGCAACCCGTATGCCGAGAGGGTCATCCCCAGGATCGATAGGACAGCTGCAGTCGCGAAGGGGCCGGCGTATGTCCCGAGGGTCTCGCGCAGGTATGCGGCGACCGGTGGCGCGATGAGGGCAGACGCACCGTAGGCGGTGAAGACGATCCCGTAGTTGGTCGAGAGGTTCCTCAGACCGAAGAACTTAGAGGTGAGGCTGGGCGCGATGGCGAGCCAACCTCCGAAGACGAACCAGAGCGCCGAGAACGAAAGGACGAACGCCTCCACCGAGCCCGACAGAGTCATCGTCAGGGACGCCGCCAGAAGTATCGTGAAGGTCAGAAGGGCCACCGTCCTGGCGGGGAGCTTGTCCGTGAGATATCCGAAGAAGGGTCTACCGGCGCCGTTGAAGACCGCGAAGAGTCCGGTTAGGGCCGCTGCGGTCTGGGGAGTCATGCCCATCACGTCGATGCAGTACTTCGCCGAGAGGGAGATCGCTATGAAGCCCCCGAAGGTCCCGATCAGGTAGCAGAGCCAGAGCGTCCTGAAGAGGCCGGTTTTGATCATCTGGTCCGGCGAGAGGTCTCGTTCGGTGGTCGACCTCACGTCCACAGTCCGCGACTGGGCCTTAGCCTCCTCTGGAAAACTGAGGAGCCTGGAGAAGACTGCCAGCAGAACTCCGAAGACGGTCCCTAGGATCGCGAAGGCGCCCGTGACGCCGAGCTGGAGGATCGCGTAGGCCGAAAGGGGAGCCGTGATGAGGGGCGACAGTCCGAACCCGAGCACCGTCAAGCCCACCGCGAGGCCCCTCCTCTCGGGGATCCACCTGCTGGACACGGCGATGGGGACGCCGTAGTAGAGGCCGACGCCCGCACCGGCGACCACTCCGTAGAAGAAGAGCGTCAGCAGCAGCGAGTCCCTCAACGGGAACACGAGGCTCGAGACCACCCATCCAGTCCACACCAGCACCGCGCCTAAGGCCGCGGTTATCTGGGGGCCGTACCTCCTGACCATCTGGCCGCCGAAGGGCATCGTCAACGCGAAGGAGAAGAGGAAGACCGAGAACGGCAGCGAGGACTCGAACTCCGACCAGCCGCAGAAGTCCTCGAGAGGTTTACGGTAGACGCTCCAGCTGTAGATCGTTCCGAGGATCAGGTTGGCCACCATTCCGACCGCAGGGTAGACCCACCTGCTCCTCACGTCATACAGATCTCCTTTCCTCAATATCTACGCGAGTGGGGTCAGGTTTCGGCAGGTGCGGCTCTGCGTTAAGGGCCTCGAGGAGCGTCGACGCGTGCCCCGGTTCCAGTTGGTAGACCCGGAGGTCTGAGAGCTCCGGCGGGCAGGGGATCGACATACGGGCCAACGCGCTTCTCAAAGTCCTCCGCCTCGTCGTGAATGCCCCTCCAAGGACCTTCACGAACCACTCAGGATAGACCCGCTCTGACCTCCTCACGAGCGTCACCACCGATGACGTGACCTTCGGCGGCGGATGGAAGGCCCTCCTGCCGACGTTGAAGGCGATCCTCGCGTCGTACGCGCTCCTGACCAGCAGACTCGTTAGGACGTACCGCTTGGTTCCGGGCTGCGCGGTCACCTTCTCTGCGAACTCCCTCTGGAGGAGCAGGACCGCCCTCTCGGGGAGAGCCCTCGTGGCCAGCCACCTCAGCAGCTTCGTGGACATGTAATAGGGAGGTGAAGACAGTAACTTGTTGAACCTCGGCAGCTCGATCTTCAGGACGTCGCCGTTGATCAGGTCGACGTTGCTGTAGGCGCTCAGCCTCTTCCCAGCGACCGCAGCCAGCCTCTCGTCGAGCTCGACCGTTATCACCCTGCAACCTCTACTGGCGATCGCTTCGGTCAGATCGCCGGTTCCCGTGCCGATCTCGAGCACGACGTCATCCTCCCGGAGCTCCGCGAGCTCCACCATCCGTTCGGCCACAGTTCTGTCCCTGAGGAAGTGTTGGCCGAGCCTCGCCATCCGCTGCGATCGAGACGCTCCCAGTGCCCATTAACCTTTGGCCCCGTGGGAAAGCAAATTACCCGGGGCTCTCCTCTGCGGCCGATGCTTGGTCTGAAGGCCAGGGTCCTCTTCTCTAGGCACGGGTACTCGCCCCACTTCGCCGATAACCTCGTCGACCCCGCGACCGGCGAGGAGGTGCTCGTGATGGCCGACCCCCACATGAGGAGGTCGGTTGTGATCTACAGCCTCGAGTCCGGAGAGGTGGTCTGGGAGCACGGGGTCGGAGGGAGGGCCGTCACCGCGAACCCGCACATCGTCAGGATGGTCACCGAGGAGATACCTGAGATCGGGGCCCAGCCCGGGGACGTGCTCTGCGCGGACCTCGACAACAACTACGTCCTAGTCTCGAGGAGGAGGAACGTCAGGCTGATCGCGAGGCCGGGCGACGCGAAGTGGTCCCACGACTGCCTCCCGACATCGGACCTGAGGGGGCTGATCATCACCGACTACTCCGCGGGTTTCGTCAGGAGGATCGACTTCGAGGGGAACACGGTCTGGAACCTCGACTTGGGGTCGGGGGTCGCGAAGCTCTCTAGGGTCGAGGGCCTCACGACCAGCGGGATCCACAGGAACGACTTCGGAGGCGACCTGCTGGTGGCGGTGAACAGGAGCAGTGAGGGCGTCTACGAGGTCAGGGAGGAGGACGGGTCGGTGGTCTGGTCGTGTCCGCCGGACTCGACGAGGAACGTCTTCTGGCCGATGAAGCCGCACTCGGCGCTGAGGCTCGGGCTCGCGGAGCTCGGGGGGAACGTCACCGTGATCGGGATGGAGGCCGGCGGTGGAGTGGTCGCGGTCGACAAGGACTGCAGGCCGGTCTGGGGCTGGATGAGGCCGTTCTTCGCACTCGGAGACAAGCACCGCAGGCGGAGAAGCAGAGAGGTCTACAGGCCGACCTCGATCGGGCTCCACGAGACGACCCACGTCTTCTGGACGCTGAGGGGGAGGCTGGGGCTCATCGACTGGAACGGCAGGTACTCCTCGACGGTGCTGGAGCTGGAGGAGCTCCCGAGGTCGAGCCTCTTCTGGGCCCTCGCCTTCAGGGACGAGGTAGGACCGGAGGGAACGTTCCTCGACCCGCCGATTAACGCGATGGAGTGGGAAGAGGTCGCCCTGAACCTGCTCGTGCACGGAGGAGAGGTCGAGCTCACCGTATACGGGACCTTCAGCCCCTACGCCGACGTCGAATCCAAGGACGTCTGGTTCAGGGCCGAGTCGGTCACCGCGGGAGAGGGGGAGTCCCGGGTCCTGAGGTTCTCGAACCTCTCAGCGATCAGGGTCCACGCGAGGTCAATCACACCGAACTCGAAGTACTCGGTCTTCGTCGCCCAGAGGCCTTGAGCCGGAACGTCCTGCGCAGGGCTCCGGACTTCCACGCGATCACCGACGCTAGGAGGCTGAGCCCGAAGACTGCCAGCTGGAGCTCCCCGAGGGCCCTCGTGGCCTCCTTCAGGACGGTGACGCCGGTCCCCGCGATCAGGACCCCGGCAGCGCTTCCGAGGCCCCCGACGATGCAGACGAGGTAGGCGAGCGCGTCGACCTCCGCGAGCGAGAACATCGAGGGCGAGGCGAAGCCGTTCGAGTGGGCGTAGAGCTGCCCTGCGGCGGAGGCGTAGAGCGATCCGAGGGCCGCGGCGAGGGCCTTGTACCTCACCGGGTTCACGCCGGAGAACCTCACGAGCTCCGCGTCCTCCCCGACCGCCCGCATCATGACGCCGACCCTTGAGCGGAGCAGGAGCAGGTTGAGGGCCGTGGAGGCTGAGAGGAGCGCAGCGCCCATCAAGGCGTAGGCCCTCGCGGAGGCCAGCCCTCCGAGCCCGGCCAGCGGGTCGGGGACCTCGAAGCCGGCCTCTCCGAAGGTCACCTCCCTCATCCCCAGGACCAGCACCTCGAACGAGAGGGCGACGAGGAGCGTCAGGACGCCGAAGTGCGTCCCCGAGATGCCCCTGGCCGCAGCTGCCGCAGAGACCGCTGTCCCGAGGAGCACCGAGGCCGAGACGCCAGCCGCCGAGGCGACCGCGTGGTGGAGACCGAGGTGGATCGCTAGGAGCGAGGAGACGTAGGCGGAGGTCCCCGCGATCGCCCCGAAGGCCAGGAAGACCTGGCCGGTGGCCGCGAAGACGAGCCCCACGGCCTGGGAGACCGCGACGTAGAACGCGACGCTGCCAATCACCCGGAGGGCGTAGAGGCTCTCCGAGAAGAGCGAGGACGCGAGGAGCGCAGACGCCAAGACCGCGGAGGCGGCCTCACCGGACCACCTCGTCCTCAACCGATCCTCACCCTGGACGCGAGGGCCGCCGACGCGACCATCAGGAGGAGGAACTGCGAGAGGTAGGCGCCGATCAGGTAGGAGAGCACCGAGTCGGTCACGCCCAGCGCCACGCCGGCCGCGACCGCACCCTTCACGCTCCTGACTCCACCGAGGATGCAGACGATCAGCGAGAGGACGGTCAGCTCGAGGCCGCTGGCGGGGTCCACGGAGGCCGTCGTGCCCAAGAGCAGGCCGGCTCCGCCGGCGAGGAGCGCTGAGAGGACGAAGGCGGCGTACCTCATCCTCCCCACGTCGATACACTGGAGCTCCGCGAGCCGCGGGTTCTGGAAG
This sequence comes from Candidatus Calditenuaceae archaeon, assembly GCA_025058225.1. GTDB lineage: Archaea > Thermoproteota > Nitrososphaeria_A > Caldarchaeales > Calditenuaceae > Calditenuis. The sequence goes on along the minus strand of JANXEE010000009.1, from coordinate 8,175 downwards.
GTGGCCCGGAGCGCGATCCCGGTCCGCGTCCTCGTCACGAAGAGGTGCAGCGACGCGAGGACCAGCGCGGCCACCGCGGAGGCGATCAGCGACGACGACCTCAGGTCGAACCCCGCGACCTTCAGGGGCCCTACTGGGACCTGGAGGGAGTAGTGGGCCGTCGCGAACTGGGACGTGACGACGCCGTGGAGGGCCAGGGCGAGTGCGAGGGTCACCACGAGCCCGAGGGCAGACCTCTCCTCGTCGCCGAGCGTCTGGAGGGGCCTGAGGAGGGACCAAGTGAGGATCGAGAGGAGGACGGCCGGAAGAAGGGCCGCGGGCGCCGCGATGGCCGGGTGGAGCCCGGAGGCGACCAGCAGCGAGGCGGAGACCGTCGAGGCCACGACCCACTCGCCGTGGGAGAGGTTCAGGACGCCCGCGATTCCGTAGACGACCGTGAGGCCGACGCCGAGCATCGCGAGCTGGAGCCCGAACGAGACGCCGTCGACCACGACGTCGATCAAATCAGGTCACCCAGTGGGACGACGCGAAGGCCCTCGCCAGCGCCTCCCTCTCCGAGCTCGGGGCCTCCGCCACCACCGCGCCCCCCTTCAGCACGTAGACCCTCTCGGCGAGGGCGAGGGCAGCGTCGAGGTTCTGCTCCGCGACCAGCACCGACATCCTCGGGCCCCTGATGGACCTCAGGACCGAGGCCACCTCCCTCAAGGCCACGGGAGAGAGGCCGCTGCTCGGCTCGTCGAAGAGCAGGACCCTCGGCGACCTCACCAGCCCCATCGCGATCGCCAGCATCCTCCTCTCGCCGCCGCTGAGCGCCGAAGCCTTCACCCTCGACCTCTCCCTCAGCCTCCTGAAGGCGGAGAGGGCCCACTCGACCCTTCGCGCCAGCTCGGACCCTTCCCTGACCGTCGAGCCCGCGGCGACCAGGTTCTCGAGGACGGTGAGTTCGGGGAAGACCTCGTTCTCGCTGGGGACCAGCGCAACTCCCATCGAGGCCCTGACCTTGACGGGAGCCGAGGTGACGTCCACGCCGTCGATCAGGACTCTGCCCGAGGAGAGGCGGACGATGCCAGCGACGGCCCTGAGGAGCGTCGTCTTCCCGGAGCCGTTGGGCCCGACCAGCGCGACCGACTCTCCGTCCCCTGTCCTCACCGTCACGCCCCTGAGGACCTCGTGGCCGTTGACGACCGCCCTCGCGTCCCTTACCTCGAGCACGCTCAAGCACCGAAGTAGATCCTGCTCACCACGGGAGAGGCCCTGACCTCCTCGGGGGCGCCCTCCGCGACCACCGAGCCCTCGTTCATCACCGCGACCCTGTCGGCGGCCCTGAAGAGCCACCTGACCACGTGCTCGACCCAGAGGACCGAGAAGCCGAGGTCGCGCCTCAGTCCCATCAGCGAGGAGACGTAGGCCTCGCACTCGCCGTCCGTGAGTCCTGCGAGCAGCTCGTCGATCACCAGGAGCCTCGGCCCCGCCGCGACCGCCCTCGCGACCTCGATTAGCCTCCTCCTTGGAAGGTCCAGCTCCTCGGGCTTCGCGTCGAGCTCCCTGAACCCGAGCTCCTCGAGGACCTCCTTTGCCCTCTCGTAGGCGTCGGGGGCGCCCTCCGCGATCAGCGGGAACGCGGCGTTCTGAAGGGCCGTGAGCCTCCGGAAGAGCCTAGGGACCTGGAAAGTCCTCCTGACGCCGAGCCTCGCGATCCTCTCGGGCGGCATGCCGGTCACCTCAACCCCGTCGACCTTCACCCTGCCCGAGTCCGGCCTCCAGAGCCCGGTGATCACGTTGACGAGCGTCGTTTTTCCGGAGCCGTTGGGGCCGATGAGCCCGACGACCTCGCCATCCGCGACCTCGACACTAGCGCCCCTCAGGACCTGGTTCCCTCCGAGCGACTTCGTGACGCTCACCGCCCTCATCAGCGGCTCACGGCGGCTCATAGGGCCTCACGGGCCTCGAGGTGACGAGGAGGGTCTCGAGGTGCCAGCCCGCTCCGGGGTTCACGCCGCCCGGCGGGTCTCCCCTCCTTATCACCGCGAAGCTCATCCTCGCCTCCATCAACTCGCCCCACTCGGTGTAGGAGAGGGGCCAGTTGAGCAGCTCCGTCACGAACCTCCCGGTCCTCACGGCCTCCGCGACCTTCGCCGGGTCGGTCGATCCGGTCCTCGAGATCGCGTCGGCGATCAGCATCACGGTGACGTATCCGGTGACCGCGAACTGCTCCATGAAGGACCCGAACCTAGCCCTGAACCTCTCAGCTACTCTCACGTACTCCTCGCTGCCGTAGTTGGCGCAGTTCGTGAGGAGTATCCTCTCGAAGGCAAGCTCTCCAAGGGAGTTCACCAGTGGTGCAGCGGGTGGGACCGACCCGGTCACCCATCTCGCTCTCAGGCCGAGTTCGTGGCTCTGCTTGACTATCGTGGCCAGACCCGGTGGGTGGCCGGTTGCGACGATCAACTCCGGGTCGAAGTCCTTCAGCCTCCTGAGGTAGGGCGTGAAATCTCTTTCCGCCAGTGGTGCGACCTCCGTCGCGAGCTCGACACCAAGCCTCTTCGCGACCCGCGCCACCGCCTCCCTTATGGAGTGGCCCCACTCGTAGTCGGCGATCACGTTAGCGACCCTCCTGATTCGGTGAGCGGCGATGAACTCCTCGAAGAGCTCTTCGTGCATCGACGCCGAGGGCAGGCACGTCCTGAACGTGAACCTGCTGGACCTCTCGAGTACCCTGTCGGACCCGGCCGCGTGGAGGAAGAGCGGTACCTTGTACTTCTCGGCCTCCCTCGAGAGCGCCAGCCCTATGTCGCTGGAGACGGGTCCAGCCACGGCTAAAACCCTTTGGACCTCGACGAGCTCCCTGAAGGTCGCTATGGCGTCGGATGGGTTGTTCCTGTCGTCCCTGATTATCAGCTCCAGCCTCCTCCCGAGGACCCCGCCCCGCGCGTTCAGCTCCTCGACCGCGAAGACCATGCCGTCCCTGTGGTTCAACCCCCACGCAGCGAAGGGGCCTGTTAGAGGGCCCACGAACCCCAACCTGATGGGTTCGGTCGGCGTGACTCTGGAGGGGAGAGTGACGGCTGTCAACGCAACGGTGATCGCCAACGCGAGGGCCATGATCGCTGCGATCGATCGCTTCACGGTTTATCGCTGCGCAGGGGTTCGCCTAAACCTTAGATCGTCGGCAACACCTCGTGACTCGGACGACCGTTGCCTCCATCTCAGGTCTTGAGCGAGTAGATCCTCTTCCTGGCGTCGTTGTGGTCCCTCAGCCTCCTTATCGCACCTCGAGCGGTGAGGGCGGTGAGAGCGTACCTCAGTGTCCTCTCCGGCAGGGCAGTCCTGTTGAGGAGCTCCTCGAAGGTAAGGGGGCCCTCGTACTCAAGGACCTTCTTCACCAGCTTCGCCGACGGGGGCAGGGCGAGCAGCTCCTCCGCTATCATCACCTTCTTCTCCATCTTCCTGCTCACCGGCTCCCTACCGCGGATCTTCACCAACCTGAGCGGCCTCTCGAAGGACCCGAAGGCCACCGAGTCCTTCACACCGGTTCTCAACAATCCGTCGACGATCAGTTCGACCTCGCTCCCGCAGGAGATCTCCGCTATCTCAACCTCCGAGCTCGATGGGATGATCAGCGGCCTTCGGGTCAGGTCTATTGAGTTTATCGACACCACCTGGAAGACCTTCGCCGCGTGGTGAACGAGGGCCCCTCCCGCCGAGAGGGAGTAGGCGCTGGAGCCCATCGGCGTCGACACCAAGACGCCGTCAGACCTGTCCCTCCACAACAGCTCTCCGTCGACGTACAGCGAGTGCTCCATGAGCATGGCCTGCTTCGCCGGGAACAACGCCCCCTCGTTCACAGCGAAGTCGACCGGCCTGCCGTCTGCGATGACCTTGAGCAACGTCACCTCCTCGACGACGAACTCACCGGAGGCCATCATCTCCGCTGCCTCCTTAAGCTCCTCGAGACCGACCGATGTGAGGAAAGACCTGGTGAGCTCGGTGCCTACGATCAGGAGCGGTTGCTCCGGGCATGAGAGCTCGTGTATGGTCTTCAGCACCCACCGGTCGTCGCCGACAAGCGTCAGGATCTCCTCCGAGCCCTTCAGCTCCGAGAGGTCCCTCAGGGGCGCGCAATCCGTCCCCGAGGCCCTGAGCGTATCCATGACCTGCTCAAGCGTCCGACCACCGACGTTGCTGAGCACCTTCACGTCCTCGTCCAATCACCGCAATTCCCCTCGGAAATAAAACGCCTCCCGGTGGGTTATGCCTGTCCGCCCGAAAGGAGCCCATGACCTGGAAATCAGCTGGGTAATTCTCGGGGATTACTCAACGATTTCCTTCTCGCATGACTCAGGTCACCTTTTAGTCCGATCGCCTCACTAAACGATCCGAAATGAGAATACCGTTCATGAAGGAGTCGATAACGACCAGCGACTCGAGGTTCACGGAGGTGCTGATGGCGCTGAGGATCCAATCGGACAAGCTGAACCGCACTGTGGCAAGGCTTTCCGGTAGGGCGAGGGAACTCTTCGAGCAGTGCGTCAGGGCCCAACAGGAGGGTGACTCCAGCAGGGCCACCATCTACGCCAACGAGATCGCACAGCTCAGGAAGATGTCCAGAGTCGTGGTGAAGAGCCAGCTCTCGCTGGAGAAGGTGATCCTGAGGCTCGAGACGGTCAAGGAGTTCGGCGACGTGATGCACGTCCTCGGACCTGCGACGGCGATCGTCAAGCAGGTGCAGTCGGACCTTGCCGGAGTCGTACCAGACGTGGCCCAGAACCTCCGATACGTCGACGAGGTGCTCGAGGGGTTGATCGCAGAGGCGGGCAGTGTCTCGGGGACCGTGGTGAGCGTCTCCATCACCGACCCGGAGGCACAGAAGATACTGCAGGAGGCATCGGAGATAGCAGCCCAGAGGATGAAGACCGCGTTTCCCGACGTCCCCGAGGGCCTCAAAGTCTCCGGGGCCGAGGGCACCAGGAACCTCTGAGACCTCTCGAAGCCCAACCCTAAAACACAACTCCTCTCTTTTCATCTCACGTGGAGCGGAGGCCTGTCGCCGCAGTGGGAGCGTTCGTCGTGCAGGACGGCAAGGTGCTGCTGGTGAGGAGGTCAAACCCTCCCGGGAGGATGAAGTGGTCCCTTCCAGGTGGCAGGATGAGGTTCGGGGAACGCGCAGCTTCAGCCGTTGTGAGGGAAGTCCTCGAGGAGACCGGCCTGGAAGTCGAAGTTCGCAGGGTTGTAGACGTGGTGGACGTCTTCTGGAGAGATGATGAGGGGTCCGTGATCGAGCACTTCGTCATCGTGGACTTCGACTGTCAGGTCGTCGGAGGCTCCTTAGTCGCAGGCAGTGACGCCCTTGAGGTGGGCTGGTTCGAGCCTGATGAGGTGAGGGAGCTCGATATGACCGAGTCCACGAAGGCCTTCCTCGAGGAGCATTTCCTCCGTGAGCGCCATCGAACCCCGGCTAAGTCTTAAGAACGGCCGCGAGGATCAGTTCGACGGTCCGCAACCTTAGCGGCCCTGAGCAGGGCGCGTCGCCCGGTCGGTGAGGGGGTGCGGGTCAGGCGGACCACATCACCTGGTGATCTCGGCACTGCTCACGAACTCATAGAGCTCTCTCGCTCTGGCGTTGGTCTCGAAGTGTCTCCTGATGGGGTCTATCAGCTCATCGAGGGCCCTCGCTACAGCCCTCTTCAGGTCAAGGGGGTGTAACCTTCCAGCTAGGTAGTCCTCCCTGAGGTCCTCGTAGGTCCGATACGTCACGTCACCGCCGTACCTGAGCTCCCTCTCGACGTTGAGGTGTCCCATGGACCTGAGCACTATGTGCTTCGCGTAGTCGAGTACCGGGTTCCCCTCCTCTACCTTCGGCGGACAGTAGGCGCTCACCACCTTACGCGTTATGACTTCGGGAGGGTCGTGAACGAGGATGCTGGTCTCAGGGACGCTCTTGCTCATCTTGGCGCTGATCTGCATGTCGATTTTCGGGTCGTCGTCCATCCCCTTGAGCTCTCCGGGCCCCTGCAGCCCCATGAGCATATGATGGTGCACGGCTACCGGCTTCCAGAGTCCGAGCTTCGGGCCTATCTCCCTAGCGAGCATGTTCGCCCTGCGCTGGTCCAGTCCCAGCTGGCAGATGTGGCAGCCCATGTAGAAGATGTCAGCGACCTGCATCGCGGGGTAGATGACCTGCGATGCCTCCTGCAGCTCCCCCTCCACCCTCCCCATGATGGGTAGGGCCCTGATTAACCTCCTCAAGGTCACCGACTTCGCCACCTTGATCACCAGCTTCCAGTACTCCGGGTCGCTGGCGTTGTCACTGGCCCAGACGATCTCGACCGAGTTGGTGTCCACGCCCGCAGCCCTCCAGACCTCCACGAAGTACTCGCCCACCCTCCTGATGTCATCGAGGTTGCCGCCCATCTTGTTGTTGATCATCGCGTGCCAGTCTGCCAGCAGAAGTTTGAACCTGCACCCCGCCTCGATCATGTCTTTCAGCTTTATCGGTCTGAGCAGCCCGAACGGCAGGTGGGCGAGGCCGCTGGGCTCGAAGCCGTCGTATGCGATGGGCCTCTCAACGGTCTCCAGCAGCTCCCTCAGCTCCTCCGGTGTGATCACCTCCTCTGTCGGCGACCGCATTATCAGCTCGATCCGCCGCTCGACGTCCACGTTGACGAATCGTTCCCGGATAGTGATAAACCTCGGCGAACCGGACACCGAGACCCGAACCGCGGTCAGAGGGTCAGCTTGACTTCGCCCTCCTCCGTGACCAGTGCCACCTTTCCACCTTTCCTGAGGACCGTTCTCATGACTTCCAGGTCTGAGGTGAGGATAAGGTGACCTCTGGTCCTCGAGAGCATCACCAGTACCTCATCGGTCGGTGCTCTGATGTCGTCGATCTCCAGCAATTCGAGGGATCCGGCGACCTCGAGAGCAGCTCTCGCTCTCAGGGCCTTGGTGCCTTTACCTGACGAGAGCCCCTTCAACTCGTGAAGGACCTGAGGTATCGTGTAGGGCTCGAGGGGCTCTCCGAGCTTCTCGGAGACCGCCGTCAGGAGGTCCCTTCCCAGCTCGACGGCCCTGATGAGGAAGCTGGCGTCGACGACGGCCCTCAACGCTCAGCCCATTATCCGGCCGTATCCGATCAGCCTCCACCCGGTGCCCACCTTTCTGCTGATGGTCACGCGGTCCCCGATAGACGCGGCGATCGCCCTGGTGAGTTTCAGACCGATCCTCTCACCGCTCACAGATGTCACAAGGCCGCTTGTGACGGCCGAGTACGTGTTGATCACCAAGGCTTCCTTCGGTGTTATCCTGCCAACCTTGAGGTCACCGTCGACCCCGACGACCTTTTCGAAGAGCCTGTACTCGAGTTCCAGTTCCGTCCAGACCGGCGGTAGGTAGCCGGGCTTGCCGGCCGTGTTGCCGGCCATGCCGTCGGATTTCGTGAAGGAAGGGTCGAGGTCCGTCTCTATTCCCACCAGCCCTCCGCAGCTGGCCTCCCTGACGCTCTTGCCTCCGGCCCTGATGCTCCGGGCGACTGTGTAGACTGGTTCGATGGGTGAGCCCTGTTGGTCGGGTTTCACAGGGAGACCGGGCACGATCTCGATCTCGTCACCGAGACGCATGCTCCCCTGAATTATCGAACCTCCTATGACGCCGCCCTTGAGTTCGGTCGCGATCGTCCCGGGCATGTTCACGTCGAAGGACCTCAGTATTGGCATTAGGAAGGGTTTCGAGGGGTCCCTCTTCGGGGTCGGTATGTACCTCTCCATCGCGTAAAGGAGGGCCTCCACGCCGACGCCCTGTTGCGCAGATATCGGCACGACAACCGGCTCCTCCAGACCCCTTGAGGTCGTGTAATTGACTATCTCCGAGTAGTTCTCCCTGGCCCTCTCCGGCGTTACGACGTCCACCTTGTTCTGCGCGAAGACGATCTTCTTCATACCCATCACGAGCATCGCCTCGAGGTGCTCCCTGTCCTGAGGCTGGGGGAACTTGACCCTCGCGTCCACCACGAACAGCGCCCCATCGAACAGCGGCGCCCCGCTCAGCATCGTTATCATCAGGGAGTGGTGGCCGGGGCAATCGATGAACGAGACGACCCTCGCGAGCTCGGTCTGGACGCCGTGGACCGGGCAAATGACGCTGGTCCTATAGTTGAAGGGCTCCTCGCAGAGGGGGCAC
>JANXEE010000011.1 GCA_025058225.1 Candidatus Calditenuaceae archaeon | reverse complement strand
CATCGTGTAGGCGGAGATGTCGTAGAGGGGCCCCTGAAGACCCCGGTCCCGAGCGATCTTGCAGTAGCGGATCGCATCGATGACGACACCGGCGCTGTTGGGCGAGTCCTGGACTGACAGACGGACGTCCATCGAGATGGGGACGTGGCCAAAGATGCGGCCTTCGATACGGATGATGCAGATCTTTTCGTCATTCAGCCAAGGGACATAATCGCTGGGACCGATGTGGATATTCTCCCATCCCAGGTCATAGGGGATCAGGGACGTCACAGCCTCCGTCTTAGAGATCTTCTTGGACTTCAGGCGGGACCGCTCCAGCATGTTCAGGAAGTCCGTGTTCCCACCGAAGTTGAGCTGGTAGGTCCTGTCTACCACCGCGCCCCTGTCTCCGAAGAGGGTGACCAGGGACCTGTGAAGTATCGTCGCGCCGACCTGGCTCTTGATGTCATCACCGACGATCGGTAAGTTCCTCCTCTCGAAGGAGGACTGCCACACCGGGTCGCTGGCGATGAAGACGGGTATGGCGTTTACCATTCCGGATCCGGCCTCGAGCGCGGCGTTCGCGTAGAACCTGGTGGCCTCCTCACTCCCCACGGGAACGAAGTTGATCAGGACGTCTGCAGCCGAGCTCCTGAGCACATCAGCCACATCGACAGGTCTTCCCTGGTGCTCGTGGATCTCTTCCCTGAGATAGCGTCCGAGACCGTCAAGCGTCGGGCCTCTCATGACCTCAACGTCCAGCCTCGGCACTTCGGCGAACCTCAGCGTGTTGTTCGGAGCGGCGTAGATCGCCTCCGAGAGGTCCTTACCCACCTTTCGCGCATCTATGTCGAAGGCCGCCACGAACTCTATATCGCCGACGTGATAACCCCCTAGCCTGACGTGCATCAGACCCGGGACCTGTGAGTCGTCATCGGCGTCCCTGTAGTAGTGCACGCCTTGCACGAGGGCCGAGGCGCAGTTGCCGACCCCGGCTATCGCGACCCTCACCTTTGGCACGGTTTTATGACCATAAAATACTATATATCTCTTAATCCCTCCCGGCTGTTCCGCTGCGTTCGTGTTCCACCAGTTTGTCTGAGACGCCCTTCAGGAACTTGATGGCGAAATCCAGCTCGCGTCTTCCCATCTCGGTCAGCTCGTAGTAGACCCTTGCTCCACCAGATCTGGACCTCTCTACCCCGATGGACCTGATGAGGCCCTCGCGCTCGAGCCTGTAGAGGACCACGTAGCACGTCACCCTGCTCGGGCTGAAGCCGAACCTCTCCTTTATCAGGTCCAGGAATTCGTAGCCGTATCTCGGGCGTTCCCTGAGAAGGGCCAGGACATAGAGCCAGAGGTTCTCGAGGGTGAGCTTCCTGACAAGCCTCTTCGAGGCCCTCGTCCTCGGGCCGTCTAGCACCGGACTCATGCGGAGGACCGTTCAGCGCGCGTGCTATTGTGTGTTAGCCACTTCAGTCTCGTTCGGTCGGGTTCGTCCTGTGACACAGGAAAGCCTAAGTCCAGCCGGCACGGGAGATGGTTGTGTTCAGCGAATTATGGTTAAGCACTGGTAAGAACTATTACACCGCCGACAGGCCTCTCCAACTTTTCCTGAAGTACATCGGATTCAAAGGGGATGAAGACCTCCACCGACTCGGACACTATGTCTCCACGAAGATGATGGAGACGAGTTACTGGATAGATCGCTATGCAAGACCCACGCTCAGAAAGTGGGGTACCACGGGACACGAGGTGAACTACGTGCAGGTATCACATGATCACTTACTTACTTTGTATGATTTGTTTAATTTTGGAGTGGTTTCTAAATCGCTGAACAATGGAAAGAATTTGACTTATCATTTCGTATCTGGCTACATAATTTCTGATGCAGGCATTTTCTGTACTATTACTGTAACTGAACAGACTGCTTACGCATTAATGAAATACGGTGATGAGGAGCTCAGAGACCGCTTCTTACCCTACTTCTTAAGACAGGAGAGGCCATGGATGGGGGCGACGTTTTACACGGAGACCAGCGCAGGCAGTGATCTAGGGAGTATAGAGACTGTAGCGGAGATGAACCGTGGTAGGTGGCGACTCAGGGGTCTCAAGTACTTCACGAGCAACGTGGGTCTTGCGGACGCAGCGATAGTCACCGCGAAACCCGTACAGGCCGCGAGCGGTGCAAAAGGCGTAGCGACCTTCTTCGCAACCGCCAGAAGGGATGACGGCTCACCGAACTGGAGGGTCCTCAGGCTGAAGGAGAAACTCGGAACTAATACGGTTCCCACCGGTGAGGTGGAACTTCAAGACGCTGAGGCGTACCCGCTCGGGGCCCTAGGTCACGGCATATACGTAGCGTTGGAGGTCCTGACGATCGCCAGGATAGATAACTCGATCGCAGGATTGGGGCTCGCGAGAAAGGCGCTTTGGGAGGCTGCGCTGTACGGAAGCCAGAGGAGGGCCTTCGGGAAACGTCTCATCGAGCACCCACTCTACCTCAGGGACTTGGTGGAGATGGAGTCACGTCTTCAGGCTAATTTGCTCCTATCGCTGGTGGCTGCGAAAGCCTTCAACGACGCAGCAGATGAGGTTCCGCCTTACAGTGGGTCCTATCACTACGCCAGGTTGCTCACGCATGTGACCAAGAACATGGCGGCGTGGACCTCAATCGAGTTGACGCGTTACGCCATGGAGCTCATGGGCGGCATCGGTTTCCTGGAGGAGTTTCCAATGGCAAAGATACACCGGGACTCCTTAGTGACCGCGATATGGGAGGGCACCAGCAACGTCCAGTCTCTTGACCTTGCTGAGGTCTTCTTCAGGAAAGGCATCGGTGAGCTGCTCATGGAAGAACTGGGGGCTCGCATATCTGCCCTCGAGGACAGGGAGGTGAGAGATAGTCTGAGTGAGATGTTTGAGAGCGAGGTGAAGTCGGTGATCGGCACCGCAATCGCTGAAGGGGCGGAGCTGCATGCGAAGTACCTGTTGGAACGATTAGGTCTCCTCCTCAGTTCGCTCCATTATCAGCGGTGGGCTGAGCACGCCTCCAGAGAGACAGGTGAAAATTGGCCCCTCGCGCTCAGCAAAGTTTACCTTTACAGCGCTGTAATGAAAAGGAATGTGTCCTCGGGCTTAGTCAGGCAGGCGGGTGAGGGTCTGAGCTGGATATTCGACTCCTAACTACACACCCTCGTGATGATAAAACAGAGGCATCGGTTCGTCAGAGGGTAAGAACGCGGTACATGGTCTCAGACGTGACGGGGTGCACTCGGAACGCGATCCTGACCTATCCGATCTGGTATAAAAGTTGGTTAGCCAGCGAAGGTTGGAGGCCGCCGGCATGTCTGAGGAACCGATAGACATGATAGTTGTGGGATTCGACGAGCTCGAGAGGGCCCTGGTCTCACCGACTTCGGGTTCCGGCGACGTGGACCTGACCTCGCTCGTGGGGAAGGAGGTCGTCTACCTCGACTACAACGGCAACCCCTGGAAGGGTAGGGTCGTGGAGGCGTTGGAGGACGTGCTGTCCGTAGAGTTCGACGCAACAAAAGAGGGCAGGGAGGTTCCGGGTTTAGGGCAGGGCAGCCTCATCAGGGTGTTCCCGTGAGCTCAGTCACCCTTTGCCGGTATTCCGGGCTTCGTGAGCGATTTCATGTCGATCAGCTTCTCGATCTCCTCCCTCTTCATCCCTAGCTCCTCGGCGAGGACCTCTTTGATCGACATCCTTTCGCTGAGAAGGCGTTTGGCGACCGCAGCGGCCTTGTCGTAGCCGATCAACGGTGCCACGACTGTCACCAATGAGGGTGAGGACTCGGCGTATTCCCTGCACCTCTCCACGTTGGCGGTAATCCCTGCGACACAGCGCCTCGCGAGGACCCTGCAAGCCGACGAGAGTATGTGGATCGAGTGGAGTAGGTCGTAGGCTATCAACGGCATCCCCATGTTCAGCTCAAGCTCGCCCAGTTGAGCGGCTAGCAGCACCGACTGGTCGTTCGCCAGTACCTTCACAGCCACCAGTCCGACGGCTTCGGGTATTACCGGGTTCACTTTTCCGGGCATGATGGAGGAGCCTGGTTGCACCGCAGGTATCTCGATCTCGTTGAAGCCCGTGTTGGGGCCGGAGCCCATCAGCCGCAGGTCCTTGACGATCTTGAGCAGCGCGTGGGCGGTGATCCTCAACGACGCTGATGCCTCAACGGTGGCCGACATCGACCCCATCAGCTCGAACCTGTCAGGCGCTTCCCTGAAGGCAAGGCCCGTCTGTCTGCTAAGCTCCTCGCAGACCCTCCTGGCGAAGTCCGGATGCCTGTTGAGTCCGGTGCCCACCGCTGTACCTCCGATGGGCAGCTCCAGGAGCGCCTCGATACCCGATTCGACGGACCTGAGGGCCCTCTTCACGGCTGAGGCGTAGGACCCCAGCTCCTGGCCGAGCGTCACCGGCAGCGCGTCCTGCAGGTGCGTTCTACCCGACTTGACGACGTCCGTGGTCTCGGCCGCCTTCCTCTCCAGCTCCAGCATCAGCTCCCTCATGGAAGGGACCAGATCCTTTCGCATGGTCGTAGCGGCTGCTACGTGTATCGCGGTCGGGAAGACGTCGTTGGTCGACTGGCCCATGTTGACGTGGTCGTTCGGGTGGACCTGTCCCTTCACGGTCCGCTCTCCACTGAGGATCTCGTTGGCCCTGGCCGCGATCACCTCATTGACGTTCATGTTCATGGAGGTCCCGCTGCCTGTTTGGTAGACGTCAACGACGAACTGTGTGTCGAGCTTACCGTCGGCGACCTCAAGCGCTGCTGCCATGATGGCTTTTGCCCTCTTCTCGTCCAGCAGACCGAGCTCCATGTTCGCCTTCGCTGCGGCGTACTTGATCAGCCCGAAGGCCCTGATGAAGGGCCTTGGAAACGTCAAGCCGGAGATCGGGAAGTTGTCCACTGCTCTCGCGGTCTGGGCACCGTAGTAGGCGTCCTCGGGAACGTACATCTCACCTAGGGTGTCTCGTTCAACCCTGAGCTTCGGTTTGGACATGTCCGCACATTTGACCTCTAAGTCCCACAAAAAGAACCGTTTCGCCCGCTCAACGGGGCGTTCGGGGTGCCCTCTCCCCCACCACGACGTCGAGCCCTTGAACCCACCTGACCGAGAACCCGGCGTCCCGGAGCCTCCTCATCACGCCGACGTGCAACCTCTTCCCCGATAGAGACCCAGGACGACCGACGTAGTGGACGAGTCTCCCTCCCGGCCTGATGACTCTGGCCAGTTCCTTATAGAACTCCAGGGAATAGAGCTCGCCTGCGAGTGAGAACCTAGGTGGGTCGTGGATAACCGCGTCGAAGTGTCCTGTTGGGAGCTCACGAACGAACTCGGCGGCGTCACCCCTGATCAGCTGCACGCGCTCCCCTCCAAGCTCCGCGGACCACGGGTTCGTCTCCGCGATCGTAAGAACGTTCTCGTCGAGCTCAACCGTCACGACCTCAGCTCCTCTTCTGACGGCCTCGATGGCCGTGTAGCCGAGTCCTGTACAGGTGTCCAGCACCTTCCTGTCGTTCAGCCTCCCCAGCAGCCTGACCTTGGCGATGGCGTCCTCTGTGGGCGAGACGTCTTTAACACGGTGCATGTGTACCCCATCGATCTCCAGCGTCGGCGCCCTCCCTCTGCCGCAGTTCACGAGCTTGTAGTACCGGACGGCCCTGACCTCAACCGGCCTCAGGCCATCAGACGTCACAGAGAAGACAGTCCGCTTATCGTTACTGATCGCACCGAGCTCCTCTCTGCTGACCTCGACAGATCCGATCAGGAGACCCTTCCTCGCGAGGATAAGCTCGACCTTCGACAACCAGAGGTCTAGGCTCGTCGATACACTACCCTGTCCTCTCTCCATCGCTTCCAGGACGTCCTCGGCCACCTCGGCGGTGATCAGTGGTAAGCGCCTCGGCGTGAAGTTCCACCTCTCCCCGGCCATCTCCTGACGTTACATTTTGCGGGGAAGGGATAGAGTTGAGTCAGGTTGAGGGTCAGGTCTCAGAGGACCTTCGTGAGTTTCAGAAGCTGCTCTGGTGACGGGTCCACCAGCCATCCCACGACCACGTTGTAGCCCATCTCCATCAGCCTCTCCATGCCGGACCTGACTTCGTCGGGTGAACCGTGCAGCGTCAACGACCTGACGCCCCGTTCCAGCTCCTCACCGTCTCGATCCCGGAACTGGGGCCTCCTCGATACGTAGGCGTTCAACCTCTCGAGGGCAACCCCCGACGGTCGACCCAAGTGAAGCGGGACGTAGACCGCGACCTTGCTCCAGAGCTCACCGAAAGTCTTGGCCCACCGGCGGGAGTTCGAGTCCATCAGCACGAAGGGCACGACGTTCTTCATGTGACCCATGGAGAGCAGGGTCCTCTCGACGCGCTCCGTGCCGACCATCACCTCCCTGTGGCTGCCGTCCGACTGAAGAGCTGCTCTGGTGTAACTGCTGAGGAGTTTGCCGGCTCCCGTTGAACGCTCGAGTACGCTGAGGTAGGCTGGGTTACCAGCGACGAAACAGAGCTCAAGCTCCGGTGACGTCGCGGCCAGCCTGCAGAGCCCTTCGAACCGGGTTCTGGCGTCGGACCTCCTGACGGGCAGTGTGATCACCAGCCTCGTTCCGTCGGCGTGACGGGCCAACAACTCAAGGGACCGGAGCGAGAGGTCGTCGAGGTCTCTCTCAGAGTCGAGAACGAAGTAGTTCAGCCCGGCCTCCTTCGAGAGCTCGTAAAGGGAGATGGTGTTGCGCAGCTTCGCCTCCTCGTCGTCACCCAGGGTGCTCGGCTTCAGGGCAACGCCCACCTGGAAGGGGACCACCCATCTCGACGCTTCGGACTCTGGCCCGAATAAATGCGTTTCTCGTCATGAAACCCGGAGGGGGCGGGACAAAGTCTATCTCAGAGCCTTCGGGACGATCCGCGATGGCAAGGCTCAGGTGGTTAGGGCACGCAGCGTGGTACCTCGAGCTCGACGGCAAAAGGCTGTTGATCGATCCGTTCATCTCAAAAAATCCAGCAGCTCCAGTGAAGCTGGAGGAACTGGAGAGGGTAGACTACGTGGTGGTGACGCACGACCACTTCGATCACGTGGGAGACTCCTTCGAGATCTGTAAGAGGTTCGATGCGTTGTTCGTCGGCATGTACGAGCTGAAGGTCAAGGCGGAACAGAACGGGGTGAGGAGGGCGTTCGGTGCCAACATCGGAGGCGTCTTCAACGCCGACGGCCTCAAGGTCACGCTTACTCCAGCGGTCCACTCGGCCGATCCGGCGGGCGTCGTTCTTCACGGCGATGAGGCGGTAATCTATCACGCAGGGGATACGGGCCTGTTCGGAGACATGAAGTACATCGGGCAGCTCTACAAACCTGACATCGCTCTGTTACCTATAGGTTCCCTTTACACCATGGGACCAAGGGAGGCCGCGATCGCAGCCTCTCTCATCAAACCTAAAATTGTGATACCGATGCATTATAATACCTACGAAGCGATAAAACAAGACCCGAAGCAGTTCGAGGCCCTTGTGAGGGCTAGAGCGAAGGGTGTGAAGGTCGTAGTGCTGAACCCGGGCGAGACATTCGAGTACTCCCGCAAAAAAGCAAGGAAATGACCACACCGGTCACGGTTTCCCGCTGAGCACCCTCGCGAACTCCTCCTGAGAGATGTTACCGCCGGTCAGCATCAGCACGACCTTCTTTTCTGCCAGCTCGCTCTTCATTTTAAAAGCAGCAGCAGTTGCAGCGGCACCCGCATGCTCAGAGACCTGCCTCACCGTGGCGTAGAGGGTCCTGATGGCCTCCTCCATCTCGTGATCGCTGACCAGTACGATGTCCTTCAGGGAGTTCTTCAGCAGCTCGAACGGTATCCGGTACGTCCTCGCAACCGCGAGGCCCTCTGCCCTCGTTGAAACTCCCGTCAGGTTCACAAGCTCGCCACTCTTGAAGGAGCGATAGAACGCATCAGCACCCTCTGCTTGAACGCCGTAAATCTCGATGCGCGGGTCGATCGCCTTGTACACCGAGACCGCACCTATGGCGCCTGTTCCTCCGCCGAGAGGGTTGATGACTGCGTCGACGTCCGGTAGCTTCTCCACCACCTCGAGGTGCATCGTGGCCACGCCGACGTGGAGCAGTCTCTCCTCTATCGCGTGAACGTAAAAGTAACCGAGCTCGCCCGCAAGCTTCTCGGCGTATTCTGCGGCCTCGTCGTAATAGGACCCGAACTTGATCACCTCGGCATCGAGCTCCTCGACAGCTTCGACCTTTAACCTCGAGACCCACTGTGGCATCACGACCTTTACGGGTACGCCGAAGAGTGATCCAGCGTAGGCTACGGATTGAGCGTGGTTCCCCATGGACGCGGTTACGACGCCCTTGAGGCCCTCACCGCGCATGGCGCTCATGAAGTGTATGCCTCCCCGGACCTTGAAGGAGTTGGTCGGGTTCAGGTTCTCGAGCTTGACGTAGACGTCCGCGCCGATCAGCCTCGAGAGCTTCTTCGAGCTCACCAGCGGCGTCTCGTTCAGGTACTTCCTGAGGTCTCTTTTGGCCCTCAGTACCTCTCCCAGCGGTGGGGGCTCCGGTTGAGGTCCGTATCCGAACGACCTGTTCAAGGCCTAAGTATTATCTTACCGAAGTGCTCCGACGCCTCCATCCTCCTGTGCGCCTCTCGGGCCTCCTCGAGCCTGTAGACCCGGTCGATATGAGCCCTCAGCCTCCCCTCAGAGAACAACGCTAGAAGTCTGTGTAGGTCTGGCTTGCTCCCGACGCCTGCGCCTATGACGTACTGCCTCCTGTTGTAGAGGGCCCTGATGTCTATTCCGACTTCCTGACCGGTCGTCGCGCCAACGGTCACCAGCCTCCCCTTCAGCCCCAACGACTTCAGCGCTGTCTGCCAGAACTCCTTCCCCGCGTGCTCGAAGACCACGTCCGCACCCCTTCCACCCGTGATCTCCATCACCTCCTTCACCACGTCCGACTTCTTTCTGTTGATAACGTGATCCGCACCTATCCTGTGGGCCATCTCTACCTTCTCGTCGCTTCCGACGGTCGCTATGACCTTGGAGCCGTGGAGCTTGGCGATCTGTATCGCGGCGTATCCGACCCCGCTTCCGGCACCCACGACCAGCACCGAGTCGTTGCAGCTGATCCTAGCTGCCCTCACGAGCGCGTCCCATGCCGTCAGGAAGTTCACCGGTATCGAGGCGGCCTCCTCGAACGCGAGGTTATCTGGGATCCTGATCAGCGCCCTGCTGTGAACGGCCACGGTCTCCGCGTAGCCTCCCCACCTGTGCTGACCGACCCTCTCCATTCTCGGGCAGAGGTTCTCCTCACCAGCAGCGCACAGCTCGCACCTGCCGCAGCCTACGTTTGGATACACCAGCACCCTGTCTCCAGCCTTAAAGGTCTCAGAAGGGTCCTCCAGTACGGTGCCGGCCACGTCCACGCCGAGCACGTGGGGCAGCCTCACCGGATAGAGTCCGGTCCTGAGCCACACATCTATCCTGTTGACGCCGGTCGCCTCGACCCTGATCAGAGCCTCGTTGCTCTTGCGGGGAAGCTCTACTTCCTTGACCGCTAGGACCTCAGGCCCACCAGTCCTCTCGAAGACTGCGGCCTTCATGAGGGGGGTCGATCTGCCCCGGTCTTTACCTTTTGTCGTCACGGCAGGGTATCCGTTCTTATCTACGGCTCAACATCGACTGAGGGGATGAGAGGTGTGCTCTTCGACCTCTTCGGCACCCTGGTTCCACGGTACCCCATCGACAGGCACAGGGAAAGCCTGAAAAAGATGAGTCAGGCCCTCAACGTTGACTGGTCGAAGTTCGCAGAGGTCTGGATCTCTAAGCTGGACGAGAGGATACGCGGGTCCTGCAGAGACACGACCGAATGCATCGGCTCGGTCCTTGCCGATATGGGCGCAACCGCCGACGAGGTCAGACTCGCCGAGGCAACGAGAATCAGGCTGGACTTCGTGAGATCGTGCGTCATCCCCTTCGACGACGTAGGCTGGTGTCTGAGGGAGCTGAAGTCCATGGGTTTCAAGCTGGGACTCCTCTCCAACTCCTCCCCCGAGGTTCCTGTCATCTGGAGGTCCGTCGAGGTCTCGAGGTTACTCGATGCCTCGGTCTTCTCCTGTGAGGTCGGCGTCGCCAAGCCCGATCCCCGAGTCTATCGGATCGCATCCCGTGTGATGGACGTGGAACCGAGGAAGATCGTCTTCGTCAGCGACGGACCACAGGAAGAGCTGGAAGAGGCGACGCGCGTGGGCATGAGGTCGATAATGATCGCTAGGGACGGTGCGATTGGAGACTGGCGCGGCGAGGTCGTGATAGATCTCAGGGAACTCGTAAAGAAGCTGAAGCAAGAGGAGAAATGAGGGGTAGTGGCCTTCGGTTGAAGGCGATCAGCCGCTGAGCTCCTCGATGAGCTTCTCGATGTCCTCGACCGAGTCCTCTGAACCGATCCTCGCAAGCGGTGTCCTCGACTCCTCCTTGGAAGGTGTCCTCAGCAGGGGAGTCACCGGGCCCTTTACGTACGATCCTCCGGCGAGTATGAGCGAGACGTGGAGCGTCGACCCGTACCTCCTGTCGACCCTTGCGCCCCATATCACGAGCCCCTCCTCGCCCATGAGCTCCGAGACGATCTCGCCGGGCCTCGCTGCGTCCTTCAGCTTCATGTCCTCTCCGCCGCTGACGTGGACGATCGCCGCGCTTATTCCGTCGATGGTCCCCTCTAGGAGCGGCGACTGGAGTGCGTTGAACGTCGCCTCCTCAGCCCTGTTAGGCGAGCTGCTCTTCCCGAGCCCGATCGTAGCGATCCTCCCCCGGCTGACGACCGATTTGAAGTCCTCGAAGTCTATGTTGATCATGCTGGGCCTCACGAGCGATTCGGAGATGCTCAGGACCATGTTGTGGATCACCTCGTCAGCTACGGAGAAGGCGGAGTTAAGGTCGTACTGGGGGTAGAGGTCGAGGAGCCTGTTGTTGTCGATGATCACGACCGTATTGCAGACCTTCTGGAGCTCATCGAGCCCCTTCATCGCCACCCTCCTCCTCACGGCGCCCTCGAACCTGAAGGGTAATGTCACCACCCCCACGACTATCGACCCCTGCTCCAACGCGGCCTTGGCCACGAGCGGTGCAGCTCCCGTTCCTGTACCGCCACCCAGTCCAGCCGTCACGAAAACCAGGTCCGCACCGTCGATGGCGGCCCTTATCTCTTCGAGCGACTCCTCCGCGGCCACCCTGCCCAGCTCGGGGTTACCTCCGGTGCCGTGTCTCCTAGATACGGTCGGCCCCAGTAGTACCTTCTGATGGGACTTGACCATGTCGAGGTGTTGCTTGTCGGTGTTGGCCGCGATGGTGTAGACGTCCGAGATGCCGACGTCCATGAGCCTGTGGACCGCGTTCGATCCGGCCCCTCCCACCCCCACCAACTTGATCTTGATCGCCGACTCGATCTCACTCAACTCCGAAACTCGCCTCCGTTCTGATGAAGTCCCTGACCGCCATTCTGATCGCCTCCGCCCTGTTGGGATAGCGCTTCGCCTTCACGAGCGCGTCAATAGCCTCTATGTACGCTTCAGGTAGATGCACGGTGACTACTCTCACCCTCTTCTCACCTCAAGGGCCCATCTGTAAGTGAATAGCGGAAAAGCCTTTCAACGATCGACTCAAATATGACGAAGTCACGAACTCCAATCCGGCGCACTTTCCGTTCCAAATTGTGGTAAAATTCGTTTATCTTCGCCTCACGTTCTTCTCATGTAATGAGAACGCGCGGCCCAGAACTTCGCGAGTCGGAGTGGTTGGAGATTCTGGCGCTGGTTGAGGAGATGAATCAGCTCAACAAGAGCGTTCTGGTTGAGGGCAAGGACGATGTGGGCGCGCTGAGGTCCGCGGGCGTCGTCTGTACGGTCCTGACGCTCCCGGACTTCGAGGACCTCGTCGAGAAGGGTGAGATCAGGGAGGTGGTCGTTCTGACAGACCTCGACAGGGCGGGTGATGAGCACCTGAAGAGGTTGCTTCGCAAACACGGTAGCTCCGTTGTCTTCCTAACTGGCGTCAGGCAGAGGTTGAGGAGGACGAGGAGATGCAGGCGCGGAATGAGGCGGGTCTCTGAGATCTTCAGGGCCCCAGAGAGTTGAGGAAGACGTCGACCGAGTGGCCTATCTCAAGCCTCCTACCCGTGAGTTCACCCGCGGCCTTGCCCATCGCCACGAGCGTCGGAAGCAGGTATCGTACGGTCGCAGCGATCCCCATGTGTCCGACCCTGACGACGCTTCCCGAGGAGTTCCCGAGGCCGTTGGTTACCATCACGCCGTATCGTTTTAGCAGCAGATCGATCAGCTCCTCTGCCCTCTCGTGGAGTGGTTCTGGTAACCTCAGGCTGGTCACCGTGGGGGCTGCGATCTCCTCCGAAGAGGCCATCGCCTCGAAGCCCATGACGGAGGCGGCCCTCCTGAACGCCCTCGAGACCGAGAAGTGTCTCTTCATCCTTGACGACAGTCCTTCCTCCAGCGCTGCCTCAGCAGCCTCTGTGAACGCCAGCACCGCATAGGGGTTTATGGTTGTTGAATACGGGTGACCGTCCGGACCCCAGAGGTCATGATATCGCTTGAAGACCCTAGGGTTGGTGATCCATCCCTCATCGCCGACGCCTCTCTCTATCGATTCCCAGATCTCTTCGCTGATGCAGAGCGGTGTGGCACCCGGGACGCTGTTGAGGCACTTGTTAGGGTGACCGACACAGACGTCGATCTCGAGCTCGTCGACGTTCAGAGGCATAGCCCCGTAGGAGGCTATCGCGTCGCAGATCACCCGCATGTCGTGTTCCCGAGCAACCTTCACGTACTCGCTGAGATCGTAGATCACGCCGGTGGCCGTCTCGACGTGGACCAGCAGCAGGCATGTCGCGTCCCTGTTACGTGAGATTGCCTCCTCGACCTTCACAGGCGAAGGGAGGTCGCCCTCAGGAGCCTCAACGACGACCGGGCTTCCCCCAACCGAGCTCACGAGTTCAGCCAATCTGTAGCCCCAGAAGCCGCTCGCAAGCACAACGGCCTTCTCACCCTTTCTGATGACGGCCCTTATGCCGAGCTCGAGCGCCATGGTCCCAGGTCCGGGGACGATCACCGTTTTAGAGCGTCTGGTGCCGAAGAGTTCCGCGGCCAGCCTCGAGGCCCTCTCGATCCTCTCCTTCCACATGCTGCCGTAGTGAGGGTAAGAGCGCTCCACGGTCACCTTCCTGACCCTAGGGTGTAGCTCCGTCGGTCCGGGTATCATCAGTATCGGGTGGCTACTCCACAGGCCCTGTCCTCCTTCCATGCTTTCCCATGCAACTCAGTCCTCTGATTTTAAGGGTTGTCCGAGCATGGAGCGGTTTATCGGGCCCGCCGGGATTCGAACCCGGGACCTCTGGCTCCGAAGGCCAGCGCTCTGTCCAAGCTGAGCTACGGGCCCTCCTGACTGGAAGCAGCACCCGTACAAATAACCGAACTTCACATCTTCGACCGTCCTGAGGTGTTCCGGAGATCGCGACGTTGTCGGGAGAATGGGACCGAGTCTTTGTTTCAGCAGCAAGCATAAATGTGAGTGACGAGATCTATAAAACATGAGAGGAGAGGCGCATAGGACGGGTAAGGTCTCTCCCCTGACTGCGGTGCTGGTCGTTATGGTGCTGGTTCTGGGAGTGACAGCGGGTTACTTCGCAACCACAGCACCGACCGTCACCAGGACGGAGGTTCGTACCGTTACGGCGCCCGGTGTGGGACAGACCCTGACTTTGACGGTCGAGAGGACGATCCCGGTCACGGTGGTCACGACCCGCGTCGTCACAGCAGAACCCACGAGGATAGAGTACACAATTGGTTTCGCCATGGCCGTCAGCGGCCCCTACGCGGTTGACGGGCCAGTCAGGAGGGACGGTGGCATACTGGCGATCGAGCACATCAACAGCTACTTAGAGTCTGTAGGTTCTCCCGTGAGGTTCAGGTTCGTTCACGACGACACCAAGGGCACAGCCGCAGACGCCCTGAGGGTCGTCCAGTCCATGTACGCGGCGGGCATCAGGGTGGTGGTAGGGCCGTTCGCTTCGGGAGAGGTGAGGGGGATCATGGACTTCGTCAACACCAACAAGATGGTTGTCATCAGCCCCTCCTCCACGAGCCCGCTGTTGGCTGCCACGGACTACGTCTTCAGGGTCGTTCCGACCGACCTGTTCCAGGCCGAGGTCTTGGCGCAACTCATGAACAGGGACGGTATACGGAAGGTGGGGATCATCGCCAGAAACGACGACTACGGTAGAGGTCTTTCCGACGCCTTCGAGCGGATCTTCACGACCCAGTATAGGGGAACGGTAAGGAAGCTTCTGTACACCGTTGGTCAGCCCGACTACGCCTCGGAGGTCTCGTCGCTGAGCTCAATCGTCGCCGAGCTCGGCATCGGACCAGAAACCGCTGTACTGATAATAGCTTTCGAGGACGACGGCCTCAACATCCTAGGCCACGCGAGGCTCGACGCCAGGCTGCCCAGGGTAAGGTGGTACGGTTCAGAGACCCTTCGGAGACCCGCGGCCTATCTGCCGGCGCCAGACGGTAGAGCGTCCCCCGATGTGGCCAGGTTCCTTACCGATGTGAAGCTAACCGGTGTCTTCGCGTCACCGAGGGGAGGTCCTCTGGCAGGCAAATTCGAGAGCGATTACAGGGCGAAGTTCGGCAGAGAGCCTTCGCCGTACGCGTACTTCACGTACGACGCTGTCTGGGTGGCGGCGCTCGCCATACTCTACGCTGGTAGGTACGACGCGGACGCGATCAAAGCAGCCCTCCCGATAGCGGGTGAGAGGTTAATCGGCGTTACCGGTTACAAGGCCTTCGACGCGAACGGCGACGCAATGGGGTCGGACTACACGATATGGCAGTACAGGCTGGTCGGGGGCAAGTACACGTTCGCTGACATCGGCACCTGGAGGTACCCCGCGCGGGTCATCGAATACTTTGGGTAGCACCTTGAGCCTAGAGGTCAGAAACCTCACGAAGAGGTTCGGCGGTCTGGTGGCCGTCAACGGCGTCTCCTTCACCGTCGAGCGGGGTGAGCTGGTCGGGCTGATAGGGCCCAACGGCTCCGGGAAGACGACCCTCTTCAACCTGATAGCAGGCGTCCTTAAGCCCGATGGCGGCGAGATCCTCTTCGATGGCGAGCGGATAGACGGCCTCCGGCCCGACGAGGTCTTCAGGAGGGGCGTTGTCCGGAGCTTCCAGATTCCGAGGACCTTCTGGCACGTTACCGTAGCCGAGAACCTCGCCCTTCCGCCCCGTCAACAGAGAGGCGAGCGTCCGCACGTCGCACCACTGAGGAGGTTGTGGAGGCCACAGGAGTTAGAGATCGCGCGTCAGGTCTCAGAGCTGATCGACGCCCTCAAGCTTACGGCCGTTAACAGGAACTGGGGCTCAGAGATCTCCGGAGGCCAGATGAAGCTCACCGAGATAGGGAGGTCCATGATGTCCGAGGGGAAGCTGGTGCTGCTGGACGAGCCCGCAGCCGGCGTCGCGGTGCCCCTCGCCCACGAGATCTTCAAACACGTATCCGAGGTCAGAAGTTCCAAGTCAACTACCTTCATCATAATAGAACACAAGCTGGACATATTGCTCGAGTACGTCGAGAGAGTACTCGTGATGCACGAGGGCAGAATCATCTACGACGGCGATTCCTCCGGGGCTGTCAGGGACCAAAAGGTCGTGGAGGCTTACCTGGGTGTGGAGGCGAGCTGAGACGTGCTGGAGCTGAGAGGGGTGGTCGCTGGATACGGAAGGCTGCCCATCATCACCGGAATAGACGTATCGATCAGAAGAGGTGAAACCGTCGCGATAATCGGCCCCAACGGCTCAGGAAAGAGCACCCTCGCCAAAACGGTAGTCGGGTTGACGAACGTCTTCGAAGGGACTATAATCTATGACGGTCATGAAATAACGCACCGCCCGCCCAGCGAGAGGGTGAGGCTAGGTATCGCATACCTCCCCCAGACCGGTAACGTCTTCCCCGACATGACGGTACTGGAGAACCTCGAGATGGGCGGATACTCGCTCAGCCGCGACGAACTGAAGGTCAAGCTGCAAGAGGTGCTGGAGATGTTCCCCGAGCTCTCGGGACGTTTGAAGCAGAAGGCAGGTACATTGAGCGGGGGTGAGAGGCAGATGCTGGCGATGTCCAGGCTTCTCATGACCTCCCCCAGTTTGGTAATCATGGACGAGCCCTCTGCGGGTCTCGCTCCGAAGATGGTCCACAGGATCTTCGAGAAGGTGGACGCACTCAGGAAGGTTGGGCTGACTCTGTTGCTGATCGAGCAGCACGCGAGGATGGCCATCTCCCACTCCGAGAGGACGCTCGTCATGGTGGGAGGAAAGGTCGTCCTCAGCGACTCCAGCGATCGCGTGTCTGGGCTGGACCTCGCCACCGTCTTCTTCCAGAGGGCATAACCATTTTACCGGCTTACCTGATTTCTAGTTGTAATGATCGAGGAGGCCCTCGGTCAGCTCCCAACGTCACTGCTCGCGTCAGCGCTCTACGCAATGGCAGCGGTCGGTCTGACGATGAACTACTCGGTCACGAGGCTCGCGGACTTCGCCATCGGAGAGTACATCACGTTCGGATGTTACGTCGCGGCACTGTTGACCTTGAGCCAACTGGACCCTGTCACATCGATGGTCCTCGCGGGAGCTACGGGCGCCCTCATAGCCCTCTCGGTCGACGAGTTGGCGTACAAGAGGTTGGAGAGAAGGGGGGCGACGCTGCTTCAGGTCTTCATAGCGAGCGTGGGCGCGAGCTTCACGATCAGGTACCTCTTCTCGATCTACGCCGACATCGAGGACCTACTCTTCCTCACTTCCGGGTTCAGCTCCCAGCCCGTCGTCTTCCTAGGGACGAGGCCACTGACCAACCTGCACGTCCTGGCACTGATCACCCTGACCGTAACGGTTGTGGGCCTCACCTACCTCATCCTGAGGACGAAGGTGGGGAAGGCCATGAGGGCGATAGCCAGCAACAGGGACCTGGCGATGGTCAGCGGCATACCGGTCTGGCGGATAAGGTCGATTACGAGGCTCCTCACGGGCTTCTTAGCAGGCGTCTCGGGGGCCCTCTGGGCCTACTACACCAGCATCAACCCAGAGTCTGGGTGGAGGATGCTCCTCTGGGTCTTCTCCTCTGCCATCATCGGCAACTTCACCAGCTTCCCCCTCACGCTCCTCGGGGGCTTCGTGATAGGCTCGGCGGAAAACCTCGGGATGTGGGCCCTCAACAGGGCCTTTGGTCTGGAGACCGCGTACAAGCCCCTGATACCCTACATCGCGATAGCAGCCGTGCTGCTCTACCGTAACAGGTACAGGTTCACGAGGTTGGTTGAGCTTTGATCGGCGAGGGGGCCCTAGTCCTGTTTCAGAGCTTCACCTTCTACTTGCTGATCTACGTCATCCTCTCCCTCAGCATGAACCTCGAGTACGGCCTTACCGGTGTGCCGAACTTGGGAAAGGTCCTCTTCTTCTTCGTCGGCGCCATCACGAGCACCGTCATCACCGTCAACGTCTACGACTCTATACTCGGGACGGAAGACCCGCTCTCTGCACTCGCCGCTGCGAGGAGGACCGAGCTGGCCGCATCCAATCCCCTTCTCGCGGTCGGCGTCTTCGTCCTCTCCTTAATTTCGAGCTCCCTCGTGGCCGGCGTCCTCGGGTTCGTTGCCAGCTACCCGGCTCTGGCCCTCAAGGGCAGCATGCTCTCCATCACGCTGCTCATCTTCGGAGAGGCCGCGAGGGTCTTCGTGAGGACATATCAGCCCCTCGTGGGAGGGGTCTTCGGGATATCGGGGATCTCCAACCCATTCGTCTTCCTTCGCAACCCACCGCTCGGGATGACGCTCTACGTGGCCCTGACCGGTGCCATAGCGATATTCACCTACCTTCTGGTAGAGAGGCTCACCAACTCGCCCTTCGGGAGGCTGATGAAGGCGGTTCGGGACGACGAGCTCGCGGCATACTCCCTCGGCAAGGACGTCCCCAGGGTAAGGGGCCAGGTGCTCTTCATAGGCTCAGCGATCGCGGGAGCAGCGGGATCACTTTACACCTTTTACTCGCAGTCTATCTTCCCGGACGACTACGTGCCGGCTCTGACGTTCTTGGTCCTGACGATGACCATTCTGGGCGGTCTGGCCAACAACGTCGGGGCGGTCGTGGGGGCCCTCGTACTCGCGGTCTTCGAGAGGTTCTCTCAAGCGAGCACTCTGGCGGTCTTCGGCATCACGGTCGGGTTCGACATCTCCTACCTCCGGTACGCGGTCATGGGGATCCTCATAGTGACGGTGCTGCTCTACAGGCCTCAGGGCCTGATACCGGAGAAGCCCGTCAAGACGGAGCTCTACGACGTCGTCGCGGCGAGGGGCCGCAGATCTTCCAGAGCCGGAAGTTAGGCTTTTCACTGAGTTCGGGAACGTCCGTGACGTGAGGGTCGTCGCGGTCGGAGGGGAGGCGTTCGTCTCGGCGATGAGGCTGGCAGGCGCGGGCACCGTTCAGGCGGGAAGTCCAGAGGAGGCCCTAGCCGCGGTCAGTAAGCTCGTCTCGGAGGGGGACGTCGGTCTGATCCTCGTCAGCGACGAGTACGGGCAAGAGTTCTCCCAGAAGCTGTCGGAGCTGCGGGCCGCGATCGCCGTGCCGGTCATCTACCTCCTCCCCGCACCGGGTTCGAAGGTTCAGCCCGTGGACTACAGGGCCGTCATCAGGCAGGTCCTCGGCGTCTGAGGGCACCGGTCTCGGAGCTCGTGGCCGGTAGGGACGTTACAGGTACCTCATGCGCAGGTGTGGCTGGTCAGCTCAGCGTAGAGTTCTTCGTCTTCGATGACCTTGGCCCCTCTTCCCGAGAAGTACCTGTTGACGTTGCGGATGTCCCTCATCAGCAGCCTTCCCGCGAGCGGGTGATCCCTGAGGACCGACTGCGAGAGGTCGATGAAGTACACTTCCTCCGGTGAAGCGAGCATGACGTTGTACTCGCTGAGGTCGCCGTGGACCAGCCCAGCCTTCTGATAGAGGGCCCTGAGGTTCCTGAGGACCTCCTCGTAGACGCTCTCCAGCTCCTCGGTCCCTAGGTCCAGCTCCCTCAGTAGGGGGTATCTCACGCCGTCCTTGCCGAGGAAACCCATCACCAGAACGTTGCTCCTGACGACGAAGGGCTTCGGGCATCGGACGCCGCTCTCGTGGGCCTGCTGGAGGTTCAGGAACTCCCTCCTGGCCCACGCGTAGATTATCCTCCTCACGGAGCCTCCCACCCTGCCGATCCTGCTGTCCATGGCGAGGTACTCGGTCCTCCTCCTGAACTCCCTGTTGTTGACAAGGTAGATCTTCACCGCGAGCTCCTCACCGGCCCTCGATCTGGCGTGATAAATCCGGGACTCCTTAC
Organism: Candidatus Calditenuaceae archaeon; assembly: GCA_025058225.1. Lineage (GTDB taxonomy): Archaea > Thermoproteota > Nitrososphaeria_A > Caldarchaeales > Calditenuaceae > Calditenuis. Next base: position 43,611 of record JANXEE010000011.1, on the reverse strand, counting down.
CGGCGTTGACCACACCGTAGAAGTCCTCGATCAGGCCGCTGGTCATCAGCTTGTAGATCGTCATCAGGGTCTGGGTATCGAAGACCTCCTCGAAGGCTGCCCTCTCAAGAGACCTGTCCTTCTGGAGGAACCTGTTCCGTACCTCTGCGATCGCCTCCTGCCTCGACAGCTTCCTTTCCCACCTGTTCGCCACTCCCCTCATCGACGTCTCTACCGGTATAAATCCGCGGTCCCGAAGCATGCCCCAACGCCTTTCACGGTTCTCCGGGCCAGAACAGGGCCCTCCGCACCCGCTGCGTCCCGAGCTTGCCGCCGCGCCGGGTCAGGTCAACCTGCTTCGCAGAGGTCATGAAAACCTTTTATGTGATAGGCGGCCCGGGCCGACCGTGAGGACGGCTCTGACCGTCATCATCGTCCTCCTCGCGCTCATGTCCGGTTTCGCGTTCGGCCGTTTCACCGCACCCACAATCACAACGACCGAGACGGAGACCCAGTGGAGGACGAGCACGATCGGGCTGACAGTGACCAGGGCGATCACGCGTCACGAGACGCTCACCTCAATCACCAGGACCACCGAGACGCGAACGCAGACCACCACCGATTACAGGACCGTAACCAGGACGGTCACGACTACGGTGACGTGGGCCCTCTCGCCCCCCACCGACCTCAGGGTAACTGGGGTGGACTACGGACTCATCTCCCTCGCGTGGCAGGACAACTCGGTTGACGAGGAGGGGTTCGTCGTCGAGAGGAGTGATGACGGGCAGACGTTCTCAGCGATAGGGAGGACCGGTCAGAACGCGGCCTCCTACACCGACAGGACCGTTCAGGCGGAGAGGACTTATTACTACAGGGTCAGGGCCTTCCGGGGGGACTCGGTCAGCAGGCCGTCCAACACCGTCATGGAGACCGCGACGCCTCACGGGCTCTACATCACCAACTATTTCGGCGGGCTCGGTGAGCTCGAGACGGCCTCTGCGAACATAGGGGGCTGGGGCTTCCGGACTCCGGTCGCGGACCTCTTCTGGGTCGCGTGGAACTGGGAGCAGTATCCAAGGGGCTCCAGAGGGGCGGAGGCGGTCTTCTCCATCGACTTCAGAGACCGCGCGTCCGGGGCCGGCAGCCAGAAGATCGTCGTCCGGAGGACAGACCAATCGGGACAGGACACGACCCTCGTGCTGCTCACCAGGATGATAAGGAACGTGAATCCCGCCTACGCGGCCTACTACCCGAGGCCCGGCGACACGGTCGTCTTCACCTTCCACTACAAGACCAGCCCAGTCGTCGAGAACCTGGAGATAAGGGTCCAGTTCAGCTTTTTGGCCAGAAGGGGCGGCAGTTACGAATACCTCTCCGGACATGAGGTCTTGAGGACCCGGAACTCGTCGGCCAACTGGCGACAGGTGACGTTTTCGACGGTCGTCCCGGAGAGCGCTGCTGCTTTCAATGCTGTAGTGTACGTAACGTGCTTCAGTGCGTGTTCCGGGACGGTCTGGCTCGACGGCTTCGTGTTGAGGACCGAGCCGGTCAAGAGGCTTCCGCTCATAGGGAGGGACCGAATCAACTTCAAGCTGGCCGCGATCCACAACGAGATTTGGGACTCGGACATGCTGGAGCTCGCTCAGAGGATGGACCTCCTGCTGGGGGGTGATGTGGAGGCTAAAATCGTGAAGGGCCTGAAGCCTGCGTTGGTGCACTTACATTATTTCAACGACCCTTCCCTCATGACCAGCAGGCGAAACGACAGCAACCGTCTTTTTCCCTGTATGCTCAGACGGGAGGGCGGCAGGCCGGTATACGAATTCGTTCCGTATTATAATTACCAAGTGCGCTTCGATGAGGGATGGCTGCTCACCAATTCTACGAACACCAAGTACCTCAGGCCCGACGGAAGGGGAGGTTACGTGGTCAGGGAAGTATACTGCGAGTTCTTGGTCGACATAGGGAACCCCGATGCTGTCAAAGCTGCGATAGCGAGCATAGAGCAGCGACACGTTTATGCCGGCTTCTACAACCCAACGCTCTCCTCGCACCTCTTCCACGACAACTTCTTCAACTTCTACTACCTCTGGGGCATGGAGGGCGAACCCCCCTCTAAATATCCGCGAAGGGAGGAGAGGCTCCGCGTTCTGCGCGATGTGTTGAGGGAGATCAAGGAGAGGCTTCTCGACCCGGAGCCGAAGAGGGTGATCATCCCCAATCTGGGGGTATTCGACTCATTACAGTTCCAGACGCTCAACGAGTTCGGATACGACGGCATCTTTCTCGAGTATTTCACCCGGATCTTTGGCAACTTCCTTGACTCTTCTCTCCTCTACGACATTCTTACGGCGCTCAGGGCCTACCCAGAGGACAGGACCGTCGTGCTGGTGGACGCGCTCCCACTTGATTACATTAACGAATGGAACAGTAACCCGGCAAGAGCGCGGCCCGAAGTGAGGAGGGTGGTGAACTTCGTCGTCGCGGCCCTTTACTTGGTCAACGGGCCTAACACGTACGTGCACGTTCGGGACGACGAGCATGGTTATCTTAGGTCATACGTCCTAGAGGACTTCTATCTCCCCATCGGGAAGCCGTTGGGGAGGCTTGAGCTCGTGAACGGAGACAGGCAGGGTGCCCTCTTCGTCAGGAGGTTCGATAACGGGATCGTCCTCCTGAACACGGCGGTCAGCGATCGGAGCTTCGATTACGCGCTCGACGGCCAGTATCGCGACAGGGCGGGCAACGTCTACTCCGGGCGGATCGTCGTCCCTCCCCAGACCGGGTACGTCCTGATCAGGGCAGCCATCTCTACCTCCGTCGTGTCGTCGGCCGTCGTCGATGACGCGAACTCCTCTCAGGCCTGGTCTCTGACGACTGCAGTTCTGTCAGTCCCGGCAGCGTCGTCCGTGCTCGTTCTCGTCCTCAAAGGGTCGGCATCGAGAAGAAGACAGGTCGGGAGGCCACCGGCGCAGTAGGGCGTCAAAGGGGTTTCAGGGGAACTGCAGGCTTCACGGGTCAAGCTCCGCGAGCTGCTCCTTTAGGGTGCTTCCTCTCCCTGATCAGCGCGAAGCTGAGGAGCGCCGCGACGCCCCAAAACACCGCCAGCACGACGGAAAACACCACCAACGACGAGAGGAGGGCCCTGCTCCCCTCCATCACCGTTACCGGGACGTTGACGAGGTAGGTGCCGTTCTCGCCGAGGACCGTGAACCCGAGGACGTACCTGCCCGGCTTCTGGAAGGTGTGCTCGACCGAGAAGACGCCGTTCTTCACCTCGACGGGCTTGATGAAGGCCTCTGGGAGAAGGTCTGTCGCTATCATTAGAGCTACGTGTACTCTAGCCGCCTTACCGTCGAGCGTGCTGATCACGGCAGTGATCATCGTTGGTGAGCCCGCAGTCGGGTTGGTCGGCTCGAGGAGTATCTGAAGCCTGTAATCGCCGACCTGCCTCATCACGCAGACCAGTTGGCTGAACTCATAGACCGTGAAGCTGGGAGGCGTGTAAGAGGTCTCGTCAGCCGAGCCCGCAGCTACAAGCGCCGCCAGGAGGAGAGCGTATGGCTTCATCTCGATATCAGGTACCTCGAAGCGTCGATGTACTCCTTGTCCAGCATCTCTGGTGTCAGGGCGAGTATGAGTTGATGGTTCCTGTCGGCGCCGAGCACCCAGGTGAAGTGGTTCGCGAAGTACCTCGATCCGGGCGGCAGCTTGGCCGGGTCTACGGGATTTCCCCTCTCGTCAGTGTAGAAGACCGGCACCTTGTAGTCGAGAATGACCTTGGCGATCTGTTCCTCCGTGCCCGTGAGCGCGATGATCCTCGGGTCGAAGTACCTGTCTACGTATTCCCTCATGGTCTCGGGGGTGTCGCGCCAAGGGTCAACCGACACGAAGATGAAAGCGATCTTGTCGGCGTCCCTGCCCAAGGCTTCGATGGTCTTCTTGAACTTCTGAAGAACGAGAGGGCACACGTCGGGGCAGTTGGTGTAACCGAAGTAAATGAGGACCGGTTTGCCCTTAACTTGGTCCAGCGTGAACTTCTTCCCGTATTTGTCGGTCAGCTCCAGCGGAGCCAGCTTCCCGCCCGTGACCTTTATCGTCGGCTCATAACCTCCAGACCTTCCGGGCAAAAGCGGCGAGGGCAGAACCGTTAGTGCCAAGATCGCGATCACGATGCCCACCGAGACACCAAGAACGCCCAGTAGGACCATCTTGCTGAGTCCCCTCTTAGTTTTGGGGGACAATCGGGTCACCTGGAAGTATTTGCTATGTCCATGGTAAAAACCTGTTACGTCAACCCTGAGGAGGCTTCTCCCTGATCAAGCTCATCAGGAGATCTACCGCTTCCTCTGGTGTCTCCGCGGACCTGATCATCACGGATTTGCGCTCGTCGAGGTATCTGTTGGCGAACTCGTCTGCCACGCCGCCGCTGCCCATCACTGCGACTATCGGTTTGCCCTCTATGTAGGCCGCCGCGAGCTCCGTCAGCGTCCCCGCGCCTCCCCCGACCACGATGACCCCGTCCGAGGAGTAAACGTTCAGGAAGTTTCGGAGATGTCCCATCCCCGTCGCCACCACCACGTTGCAGTAGGGGTTAGCCTCCTTCATGTCCTTCTGCGGGATGATGCCTAGGACCAATCCTCCGGCCTCGACTGCGCCCTTGCTGGCGGCCTCCATCACACCACCCAGTCCCCCGCTCACAAGCACAGCCCCCCTCGTGGCGACGGCCCTGCCCACTCTGTAGGCAAGCTCAGCGGCCCTCTCCGTGCAGGTGTCCCTGTTGTATCCTATTACGAGGACCTGCAACTTCCTCCACGAATTCATTCGCGCCGTCCTGTCTCCGCTGATCGGTAAAAAGTGTTTGAGGGCCGGTCGGACGGGCCGCGGCTTCTTAGGGGTCGTCCCCTGACATCGCGACCGAGGGGTACCCTTCCCTGCACAGAGCAAGGCTCCGGAGGGCATTCCTTTGGAAAGACCTTTAATAGAGAATTGAGAGGAAGTGGGGACGAAGTTGCCGACGAGGTTCAGGAAGATCAGGAAGCTCAGGGGCTCCAGGACGGTCGGGTGGGGACAGATAGGTCAGCACAGGAAGCACGGAGCCAAGGGCGGGCGCGGCCGCGCGGGCATGCACAAGCACAAGTGGACTTACACCATCAAGTACGACCCCGAACACTTCGGTGAGAAGGGATTCTTTCCCCCCACGAGGAAGGAAGTTAAGGTCGCGACCCTCACGGAGCTTTCCGCGATCGCCGAGAGGTTATCCAGGGACAAGGGCGCTCCTAGGACCGAAGACGGTAAACTCCTAGTGGACCTGAAGGGGATGGGTTACGACAAGCTGATAGGGTCGGGGATCGTCTCCGTGAGGGACCTGAAGGTGGTCGTGGAGAGGTGGACCGAGTCCGCGGCGAGGAAGCTCTCCGGGGCTGGCTCCGTCGTGTCGGGTGTCTGAGTTGTCCGAGGAGTCCGCAGGGATCAGGAAGGTCTTCGAGGTCCTCTCGAGGGGAGTGCCTGAGGTCAGAAAGCCCGGCAGGAAGCTCTCACTCGGCCAGAAGCTGATCTGGTCCGCGTTAGCGCTCGTCATTTACGAGGCGATGGCCTCCGTCACCCTTTACGGCATACCCGCTGATGTCACGGGTGGCGTAAGCCCCACGCTGCTCAACATCATCTTCGCCTCCAGCATCGGGACCCTTACCACGCTGGGCATAGGCCCGATAGTAACTGCTGGCCTCATACTGCAGCTCCTGGTCGGTGCGGAGATCATCAGACTCGACCTCAAGAAACCCGAAGACAGGAGGCTCTTCACTGCCGCGAGCAGACTGCTAACCCTGGTGATCGCGCTCTTTCAGGGCGCGGTGTACGTTTACGCAGGTTTCTTCGGCAACGTAGACCCTAGGGTCGCACCGCTGCTCTTCGCCCAGCTGGTTTTGGCCACGTTCATCATCATGTTGCTCGATGAGACCGTCCAGAAATGGGGCCTCGGAAGCGGCATATCGCTGTTCATAGCCGCGGGCGTCGCGGGCCAGATCTTCAACGATTTGTTCTCGCCGTTCGTCCTTCAGGACGGCTTCTATCACGGTGTATTCCTTGCACTCGGTCAGGCTATCGCGGAGGGCAAGTCGATCGGTGAGGTCTTCGTCAGGCAGGTGGGTGGAAGAGGGGACCTCTTGGGGCTGATCTCCACCGTTGCGATCATCGGCATACTGATCTACACCGAGGGCGTCAGGGTCGAAATCCCGGTGGCGCACTCTAGGGCAGCAGGCTACAGGGGGACCTACCCGGTGAAGCTGCTCTACGTCTCGAACGTCCCCGTCATCTTGGCCTCGACGGTCTTCACGAACGTCTACTACATCGCCTCGATTGTCTGGTCGAGGTTCAACGCCAACAACGAGAACCAGTTCCTCAACCTGCTCGGGACATTCAGGATCCCCGAGGAGGGTCACCAGCCTGTACCGACGGGGGGTCTGGCCTACTACGTGATGGGACCGACCTCCTACACGGATGCCGTCTCTGATCCCGTTAGGGCGGTCTCCTTCGTGCTGCTGATGGTCGCGACCTGCGTCGCCCTGGGCAAGTTCTGGATCTCCGTCGCCGGCCTCTCCCCGGAGAAGATCGCCGAGCAGCTGATAAGCTCAGGCATGCAGGTGCCAGGCTTCAGGCGTGCTCCCACCGTCGTGGCCTCCATTATCAAGCGGTACATCGACGTGGTCACCATAATAGGATCGGTCGTTGTGGGACTGCTGGCCAGCGCTGCGGGTTACGTCAACGCCTTCGGCACTGGTACAGGTCTACTACTGATGATTGGGATACTCTACCAGTACTACACACTGTTGCTCAGAGAGCGGGTCGTGGAGATGTATCCGGCCGTCTCGAGGGTCCTCGGTGAAGGGTGATGACGGTCACCGCACAGGCGTTGGAGGTGTTGCTGTTCTCGCTAGGGCTCTCGCTGCTCTCTGCGTTCCTGCGTCGAAGGACCTTCTCCAAGGAGGACATGGTGTTAATGGCTGAAGCGCAGCGTTTTCAACGGGATCTCCTTAAGGCCATGAGGGAGAAGGACACGAAGACTTTGAGCCGCCTGGAGAAGCAGAAGGATTACTACCAGAAGGTCCAGAGCAGGTTGATGAGTAAGAACCTGACGCTCACGCTCCTCACCATGGGGATCTATCTGGGGTTCTTCACTTGGGCGACCGGTCATTACGGGAACCAACTCCTCCTCAAGGTCCCGGAGGGCTTCAGCATACCGCTGATCACGGTCGACGGCGGCCTCGGCTTCTTCGGGTGGTACATGCTGACAGCTCTTGCATTCGGAACGCTGATCAACAGGGTCCTCAACCCCACACCCGTGATAGACCAGCGACCCGCTCCTGCCCGAAGGGGCTGATCGTTCTGAGTTAAACTTATCAATTAACCGTCGGTGAGCCACCGCGTTGGAAAATCTGCAGGCCGAGATCAGGCGCAACTCTAGGATCTTGATGACTCATCAGGCCATCATGTCCCTCACGATCCAGTCGATAGTCGCATTGGGACCGCTTGCGATGTTCGAGATGACGCGCTCCCCCGTGCTCTCGGGGCTAGTCTCTGCGATCACGTGGGGCGGTAGGCTCTCAGTGGTCGTTCAGTCGGGACTGCTCATGGACCGCCTCGGCAGGAAGAAGGTTCTTGCCATGGGCGTTTTACCGGCGTGTCTGGGGCCGTTGATCGTCTCGTGGGCCGCACTCAACGGAGACCTCTTGACGATGGTGATCGGTCTGGGAGCGACCGGTGTCGGTGTTGGAATAGCGATGCAGAACAGGGTCGCCATGACTGACATGTATCCATCTCATCAGAGGGCCTACGCCGTGGGGGTGCTGTACACGGCCAGCATCATCGGCAGCATAGTGGCGCCCTTCATCACGTGGGTCGCCGAGTCGTTGACCCATTCCATCGCGTTGAAACCGTTCGTGACGGTCTGGTTGATCTGTGCGGCGCTGGTCGCTGTGAGCCTCCCAGTAGTCCTCAGCATGAGGCTCGACCCCAAAGACATAGCGCGGCTGGTCGACAACCCGCGCAGCGTCCAGATGGGGTCTGATAGGTTCGATGCCGCGAGAGATGCTTCTGCGGTCCAGATTCTACCGCTGGTGGCGGTATTCGTCTCCTCTGCGACTTCCCAGGGCAACATGGTCATGATGATGGGTCTAGCATCGCTGTACCTCTTCGACCTCGGGTACTCTCAGACTTTGGTGTCGCTGGCGGTCACGATTCACGTGATAGGTATGTTCGGTTTCTCGACGGTCTTAGGGCGTCTCTCGGACTCCATAGGCCGTAGGGCGGTCCTCGTCGCGGGTCTGCTGCTCTCAGGAGTAGGTTCGCTGATAATCCCGTCAACAGGCGATCACTTGGTTGTGGACGCCGGCATGTTCCTCATAGGTCTTGGATGGAGCGCGTCCATCGTCTCCTCAACGGCTCTGATCTCGGAGCTCGTTCCGGTAGGGGTCAAAGGCAAGTACTTCGGCCTCAACGACATGGTGCTGGGGATCAGCTCGCTGGCGCTTCCTCTGATAGGTGGCGTGATGATAACGTCTCACGGCTTCTTCTACCTCGGACTGCTGGGACTGGTGGTCGCCTTGGCTCCTATTCCGCTGCTCTGGGAGAGAATCGGCTTGTACAGGCTCGGCCCTCAAAAAGTTAAATTAGATACCTGAGATTGAGGGCAGCTCGAGGTAGCCGTGCCAACGAGGGGTTTGCGGGTAAGGTCGATCAGAAGGGTCTCTCTGAGAACGCCGACAGGTAGGAGCGTGGTCCACTACGAGCCCAGAAGACCGGGGTTGAGGAGGTGTGGTGGTTGCGGCAGGCCGATCTCGGGGGTTCCGCGCGACGACGTCCGACCGCTGCCGAAGTCTCAGAAGAGGATCTCCCGGTACCACGGCGGGAACCTCTGCCACAAGTGTCTGGAGAGAAGAATAGAAGACGCTGTTTCTTCAGAATGGAACGCGTGACGATGACCTCGACCGTGACCTGACGTAGGACCTCACCGCGGAGAGCGCAACGCCCAACACGTCCTCCTTCTGCAGGTCTGTGGTGTCGAGCACCAAGTGGAAGGGTTCCATGTCCTCCCCCCACCTGATGCCGTAAATCTCGCGGTACAAGCTCTTGTTTCTCTCCTCCCTCTCCTTCAGGACCTTCAGCGCCTCCTCGAGGGGCATCTTACCCCTAGTCGCCAGGCGTCGAGCCCTGACCTCCAGCGACGCCTTCAGCCATATCTTGTAGCCGCTGTCCATCAGCCAAGGCAGCACCCAGCTGTCGATCACCGAGGAGCGCTCCTCCGCTATCCTCATCAGCTCCTGGTCGACCATCCTGTCGAACTCGAAGTTCGCCTCCCTCTCCGCGAGGAACTTCATGCCCTCCGGCGTGTCCCACCACTTCCTCCCCCTCGCGTCGTATCCCATTCTGCGGGCTATGCTCATCAGTGCCTCACCACCCGAGTAGTACCGAACCCCGAGCTTCCTCGCGAGGGCCCTTCCCAGCGTGCTCTTTCCGGTTGCGGCCTGTCCGCTAATGAGGACGACGACCTTAGCCTTCGCCACGTCGAGTCGGTGTTCCCGCCGATTAAAATGGGTCGCGGCCTCGTGCCTCTACCAGCGAAGATCGTCTTCTCAATAAACGAGCCTCTCGAGAATACCTGCAACTCCCTCCTTCAAACGCGTGAGTTCATCCTCCCTCAGCGTCCTGACCGGGTCGGGTGGTGGGCCGATGTCCACCCCTCTGATCCTCAGCACCGACCTCTGAGTCTCGTACTCAACGCCGATTGAGCTCAGGAGGTTCGAGGCTTCGTTGATCAGGTGCTGGAGCTCTAGAGCCCTGTTCATCTCCCCCTGCTCGAGGGCCCTCTGAAGACCAACGACCATCTCCGGGAAGACGGAGGCGATGCCGCTGACGACACCGTTGGCTCCTATCGTGAACGCGAAGGTTATCAGCTCATCCGCCCCGATCGCCACGAACTTCCTCCCCCTGAACTTCCTCACCAGCGCCACCCCTGTGGCCGGGTCGCCGCTGCTGTCCTTCACCCCCCAGACGTTCCCGACCTCCTCCAGAACTGCGGTCAGCGTGTTCGAGCTGATGGAGTAACCCTGTTTGGAAGGTATGTTGTAGACCAGCAATGGGATCTCCGACGACTCCGCGAGCACCCTGTAGTACCTCAGCAGGGTCTCAGTGTCTGGTCTGTAGTAGTAGGGTGCTATGACCGCGGCTGCAGAGGCGCCGATCTCGTTCGCGTGCCTCAGGAGCGTCCGCACGGTGTCCATGTCAGACGAACCGACGTGCACAATGGCAAGCTCACTCGACGTCGTCGACTCGACGGCCTTTTCGGCAACCCTCATTCGGTGTTCTGCTCCGTGACGCGGTCCCTCCCCCCAAGTGCCCAAGATGAAGAACCCCTTGACGCCGGCGGTGCGCAGGAAATCGTAATACGCGGGTATCCTGTCGACGTATCCCTTAGAGGGGGTGAGCGTCGCGGCGATGACGCCCTTGAAGGACGGGAGACGGCTCACGGACGTCCCGAGTCCTCAGGTCCCTATTTCCCTTTCGTGGTAGAGCCGCCGCCTCTCAGACGTTTTCAGAAGGCACGTCTCCTGAGGGACCTCTCGGTAATGGAGAGCGTGAGGAGCCCTACCGCGATCAACGCGGCCACAGACAGCGCAGACGTCAGCGTGAGCTCCGGATCTCCCGTGGGGATCGCCGGCGATCCGACGACCGCACGCCGGAGCACCTCGAAGACGTGTGCGAACGGAGACAGCGCGATCGCCGGCCTCAGGTCGCTGGGGAAGAGGTCCGGAGGTATCATGCCGGAAGTCGCTGGCAGGAGGAACTGGAGCGCGTTGATGACGATCCACGCGTGTCTCATCCTCAGGAAGATTGAACCGACGATCATAGAGAGGGCTACGAGGGCCAGGTGAAGCATGAAAAACGAAGCCAGCGCTCCGAGTGGGTTGCTGACCGAGGGCGTGAACCCTAAGAGCGACGACACCACGGCGTAGGAGAAGGCCAGCGCGGGGCCCGTGAAGGCCGCGGAGACGATCCCCCTCGAGAACATCATGACCGGGATGCGGCCCTTGGAGAGGACGCAGGAGTGCAGCGTGCCCTCGTCCTTGGCCTGAACCAAGAAGTTGCCGACGTTCCACAGAACCGTTGATGAGGCGACGAAGTAACCTGCTCCGAGGGCGAGTGCCCTAACCTGGGAGACTTCGGTGATCACCGAGGGCGAGTGTATCGCGAAAGTCAGTCCTATTCCGATCGCCCAGACCGGTGACGAGACCATGCCCACCAGCATCCACGTGGACCTCCTGTTGGTTAGGGAGAATGCCCAGAGAAAGGCCTTGAGCTCACTCGGTAACGACCTCATACCTCCCTCCCCTCCTCACGCTGTACTCCAGTTTGCTGTAGAGCAGATAAGAGAAGACGCCGTAGCCTAGGGCAACCGCTATGAACGGGATCAGTCTAGCTGGTTCGAGGACGCCCAGCAGAACGATGTTCCTGACGGTTTCGGCGAGAATCGTCTGGGGCAATAGCGACGCTAACGTCTGAACGACGGCCGGGAAGACCGTTATGGGGTAGGCGACGCCGGTGAAGGTGTAGACGATCGATGAGACCAGGTCGATCAGGGCCTCGGTTCTGGCTAACAACATCACCACCGAGACCACGACTGCGAAGAGGAAGATCGGCACGAACCCCAGCATCAAGACCAGAAGCGCGGGTAAGAAGTGCGATAGGACCTCAGGACCTGCTCTGATCTGGATGAAGGGTACGGTGATGGCGAGGTAGTAGAGAAGTGACATGATCGCCATGACGATGAACCTCCCAGCTATCACGACCCGGAAGTCCGTGGCGGTGGTCTGGAGCTGCTCAAGTTTCCCCCCTCGACCGAGCTCGATCACGAATTGTCCTATCGCCCAGCTCATGCCTATGCTCAGAAACAGGATCGGCATGCCGGCTATCTGATAGAGGACGGAGTCGCCGTATCCCGTGAGCTGGAAGAAGAGCTGCTCCTCCTTCCTCAGCACCGATCCTATGGCGAAGAAAAGGAACTGGAACGACCCCAGCATCAGCAGCATCAGCGGTAACTCGCCCGTCCTCAAAAGCGTTTTCAGGTCGGCCTCGATGACGACTGCCAGCGCTCTGAGCACTCTAGCGTCCAGCTCCGCTCACCGCCCTCACGAAAGCCTCCTCCAGCGTGGGCTCCCTGACCGTTACGGAGTGAACTGTCAAGGACCTGCTCCTGAGCTCCGAGACTATCGCGGGTATCAGCTCCGCAGGATCGGCGTCGACAGCGATCTTCAGCGTCAGGATCCCCCTTTCACTGACGGCCACTTCTGCCATCCAGGGAAGCTCCTCCGGCCTCAGCCTACCCTCCACCTCGAGTTCCACGTACCACTTCAGCCCGAAGGCCCTTTTGACCTCCTGCGGTGGACCTGCGGCGACGACCTTCCCCCTGTTGACCACCGCCACCTCGTCGCTGACAGATTCGGCCTCCCAGAGGTTGTGCGTCGTGACAAGCACCGACTTACCCTCTCTCCCCAGCTCCCTCAGCTTAGCTCTGACCTCTCGAGCAGAGATGGGGTCCAGGCCGCTGGTAGGCTCGTCGAAGATCAGGACCTCTGGGTCGTGAATGAGGGCCCTGCAGATGGCCAGCCTTGCCCTCATGCCCTTCGAGAAGCCCTCGACCATCCTGTTCTCGGAGCCGTTGAGCCCCATCTCCCCGAGAAGCGCCGATGCCCTCGACCTAGCCTCGGACCTGGAAAGGCCCTGAAGGGTGCCGTAAAAGGTGAGGTTCTCGAGCGCGGTTAACCTGAGGAAGTGGCCCTTGTCCGGGTCGAGCACGACACCTATCCGCTCCCTCACCTTCCTGGGGCTCCTGAGCGCGTTGAAGCCCGCGACCGTGACTTCACCCTCGTCGGGCAGAAGGAGGGTGCTGATGATACGAACCGTTGTGGTTTTCCCTGCACCGTTAGGCCCCAGCAACGCGAAGACTTTACCATAGCCTACCTCGAAGGAGAGCCCGTCGAGCGCCCTGACCTCCGTCCTGCGCCGCAGCAACCCTCCCTCTCTGTAATTCTTCACGAGGCCCCTCGCCGATATGGCGACCTCCATCCGTGTGAAGGCGCCTTGCGACAAATATGAACCCTCGTGAAGAGGACGACTTAGATAGTTCCTTCCGACCCTTCGGGACGTGGACCCTGGCGAGGACCTGTGGGCGCTAGGCATCGAGGAGGGCGTCGTCTACGAGTTCGTCTGCACGACCTATAACGTCGATGGAACCCCTCACGCGTCAGCGATGGGTTGCAGGTTCCTGAGGGACAGGGGTGGCGTCACCGCGTTCTCTAAGCTCTCCAAAACCAGTAGGGCGTCCGGGAACGTTCTGAGACGGGGCTCTTTCGTGTTGAACGTCGTCGACCCCGAGGTGGTCGTGGAGGCGGCCCTGGACTCAGGCGTCCTGAGTTTGGAGTTCGAGGTTTCTGAGAGGGTTGACGCTCCTAGGCTCAAAGGTGCAGCGGCCTGTCTGGAGCTCTCGGTGTCCGAGACGTCTGAGGACGAGTTCTGGGTGCACCTCCGATCGAGGCCGCTCGCGGTGATCGTTCGGGGGCCCAACTTCAAGCCGTTCTCCAGAGGACACGCAGCACTTCTGGAGGCTGCGGTTCACGCCTCACGGATCCCCATCTACCGGCAGCTCGGTGACTCCGAGAAGGTGGAGGAGCTCAAGTCGAGGGTCTCCTATTTCCTTGAGACGGTTGCGAGGCTCGCACCCACTCCGACGCTCCTAGCTCAGAGCCGAGCGATCGAGCGGATGTACTTGCGTCCGCTACAGACGACCTAAGACCAATACGGATGAGACGGGTTACGCAAATATAGCCTTCCCGCCTGCTGACAGGCCGTGGTGTCGCTGGGTGATCTTCTGGAGAGGTGCGGCCTCAGCGCGGTCGGATTGGGGGGCACGACCGTCGAAAGGATCAGGGCGCTGAACGTCACCTTCTCACCGGTCGAGGGGGAGCTCGGTGTCCCGGACGAGCTCAGGAAGCCAGCGCTCTCCGTCATCGCACGTCAGGCCCTCATAGAGCTCCACTCGGTCGTCCTGGCGCTGGCGTCTGACAACGAAGACATAGCTGAGATAGATGCAGGGCACTCGACGGCCCTCGTCGGCGCTGTAGGGGTCGAGGAGTTCAACATGCAAGTTGTCCGGCTTGGGGGTTCTTGGTCGGTCGGGCCCGGCGTGTTGACGACCGTCCTGCTCGTCTTGAGTAAACTCGCCTCCCTTCAGGCATCATCAATCCTCGAGGAGTCGGGAGTTCGGTTCGAGCTCGTCTCAAGGATCGCCAGAGAGGACGGGGAGTCCTTGGAGAGGTTGAGGACAAGGGCTGACCGGTCTCTCGTCGGGTCGGCGTCGACGGAGTTGCTGGAGAGGCTTCAGGGAACAGGGGGCCTCATGGCGCGCTGGTACATGACCGACGAAGAGGCCAGCAGGGAGGTGTCGATCCTTCTCGGCGGTGGGAAGTCCGCGGAGTCGGTCGAGCTGGGCGCAGGCAGGTTCAACTCTATTCAGGAGGAGTACCACCTCAAGCGGGTGAACGCCCTCAGGTCTATGGGGTTCGACCTCCTCATGGCTCAGAAGGTCGCCGAGCTCCCGGGAGGTACGGTCAAGGCTGGATGGGGCTGTTAGTCCGTTAGGTGGTCGCGGGGGTCTACGCGCTCAACGGGACCTTTGCCTTCGGCTGATGTCTCTCGGACCTCCTCCCGAGCGCTGTGAAGGGCGTGGCCGTCAGGAACGCGCCGGTGATCCCTTCCACGTCGTCGAGCTTCGTGACTGAACTGGGGTGGAAGAGTGCGAGGATGCTTCGGAAGAGCTGGCCGTCTAAGGGTCTTGGGATCGGGGTGGATCAGGGGCGTACGAAGAACCTGAGGAGGGAGGAGAAGATGATCGTTGCGATCACCTGGAACCCCGCGAGGGGTTGCTCTCGCCGTAGAGGTTGATGTTCCTGTACAACGCTAGAGTTGGGAGGAGTTCTCCTCAGGATCGACGTGATGAGACCTCCCTCTCCGGGAAAATTTTAATCCCGATGCGTAATCACTTGAGCTCGTGGGCACCCAGCCTGAGCCGAAGGAGGTCGCCGACCACCTGATCGTAACCATCGCCGACCACATAGGTGACGGTCACAAGGTCATCACGGGCCTCAACTCCCACGTGCCCCTCCTCGCGGTGGCCGTCGCCAAGATAATACAGGGCAAGAGGGTCAGCCTTTACACGGTCGCGGAGGCCTTTGACCCTGACCTAGAGAGCGTGAAGCTCAAACCGTCGACCGGTGACGCGGCCCTCGCTGAGAACGCAACGGTACTACCGATGATCGAGGCCTTCGACCTCGTGCAGAAGGGGGAGATAGACGTGATGTTCTTGGGGCCGGTCCAGATAGACGAGGAGACCAACATCAACCTCTCGGTAATAGGGAGCTATCAGCGCCCCAAGGTCCGGCTGCCGGGCGGTGCGGCATCGGCCTTCATAGTACCCCTCGTGAAGAGGGTTTACTTCTGGAGGACCAAGCACACCCCGAGGGACCTCGTGAAGCGCGTCGACTTCGTCACAGCAACGGCCAGGCTCTCCCGCAACGAAGTCTACCTCTTCACGAACCTCTGCGTCTTCAACTACGACAGGGGCACGGCGAAGTGGGTGTTGAAGTCACGGCATCCGTGGGCCGATCCCGATCAGATAAGGACGAACACAGGCTTCGAGTACGTCACACAGGATGACCGCGTCACCAGGTCTCCCAATCAGGAGGAGAGGGAGCTGATAAGGGCCCTTGACCCCAACGACCTGAGGTTGAGGGCCTTCATGTAGCTCGAGAGCTCGGGGCTGGTTCACCACTTATGGCGAAAGATCTTTAGGATGCTGGTAGAAGCTGTTGACAGATGTCCGAGAGCTTCTTCGTCACCAGCGTCGTCGGGAGCTGGCCGAGGCCCAACTGGTTGCTCGCGGAGCTGAGGAGGAAGAACAAGGGTGAGTTATCCTATGAGAGGTTCAGCGAGGCCGCCGACGAGGCTGTGTTGATCGCGGTGAAGTATCAGGAGGATGCTGGAATAGACGTCCTTACGGACGGTGAGCAGCGCCGTGACAACTTCTACTCATTCGTGGTCGACAAGCTCGAAGGAGTCAAGCTGATGTCGGTGGCGGAGCTTCTGGACTACGTCAAGGACAGGAGGCGCTTCGAGGAGGCGCTCAGCAGGCTCGACGTCCCTGCGTTCGCGATCAAGAGCCCCGTGGTCGTCGGGCCCATCAGGAAGCGGAGGCCCTTAGCGCTTGACGAGCTCGCCTTCCTAAAGGAGCACACCCGGCGGAGGATCAAGGTTCCCCTCCCCGGACCTTACATGCTCACCAGGGCAAGCTGGGTAGAGCCGCTGAGCAGAAACGCCTACTGGTCCAGGGAGGACTTAGCCACAGAGTACGTTCGGATCCTCAGGGAGGAGATAATTGCCCTTGCGGATGCCGGGGCCCACTTCGTGCAGCTCGATGAGCCAACACTCATGGAGGTGGTCTACGGTGACGTCTCTCAGCAGACCTTCATGTGCGCGGCGATAATGGCTAAGACCGATCCGAAGGAGGAGCTGGAGTTCGCGACCGAGCTGGTCAACAGGACCGTCAAGGGCGTGACGGGCGTCAGGGTCGGTGTCCACGTGTGCAGGGGCAACTGGACCAAGGCTGAGGGGTCTCTGCTAACAGGCGATTACTCGCCCCTGATCCCGTACTTCCAAGAGATGAAGGTCGATCAGTTCGTGCTGGAGTTCGCCACCGCAAGGGCAGGAGAGATCAAGGTCTTCGCTGACGCTTCCGGGGTAAAGGAGCTGGGATTGGGCGTCGTCAACCCGAGGACTGATGAGGTTGAGTTGAGCGACTTCATCAAGGCTAAGGTCCGCGAGGCAGTGAAGTATTTCGATCCCGACAGGATCTACCTCAACCCCGACTGCGGGTTCGGGACGTTCGCCGAGTCTCCGGTCAACAGGGCCCCCGTGGCCTACGAGAAGCTGAAGTCAATGGTGAAGGCCGCTGAGGAGTTGAGGAAGGAGTTCGCCTGAGACGAAGTCCCTAGACGCTTCGTACATCAGCACTATATAACCAGACCAAGAGAGACCAGGTGATGACGAAGAAACTGCTCTTGGTGGGCGTTTCGATCGGGGTGCTGGCGACGATGCTCGTAGCGGGGCTTCTGATACCTGCGATGGTGGGGTACTCGGAGCAGGTGTTCGTGCACCACGGAAGGGGCTTGGAGAGGGGCGGCCGGTGGAGGAACGCTACAGTCACCCAAGAACAGGTGACCCTCAGCGGGCGACTAGTGGACCTCGACATCGGCGTCATGACGGTACGCACCTCTTCGGGAGACGTTCAGGTCAAATTGCCTATGAGCCTGCTGGTTGATGGCCAACCGGTCAGCGTTATCAAACTGGTCTTCGACGGAAAGCTCCGTAAGGACGACCTCCTCGAGGTGACCGCGCTGAGGATCACCGCGACCCTACCCGACGGCAGCACCAGATCCAAGACCCTCTTGGTCAGCTTCTACGATCAGAGCACTGGCCTGAGAGCAGAGGCACCGGGGAGGGCAGCTTCTGGTCCTAGAGCGCAGAGTTCGACGCAGGGTTACGCCACCCCCTCTGTTTAGATCGCCTAAAGAAAAAATTTGTTTTATATTTTGAATTTTATCACTCGATTCTGACTTGTTGGGGGCTCTGACGTTAATCAGGCTTGACGCCATACTCGAGCTCATAAGCTTCTTCATCTGCGCCGCGATAAGCGCAGGTTTCATCAGGGCACATCTCAAGCTTAAGGTTGGAGTATTCCTCTGGCTCGGGGCAGGCTTTGGATTGATGGCGGGCGCGATGTTGGCCCGCTCCCTTTACATCATTCTGACCCTCACAGTCGAAAGAGGGTTCGCACGGCCTCTCCAGCCCCTTCTTCAACTCTATTCGATCGAGCTCTTTTACTCCATCATCAGGGTCTCGGCATACGTGCTATTCATCGTTGCTTACCTCATCCCGTTAGTCAGGGAAAGGGTGGAGTTAGGGTTAGGTGCTGTACCGCCACTTCTCGTTATATATAATTCTACGTTCGAGATAATTTCAGCTGCGCTTTTGTTATATGTTGTAATTGTTACATCGGTCAATTGGTACGTTAGGAGGAGCGCTGGTTCTTCGCTCATCGCAGCTGGCTTCTGGGCTCTGATCCTGAGTCACGTCGCCTTCTTCTTGACACCGCTGAGCCTCCTCCTGTACTTCCTCGGTCACGGTCTCCAACTCACAGCGCTGATCCTGTTGGCATTGGGGACCGTGGAGGCTGGGAGGGGTTGAGGAGGTCTTACAGGTCCAAGGTGAGAATCTACGCTGACATCATCTCATCGGTCCTCGAGCAGGGGGAGGCTAGGGTGACCGCGATCATGAGAGACGCCAACCTCCCCTACGACAGGCTCCAGCGGTACGTCGACGAGCTCTGCGCGAAAGGCCTCCTAACCCGACGGGACGCGGGCGGACCTCTGTACTCGGTCACCGAGAAGGGCTCTGAGTTCCTCACCGAGTTCAAGAAGTTCGAGAGGATCTCCAGGGCTTACGGCATCCACCTGTGAATAACTCTATACGGCCCCAGCGTAACAGACTTCTGATGTCGGTCGTTAAGGACCTCAAGTTGAGCAGCGGCTCATCGGTTCTAGAGGTTCTCAGGGGGATGTCGGAGATGGGCGGTTTCATGGGTCCGAACCTCGCTAGGGCCCTTGATGTCTTGGCCGAGATGTTCGAGAGGCGCGATTGTGGAAGGGTCTTGACTTTCACCGGCAACCTGATCGCCACCGGCGTAAGGGGCATCGTAGCCGACGCGTTGAGGAGGAAACTCTTCGACTTGGTCATCACGACCTGTGGAGCTCTGGACCACGACATAGCCAGGTCCAGGTCCGAGTACGTTCAGGGGTCTTTCGACGTAGACGACGTCCGCCTCCGAGAGGAGGGTGTCCATCGACTGGGGAACGTCTTCATACCGGTCAAGAATTACGGCGAGGTCATAGAGAGGGAGGTCATAGAACTCCTGAAGCGTTACGGGGAAGGGGAGAGGCTCTCTACGTGCAAGCTCTGCTGGGACTTAGGCGAGCTACTCAACTCTGGGTCCTCCTTTCTCTACTGGGCGTGGAGGAATAGAATACCGGTGGTCGTTCCGGGTGTCTTCGATGGTGCCGTTGGCTATAACGTCTGGCTTCGAGGAAGAACCAAAAGGGTTACCGTGGACATCGGCCTGGACCAGGACTTACTCAACGATTTCATGTGGAGCAATAGGGTGAAAGGTGCGCTGGTCCTCGGGGGAGGAATCTCCAAACATCACGCTCTGTGGTGGGCCCAGTTCGGTGGCGAGGGGTTCGACTACGCCGTCTACGTCAACAGCACCGACGAGTACGACGGTAGCCTCAGCGGTGCCCGCCCCAAGGAGGCGATCAGCTGGGGTAAGGTGGGACCCAGGTCGAAGACCGTCTTCATTAAAGCAGACGTCACCTTAATATTGCCGTTCCTATACGTTGGTGTCCTGTCGTCTCTGTCGGAATCGCAACTTTGAAGTTTGTGTCGTAATAAAACAGTCCTCGGTAACGCGTTGTGGTGATGGTAATATAGCCAGCACCTTATCATGACGTTTAGGAATCATGACCAGTTCTCGACCTCAAGTCAGGACCAATCTCGAGGTCTCGGAGCTAGCCAAGGTCCTCGAGGTCAACCTTCAGCAGGGCCAGGAGCTCCGCCCCCAGAGGTCCTTGGGCATCGGAGTTTACTACGATGTGGGCGGGCTCAAACTGCCCGAAAGTAAAATGTACCTCCTCGCTGACGTTGGCATCCTAAAGGTTACAGGGCACGTGGCTTTCCCATCCTGTCCCATATGCGGAACCCTTGACCTGGCCGTCGACGTCCGTTGCCCCAACTGTCTCGGCACCGATTTGGCCAAGGTGGATTTGGTCATTCACTACGAATGTCATTATTCCGACGATATATCTAGGTTCAGGACAGAGCACGGTGAGCTGGTATGTCCGGCGTGTTCTCGATCCTTGAAGACGGTTGGAATTGATTACGGCAGGCCGGGCATAGGTTACTCGTGTAATGCCTGCAATAACAAATTCCAGTTCCCCGTTTACAAAATGACGTGTAGAAACGAGCACGTCATGAGGCTGGACGAACTAGCGCTGATCCGGGTCCCGATCTTCAAGTATACTGCCTCGCCTCCGGTCGGCAGATACGAGCTTTTGGCGATCATAGCGCGGGAGCTGGAGAAGCGGCTTCCCAATGCATCGGTGGAGCAGTTCGTGAGCAGGAAGGGCGTCCTGAGCTCGAAGGAGTACCTCATTCCGCTCTTGGTAGAGGGAGCCAAAGAGAGGATCGCCGTTACGGTGATCGATGAGGAGGTCACGGCTTTCGAGCAGTTGACGATCGTCATGGAGATGGCTCTCGACTTGGGTGCACGGTTTCTGGTCCTGATGCCGGAATCGATAGAGCGGTCGCTCAGGGCATCGATCTCCAGTAGGACCGGGAGTCAACTTCAGAGCTTAGAGGGAATATTCAGCCCTCGAATGTTGAAAGTTCTGACCCATAGGAGCACAGACCCCTCAGCCGCGGCCCTCGAAGTCCTGCCTAAGGTGGAGAGAGAGGCACGTGAGAGCTAGGAGAGTCAAGAGGATCGGGAAATTAGCGGTGCTGCTGTTACTCGTCTCCGTCTCCCTAGTGCTATGGACGAAGACGACGCTGGTGGTTATCGCTTGGGCCATCACCGTGATCTACACCGTGTGGGGAATATTTCATACCGCTTACTTTCTAGCTGGTCGACATCGGCCGTATGTCCCGAATTGGCCGGCGCTGAGAAAGCTGAAGTTCTCGATCATAGTCCCGGCACGCAATGAGCCTATCATCGAGCGAACGGTGAATCACATCATCCACGAGGTCCACTACCCGAAGCACCTGAAGGAGGTAATCGCGGTAGTTGACGATGAGGGGACAGAGCGGATCGTGTTCCACCTTCAGCAGTTATACCCGTGGTACGTGAAGCCCCTGGCGCGCAGGATGCTGTTCCCGACGAAGCCCAGCGCCCTCAACGACGCCCTCGCCCTTGCGACGGGGGACGTAATCGGTATTGCGGACGTCGAGGACCTCTTGGACAACGACGTGCTGGAAATTGTCAACGCGGCCGTTGTCAACGACAACCACAAGGTGCTGCAGGTCATCCTGAGGATAAGCAACGTCAAGGACTCCTGGATAACTGAGATGTTCGCGTGCGAGTACGCCGGTTGGTTCAGGGTTCTGCTCAATGGTCGCAGCAGGCTGGGACTATACGCACCTCTCGGAGGTACCGGGAATTACCTGGAGCGGACGACGCTCATGACCGTTGCCAAGTGGGACCCTCTGAACCTTGCTGAGGACGCAGAGCTCGCGCTTAGGCTTCACCTCCATGGCTTTAAGACGGTCGTGCTGGACGCCAGGCACTGGGAGGAGGCACCTGTCGACTTCAGAGCATGGCTCAAACAGAGGACTAGGTGGTTCAGGGGGTGGCTCCAATCGCTCTTCACACACGGCCCCTCCATAACGTGGATGGGGGTCAGACACCCAAGGTCCTTGATCAACGTGATCTCGATACTCATGATGCTGGTGGCCCCGTTAATAGTAATATTCAACTGGGTCGCGTACTCAATGACGGCTATCTATCTGCTCGAGTACTTCGACGTTATCGGCTCCGAACTGCTGTCTGACGTATTCCCCCAGATCGCGATATTACCGCTTTTCTTCAATGTACTCTATTACCTGGTTTGGTATCTCGGTAAGGAGCTCGAGGGGATTCCGGTGAGCTTCCTGAGGAGGCTGCCGCATTTCGTTTTCTACGCCAACGTCATGATGCCCGTCGCTGCTCTGAGGTCTCTGTACCAGGAATTGTTCAAAGACGTCTTCTGGGAGAAGACCCGGCATCCCGGCAGAGGTGCCAGATGGGCTACGGTTGAGAAGGCCTAGTTCTCATTCTCGACCTGGAGGTCTGTAGTCTTTCCGCAGCGGGGGTGTGTCAGACCACCATTCCGGCAGCAGTAGCCTCCTGAGGTCAGGATGTCCCTTGAACACCACGCCGAGCATCTCGAAGGTCTCACGCTCATGATATTCAGCGCTCTTCCAGACCCCAACCAGAGACTGCGTCTCAGGTTTATCCCTCGGAACCTTGACTGAAATGGTCAGAACAGATCCGACCAGTTCGTCATCAGTGTAAGATCCTGCATGATACATCACCTCAATTGCGTTCTCAGGCTTCGTTAGAGCTACCAGATCCACACCCGTTACACCCTTAACGTGGTCGAATCCCCGCTCCTTTATGAACGCAGCGACCTCCACAATTGCCGACGGATCAACCTCAACCTTATGTATCTTCCGATCTGATACAATCGATTTCACCTTGTCTCCAAGTTGCGCTTTCAACTCTTCTATTATCTTATCGACTTTAGCCAATCACTTTCACCTAAAGTCTTTCGTTCAGGATCTTGTCTCTTAGCAAAACAAAGCCCTGAATGAGCGTCTCAGGCCTTGGTGGACAACCCGGTACGTATACGTCCACGGGGACTATGTCGTCTATGCCCTGAAGGACGTTATAGGAGTCCTTAGCGTAAAGTCCTCCCGAAATAGAACACGCACCCATTGCGATAACCCACTTCGGGTCGGGCATCTGATCATAGATCACCCTGACGCGTTGGGCCATCTTTGTGGTAACTGTTCCTTCGACTAGAACGAGATCGGACTGTCTGAGGGAGCCGACCGCGTTCAGTATCCCGAACCTCTCCGGATCGTATCGCGATCCTACGGACCCTGCGTATTCGACGGAGCAGCAGGCCGTCGTCAGGTGAACTGGGAATATGGAAGAGAGCTTCCCCCAGTTGACGATGTACCTGATTAAGGACCTGTTCCTTATCCACTGGAGGACGAAGTTAACCTCCCCACCTTTCCTCACCTCAGATACCTTTCCGACGCCGTACTTTCTCAATGCCTCCCTCACATCGCTGACGGGGACCTCTACGGCCCTTATTGAGTCGACGACGACCTTCGAGGAGCCGAGCGTCAGGTTGAAGCTGCCCGTCTTGGCCCGTACCGTATGGCCGGTGTGGGACCAGCAGGAGTGCATGCGCACCGATATCAATCACTCGATCTATAAAATCCTGCTCCTGTACGCCTCGATGCCTCGAAACGGGTGGGCTATGGTTCTGATACCAATAAATGTGACCGGGACCTCTTGACGGCGGCATGGGGAAGATCAGGACCGCTAAGGTGAAGAGGACCGCGAAGGAGATCGTCGAGACGTTCGGCGCTAGGATCTCAACTTCATTCGAGGAGAACAAGGCACTGGTGGGTCAGGTCCTAGAAGGCCGTGTCTCCAAGAAGTTCAGGAACAAGGTCGCTGGCTATCTGACGAGGCTCGCGCGTCTCTCAGCGAAGGGAGGGGCAGGCGAGGCCGGTCAGGTGCAGTGATTTTGTCTGAGGAGCTGAGCAAGAGGAAGAGCGACCACATTCGTATAGCCTCGAGAGGAGACATCGAGTTCCACAAGACCAACTGGCTCGAGCACGTGGAGTTGGTTCACAGGGCGATACCGGAGCTTTCGTTAGACGAAATCGAAACGAGATGCTATTTCCTCGGCAGGGCCTTCTCGATGCCCGTCCTGATTGAGGGTATGACCGGTGGAACTGAGGAGGCCATGAGGATAAACCGGGCGCTGGCTGTCGCGGCCCAGTCGATCGACGTTCCTCTGGGCGTTGGTAGCCAGAGAGCGGGTATAGTCGACCCCAGTGTCAGGAAGAGCTTCACGGTCGTGAGGGAAGTCGCTCCGGACGTCTTCCTGATAGCTAACGTGGGGGCAGCGCAACTGGTAAGAGAGGGGCCGTCGTTCGCGGTGAAGGCGGTGGAGATGCTCGACGCCGATGCCCTCGCGGTCCACGTGAACGTCCTCCAGGAGCTCGTCCAACCCGGCGGTGACGCTTCCTTTTCCGGCGTCCTCAAGAGCCTTCAGGTCACCGTGA
Organism: Candidatus Calditenuaceae archaeon; assembly: GCA_025058225.1. Taxonomy (GTDB): domain Archaea; phylum Thermoproteota; class Nitrososphaeria_A; order Caldarchaeales; family Calditenuaceae; genus Calditenuis. The sequence continues at coordinate 19,572 of JANXEE010000011.1, read as the reverse complement.
AAGAGGTCGGTGTGCCGGTGATCGTGAAGGAAGTCGGTTGTGGGTTGAGTTATGAGGACGTCGTTCGGCTGCGTGAGGTCGGTGTGGCTGCTGTCGACGTGGCCGGAGCTGGTGGCACCAACTGGACCGAGATAGAGAGGAGAAGGGCGATGGAGTCCGGCAGGCTCGAGAAGGTCGAGGTCGCTGAGCTTTACAGGGAGTGGGGGATACCTACTGCGGCATCGGTGCTAGAGTCGTCCTGCGTAAGTGGGGTCGAGGTCGTCGGCTCGGGAGGCATTAGGAACGGACTCGAGGTGGCGAAGGTCGTCGCGCTGGGTGCGGAAACTGCGGGTATTGCTAGACCTTTTCTGCTAGCCGCGCTGGAGGGGCCGGAGTCGGTGACCAAGTTCGCAAGGAGGGTCCAAGAGGAGCTTAAGGTCGCCATGATGCTGACCGGGTCCAAGACGATCGGAGACCTCAGCAACGCGCCCTATGTCCTCCATGGCCCCCTCTTGGAGTGGTACACTCAACGCGTGGCCCCGAGACTCAGGTCTGCACGCTGAGAGGCACTCTACATCCCGATTCCGACGGTGTTACCGATCCCGGCGACTATAACCGTTCCGTTCTCGGGAACGTTCTTTCTGATGGTCTCCTTCACCTTGGTCAGTATTATATCGCTGGCCTTCGCTATAGACTCCTTCATGGGCGTTATCGCCTCTCCGATCGACTGGAATATCACGTAGGCGTAGAGCGGCACACCCCTGTCCTTAGCCACGGTCTCGATCTTGAACTTGTCTATTCCGGGCCCTCCGATAGCGACTCCGACTCCCTCGGCCACCTTTCCGGTCTCCTCGCCCTCCAACTTCAGCGCGGCGTCTATCGTCACCACGAGGTCAACTCTGCCCTCGGTCTCGATGACCTTCTTCACCGCCTCTCCGGGTCTGCCGACGGTTCCACCGGGTCCTCTGGCTCTGACAACGTATATTCTCCTGCCCTCGAACTCGCCGCGCATGATTACCGTGTCCTTTATGCCGTCGTCGACGGTCACCGCGTTTATCTCCCTTGCGAACTTAGCAGCCACCAAAACCCCCGCTCCGTCACCAATGGGTTGGCCGTTGTAGAAGGCGTAGGACGCCTGCCTGTAGGCCTCGGCGAGCTCCATTATCATCGGCAGCTGCATCTGGATCTGCAGGGCGATGAAGTAGTTGGCCGTCTTCCTTCCCAGGAGGTAGTAGTGTCTTACCACCCTGTAGATGACGTTCATGGCCCTTGCCACCTCCACCAAGTTGGTGAGGGTCTTCAGCTTGTCGCGGTCCTCGGTCTTCACCAAGGACGCCACCTGGTCCTCGAACCGGTTCTCACCGATCTCGAGTATGTGTTCCAACTTGTAGACTATGCCGTAGGGGTCCATCGACTCGGGGGAGATGTAGAAGTAATCGAGGAGCACGTCCAGCTTCTTCCCGATCTCCTCCTCGGACTCGTTGCTGCCGTTCTGCTTGATCGCGGAAATGGTCCTCGTTCTGACGTCGTCCCTCATGACCTTGAGCCTGTAGAGCTTCCTGTCGATGTCCCTGAGGACGTTGATGAGCTGCATCCTCTGACCCAGCATCGGATAGAAGAAGAAGGAGAGCATGATGAACAGGAACCAGAAGAGCATGAACATCAGTGAGGAATCGTCCAACTGTCCCGCGCCTGGCGCCGCAGCCATGACCATCTCGATCCGAAACATTTCGTTATCCAATGACAATTTTTCATACCCTTTCTTATAGTTTCATCCCAATACCCATTCTGAGGGCGATTCACCGATGAAGTCCTGCACCACTTCCAGCTGGTAATACCTCAGTCGGTCCGCCCGGGAGGATGTTTCGAAACGTTCGGGCCACCGTGTTAAGTATCACGGTTGGTGGAGCGTGTTCCACCGCGCTTCTCTGGTCTGAGAAGCCGGTTATACCTTACATCACGGTCGGTCTTGCTGCTGAACTGTGAAAGCGGTGATGGTCGCGCTCGTCAGGAGAACGTCGCAGAAGTGCGGGCGTTGTTAAATACTCCTAAGCGGCTCCATTGCAGGACTGTCCTCTTCTACGGGAAAGCTCTGAGGGGGGGCGGCCTGGTTGCACGGCGCGTTGGCTTATGTGAGAACGAGGATTCAAAAGTTTCCATTACATGAGTTCCGCAGTTCGTGGCCTCTGTAAGTGCAACGTTATCGTGCCGGGTTGCCCGCAGAATATCTCGGCGAGAATTACGGCTGAACCTCCGCCTTGGCCGGTCCCTCGAGCACCTCTTTCAGGCCCTTGAACCGGTTCCTCACCGTGACCTCGGTCACACCCGCAGCCCTTGCGATGTCCTTCTGCGTTACGTTCTGCATCGTCTCCTGGCAGGCCATGTAGAGGGCCGCCGCGGCTATTCCGACCGGGTCCTTCCCGATGGTCGCACCCCTCTTCGCGGCCTCCAGGAGTATCCTCACCGCCTCCTGAACGGTTCTCTCGTCGACGTTGACCCTTGCTGCGATCTTGGAGACGTAGATCGTGGGATCTGTTACGGGGACCCTGATGTTCAGGTGCTTCAGCATCAGCCTATAGCCCTGCGCGATCGTCTTCCTCTTCACCAGCGGATAGGCCTTCTCGAACTCCCTGAGGTCTCTAGGTATGCCGTTGAGCCTGCAAGCCGCGTAGACCGCAGCCGCCATGATGCTCCTGATAGACCTGCCCCTGACCAGCCCGGCCTTCAGGGCCTTCCTGTAGATCAGCATCGCCTGCTCCGCGACCGCCTGCGGAAGGTTCAGCTTGTCCATGTAGATCCCGAGGATGTTCGCGGCCTGCTGGAGGTTCCTCGTCTCCGAGGCATTCACCTGTGACGTCTGGTCCAGCTTCTTCAGCCTCAGCATCTTCTCCCTCACCTCCTTCGGGAGCCTCCTCCCTCCCGCGTCCTCGCTGGTCTTGTCGATGACCGTCGAGAGCCCGAAGTCCTTGTACATGATCGAGAGCGGAGCTCCCGCCCTCGCCCTGCTCTCCTCTCCCTCCTCCGCGCCCCTCCACTCGGGGCCCCTGTTGACGCCCTTCTCGACCACGACGGCCCCGCAGTCCTGACAGCTCACCTCCCCCGTCATGGGATCGGAGACGAGCCTCATGCTCCCGCACTCGGGGCACATCAGGTCCTCTCTCCAGGCCCTCACCCGACCGCTCATCCTTTATTCCCACCCCGCGCTAAATTTTTAATCTCGACCATCATCAAAAGATAAGCATTACTTAATATTAAATGTTTCTTCTCAACGTCTTTCGGTTTTACCGGCGTACTACGCGTCTGCTGGCTGACCTCCAGCGGGCCCCACCCGCCGTGTCCTCGACCCTGATGCCGAGAGAGTCCAGGGCGGAGCGGATCGCGTCGGCCAACTCGTACCTCTTCTCGGACCTGAGCCTCTCCCTGACGTTCAGGATCAGTGAGAGCACCTCGTCCAGCAGCTGGCTACTGGGTTCGAGTCCACCGGAGAACACTCCCAGCACCGAGTTCACGAGCGCGAAGAACGCCTCGCCCTCAGCCCTCGCCTCCTCCGGGACGCTGTCATTGGTCTCGAGGTATCGGGCCGTGAACCTCAAGGAGTCGTGAAGCACCGAGAGCGCCAAGGGCGTGTTGAAGTCGTCCTCCAGCGCCGAGATGAACCTCGATTTCCCTGTCCTGAGGTGCTCGAGTAGCCCCCTTCCCCTGTCGTCGAGCTCCTCGCTGCTGACATCCCTGCTCCTGAACTCCTGTGCAACTGATTCGATGCCATCTAGCGCCCTCGACGCGGCCTCGAGGTTCTCCCAGCTGAACTCTACGGGGCTCCTGTAATGAGAGGAGGCATAGAAGTACCTCAGCTCCTCAGCGGAGTACCTCCTGAGCACCTCCCTTATCGATATGATGTTCCCGAGCGATTTGGACATCTTCTCTCCCTCAACCGTGAGGAGGCCTGTGTGTATCCAGTACCTCGAGAAGGGAGCGACCCCTGACGCGGCCTCAGCCTGTGCTCGCTCGGCCTCGTGATGCGGGAAAATCAGCTCTATCGCTCCTCCGTGGACGTCCAGCTGTGGACCGAAGTAGGTCATTATGATGGCGGTGTCCTCGATGTGCCAGCCCGGCCTTCCGTATCCCCACGGCGAGTCCCACCCGAGCTCCGTCTCAGGTCTCAGCTTCCACAGCGCGAAGTCCTGGGGTCTCCTCTTCGTCGGATCGGGCTCTATCCGGTGCACGCTCAGTTCCTCTGGCTCCCTGCCGGAGAGCTCGCCGTAGGGCCCGAACGCCTCCGTGTCGAAGTACACACCGGTACTCGTCTCGTAGGCGAAACCCTTCTCCAGCAAACCCTTGATCAGGTCTATGATCTCGTCGATGTGTTCGGACGCCCGGGCGAAGAGGTTGACGCTCTCTATCCTCAGATCCCTCAAGTCCTCCATGAAGTAACGCTCGAACTCCTTCGCCAGCTCCAGCGGGTGAACTCCCCGTTCAGCGGCCCTCTGGATGATCTTGTCGTCGACATCGGTGATGTTCATCAGGTAGAAGAGCGAGTAACCGGCGTTCCTCAGGTATCTCGCCATCACGTCGTACGAGACGTAGGTCCTCGCATGGCCGATGTGGGCGTAGTCGTAAACGGTCGGTCCGCAGACGTACATCTTGACCCTGTTACCCCTCAGAGGTGCGAACTCTTCGATTTTCCGGGTCAGGCTGTTGTAGACACGTAGCACAATATGCCGAACACCGCACTCCATCACCTCCTCCCCTATTTTAACCGAAATTCGGCGGCACCTTTGGGCTCGTGGCCTCGTGAGGCATTAATCTTAAAGCAAGGGGGTTGGAGCTGAGAGGAGGTTGGTGGAGGAGCTTGTCGGTTAAGGTGACACAGGAGGACGTTCAGAGGGCGCTGGACGAGCTAGCGGTGCTCGAACAGGTGATACCGGATCTGCAGGCGAGGGTAACGGCGCTCAGTGCCTCCATACTCGACCATGAGAGGGCCCTTCAGCTGATCGACTTCCTGACCAGCAACCCCGGCGAGCACAAGGTTCTCCTCTCGATCGGCGGCGGCAGCCTCCTCGAGACCGAGATCGGTTTCAAGGGGAGGTTGAAAGTGGGCATCGGGCAGAACGTCGTGCTCGACGCGCCCGTAGAGAGGTGCAGGCAAATAATCAGCGAGAGGAAGTCCCTGCTCGAGAGGAACAGGGGCCAGCTCGCCCAGCTGCTGAGCTCCTACACCGAGAGGGCTGAGCTCCTCAGGAGGTTCCTGCTCTCGGTGCAACAGGCCATCGCGTCGAGGGGTGCGGCCCGAGAGGGGTCAGGTGGTGCTGGAGGGACTTAGAAGGGCCCTCAGGAGCGCTGTCGAGAGGCTGACGACCGAGGAGCTGACGGAGTCCAAGGTCGAAGACGTGCTTGAGGACCTGAGGGTTCAGCTGGTAGCCAACGAGGTCTCCCTGGAGGCGGCGGAATCGATAGTCAGCGCGCTGAAGAGGGACCTGATCGGCAGGAGGGCTTCAAGGTTCTCGGACAAGAGGGTTGCGGTGGTCTCGGCTCTCAGAGAGGTACTTGAGGGGGTGCTCCTGGACTCAGATCCAAACCTGTTGGTGGAGGAGGTGAAGGCCCACTTCGCGTCCACCGGAGAGCCCTTCCCCATACTGTTCGTCGGTCCCAACGGCGGCGGAAAGACCACGACGGTCGCGAAGATCGCCTACTTCCTCAAGTCCAATTCCGTCCAATCGGTGATCGCCTGTGCAGATACCTTCAGGGCCGCAGCGATAGAGCAGATGAAGCTTCTCGCTGAGAGAGTCGGTGTGAGGTGCGTCAGTCACCGTTACGGTGCAGACCCTGCAGCGGTCGCGATGGACTCAATCGTCAGTGCAAGGGCCCACGGCTTACCCGCTGTGCTGATCGACACTGCCGGCAGGACCGAACTCAACAGGAACCTCCTCGAGGAGATGAGGAAGATCAGGAGGGTCGCCCAGCCGAAGAGGGTCATTTACGTCGTCGACGCGCTTGCGGGGAACGTTGCCGTCGAGCAGGCCAGACAGTTCGATTCCTACGTCGGTGTTGACTACGTCGTGCTCACGAAACTGGACAGCGACGTCAAGGGAGGAACCGCGATCTCCGTGTGCTACGCGATCAGAAAACCGATAATCTTCGTCGGGATGGGTCAAGAACTCAGCGACCTAATGCCGATGCCCAAGTCTACAGTGGTTGAAAAGTTGCTTGAGTCGTGAAGTCAGGGCATCCGTTGATCAGCGCCTCCTCGGCCTCTCTGACTTACCGAGTCTCGCGGGCTCCAGGTTGAACACCACCGTCTTCAGGACCATCATCTCCTCTATTGAATAACCGATGCCTTCCCTTCCAAGACCTGAGTCCTTCACTCCCCCGAAGGGGAAGAACCCCACTCCGTGTCGCGGGAAGTCATTAACGGTGACCGAGCCGGCCTGGATCGCCTTGGCTATCCTCCACATCCTGTAGAAGTTGTTGGTGAAGACGCAGGAGTCAAGACCGTACTTGCTTCGGGACGTGATGGCGAGTGCCTCGTCCTCGTCCTTGACGCGCGCTATCGTCACCACTGGCCCGAAGGTCTCCTCCCAGAGTATTCTGGCGTCCCGAGGGACGTGGTCGAGTACCGTCGGCTCGTGATAGCACCCTTCATACCTACCTCCCCTGAGCAAGACCGCGCCCTTTTCGACCGCATCCCTCACGAGGCTGTTGACGCGCTCAGCCGCTGACCTGTTGATGAGGGGCCCGACGTCGATGCCCTCAACTCTGGGGTCTCCGAACCTGATTCTGTCCATCGCCTTCAGGACCTCCTCCACGAACCTGTCGGCGACGCTCTCCACGACCAGTATCGCGCTCACCGCATCGCACCTCTGCCCGGCGTTCCTAAGCGACCCGATCACGCACTTGCCGGCCGCCAGCGCGATATCGGCGTCCTCGAGCACTATCGCGTATGCTTTTCCCCCCAGCTCGAGGTGAAGGCTCTTTCCCGCCGCACGTCTGGCTACCTCCTTGCCGACGTCCGTGCTCCCCGTGAAGGATATCATCCCCACGTCCTCGTGCTCCGCGATCCTCGCACCTATGCTTCCGGGGCCGGTGACGACGTTCAACACCCCGCGCGGGAAACCGGCCTCATCCATGGCCCTCGCGAGCAGCAGCTGACTTAGTGGTGCATCGCTCGATGGTTTGACGACTACCGTGTTCGCCGAGAGGATCGCCGGGATCACCTTGGCGGAGGGTATGAACAAGGGGTAGTTGAAGGGCCCTATCGCCCCCACGGTTCCGACGGGCTCTCGGAGGACGATGGCGATCTTGCCCCTCGTGTCGGCGGACCAGTCACCGGGCCTGTACTCTCCGCTCACCTTGGAGATGTCCTCCATTGTCATCCTCATCCTCTCCACGACCGCGGAGACCTCGCCCTCCGCGTCCCTTCTGGTCTTGCCTCCCTCGATCGTCAGCACGTCCACGAAGTCCTGCTTGTATCGCTCGATGATCTCTGCACAGTCGTGGAACATCTCGATTCTGTCTATCGCGGCTATGTTCCGGATCGACGGCCTGGCCGCCTTTGCGGCCGACACCGCCAGGTTGACATCCGTGTCGTTCCCCTTCTGCGCGTAGGCCACGACGCTGTCGTCAATAGGCGTGTCAACGGGGAATACCTCACGACCCGAGCTCTCGATCCACTTCCCGTCGATGTACATCCTGAAAACAGGCAGCCCGTCTTCACCCTCCGAAAAGGCGTCCCTGAAGAAACCGCTCAGTTTGAGCGCGGGCTTTTCGAGCCCCGCCTTGTACTTCTGCTCATATTCGGCCATTCCTGCATCACACCGGGAGGTCGTCTTTTAAGTGTTGGCGGTTGACAATTCATTGTACACTCGAAAGCGACGCGCCCTTTTGCAGAATCCGCGGCTGAGATGTTCACCTCGGGAACAGCACGCTGAGTAGGTCGTCGAGATGCGCGTAGGCGATGCACACGTGACTGTCAGCCCCGCCGTAGTAGATGTAGACTGTGTCGTCCCGCAGAACAGCTCCGCACGGGAAGACCACGTTCCTGACGAACCCCTCCCTTTCGTACCACTCCTCGGGCTGGAAGACCGGTGTGACGGTCCTCGTTAATACGTGCTCCGGCCTCTTTTCGTCCAACAATGCCATACCGATCCTGTAAACTTTATCGTGTGAGACGCCGTGATAGAACATCAACCATCCCTCAGAAATTCTGATGGGTGGTGCTGACATTCCCACCTTCTTTCCGTCCCACATGCCAGGTCTTGCCGAGAGAAGTTTCTGAGATATGAGCTCGGATGGGTCTATCTCCTCCGGAGACTTCACGTAATCGTAAACCACGTGAATTCCTCCGAGCCTGTGAATGAAGAAGTATTTGCCGTCGATGCTCGCGGGGAGCACACAAGCGTTTTTGTCGTCAATACCTTCAGGCGAGACGAGTACAGGTTCCGACCAGGTCCACTCTCTCTGCAATAGGTCGTTCACGCTGATGTACGTCATCGCGACTCTCGGGGGATTCAGACCGTCGAATGCAGTGTAGAACATGTAGACGCGATCGTTGATTCTCACCAGCCGCGGGTCCTCACAGCCCGACAGCCCGGGTACGCGCTTCAGCTCAAAGGACGCCCTAGGAACGTAAACCGGTTCATCGAGCAGTTCATCGATGTGGAGTCCGTCCTCGGTGACCGCCAGTCCTAATCTTGAGGTCAGGTCCCCGGAGAGGGCCCTGAAGAAGATGTAGATCTTACCTTCTAATTCGATCGCGCCCGGGTTGAAGGTCGCAAAGCTCCGCCACCAGTACCTGCCGTCCGGTCTGATGACGGGATTGTGCTCAACCCTCTTGAAGACTTTCGATACTCCACCGTCGACCATAACCCTGAGCGTACTCAGTGGTATGGTTGCGGTGCAACACACAGTATCGGCCGCACCGTAGTAAAGTCGCACCAAGTTCCTCTCTCTCAACGCGGACGTGGGGAAGACCACCCTCGGCACGTTACCGAAGATCTCGTAAACCTCCTCAGGTGTCATGAAGGGGTAGCTCGTCTTCTTCAGGACCTTCCTCGGGTCATCGAGGTCAAGCAGAAGTGCCTCCACACCGAATACCCTTGAAGAGGGATCACCGAAGTAGTTCTGAATGTAACTGTAGATCAGAAGCCAGCCGTCTTCAAGCTCGACCGGTGGTGCGCCAACCTCAAGGTGGTCGAGCTCCGACCTGCGTGGATCCGGCCTTATCACGTGGTCCATGTAACTCCTGTACCACTCGGTCATGTCACTCAGCCACCTTGACGGGTCATCCGAGAGCTCTGCAATCGCGATGTGAGCGGGCGGTTTATCCGTGTGAACCGTGAGGATAGCGGTCACCTTCCCGTTTATTCGTCTCGGAAAGAGGGCCATCGCTTTCGCGTTGAACGGTGTCACCAGGTACTTCGCCTCAATTCGTTTGAGGTCCCTGCTTACCGCAACACCCACTCTTATCCCGTCCGAGGTCGGAGGAAGTGTCGAGATCGCCGTGTAGAAAATATAGTATCTGCCCTCAAAATATACCGCTCGAGGGTCTTCGCAACCGAACCTCTCCCAGTCGTGTTCCGGGTAGATGAACCGCCTCCGTGAGTGGAAGTGAATGCCGTCATTGCTCTTCGTGATGCCTATAGAGCTTATCGTAGTACCTTTGCTTACCAGGTATTCAGACGAGGAGATCGCTCGGTAAAGCATGTAGTAGGTGTTCCCCCTCTTGACGACGGAGGGGTTGAAGACGGCGTAGCTCTCCCAGGAGATCCCCCTTGTCGGTAGGAGTATGGGGTTCTCTTCGGATCTCTTGAAGGCCGGGGTGGGCTTTGGCCGCAGGGCCCTCAGCGCCATCTGGCTGATCCGTTCGTTGAACACCGACCCGCTGACTCTCCTCGCATTGGGTATAACCATTGTCCTACCTGAGAGGTGAAGAATTCGCCAGTTATTACCCTCATCGGTGCAACAAACTGCTGAGCAACGCCTCCAAGTCGACGGTGGCCACGGCGACGTGACTGTCAGCTGCACCGTAATACAGGAAAACGCTCTCTCTCCTCCTGACGGCACCGGTTACGTAGATGACTCCCGGCTTGAACCCTGCGAACTCGTACCATTCTGAGGGGACGAGTAGCGGTGAATCGGTTCTCGAGAGCAGAACATCCGGTGAGCTGTGGTCGAGGAGCATGGCCCCGAGCATGTAGCCGTATCCGCTGATCTCCCTCGCGGGGCTGGCGTGATAGAAGAGAAGCCAACCCTCGTTGGTCTCGATCGGTGGGGCTGCTGCTCCCCTTACTACCGCGTCCCATCGACCGCGCCTCCCCATCGCGTAACCTCCGTCGAACTCGCTGTTGATCACGAGTCCCTCGAGCTCCTCAACGTATGCGATCTGGATCCTCGGAGAGAGCGAATGAAGGATCGCTATCTTTCCGTCGAACTCTTTCGGGAAGACAACCCAGTTCTTGTGCTTCTCGTGTGGTGGGGAGATGACGTGGGAGTCCCTCCACCTCCATCTCCTCCCGGCTAGGTCGTCGGCCCTTATGGAGGTGATCGCGACCCTTATGTTGAATCCGTCGTAGAGCGTGTAAGTCATGAAGACCTCATTGCCTATCGCGACCAGTCTGGGGTCTTCCGCTCCGATGATGGAACCTCCCGAGGGAGTTGGTCTGAGTTCCCTCGGCCCTCCCGTTGAGACCTCATGCTCGAACACGGGATGGGGCAGTCTATCGGAGACGTTCAGTCCGTCCCTGCTGACCGCGAAACCTAACCTCGAGATGCCGTCGTTACCTATCGCCCGATAGAGGATCTGGACAGCTCCCCCGACTTCCACCGAACCGGGGTTGAAGGTCTGCTTACTCTCCCACCCGTGACCCTCTATCGGTGAGATTATGGGGTTACCTCTGAACTTCTCGACTAGTGTTTGGAGCATCATTCCCTAGCTGATATATTATGTACGTGACAATTAAACCTATTAGGCTATAAGTCAAGTATCGTGTCTCTGTTCTGTCTATAAGACTTTATAGGGATTCATATTACCGAAACGATTAGAACGACATGAGATGCTCACCCGCCGCGATGCGGTCCAATGGGTAACGGAGCGAGTAGGCTAACTCTTCCGTGACAGGAAACTCACGAGCGACTTCACCGAATTCAGCGGGCGACATGCTGCGAAACGAAATGGCTAAAGACCTAGAAATGAAAAGAGGAGCGTTTCAGTTTCCTCCAGGTGCACCGAGCGGGAGGTCTATCCACGGCCAATCGAAAGTGCTGTCGTCGTCAAACCACGCGTAGTATCCCGAAGGGACGGTCTGCCTGATGCAGCGCGTCGGGTCACAGTTCGAGGTGACCTCGTTCCCGAAGGCGTCCGTCCAGAACTGAGTCGGGCCTGGGTTGCCCCAGCCGAAGTCGGGGTGTTCGACTGCTCTCTGGTTGCCGAGGAAGAAGCTCCGCGGATCACCGAACGGAAGGCCCTCAACCACCCCACAGATCGGGTAGACGCTGGACAGGTCTCCCACCTTCATGTAGGTCATCGGGTTGTAGACCCCTATGCCCGGTGCTGCGAAGAACTTGGCACCGTTGACCGTACCTGTGCCGACTCGGACGCTGAAATACCACACCTCATAGAATAGACCCCTTCTGACGCATTCCTCGTCGGGGACGATCCGGTCTCCGACCCGGGGGCCGCACTTCGGGTTGAGGTTCCCCGTGGATGCCATGAGGTTGACGCTGGTTCTCCGCCCAGCAGAGTCGACTATGTCGATCTGCATGCTGTGGAAGCTCTGGACGAGTCTCCTGACACCGGCAGTCCCCTGATGGACCACGATACGCCATTCGGCGTTGTTGCCCAACCCGTTCCCCGTCCGCGGCTTGTAGAAGACCTTGAAACCCGCGTGAGCCGCAATCTCCTCGACCATCCCCGCGATTTTAGCCGCGTAACCGAAGGCAGGCAGATCACTGAAGCTTCCCTGTCTCGGGTTATCACCGTGTTCATGGGCGAAGGTGCACGTTCCCCTGCTTGGGTTATTGGGATCTATGGGGACGGTTACCGGATGCCAGGTTCTGTATTTCCTTCCGTCTGGGCCGATGACGAAGTACCTGTCGTGGACTTCTGGCGGACAGGACCCCAGTATGGCAGGGCTTACGGCCGGGAAGGTATCGGAATATTGCGATGTTGAGGTAGTGGTTGTTGTGGTCGTAGTAGTCGTTGTCCCTGTGGTTCTGGTCGTTCGGGTAGTCGATCTCGTCCTCCTGCTTGAATTCGCGTCAACCGATTCAACGAAGACCGCCGTTATCATGACGACCAAGAGCAACGAAGCGAGCAGTACGTACAGTCGCGATGTCATCGTCATAGGCGCGAAACGGAATATATTTAAATTTTTACCAGCGACCAAATACCGAGATCTTGTTTTCGCATCTTAGTGATAAGTTAAATGACGTAGCGGTCATTGTAAAACATACAATTTCTGTTTCAATAAGACATAGTATATAGACTGTAATTAGAATGTTCATTCACGGGATGTTTCTATAGTTTACAGATTGAAATTCGATGATAGGTCATATCTCCTAACAAGCGTTCCGAGCACTCATCTCTCTGCGTTTAGAGTACCGTAGGCAAAGTAGCTTCCGACGACCACGCAGAGGGCCGAGAAGGCAGCGAGATATGCCAGATGATTAAGGGAGGCCATGAGATCGAAGCTCTGTCCGTAGAGCAACGATGACCTGAGGACCTCAATAGCGTGGGTCAGAGGGTTGATGTCGGTAATGGGCCTCATCCAGTCAGGAATGATCGCCCTCGGGTAGAGCGCGGAGCTCGTGAACATCAGAGGCAGGTTCAGAAGGTTCGCGAGTGCCACGTGGTATTCCCAGTTCTTCAGCCTGAGAGTGATCGCGATTATGAGTGAAGACAGCGCTATCGAGAGCAGGGCTAGGGCCGTGAAGCCGAGAAGGACCGCTACAGGGCCCGCGGTATCGAGCCTCAATCCCAGTGCGATGGCCGTCAGCACAACGAGTCCCGACTGGACCATGGCCCTGACAGCTGAAGCCAGGACCTTGCTCAGCACTATCGAGAACCTGCTGATGGGCGCGGCCAGCAGTTTGTTGATGAACCCCAGCCTCCTGTCCCAAGCGACGCTCATGCCGCTGAATACGGAGACGAACAGCACTATGACGCCTGCCATGCCCGTGGCGACATATGAGAAGTAGTCGACTTCAGGCGATCCGAAGAACCTGGTGAGGGCTGCGTTGAAGGCGCTGCTGACTACCCTCAGCGAGTCCGGAGGAAGTCTCGAGAGAAGGTCCTCGGGGATGCTGAACATTCCGGTCAGGTTGAAGGCCTTGCCGTACAGGCCCATCCATAGCACCGGCTGAATCATCGTCATCAAGAGTAACGCCGGAGACCTCACCAGCTTCCTCAGCTCCCTTCCCATCAGAGCGGAGACCTCTCCGATCATGCCCTCAACCTCCTGATGTTGAAGCGCTGTTTAAGGACCTCCTCCTTCGAGGAGTGCTCGTCTCTGATCCTCCTGCCGGTGAGGCTCATGAAGACCTCGTCGAGCGTGGGTTTCCTCATCTCGACCCTGTTGACGGTGACGCCCGAAGAGATCAGCCTCCCCAGGACCTCCGGCAAAACTTCCTCACCTCCCTCAGCCTTTATCAGCACCCTAGAGTTATACGACTCGATTCCCTTCAACCCTGAGACGTTAGAGAGCAGCTCCTTCAAGTCGATGCCGTTCTGGACGACTTCCAGTTCTATCGCGTCGTAACCGAACCTAGACTTCAGGGCCCTCGGCGAGTCTATCGCCTTGATCTGGCCCCTGTCGATGATCGCGACGCGGTCGCAGTTGGCATCGGCCTCGTCCATGTAGTGCGTCGTCATGAACACGGTGACTCCCTCTTCCCTCGCGAGCCTCTTGACGTAGGTCCAGATGGAGGTCCTGGTCTGGACGTCCAGTCCGAGCGTCGGTTCGTCGAGGAACAACACCTTCGGTCTGTGTATAAGAGCGCCTGCGAGTTCGAGCCTCTTCCTCATGCCACCGGAGTATGTGCTGACCTTCCTGTGGATGGCCTCGTTGAGGTCTATCTGCTCGAGCACCTCCTCTATCCTCTTCCTAGCAAGGTCCTTGGGCATGTGGTAGAGAGCTGCCTGAAGCCGCAGGTTCTCCATTCCTGTCAGCTCGTCATCGACCGTCAGGTCCTGGGGCACCAGCCCTATCACCCTCCGGACGCTTCCCTGCTGAGTGAGGACGTCATACCCGCAGACCCTCGCGACCCCCGAGGTCGGCCTGATCAGCGTGGTGAGTACGTTGATGACTGTTGTCTTTCCGGCGCCGTTCGGCCCCAGTAGCCCGAAGACCTCACCCTCCTCGACATCGAACGAGATGCCGTCGACGGCCACCACGTTCCCGTAGACCTTCTTCAGCGAGCTGCACTCAACGGCCTTCAACGTCTCGATGCCCCCATGATGGAAAGAATCCTGATCCTCGCCTCCCTCAGGACGTTTGCGACCTCATTCAGGCCCTCGGGCGGCAGCGTTGCGTATGCCCTGAAGACCGTCGCCGCAAGCTCACGTGCCGACTCCATCAACTCCATGCCCTCAGTCGACGCGTACCTCCTTCCCCTCTCGATCAGTTCGTCGAGCACGTCGCGCCTCCCCTCCAAGAACCTCAGGCCATCCCCGGTGATTCTGTAGACCCGCTTGCCCTCAACCTCCTCCGAGGCGACCAACCCCTCGTCCTCGAGCATCTGGAGCGTCGGATACACGGCTCCCGGGCTGGGCGAGTAGATGCCGAAGAACTTCTCCCTTATCGCGCTCATCACCTCGTACCCGCGCTTCGGCCCGTCCCTGAGGACCTCCAGCACGAGCAGCCGCATGTCGCCCCTCGCCAACCACCTGATGCCCTTAACCGGGCCTGCGAACCATCTAGTCATTTCGTGATATAACACAACATATCTCGATATTTACGTTTGATGGACTTCGCGTCTACTTCCTTAAGAAGTTTTCGCTCAGAAGAGGGTGTCACAGGAACCTGACGCCGGGCCCCGTCCTCCAGAGCGCAAGGAGCTGAAGGTTGCCGACGTTGACGTTCCTGAGGTGTTTCTTCGCGGCCCTGTAGCACTCCCATACCTGCTTCTCCGGTGTGACCGGGACGTCGCCCATCCTGAAGTCCGGGTGGAAGACGAGGAGGCTGTACGGTATCTCGGGGTCCAGGGAAGCGATGAACCTCGCGATCTGGTCGACCTCGTGCTCGTCGACGTAGTGGGGCACGAGCAGTGTGGTGGCGCCCAGTACGGGCACGTCCCTCCTCCTCTCATAGAACTCCCTGTGGACGAGCTCGAAGTTCCTGAACGTCCTCTCGTTGTCCATTCCGGTGAGGGCGAGGTGAACCGAGGGGTTGAAGGCCTTCAGGTCGAACTTGACGTTACCTCCTGAGGTGAGGGAGAGCTCGGCGGCCCTCCTCACCAGGGCTGGGTTCCCGTCGCCGTTCCACTCCCAGCATATCCTGCAAACCCTCTCCGTGCCCTTCTCCTCCAAGAGCAATCTCGACGCGTTGATCGCGAAGGGAAGCTGTGGCTCAGCAGATCCCCCGAACCAGCACCAACACGTGACTCTGGGGTTCCCGAGTGTCAGGTCCACGATCTCCCTGGCCGAGACCTTCTTACCTCGTTCCAGTATTTTGTGATTCCAATTTTGGCAGAACAAGCAATTGAAGGAGCATCCATAGAAGAAGAGCGCCAAGTTGTAATAGCCGACCTCCGGTCCCTTTCTCACCGCGAACCTCGGATAACCGCAGCCGGTCCCCGCAGGGCAGAACCAAGCGTTACAGCAGTTGGTCACGTGGGCATCGAGGTAGTAGTTGAGCAGACCGAAGTCGCCCCCTGAGAGGCTCCACGTCCTCCCTCCCCTGACGCCCCTTATCCCGCAGAAGCCGACCTCACCCTCACCCATGACGCAGCGAGCAGCACAGAGGTTGCAGGGCGTCCCACCGGGTGTTCTCGGTGGGTCCGGAGGCAGCCCTAGCTCGACCCTGGAGTGTCGGTGGTTCTCCATGGCGACCTCCAGAGCCCTGTCGGGCCTCTCCACCAGACAGCCTCTGCAGACGCCTATAGCTCCCGATATCAGGGGCGAGGCAGCGCCGCAGGTCATGCACCGCGCCATTCCACCCGGACTACGCTGATCCAGGACTTACCCCTTTGCGTGAGGGCCCCCGGTCAAGCTTTAACTCCAGCTGTCCCAAGAGGGGTGTGGTTCCACTCAAGGACATCGTGGTGCTGGACCTGACGCAGTTCCCGCCATGGGAGTTCTCGACGCTGGTGCTGGCTGTGCTCGGCGCGGAGGTCATCAAGGTGGAGCCGCCATCCGGGTCCGCGAGCAGGGCCCTCCCTCCCTCGTTCAACGGCAAGCCCTTGCTCCACGAATGGCTCAACCGCGGGAAAAGGAGCGTCGCCGTTGACCTGAGGCGCCCTGAGGGAAGGGAGGTGCTGATGAGGTTGGTGGAGAAGGCCGACGTGCTGGTCGAAGCGTACACCACCTCGACCGCCAAGAAGCTGGGCCTCGATCACCGGAGCCTCTCCCAGAGGAACGGCAGGCTGATCCTGTGTTCAGTGAGGGCCTTCGACGGCGACGATCCCGATGCGGGCCACGACATCAACGTACTCTCGATGACCGGTGCCCTCAGCCTGATGTCGGAACTCTCTGGAAGTCCGGTGATCCCCGGGCTGCTGATCGCGGACTACGCTGCGTCCTACGCGGTCGTCGTGAACGTTCTGGCGGCCCTTCACGAGCGTCAGAGGACCAACAGGGGGATGCACGTCGAGGTGACGATGTCTTCCGCGGTGCTTCCGTTCTTCTACCACCAGCTCGCCGCCGCACTTGCCCTCGGCAGGCAACTGACCGTCAGAGATGATCCCCTCAGGGGAGCGTGGCCCTGCTACAACGTCTACCGGACCTCGGACGGTAAGTTCATCACGGTAGGTATGCCGGCGGAGGCCCATCTCTGGAGGGAGCTCTGCGAGAGGGTCTCGAGGCCCAACCTGATAGGCAGGCAGTTCGACGGTGAGGCGGTGGCCGAGCTCGCGGAGGTCTTCAGGTCCAAGAGCCGGGACGAGTGGGTCGAGGAACTGAGGGGCGTGAGGTGCGTGACACCGGTGCTGGAGGTCGTCGAGTCGGTGAAGGGCGGCGTGGTCTCGAGGCTGATCGAAAATACCGAGCGTGGCCTTCCCATGCCGATGACGCCCTTCGGACCGATAGGGAAGCTGAAGGGAGCGCCCATGCTCGGTGAGGACACTTCGAACGTGCTGAGCTCTCTGGGCTATTCGGGTTCTGAGATCGAGCGCCTCGCGAGGGAGGGCGTGGTACGGGTGACCTGAACTCAGCAGATGCCCGTCCTCCTCAGAAGGCTCATGGCCTCCCGCTCGCTGGGTCTCCTCATGTGGAGCACCGTGAACCTCTCGGGCCTGATGTCGGCTGCGTTGACGATCGCACCGATGCCGTCATCCTCACTCAGCCCGATCTCGGCCAGCGTGAACGGTAACCCGGCCTCCTCCATCACCCTTCTTATCCCCCTCCATCCCAGCCGCTCCTCCTTCCACCACATGTCGTTCACCTCGGAGTGATAGAGGGCCATCGCGACTGTCCCCAGGGCCACCTGTTCGCCGTGAAGGGCCCTGGACTTGCCTTTGCCGTCGATGTAGTGGGAGATCAGGTGCTCCGATCCGGACGCAGGCCTCGAGGACCTGACCAGCGACATCGCGAGTCCAGAGAACACCAGTCCCTCCAGGAGCTTCTCGTGCTCGCGCAGCCCTCCCCTGACGAACTCCAGCGCTCTCTCTATCGCCATCACCTCGAGCTGATACGCCGCCTCGCAGACCTCCTCACCTGCGATGCTCCTCCCAAGCTCCCAGTCCTTCAGCGCCGTGACCTTCGCCAGCAGGTCTCCGATCCCCGCGGCCGCGAGCCTCCTCGGCGAGCCCCTCAGGACGCTGATGTCGGCTACGACCGCCATCGGTTCCCTCGCGAGGACGCTGGTCCTGTAAGGCCTGTCTCCCAACCAAATCGAGGCTACCGGTGAGGCTATGCCGTCATGGGACAGGGCCGTCGGCACGGAGACGAAGGGTTTCCCGGACCTGTAGCTGGCGAGCTTGCAGACGTCAATCACCGTTCCTCCTCCCACTGCGACAGCGAACTCCGTGCCAACGAGGGACCTCTCGACAGCCGAGACGTTGGCCTCGTCGGCCCTCGTGACCTCGACGAGCTTCACCTCGATGCCGGAAGAGGACAGGGCACCGGCCACCTCCCCACCGAGGACGCCCAGAGTGACCCGATCGACCGCGACCGCGACCCTCTCGGCGCAACAGTTCTCCCCGATGAGTCTCAGGACGGTCTCTCCGGCGTGGCCGTTAACGACCTCGAGGCCCTTCAGCCCGACACTATGGGTTCTCGAGCAGCTGCAGTTCGCCGAGACTTCGTCGATGAGGGCATCGACGTCGTGCGATCCGGCGCGCATCGGCCCTCACGTGAAGGCCGTCTGGAGGACTGCGGGCACCCTCCTGAGTCGCTCAGCCTTGAGGTTAACGATCGAGGAGACGATCTCGCAGCTCCTGCAGAGGTCGTGACCGCTCGGGAGACCGCAGAGCCTGCACGTCCCCCTCTCGAAGTCGGAACCTCGTGACCGATTCAGGAGGTTCTCTAAGCTCGTGAGGGCGGCGTAAAGGGATCCCGGGTAGCGCTCCTCGAACTCGTTGAGGAAGGACCTGATTAGGGACCTCTGCGACCCCGAAGCGTACGGGCACTCGACCTGCTGCATGGGGATACCGGTGTAGTAGGCGTAAAGGATCACCTCCCTCTCCGGGGTGAGCCTCAGGGGCGCGACGCGGGGAAGGGCTCCCGTTCCATCCCTCCTCAGTCCGATGGGTGGATGGTTCAGGTCTCCCCTCAGCGCGTTCATCACGTAGGTCTGGACGATGTCGTCCAGAGTGTGGGCGGTCGCTATGACGGTCGCTCCCGCCCTCATCGCGCCCAGCTCGATCGCCTTCCTCCTCAGCACGCCGCAGACGGTGCACTCTCCTAGCCCCAGCTCCCCGGCGTACCCGTTCTCAACGGCCTCGCTGACCGTGAACCCGAACGCCTCCTCGAAGGTGATCACCACCTGCTCCACCCCCAGCTCCTCACAGGCCCTCCTCGCGTTCTCGAGCGCCTCCTCCCTGTACCCCGGTATCCCCTCGTCGACCGTGACGGCCACCACGCTCGCCTTCGGGAACCTCCTCTCGATCTTGACCAGAACCCTCAGCAACGTCAGGCTGTCCTTACCTCCGGATAGCGCGACCGCGATCCTGTCGTCCTCCTTTAGCATGTCGTACCTCGTTATCGTCCTCTGGACCCTCCTCTCGAAGTTCTGGAGGAAGCAGGACCTGCAGAGCCGCTCACCCGAGTAGGGCCTCACGACTACTACTCCGTCCCTTTCGCAGGTCGTGCACTTCTCTCGATTCAACCCCATCATCGTTTGGAACGGTGGTAAAAAGGGCTACCCGACCGTAGCCCCGGGAGGGATTCGAACCCTCGACCACCGGCTTACGAGGCCGGCGCTCTACCGCTGAGCTACCGGGGCC